>NZ_LZIC01000107.1 GCF_001667185.1 Mycobacterium sp. 852002-50816_SCH5313054-b | reverse complement strand
GTGTATAAGAGACAGGGCACCCGCGCCCCCGCCGCCGGCGCCGGCCGAACCGGCCCCGGGAGGCTAGCCGGGTGCCCGTGCGGATGGATCCGCAGCGGTTCGACGAGCTGGTCTCCGATGCGCTCGACCTGATCCCGCCCGGACTGGCGGCCGCGATGGACAACGTCGTCGTGCTCGTCGAGGACCGCCATCCCGAGGACGCCGAGCTGCTCGGGCTCTACGAAGGGGTGGCGCTCACCGAACGCGACTCCGACTACGCCGGGGCGCTGCCGGACGCCATCACCATCTACCGCGAGGCGCTGCTCGATGCCTGCGAGTCCGACGACGACGTCGTCGAGGAGGTGGCGATCACGGTCATCCACGAAATCGCCCATCACTTCGGCATCGACGACGACCGGCTCGAGGAGCTCGGCTGGGCCTGAGACGCACCGCCGAGTTACGGGCGCGGCAACCCGACATTGTCCGGGCCGGGTGCTATGAACGGCTTATGAGCGCACAGTGTCGCGAGTGCCGCGCGGGTTTAGATCACTGCCACGGCACCATCATTCGCCATTCGTTGCGCCGGTGGGAATGCACCGAGCCGGACTGCGACAGCCCCGAGCTGGTGGCGCACACGTTCGTCATCGACTGCGACGCCGTCGGCTGCGCATGCGCGGACGAGTCGTTAGCCCATCGGATCGGTGCCTGAGCGCACCGCGTCCGCGACCGGGCTCGCGTCGGCCTGAGGATAGAACGGCGGCGTCAGCTGTCCCCACCGCACGCAGCTCCACCGGCCGTCGGTGATCGGGGCCAACACCACCGACTCGGCGTTGTCGAGATGGTTGTCGAGCGCGAAATTGCCGTCCACCCCGGCCAGCACCGCCGAGGCCAGCCGGATCGCCGCGCCATGGCTGACGACGACGATGTCGCCGTTCCACTGTTCGTCGTCCAGATAGCGCATCCGTAGCTCGGTCAGCACCGGCAGGTAGCGGTCCAAGACGTCGTTGCCGGTCTCCCCGCCGGGCAGCGGCAAGTCGAGCTCACCGCGATGCCAGCGCTCGTAGATCGCGTTGAATTCGGCGACCGCGTCGTCGTCACTGCGGTTCTCCAGCCGCCCGACCTGCACCTCGTGAATGTCGGTCACTTCCAGGGCACCCAGTTCGACTTCCCCGCCGATCACCGCGGCCGTCTGCGACGCGCGCGTGGCCACCGAGTGCGCCAGCAGCGCCGGCCGCCCCGAACCGCGGGCAAACGCCCGGGCCTGGTCACGGCCCAACGGCGTCAACTCCGCGCCCGGCGGCCTGGTATCCAGCCGGCGCTCGACGTTGCCGTAGGACTGCCCGTGCCGCAACAGCACCAAACGACCGCCCATCTTCCCCTACCCCCCGGCGCCGAACGTCTGTCCGGGTTTGCCGTCCCGCAGTCGCGCCAACCAGCGCGACGCCTCGTCCGCCGGCGGTGGCGGCACCCCGACGGCCGATCCCGTCGGCCAAGAACCCAGATACCTCACATCGGCACAACGACGGTGCACCGCCTTGAGTGCCTCGGCGACCGCGCCGTCGTCGATGTGGCCGACACAATCGGCGAAGAACAAGTAGGTTCCGAGTTCGGTTCGGGTCGGCCGGGACTCGATCCGGGTCAGGTCGATGCCGCGGATGCCGAATTCGGCCAGCGCGGCCAACAGCGCGCCCGGCACGTTGTCGATGCGCAACACCACCGACGTTCGATCGGCTCCAGTGCGGGCCGGCGGCGGGCCGGGCAGGCCGATCAGGACGAAGCGGGTGCGGGCGTTGGGCTCGTCGACGACGCCGTCGGCGATGACGCCCAGCCCCCAATGGGCGGCGGCCAGCGGCGAGGTCACCGCCGCGTCGGCCTGGCCCTCGGCCACCTGCCGTGCCGCGTCGGCATTGGAGTACGCAGGCCGCAGCTCGACCCCGGGCAGCTGGGCGGCCAGCCACTGGCGCACCTGCGCCACCGCCACCGGAAAGGCGGCCAACGTGCGCACGTCGCCGGCGCCCAGGCCCGGTTTGGCGACGATGCTGAACGCCACGTCCAGCGTGGTCTCGGCGAACACCTGCAGGGGAGAACCGATGGCCAGGCTGTCCAGGGTGGGTACCACCGAGCCGTCGATCGAGTTCTCGATCGGCACGCACGCGTAATCGGCGTCGCCGTCGCGCACCGCGTCGAGCGCCGCGGGCGTGCTTTCCAGCGGCATCTGCCTGATGGGGCCGGGCTCGTCCTGCGGCACCAGCCCGGCGGCGGTGATTTGCCGCAGCGCCGCCTCCGTGAAGGTCCCTTCGGGACCGAGGTAAGCGATGCGGACCACGCCCCAACCCTAACGGCGGTCCACATCAAACAGTCCTTGCGGCGCGATGGGTCGTAAGTTAACTTAGGCTTACCTAACAGACTAAGGAGCACGATGGCATCGACGGTCGGCCATGCACCGACGACCCCGGAACGCATTCGCAGCGCCTGCGCGCGGGCCGGCGGCGCGCTGCTGGCAATCGAGGGTGGGGATCCGGTCGCCACACCGGTGCATCACCTGCTGCCCGACGGGTCCTTCGCCATCGCGTTGCCGGTCGACTGCGCCGGCCAGACGGATGGCCGGGCGACCGGATCGCAGGCGCTGCTGGAGCTGACGGACTACGCCCCGCTGCCGCTGCGGGAACCGGTCCGTTCGCTGGTGTGGGTGCGCGGCCGCCTGCAGCGGGTCCCGCCCGACGACGTGACCGACATGCTCGACCTGATCGCCGCGGAGTACCCGAACCCGGCATTGCTTCAGGTCGTGACGCCGAAATCGGCTCCGGCGGACGGGGACCCGCGGTACACGCTGTTCCGGCTGGAGATCGCGTCCGTGGTCGTCACCGATGCCACCGGCGCCGAGCCCGTCGGGGTCGCGGACCTGCTCGCCGCCCGGCCCGACCCTTTCTGCGAAGTCGAAGGCAGCCTGCTGTGGCACCTGGACACCGTCCACAACGACGTGGTTGCCCGTCTGGTGTCGAAGCTGCCGGCGCCACTGCGGCGGGGACAGGTTCGCCCGCTCGGACTCGACCGCTACGGCATGCGGTTCCGCGTCGAAGGCAAGGACGGTGACCACGACGTCCGGCTGCCGTTTCACAAACCCGTCGACGACATGACCGGGCTGAGCCAGGCCATCCGGCTGCTGATGGGCTGCCCGTTCATCAACGGGCTGCGGGCCCGGAGGTAACCCCGGCGCCGATCCGGCACGTAGGTTATCCGGGTGAACGGCGATCCAGCACCGGGACGGCACGTGCCCCTGCGGCCGCGCAGACCGGAGCCGCCGCCCGTGATCCCCGTCGATCCGGCGACGACGCCGCTGCGCCGGCCCACCCCGCCGGCCGCCCCGCCACGACCCGTCGGCCCGCGGGCGCGCCGCAAGCGCCGCTGGCTACGAGCGACGGTGCTCACGGTGCTGATCGGCACGCTGCTCGCCGGCGCCGGCATCGTGGGCGGGGCCGTCTGGTTCGACACCAGGCTGCACCGCGAGCAGGCGCTGGCCGACTATCCCGACCGACCCGCACCGGGCCGCGGTACGAACTGGCTGATCGTCGGCTCCGACAGCCGCCGGGACCTCACCGCCGAGCAGCAGCAGGACCTGGCGACCGGCGGCGACGTCGGCACCGGCCGCACCGACACGATCTTGCTGGTGCACGTGCCCGAGTTCGCGTCGAGCACCCCGGCGACGGTGGTGTCGATCCCCCGCGATTCCTACGTGCCGATTCCCGGCCAGGGCAGGGACAAGATCAACGCCGCGTTCGCGATGGGCGGCGCGCCGTTGCTGACCCAGACGGTGGAGCAGGCCACCGGCCTGCGCCTCGGCCACTACGTCGAGATCGGGTTCGGCGGCTTCGCGGGCCTGGTGGACGCGCTGGGAGGGATCACCGTGTGCCCGACCGCGCCGATCAGCGACCCGTTGGCCGGCATCGACCTGCCGTCCGGTTGCCAGAAACTCGCCGGCCGCGACGCCCTCGGCTACGTGCGGACGCGCGATACACCGCGCGCAGACCTGGATCGAATGGCCAACCAGCGCCAGTTCCTGTCGGCGCTGCTGCACCGCGCCGACAGCCCGGCGGTGTGGCTCAATCCGCTGCGCTGGTACTCGGTGCCCCGCGCCGCCGCCGACGCGATGACCGTGGACCGCGGCGACCATGTCTGGGATTTGGCCCGACTCGGCTGGGCGCTGCACGGATCCACCACCGCGCTCACGGTGCCGATCGGCGAGTTCACCAACGGCGACGTCGGGTCCGTGGTGGTGTGGAACCACGAGGTGGCCGGCAAGTTGTTCGAGGCGCTCGCCGCCGACGCGCCCGTGCCCGCCGCCGCCCTGCAGGGGCAGAACTAACCGCTGCCGTCTCCGGCGCGCGCGTTCTGCAACCACGCCTTGGTGCGGCCCGGGTGGTGGGTGGCGAGCCAGGCCACGCCGACATCCCGGCAGAAGTCGATGTCCTCGTACTCGTCGACGTTCCAGCAGTAGACCGCCCGGCCCTGCGCGACGGCGCGGTCCACCAGCTGCGGATAGTCCTTCAACGTCGCCAGCGAGGGTCCGACGGCGGTGGCGCCGACCGCGGTGGCCGCGCTACTGGCCAGATAGCGCGCCGTCTTGCCGAGCAGCACCGTGGGCAGCAACGGCGCGGCGCGCCGGATCCGCCAAACCGCGGCCGCCGAGAACGACATCACCACGGCGCGGGACCGGTCCGCGGAGGCGGGCGCGGCGATCCCGAAGCGGTGCAACGACGCCAGGAGCTTGCTTTCCACGAGCGAGCCGTACCGGACCGGGTGCTTTGTCTCGATGAAGAGCTTCACCGGCCGGTGCCAGTCCAGAACCAGCGACACCAACGCGTCCAGCGTCAGCAGGCTGGTGTCACCGTGCGTGCCGTCGGCGCGCCAGCTGTCGTGCCACGCACCGTATTCCAGCTCGCGCAACTCGGCGAGCGTCATGGTGCTGACCAAACCGGCGCCGGTCGAGGTCCGGTCCAGACGGCGGTCGTGCACGCAGACCAGGTGGCCGTCGCGGGTCAGCCGCACGTCGCATTCCACGCCGTCTGCGCCCTGTTTGAGGGCGAGATCGTAGGCGGCCAGGGTGTGTTCGGGCCGAGCGGCCGAGGCTCCTCGATGGGCAACGACAAAAGGGTGCCCGGCGAGCACCTCCTCGGCCCACGTCATACCCCTATGCTGCCGGTTCCTGCCCCTCCAACTCAACCGGAGTTTCGGCCGGGCCCGCGGCGCGATCGTCGGTGCCCCCCCGTTCGACCATGACCCACCGATGCGCGGGCCGCTGCACCGGTTTGCGCTCGAACCCCTCGAAGACCCGCGCGGCGCCGGCTACGGTGACCGCCGCGAGCAGGTAGGCGACAACCATCAGCACGGTGTTGTTGGCGATGCCCTGGGCGTCCGTGGCGAAGCTGGTGAAAATGGCGAAAATCGAGACCAGGTAGCTGAAAACCCACGCGACCCACCACTCGAGGATCGGGCGCCGCAGCCGGGCATAGTGCTCCTCGACGGTCGCCAGCTCGATGACGTACACGGGGGCCCACAGCAGGTTCGCCAGCGGCAGCACGCACCCGGCCCACAGGGCGCGAACGGAACGCGACTCCGGCAGGCCATGATGGGCGAATACGGCGGCACGGCGCGCGATGAGCCACCGGATCAACATCACGCCGGAGGCGAGCATCGCCGCGACCGCCCCCACGCTGGCCAGCACGCCGATCCAGTCCGCGACGATGGCCACGACCGAATTCAGCAGGGTGTTCCGGTTGATCACCAGCAGCACATACCGCGCGACATACACCAGGGCGGCCAGGCCAAGGACCAAGACGCTCAGGAACAGCGTGGTGCGCACCGCCGCTGCGGAAGGCCCTGTCCGGGAAGGTTTTTCGGCTTCGGCCGGGGCCTGGTCGATGTGATCCGCCAAACCCCAGCGCGGTATCACGGTGTAGCGCGGGGTGGGCCCCAGGAGCCGTCGGCGCCGGCGCGGGGGGGGCGCGGCGCCGGGGCGCACCGCTATCCACCGGAAGCCCGGCGGCAGTCGCGGCGGGGTGCGCTGCCAGCCGGGGGCCGCGGGCGGCCTGGCCGGCGCCGGACCGGGCTGCGCGCTCCATCGCGGGTCGGCCGCGGGCATGTCCGGCAGTGGCGCCATCAGTGCCCCGCGGCAGCGGGGACACCAGTCGCGTCGCCGCTCGCGCACGTTCCACCGAGTGCCGCACTGGGAGCACACCTGGATCACCGGACCAGCCTAACCTTGCGACTATTCGATCCCCGCGGAAGCCGCCGGTCCGGCAACGCAAACAATTGCCTCGGGCTATCCACAGTTTCCACAGGTTTATCCACAGTCGGCAAACGGGTATCGGACCCTTCAACACAGCCTTTTCGAGCTGCCCGGGCCGCAACTGTGGATAACCGCTGGGTGGTACGGCTGTGCCATAAACAACCCAACCCGGCGCCCGAGCGAAATGGATTGCCTCGCTAAGCACCCGCGGATGAGCCCGCCGGGATGCTTGGCGCCCGGCGGATCGCGCCCTCATCCGAGGAGCGGAACGACAACGGGAAGCGGCCGTCCGGCGCGTCGTTACGCAGCGCGTTTTCCAACCTCGGCGCGAGGGGTTATGATCACCGTCACGAAAAATCGTTGTGACTCACCTCACTCACGCGGGGTGGACTTGCAGGTGAAAGGCGCTTGATGGCCACGCATTCGTTCGGTCCGGGTTCGCCGGCCGCGTCGAACTCGTATTCCGGCTCGCCCGCCTGTAACCACAGCTACAGCGTCGCCGCGCTGCGCGCCGCCCTGGTCGCGCTGGCGTTACTCGCCGTTCTGGCCATCATCGTTTTGTACTGACGGCACGCCCCGGCGGGTATCCGTTTCCCGGCGGTCGTCCTTGCGGCGGGCGCGCGCATGGAGCAGGGTTGATTATGGCTGGCCGCCGCGTGGCAGCCCCGCGCGACGAGCGTCCGATCATCACCAACGATGCACCGAAGAAAGGAATGCTGTGGCTGTATACACCCTGCCCGACTTGGACTGGGACTTTGGAGCGCTGGAACCGCACATCTCCGGCCAGATCAACGAGCTACACCACGACAAGCACCACGCCACCTACGTCAAGGGCGCCAACGACGCCCTGGAGAAGCTGGAGGAGGCCCGCGCCAAGGAGGACCACTCGGCGGTCCTGCTGAACGAGAAGAACCTGGCGTTCAATCTGGCCGGCCACGTCAACCACAGCATCTGGTGGAAGAACCTGTCTCCCAACGGCGGCGACAAGCCGACCGGCGAGCTTGCCGCGGCCATCGACGACGCCTTCGGATCGTTCGACAAGTTCCGCGCGCAGTTCCACGCGGCCGCCACCACCGTGCAGGGCTCGGGCTGGGCGGCGCTCGGCTGGGACACGCTCGCGCAGAAGTTGCTGATTTTCCAGGTGTACGACCACCAATCCAATTTCCCGCTGGGAATCGTGCCGCTGCTGCTGCTCGACATGTGGGAGCACGCGTTCTACCTGCAGTACAAGAACGTCAAGGTCGATTTCGCCAAGGCGTTCTGGAACGTCGTCAACTGGGCTGACGTCCAGGACCGCTACGCGGCCGCGACGTCGAAGACGCAGGGACTGATTTTCGGCTGAGGCCGTCTTTCTCAGGCTGGGGCGTCACGCGATTTCGCGTGGCGCCCCAGCCGTTTGCGGGGCCTTGAAACGGGGCATCTTGAGAACATGTGCGTCAGTGGCCGTGTCGGGTTGCACGGCATCTAACCCGCAGGCATGCTTAGTCATTCGAGCTACCAGTGTGGTTAGGCGGAGCCGGGCGTCACACGGAGGTCGAGATGGAAGCTGGTCCTGATCGTCCCATCGGGGTTTCCCCGTTCCATGCCCGTGGTGCGCTGAAAGGGTTTGTGATCTCCGGTCGTTGGCCGGATTCGACGAAAGAGTGGGCCCAGCTGCTGATGGTCGCGGTCAGGGTTGCGTCATTGCCCGGATTGCTCTCCACCACAACGGTGTTCGGCGCCCGCGAGGAATTGCCCGACGAGCCCGAGCCCGGCACCGTCGGCCTGGTGCTGGCCGAGGGGACGGTCTTCGGCGAATCGGCGATCCAGCCAGGATATTTCGCCGATCATCAGCCTCCGGCGTTGCTGATGCTGCATCCACCGTCGGAAACCATGCCGTCGTTGCCGGAGTGCACCGGGGCGGCGTCGGGCTGCGTCCTGCTGCCGGGGTTGCCGTATCTGGGATTGGAGCACCGGGCCGCATGGGTCGAGGCGGAGTCCGATGGGACGATCACCTCGATGGTGAGCCGTGTGGGTGTCGACCCGATCAGCCACCCCGATACGGCGATACTGGCAATGCTTCTTGCCGCGTAAGGGAATTCGAACCCCGAGATTCGGGCCTCGAATCGGGAAATACGGGTGCCCGAACTCGGGCGTCTGCCTGGCGCCCGGCCGGCCTGACCGTTAGCCTTGGCACCGTTAGCGAAGGGGAGTAGCCCCGAATCGTCGAGTCGACATACTGGCGCACAGCCCGGCCGGCGGACCGGCCCCTTGGGGTCCGGTGGGCGAGACCTTCGACCGATGTTCGGCGACTGGGTCGTCGACCACGTGTCGAAAGGTCGCCTCCCATGCTCGCCGCCACGTTGCTCACCCTCGGGGTGGTTTTCCTCGCCGAACTCGGTGACAGGTCCCAGCTGGTCACGATGACCTATGCGCTGCGGTACCGATGGTGGGTCGTGCTGACCGGGGTGGCGGTTGCCGCGTGCCTCGTGCACGGGGTCACGGTGTCGATTGGGCACTTCCTGGGCGCAACCCTGCCGTCGCGTCCGATGGCGTTCGCGTCGGCGATCGCGTTCCTGATCTTCGCGGTCTGGGCCTGGCGCGAAGGCGGCAACGGCGACGAGACCGTGCCGACCGATCAGGAGCCCCGGTTCGCGTTGCTGACCATCGTGTCCACGTTCGTCCTGGCCGAGATGAGCGACAAGACCTCGCTGGCGACGGTCACGCTGGCCAGCGATCACGACTGGACCGGCGTGTGGATCGGCTCGACCCTGGGCATGGTGCTGGCCGACGGGTTGGCGATCGGGGCGGGCACACTGCTGCATCGGCGCCTTCCGCAGAAACTGCTGCACACGTCGGCCAGCCTGCTTTTCCTGATCTTCGGGCTGTGGATGCTGTTCGACAGCGCGCTGGGGTTGCGCTCGCTGGCGATCGCCGTGACCGTGACGGTGGCGCTGACCGCCGCGACCGTGGCGGCCGCGCAAACTCGGCGCCGGCGCCGGCAGAAAGCCGCGACCCCCGGGGGGTTAACCGACATCGGCTAGAGTGCCGTCGGCACCGATCGCCTTCGCGCCGCCCCGCCCCGCAGTCGCCCACGGGGTATCTCCGGGGGCCGATAGTTGCACCCCGAGCCCGTTTCTCGGGCGTGTCGCCGACCTGACAGCAAATGTTGTCGCCGACGGCCGCACGTTGCCTGCCGGTTGCGGTGCGACTGCCCAGCATCCTCGCCCGAATCGCCTCGCCGGCCGCGGGCCCGCCCGCCCGCCACCGTCGCCGGAACATCGAATTCTGCGGATAACCTGTGAAGTTGGCTGATTTGGTGGACACCCCAGCGAATTAGTTAGACGCTCGTCGAGTGGGTATTCGGCAGCTGTCAGCAACGCCGGTGTCGAAGTACTGCAGGTTTGCACCTGGTTGCGGACCCAATCCGCCGCTACCATTGTCAGCAAATACACCTAGGCAATAGTTCACTTCTACAGCCCAGTGGAGGTCATATCGATGAGCACGACGTTCGCCGCCCGCCTCAACCGTTTGTTCGACACGGTGTATCCACCGGGACGCGGGCCGCACACCTCGGCGGAGGTGATCGCGGCGCTCAAGGCGGAGGGCATCACGATGTCTGCTCCCTACCTGTCCCAGCTACGTTCGGGCAACCGCACCAACCCGTCGTCGGCGACCATGGCCGCCCTGGCCAACTTCTTCCGCATCAGGCCGGCGTACTTCACCGACGACGAGTACTACGAGAAGCTCGACAAGGAGTTGTCGTGGCTGGCCTCGATGCGCGATGACGGCGTGCGACGCATCGCCCTGGCCGCGGTCGGGTTGTCTCCTCAGGCGCAGCAGGACGTGGTGGAGCGGGTCAACGAGCTGCGCCGCGTCGAACGCCTCGACGCGTAGCTGCACAGCCTGACCTGACCGGCTGCCGCCGGGGTATTCCGATTAGGGTTGGCTCTCGGATCGCGCACGCGCGAAAGCGACAGTCACGAGATACCGGGGAGGCGGCCGGGAATGGGCCTGTTCCGCAAGCGAAAGAGTCGCGCGACGCGTCGCGCCGAAGCCCGCGCGATCAAGGCCCGCGCCAAGCTCGAGGCCAAGCTGGCCGCCAAAAACGATGCTCGCCGGCTCAAGGCCGACCGGCGCGCCGCCGAGAAGGCCCTGAATGCGCAGATCAAATCGCAGCGAGACAGCGACCGTACGGCCCTGAAGGTGGCCGAGGCCGAGCTCAAGGCGGCGAAGGAGGGCAAGTTGCTGTCGCCGACACGGATTCGCCGGGTGCTGACGGTATCTCGGTTGCTGGCGCCGATTTTGACGCCGGTGGTCTATCGGGGCGCGATGGCCGCGCGCGCGGCGATCGACCAGCGGCGCGCGGACCAGCTCGGCATTCCGTTGGCTCAGATCGGCCAGTTCTCCGGGCAGGGCGCCCAGTTGTCGGCACGCATTGCCGGGTCGGAGAAGTCCTTGCGGATCGTGCTGGAACGCAAGCCCAAGGACGCCGAGACCAAACAGTTCGTCGCAGCGATCACCGAGCGGCTCACCGACCTGGCGGCCGCCGTCACCGCGGCGGAGAACATGCCGGCCGCGCGGCGCCGGGCGGCGCACGCCGCGATCTCGTCGCAGCTCGACGGCATCGAGGCGGATCTGATGGCCCGCCTCGGGCTGACGTGACCGCCGCACGAGTCCTGATCGCGGCCGCGGCGCTCTATCTCGGCTCGGCGGTGGGCATCCCGGTGGCGTGGGCGCACGTCCACGCCAGCAGCGACAACCCCGCGCGCGGCGCCATGGCGATCGTCACCTTCCAGGTGCCCAACGAATCCAACACGGGCGCGGCTACCACCGCGCTGAGCGTCAGCCTGCCCGGCGTGGCGGCCGCCAGCACCGAGGCCATGCCCGGCTGGACGGCCAAGCTGGATCGCGACGCGGCGTCCGGCACGGTCCGCGCGGTGACGTGGACGGCCGCGCCCAACGGCGGGATCGGCGTGGATCAATTCGGGCTGTTCCGGATATCGGTGCAGCTGCCCGACGCCGACACCGTCAGCTTCCCGGCCACGCAGGCTTATTCCGACGGAACGGTCGTGAAGTGGGACCAGCCACCGCTGTCGGGTGGCGGTGAGCCCGAGCATCCCGTGCCCACACTCAGCCTCGGCGCGGGCGGCGGGGCGCCGCATCAGCACCAACCAGCCGCCGCGGCGCCCGCGTCGTCGACCGCACCGGACACCTCCGCCCGCGTCCTGGGCGGGGCGGCCCTGGTGGTGGCCGCCCTCGGTCTCGCACTGGTGCTGCTACGCCGACGCGCGTGAGGCGCCGGGCGGGCGCCGGGTGGGTGGGCCTGCTGCTGGCCGCGATGATGTCGACCGCAACCATGACCGCACAACCGGCGTGCGCGCACGCCGCGCGGGTGTCCACCGACCCCGCCGACCACGCGGCCCTCGCCAGCGGTCCCGATCGGGTCTCGGCGACGTTCAACGAACGGCTGCAGACGGCGTTCGCCGCCATGACCGTCGTCGGGCCCGACGCCAACGTGTGGTCCACCGGGGAGCCGACGGTGCAGGGCGCGATCGTCGCCATCGGCCTGCGGCCCCTCGGGCCGGCCGGCACCTACACGGTGAACTACCGCGTCACGTCGGCCGACGGCCACGTCGTGTCGGGGTCCTGGTCGTTTCGGCTGACGGTCCCGGGCACCGGAACCCCGGGGCCGCCCGCCGCCGGGTCCGGCGGGGGTGGCGGCACCCCGGTCTGGCCGTTTGCGGTGCTGGCGGTGGCCCTGGTCGCCGCGGGCGGCTGGTGGGCGCTGCGGCGTAGGCCATGAGCGCCCCGGTCACCGAGGGCGCCCCGCGCGCCCTGGCATGATGGGACGCGAGGAACCCGGCGCGCGAGACGACACTCCGAAGACAGCTGCAAAGGAGCGGCCGCATGGCAGACCCGCAGGACCAACCCAACAGCGAGTCCGACGGCCCACCGGCCCCGCCGGAGAAGAAACCTCCCGCGGAGCCGGCCAAGAAGGCCGCGAAAGCACCCGCTAAGAAGGCCCCTGCGAAGAAAGCGCCCGCCAAAAAGGCCGCTGCGAAAAAGGCGCCCGCGAAAAAGGCGCCCGCCAAAAAGGCCCCGGCCAAAGCCGCAGAACCCGCTGCACCCAGGCCCGCCGAGCTGCCGCTGCAGCAACGCATCGAATCGAATGGCCAGCTCGCCGCCGGGGCCAAAGACGCTGCCGCACAAGCTAAATCAACCGTCGAAGCCGCGCCCAACCCCGTCTCGCCGCAGGTTGCGCCGACGAGCCCCGGCCAGTCGCCGGTGCCGTTGATCGTCGCCGTGGCGCTCAGCCTGCTGGCGATCCTGCTGATCCGGCAGCTGCGGCGCCGCTGACGTGTCCGCGCCGTTCCGGCCGACCGCCGACCTCGTCGACGAGATCGGGGCCGACGTCCGCAGCTGCGACCTCCAGTTCCGCCAGTTCGGCGGCCGCTCCGAATTCGCCGGGCCGATCAGCACCGTGCGTTGCTTCGAAGACAACGCGCTGCTGAAGTCCGTGCTGTCGGAAGTCGGGGACGGTGGCGTCCTGGTGATCGACGGCGCCGGCTCGCTGCACACCGCACTGGTCGGCGACGTCATCGCCGAATTGGCCCGGTCCAACGGCTGGGCGGGGCTGATCATCCATGGTGCGGTGCGTGATGCCGCCGCGCTGCGCGGCATCGACCTCGGCATCAAGGCGCTGGGCACCAATCCCCGCAAGAGTACCAAGACGGGCGCCGGGGAGCGTGGCGTCGAGATCACCCTGGGCGGGGTGACTTTCGTGCCCGGGCAGATCGCCTACAGCGACGACGACGGCATCGTGGTCGTGTAGCCGCCTTAAACGGCGACCGCTGCGGGCTTTTTGGCGAACCGCAGGCCCTCGTCGGCGATTTTTCCGCGCCGGATCAGCCGGATGTCGCGCACGTAGTTCTGGTTCAGCCGCCACGGCGTGCGCGAGCCCTGCTTGGGTAACTCGTCGAGCGAGCGCAGCACGTAGCCCGGGGTGAACTCCATGAACGGACGCTCCTCGACGTCGGAGCCCGGGTGCTCCACGACCACGGTGTCAAAACCGTTGTCGTCCATGTAATTGAGCAGCCGGCAGCCGAACTCCGACACCAGATCGGCCTTCAGCGTCCACGACGCGTTGGTGTATCCGACGGTGTAGATCATGTTCGGCAGCCCGGACAGCATCATGCCCTTGTAGGCCATCGTCTTGGTCAGGTCCACCGGCTGCCCATCGACGGTCACGGTCGCCCCGCCGAACAGCTGAAGGTTCAAACCCGTTGCGGTGATGATGATGTCGGCCGGCAACTCCTCGCCCGAGCCTAGCCTTATCCCGGTCGGGGTGAACCGATCGATGGTGTCGGTCACCACGTCGGCCTTACCCTTGCGGATGACGCGGAACAGGTCGCCGCTGGGCACCAGGCATAGCCGCTGGTCCCACGGGTTGTAGCGCGGACCGAAGTGCTTCTGCACGTCATAGCCCTCGGGAAGCTGGCGCTGCACGAAGCCGAGCAGGATCTTTCGCATCCGCCGCGGCCACTTCTGGCAGGCGCCGTACAGCACCGCCTGCCGCGTCACGTTCCGCCACCGGATGGCGGTGTAGGCCTGCTTGTCGGGAAGCCAGCGGTTGAGCCGCTCGGCGAACTTGTCCCGCTTCGGCTGCGAGACGATGTAGGTCGGTGAACGCTGCAGCATCGTGACGTGCTTGGCACCCGACTCCGCCATCGCCGGAATCAGCGTGACCGCGGTGGCGCCGCTGCCGATCACGACGACGTTCTTGCCGGCGTAGTCGAGGTCCTCGGGCCAGTGCTGCGGGTGGATGATCGGGCCCGCGAAGTCCTCCGAGCCGGCGAACGTCGGCGCAAAGCCCTGCTCGTAGTTGTAGTAGCCGCTGCACAGGAAGAGGAACGAACAGGTCAGTGTGGTTGGCACGCCGTCGTTTTCGATCTGCAGGGTCCAGCGGTTGTCCGCGTTGGACCAGTCCGCGCTGACGACCTTCTGGTTGAGCCGGATGTGCTTGTCGATGCCGTACATGGCCGCGGTGCTCTTGACGTACTCGAGGATCGGGCCGCCGTCGGCGATGGCCTGGCGCTCGGTCCACGGGCGGAATCGGAAGCCCAGGGTGTACATGTCCGAGTCGGACCGGATACCCGGGTAGCGGAACAAGTCCCAGGTGCCCCCCATCGCCGCGCGCTTCTCCAGGATGGCGTAGCTCTTGGTCGGGCAGCGGTCCTGCAGGTGCCAGGCCGCGCTCACGCCGGAGATGCCGGCGCCCACGATGACGACGTCGAGGTGCTCAGTCATGGGCCCACGCTATCAACGGTGTGTCGAGTGGGTCAACGGTCTGTCGAAATTTTCGACTCCGTGTAAAGTTACGTGCCGTGACCACCGTCGGCCCGACTCGCGCCCTGCGCGGCCGCCGCGCTCCTCGCCCCTCGGGTGACGACCGCGAGCAGGCGATCCTCGCCACCGCCGAGCGACTGCTGGAAGAGCGCGGGTTTGCCGGCATCTCGGTCGACGACCTGGCCAAGGGCGCCGGGCTGTCGCGGCCGACGTTCTACTTCTATTTCAAGTCCAAGGAAGCGGTACTGCTGTCGCTGCTCGAGCCGGTCATCGCGCGCGCCGACTCCGAGTTCGACGGCGCGGTACAACGCCTGCCGGAGGACCCGCGCCGGGTGTTCCGCAACGGCATCAAGGCGTTCTTCAACGCGTTCAGCTCGCACCGCACGCTGGCGCGCGCGGCGACGGAGGCGCTGGCCACCAGCTCGGAGCTGCGGTCGGTGTGGCTGGGATTCATGCAGAAGTGGATCGACCAGACCGCGGCCCTCATCACCGCCGAACGCGCGCGTGGCGCCGCCCCGGAGACGATCCCGGCCGCCGACCTGGCGACGTCGCTGAACCAGATGAACGAGCGCACGATGATGGCCGCCCTCGCGGCCGAGACGCCTGCGGTCGACGAGGACCGGGTCGTCGATACCCTCACCCACATCTGGGTCACCAGCATCTACGGCGAATCGGGCTAAGTGGCGATCGCAAGCGCGGCGTAGCCGGGCGAAGCGGGTCGCCACCATCGGATACTGTCGTCGCCGCATGCGAACATACGTTCGTGCGGTGTGACGCGTCGATCCTGCACGCGGACCTGGACTCGTTCTATGCGTCCGTCGAACAGCGCGACGACCCGACGCTGCGCGGCCGTCCGGTGCTCGTCGGCGGCGGAGTCGTGCTGGCGGCCAGTTACGAGGCGAAGGCCTACGGCGTGCGCACCGCGATGGGCGGGGCGGCGGCCCGGCGCCTGTGCCCGCACGCCGTGGTTGTGCCACCGCGGATGACGGCATACTCCCGCGCCAGCGACGCCGTGTTCGAGGTGTTCCGCGACTGCACGCCGATCGTGGAGGCGCTGTCGGTGGACGAGGCGTTCCTCGATGTCGGCGGGCTGCTGCGGGTCGCCGGCACCCCGGTCCAGATCGCGGAACGGTTGCGCGTCGACGTGCGCGAGCGCGTCGGCCTGCCGATCACCGTCGGGATCGCCCGGACAAAATTTCTCGCCAAGGTCGCCAGCCAGGAAGGCAAGCCCGACGGGCTGCTGCTGGTGCCGCCCGATCAGGAGCTGGCGTTCCTGCGGCCGCTGCCGGTGCGCCGGTTGTGGGGCGTGGGCGCCAAGACCGCCGAGCGGCTGCACGCGCACGGCATCGCGACCGTCGCCGATGTCGCCGAGCTCAGCGAGTCGACGTTGTCCTCGATGCTGGGCGGGGCCATGGGCCGCCAGTTGTATGCGCTGTCCCGCAACATCGACCGCCGACGGGTGACCACCGGCGTGCGCCGCCGGTCCGTGGGTGCGCAGCGCGCGCTGGGCCGCGCGGGCAACCGCATGTCGGCCGCGGAGGTCGACGCGGTGGTGGTGAACCTGATCGACCGGATCACCGCGCGGATGCGCGCCGCTGGGCGCACCGGTCGCACGGTGGTGCTGCGGCTGCGGTTCGACGACTTCAGCCGGGCCACGCGGTCACACACGCTGCCGTGGGCCACCTCGTCGACACAGCCGATCCTGGCCGCCGCACGGCAGCTGGTCGCCTCCGTGGCACCCCTGATAGCGGAGCGCGGGCTGACGTTGGTCGGCTTCGCGGTGTCAGGAATCGATCGCAGCGGCGCGCAGCAGCTGATGCTTCCCTTCGGCGGGGAGTCCGCGTCGGTCGATGCCGCGATCGATCAGGTGCGTCGCCGCTTCGGCAAGTCCGCGCTCACGCCCGCGGTACTGGTCGGTCGCGACCCGGGCTTGGAAATGCCCCATTTGCCCGACTAATGCCCCACAGCCGCAAGAATCTCGCAAGTCGTCGCCGTTAACCTTCGGCCCGACAAAGACGCGACTCGAGATACGAAACCGTTTCCGAATCAGAACTGAAAGCGTAGATTTTCGCCTACTTGTGTGTCGCTCGCGCCGTTTCCCTCCCAAAGGAGCCGCAGATGTCGTCATTCGTCCTGATATCTCCCGAGGTTGTCACCACAGCGTCATCGGATTTAACCGGAATCGGATCGGCGATCAGGTCGGCCAATGCGGCGGCTGCGGGCTCGACCACTTCGGTATTGGCCGCGGCGCAGGATGAGGTTTCGGCCGCGGTCTCGACAGTGTTCGGCAGCTACGCCCGGGAGTTTCAGGCGCTTAGCGCACAGGCCACGGCTTATCACGACCAATTCGTGCAGTCCCTGACGTCGGGAGCGGGGCAGTACGCGGGCGCGGAGGCGGCCAATGCGGACCCGCTGACGGCCCTGGTCGGTGAACTCCAGAGCCTGGGGTTGCCGCCCGGGCCGGTCAAGCTGCTGACGGGGCGCCCGCTGATCGGCAATGGCGCCAATGGGGCCGCGGGGACCGGGCAGGCCGGCGGCAACGGCGGGTGGCTGATCGGCAACGGCGGCAACGGCGGATCCGGCGGGGCCGGGCAGGCCGGCGGGGCAGGCGGCGCGGCGGGCCTGTGGGGCCATGGCGGTGACGGGGGCACCGGTGGCACC
>NZ_LZIC01000106.1 GCF_001667185.1 Mycobacterium sp. 852002-50816_SCH5313054-b | reverse complement strand
CGGACCCCGACCAATTCCCGGAGCTGGTGGACCTGGATGCTGCTGGCAGGCCCCGGCTGGGTCGTCTTCGGGGCGGCATGAAGCGAAGGTAGTCGACCTGTTCGGCGATCTGGGCGATCAGCGACAGGCAGACGCCGGCCGCCAACAATGTTGAGCCGATGTTCATTTGGCCGTTACCCGCGCGGCCGCCGTAGGCGAAGAACTGGCCGATCGAGTCGGGGTGGCCGACCAGCAGGTAGGCGAACGGCACCACCATCAGGATCAGCCAGAGCGGCGTGGTCCAAACCTGAAGCCGGGAGAGGACTTTCATGCCGTAGATCACCAGCGGAAAGATGAGCAGCGTCGAGCAGGCGTAGCCCAACCACAGCGGCAGGTGCAGGCCCAGCTGGAGACCCTGGGCCATGATCGAGCCCTCGAGCGCGAAGAAGATGAACGTAAAGGTCGCGAAGATGACGTTGGTGACCACCGAGCCGTAGTACCCGAAGCCGCTGCCGCGGGTGATGAGATCCAAATCGATGTTGTAGCGCGCGGCGTAATAGGCCAGCGGCAATCCGGTCAGGAAGATCACGACGGCGAAGATCCCGATGCCGCCCAAGGCGTTTCCGGTGCCATAGGAGATCCCGATGTTCGCGCCGATCGCGAAGTCGGCGAGGTACGCGATGCCGCCAAGGGCCGAGATGCCCACCACCGCCGTGGACCACCGCCGGTAGCTGCGCGGCGCGAACCGCAGGGTGTAGTCCTCGAGCGTCTCCCTGGCCGCGGTCATCGTGTCGAGATCGACGGCTGCCATGGACTTCTCGATGCCCGACGTCATGCCCACCCCTCCGACCCGCACAGTCACAAAAATACCCGCCGAAGATAACCGACCCGCCTTGCCGTTTCCTGTGAGGGCTGTGCTGCTACCGGTCGGCGTCGAACACCGAGACCGGCCCGAGTATCACGCCCGTTTCCTCGACGTAGCGGTCCCACAGCGCCAGCAGGTCGGCCAGCTTGTCGGGCCGTGAAGCGGCGAGATCGTCGATCTCGCCGGGGTCGCCGGACAGGTCGTAGAGCTGCCAGGCTCCCGGACCGTACGGCGCGGGCAGATAGACGGCCTTCCAATCGCCCTGTCGAATCGCGCGGCGGCCGAACAACTCCCAGCCCGTGCCGGTTTCGTCGCCATGGACCTGCTCGCTGTCACCCGACAGATACGGCAGCAGCGAGCGGCCCCGCATGGGTTCGACCTCGCGGCCCCGGTAGGTGGTGCCGGGATGGGTGATACCCGCGAGCTCGAGCACGGTCGGGGCGATGTCCATCACGGTGGTGAACGCCGTGCCGATCTCGGCCTGCCGGGCAAACCCCGGCCACGTCATGAAGCCCACCACCCGAATCCCGCCTTCGGTGGTGAACGCCTTGTGCAGGCGCGACGGCGCCGTGGCGGCCTGCGCCCAGCGCGGGCCGTACCAGATGAACGAGGTGGGCCCGCCGAGGTTGTCGAGGCTGTTGTCGCAATACCTTTCGATCTGCGCAACGATTTCGGCGCCCCGCAGCGGCATCGCCTCGACCATCGCGCCCTCCGCGCCGTTGTCGGACAAGAAGATCACCACGGTGTCGTCCAGCTCGCCCGTGCCGGCCAGGTAGTCGATCACCCGCCCGATGTTGTGATCCATCCGGTCGACCATCCCGGCGTAGACCTCCATGCTGCGGGCCGAACGCGCGCGCTCGTCGTCGGTCATGTCGTCCCACTCGGGAGCGCCGTCGGCGACGACGGGGTGCGCCGCCACGTCGGGCGGGCACAGGCCGAGCTTCTTGAGCGCATCGAGGCGGGCCTGGCGCAATGCATCGGGGCCGTCGTCGTAGCGGCCGCGATACGGCGCGATGGATTCGTCCGGCGCCTGCAACGGCCAGTGCGGCGCCTGAAAGGGCAGGTAGGCAAAAAAGGGCCGGTCGTCCTCCGGGGGACGCTCGCGAAGGTACCGCAGCAGGGTGTCGGCGTAGAAGTCGGACGAATAGAAGTCGTCACCCACACCGACGAAGCGGTCGTCCTCGGTGTAAAGCGTTGCCACCGGCGAGAACCCGCCGCCCGCGCCCGGGCCGTAATGGCTGGCGCCGGCCGGGAGCAACGCGAAGGAACGCTCGAAGCCACGGGCCGACGGGGAGGTCTCGATGGTGCCACCGAGGTGCCACTTACCCGACATCAGCGTCAGGTACCCGGCGTCGCGCAGCAGCTCGGGCAAGGCCACGACCCGGTCGTTCAGGTAGCCCTCGTAGCCGGGCGCGCCCTGAAATCCGGGCATCGCGACCTCGAGCATCGTACCGATACCGGCGATGTGGTGGTCGGTGCCGGTCAACAGCATCGCCCGGGTGGGCGAGCACGCCGGCGCGGAGTGAAAATCGGTGAACCGCACGCCCGCGTAGGCCAGCCGATCCAGGTTGGGCGTGTTGATCTCGCCGCCGAACGCGCCGATGTCGGAAAACCCGAGGTCGTCCGCCACGATCACGAGAAAGTTGGGTCGCTTCACGCTGAAGCATCCTGTCAGGTCCGGCGCCGGGAGGGAACGCCGCGGCGGCGCGGATATTGTCGTTGAATGCTGGCACAGTTCGGGATGTCCATTCCGCTGGTCGCCGCCCCGATGTCGGGCGGTCCCACCACCCCGGCCATGGTGTCGGCCGCGACCCGGGCCGGCGCCCTGGGCATGTTGGCGGCCGGCTACAAGACCGTGGGGGCCGTCGAAGCGGAGCTCGAGAAGGTCCGCGCCGAGGGGATTCCGTTCGGCATCAACCTGTTTGCGCCCAACCCGCTGCCGGTCGATCCCGACAACTACCGGACCTACGCTGCCATCGTGCAGCAGGATGCCGACCAATTTGGCCTCACCCTGCCGGTGGAGCCGATCGAGGACATCGACGGGTTCGACGAGAAAATCGCGCTGTTGCTCGAGCACCCGGTGCCGATGGTGTCGTTCACGTTCGGGATACCGTCGCGCGATGTCATCGCGGCCTTGCAACGCGCCGACACCACCGTGGTCCAGACGGTGACAACTCCCGAAGAGGCGGCGCTGGCCCACGAGGCCGGGGTCGACATGCTCGCCGTGCAGGCGGCCGCCGCCGGCGGCCATTCGGGCACGCTGTCGCCGCGCCAGCCCTTGCGGTCCGTGGCGATCGCCGATCTCGTCAAGCAGGTCGTGGCGACCGTTCCGGTGCCGATCATGGCCGCCGGCGGGCTGGCAACCCCCGCCGCGGTGGCCGAGGTGATCCGCGCGGGCGCCACGGCGGCCGTCGTCGGCACCGTTCTGCTGCGCGCCACCGAGAGCGGCGCGTCGGCCACCCACCAGGCGGCCCTGACTGATCCCGCGTACACCGAGACGGTGATCACCCGGGCCTTCACCGGCCGCCCGGCGCGCGGGCTGCGCAACGCGTTCATCGACGCCCACGAAGCCCAGGCGCCGCTGGGCTATCCGGCGATTCACCACCTGACCACCGGGATGCGCAAGGCGGCCGCTGCGGCAGGGAAACCCGACTACGTCCACCTGTGGGCGGGCACCGGGTACCGGCACGCCACCGCCGAACCCGCGACCGACATCCTGCGGCGGCTGGCATCCGACCTCTGATCGGTCGCTCGGATTCTGGGTTTCCATAACCCGGCCGGTGTTATAGCCTACGTTTAGTATGTACTGAACGAACTAATCGAGGGCCATGTCACCGGAAGAAACCGAATTCGTCGACCGCCTTGGGTTGTTCTTCGAGCTCCTCGGCGCCACCCGCACCATGGGCCGGGTATACGGGTGGCTGCTGATCTGTGATCCGCCACAGCAGTCGTTGACCGAACTGGCCGGCGCGCTTTCGGTGAGCAAGGCGTCGGTCAGCACCGTCGCCCGGCAGCTGCTGGAAGGCGGGATGATCGAGCGGTCGCCGAGCCCGAACCGTCAACATCTCTACCGGGTCACCCCGGGCGGGTTCACCAGCGTGATGGAAACGCAGCTGTCGCTGATGCGGCTGGGCATCGAGCCCGCCGACTTCGCGCTGTCGATGCTGGGTGCGGACCGCGCCGAGCAGCGGCAGCGGGTCGAGGACTTCCGCGATTTCTGCGAGTTCTGCACCCGCGACTACCGCGACCAGCTGATGCGGATGTGGACCGAATACCGGGAGGGAAGGAAACGGCGATGACGACAGCGGGCAAGGTCGACTTCAGCGACGTGGCGTGGGGATCGGTGGAGTGGACGAACCTGTGCACGCTGTACCTGCGGGCGTACGAAAGCGGTTCGCCGGCACCGATTCTGGGCGACACGGCGGCCGCCGAGGCGGTGGACCGCATCGAATACGACTGGCCGCGCATGCGTCGCGCCATGCGGCCGGGATCCAACCAGTACATGGTCACCATGCGCGCCAGGCAGCTCGACGACTGGAGCGCCGACTTCCTGCGCCGCCATCCGGACGCCGTCGTGCTGCACCTCGGCTGCGGAATGGACACCCGGGCGTTCCGGCTGAAACCGCCGGACACCGTGCGGTGGTTCGACGTCGACCAACCAGCAGTGATCGCGTTGCGGCGCAAGCTGTACGACGACCGCGACGGCTACCGGATGATCGGCTCGTCGGTGACCGATGAAGCGTGGCTGGATGAGGTGCCCACCGATCGCCCGACACTGATGGTCGCCGAGGGGCTCGTCATGTATCTGACCGAGCCCCAGGTGCGTGCGCTGCTGCAACGCATCACGGATCGCTGTGGCGGCGGCGAGCTCGCCTTCGACACCGTATCGCCGATGGGGCCGCGGCTGTCCAAGCTCTTCACCAAGGGCATCACCAAGTGGGGCATCCGCGACGCACGGGAACTCGAGCAGTGGAACCCGCGGCTGCGACTCCTCGAGCAGTCCTTCGTGGGGGCGCTCTGCGACCGCATACCTTCGGCGCCGGTGCGGCTGTTGTGGCGGTTGGTCAACGCCACGCCGATGCGGAACTACGACGTGCTCAATCGCTTCGCGTTCTGAACGCGGCCGCGCCCGGATTCAACTGGCCATGACGCGCACCGACAAGGCCGGTATGCCCATGACGCGGTCGATGGCCTCGCCGACGCACCGCGGGATGCTCGCCCAGCAGCATGTGTCCGGCGCTGGGCCGGTGCAGGTGGGTGGCGTCCGGGATGGCCGCGGCGATGTCACGCGCGTGCTCGGCCGGAGTCGTCTTGTCCGCTCCCCCGCTGATGACGATCGTGTTGGCGACGATGGAGGCCAGCGCGGCGTACTGGTCATATCGCTTCAGACTGGGCAGGAATCCGGCCGCGGTCGCCAACGACACCGAGCGGATTGCGGACGCCGTGAGTGCGGCGGCCCCGCCTCGGTCGGCCCCGGAAAGCTTGATCCCACCGTCGAAGACGGGCCGCACAACACCCTTGATCGCCCTATCCATGGCGCGCCGGGGCAGGTGGTGGACGAGGTCGAACACCATCTCCGTCGCGCGGGTGCCCAGCAAGCGGCCGAGTCCGCGCTCGGCGAGCCGGCCCGCCGCGGTGGCGACCAGGACGAGGCCCTGCGGTTCCACCGGACGATCGGCGGCGGGACGGCCCAGGTATGCGAGCGCCGTCATCCCGCCCATCGAGTGACCGGCCAGCGTGAGCGGACCGGTCACCCGCAAGATGGTCAGGAAATCGGCAAGGTCGGCGGCGAGCCGATCGATCCGGTACGTGTGCATGTCGGCACCGGTCGATGCGCCGTGGCCGCGGTGATCGTAGGTGATGATCCGTATCCGGTTGCCCCACTGACGCTTCAGATGACGGACCTGCAGTTCCCAACTCGCCTGGGTCAGGCAAAGGCCGTGCAGCAGGACCACGGTGTGGTCGCGACCGGCGGGGTTGTGGTCCCGGACCGCCAGCCGCACGCCATCACTCGTGACGACCGTGCGTTCGACATAGTCCTCGCGCTTCGCATCCAGGAGCCGTAAAGACGCCTCGGTGGTCGCGCGATACGCATTTGTTCCCGTAGTCATTTCCGGTGCAGTGAACACGGCGGACTCCTGCTCGGTGCGATGTCGAGCGGCTCCCGACACCTTGTTGCACTCGAAGCTACGGCTCGGCGCCGGCGCTGACTCGCTTGTGCGCAATAGCCACGCAACAAGCGATTTTGAGCTTTTGCGCATTGTGCTCAGGCGGGTGTTTCCATCCGATCGCGCCGCTGCTCCGAAGGACTACCGAGCAGGAGTTGCGGTGGTTAACACCGTTAGGTCAACAAGGGAGGCCTGTCTTGAGGGGTACAGCAACATTCAAAATGGTTGCCGCCGGCGATGGTTCACCGCAATCTCCATCCAGCTACCGCTACTACCTGCTGGCCCATGCGATCGCGACGGCGCTACTGCTCATCGTGTTCGCGGCCGCCATATGGCAGTTCATGGACTGGGTGGGCACGCCGCCCTGCTTGCGGGACGCTCCGTCCCCGCCCACCGTTTCCTCAGCCTCACAACGCTATTCGGTACGGCTCGAGTCGGTGCTGGATGACAGCGAGTGCCCGTACCCCCGGCCGGCGGGGCGCGACGACCGCGTCAGAACGCGTCGGGATCCCGTTGGACCTCGACCGGCACGGGGTGCCGATACAGGCGAGATGCGTTCTCCCAGCTGAACTTCCGGATGATGTCCGACGGCAAATCGCCGATTTGTTCGTGAATGGTCTGCTGGGTGTGCGGCCAGGTGGAGTCGCAATGCGGGTAATCGGCTTCCAACATGATGTTGTCCACGCCAATCCGGTCACGTTGCACGAACGACGACTTGTCCTCCACCGCGCAGAACCAGAAGTTCCGGGTGAATACCTCCGCCGGAGTCAGGCTTTCGCCGAGCGCCTGCCAGGTGCCGTACATCGCGTGATAGCTGAGCATGTGGTCGAGGCGGTCGAGCAGCCCCGCCACCCAACCGATCCCGCCTTCCGACAGGCAGATTTTCAGCTCCGGGAACCTGCTGGGCAGCCCGGAGTACAACCAGTCGACCGCGGCCGAGATGGCGTAGGCGAAGAACAGCACACCCTGCACGTCCGGTGGCGCATCGTCGGTGGTGGACGGCGACGACCCCGAGGAGCCGATGTGCAGGTTCACGACGGTGCCCGTCTCGGCACACGCCGCCATCATCGGGTCCCAGTGGCGGGAGTGAATGCTCGGCAGTCCCAGCATCGCCGGGTTCTCGCTGAAAGTGACGGCGTGAAAGCCGCGTTCGGCGTTCTCATAGATCATCTTCGCGCCGAGCCCGGGGTCCAGCAGCCAAGGCAACTGGCAGGGGATGATGCGTTCGGGGTATGACCCCGCCCAAACCTCGAGGTGCCAGTCGTTCCACGCGCGCACGGAGGCCAACGCCAAATCCCGGTCCGTGGTCACCTGCTGCAGCCGCTGGCCGGCGAAACCCGGCAGAAAGGACGGAAAGTTCAGCGACGCGTAGATGCCGTTCAGATCCATGTCCTTGACGCGCTCGTGAATATCCCATGCGCCCCTGCGCATCTCGTCGAAGCGAACCGGCTCGAACCCGTACTCCGCGACAGGCCGCCCGACCACGGCGTTGAATCCGACGTTGGGCAGTTCCCGGCCATCGTAAACCCACGTTTGTCCCCCCTCGCCGGTCTCGACGACCTTGGGTGCGCGGTCGGCGAACTTGCGCGGCAACCGTCCGGTGAAGGTGTCCGGCGGTTCGACGATATGGTCGTCGACCGAGATCACCGTGTGGCGGCGGGGCGCCCGCGGCGGGGCCGGCAGGAACGTGACCGAGCGCTGTTCGCCCGTCTTGGCCCTGGTGAAGTTCAGGTCACCGGCGAGCTCATCGATCGATTTCACTCGTCAATCTCCTTGCGGGGCGGGCGCTTGAGTGTGCGGTGGCGGCTTTGACTGTGCGTCCACGGCGGGAATCGCGGCCGAATTGCACCCTGGGCGCACACTCGATGCCGTGGCTGCACACCCGACTTTCATGTGAGCACATCGCGGTCGGCCTTGATGGTCATCCGTGCCGCCCCCGCCCAGTACACGTCGGCGGCGCGTTCGATCAGCGACCGCTGCATGCCCGCCATGTCGGACCAATTCATCTGCACCGGGTCCTTGCCGGTGAGCATGACGTCGTGAGCCAGCTTGCATACCCGCTCGATCGATGCCGCCCGGTACACGGCTTCCGGGAGGTTGCGGCCGGTCGCGATCACGCCGTGGTTGGCCAAAATCGTGAGGTTGGCGCCGCCGATGCGCGCGGCGAGGTCCGCGGCGCGGGCGGGGCTGTCGATCTCCCCGTCGTATGTGTCGACGAGGCACAGGTCGTCGAGGTACAGCGAGCCGGTCTGGTGGACCAGTTCGGGGAGCCGGCCCAGCGCGGCGAGGACGCACACGTAGTAGGGGTGGTTGTGGATGACCACCCGGGCGTCGTCTCGGACCCGGTGCAGTTCCGTGTGAATGTGGATGGCCGGGGTGACATCCCAGCGACCGCGCACTACCCGCGCGTCACTGTCCACGACGCAGATGTCCGAGGCGGTGAGCTCCTGCCACCACAGCCCCCACGGATTGACGAACATGTCCGTTTGGCCGTCGAGCTGCCAGGTGATGTGCCCGGCCATGTTCTCCGCGAATCCGATGGCGGCCAGGTGGCGGAACGCGATGGCGAGCGCCTGTTCATGGGACAGCTCGACGCCGATCGGAGGCACCACCGATGGCGCCCAGACTTCGAGGCCACCCCGCCGTGCGTCAGGAGCGTTCATGATCGGCCTCCATCCTCGTTCGAATATCCTCGCGGAGCTGGCCTTTGGCAACCTTGCCCCCGGAAGATCGGGGAAGTTCATCGACCACGATGAGTCGTTCGGGCAGCAGCTCCTTGGAGACTCCCAGCGCCAACAAATGGTCGACCAGGCCAGGCAGGTCGATGGTCTGGGAGTCGACGACTTCGGTATAGATACAGACCTTTTCACCGAACACCGGATCGGGCATCGCGACCGCCGCCGCCAAGGCGATCGCGGGGTGGGTCATGACGGTGTCCTCGACCTGGGTCGCGCTGATGTTCTTGCCCCCGCGCAGGATGAAGTCGGAGGTCCGGCCGGTCACGGTCAGGTAGCCCTCGGCGTCGATCTCGCAGAGGTCGCCCATGCGCATCCACCCGTCGGCGGTGAACAGTTTGTCGTGGTCGGCGCCGCCGAGGTACCCCAGGCTGGTCGCCGGGCCCCGGCAAGCGGGCTGGCCGCGCCCCGTCGCGGTGACGTCCCGGTCCCCGTCGAAGAGCCGGACCGCCATTTCCGGAACGATCCGGCCGCCCGTGCGGAGTCGGCGTTCGCGTGAGTCATCGACCGTGGTGGCGCTGAGCAACCCCGTCTCGTTGGAACCGTAGAACTGCAGGATCTTCGCGCCGGTGAGTTCCTCGAACTCGGCGGCCGGCCGATACGGCAACGCCTCGCCGCCGGCGAAAACGATGCGCAACGAACTCAGGTCATGCTCGCGGGAAGCCGGGTCCGCCATCAGCATCGTCAATTGCGTGCTGACACAACACAACACGGTCACCGCGTGCCGCGCGATCGCCTCACACGCCTCGCGCGCGGTGAACCGCCGCATGATCACCGCGCTGGCGCCGAGATAGATCGGGGTGGTGTGGCTGGTCCAGAGGCCAAAGCCGAACGGCGTGGGTATGACCGGCAAGAAGACGTCATCCGGCGTCAGCAATCCGTTGGCGACGGCCTTCTGGTGGAAGTAGTGCCAACGGTTTTGTGTGTGCACGACGCATTTGGGCAGGCCCGTCGTCCCAGAGGTGGAGTTGATGAGAAAGACGTCGTCGGGGCCCAGCCGAGCGTCGGCCTCCAACGCCCTGGGCCGCGCGCGCACGTTGAGCCGCAGCGCACCGGGATCCCCGTTTACAACCAGGGTCGACACCGCGGCTTCGCCGGCCGCCTGCGCCGCGGTCGGGCCGCGCTCCGGGTCGCTGATCAGGATCTTTGGTTGCGAATTCCGCAGTATCGCCGCCACCTCGCGGGTCCCGGCGCGTGCGCCGATGCCGACCACGACGGCGCCGCACCGTTCGATCGCGACGAAAAGCACATGGATGGCGGTGGAGTCGCCGTGCCAGACCGCGATCCGATCGCCGCGCCGCACACCGATGCCGGCCAGTTCCTCAGCCAGTTTGCTTGCCGCATCGTCGAATTCACGCCAACTCAGCGGCGTGCCGAGATCGTCGACATAGGCGGGACGGTCTGGTGCGGATTCGGCGTTGCGACGCACCGCGTCCGACAGCGTCGAATCGGACCACCAGCCGGCGGCGCGAAACACGGCCGCATCCTCGTCGGCGAACGCCGGCGAGCCAACGGCATCCAGCCCACGGGCGCTCATCCCCAAATGATAGGGAAACCGCTCGCCGTTCAGGCAGGAAGTCCGGCCGCTAAGGATTCTGCGGGGCCGGGGCGTTGTGCTGGTTGGCGCCGCCGGTGCCCGGACGAGCGTGCGGCGTCGGACAGGTGCGGTGCGGAATGCAGCCACAGTTGAGGCCGATGATGCAGGCGCCCCCGCCGACGGGCTGCACGCGGATGGCGCCGGCGCCGTCGCCGCCGCCGGTGGGAGCCACGCCGGACGACGAGCTGGTTGCGCGGTTCAGCGGCTCGCCGGCACCGGCCTGCGCGCCGACGGTGCCGAATCCGAAGGCGAAAACCAGGACGGCGCCGCCGCAGACCGCGGCGGCCCTGGCTTTGCGGTTCGGCATGGTTGCCTACTTTAATTTGCGATCGCGGGATGCGCACAGCGACACAGGATGCTTTAGTCAAATGCGACGCAAGCTCCCAGCACAGGAGGCGGTCGCGAATGCGGACCACGCGCATTGCCGGGCTTTGGCCGGGACTGCTCAGCGGCGCCGCCGCCGGGGCGGCCGGCACCACCGCGCTCGACGTGATCACCTACCTGGACATCGCGGTGCGGGGCCGGCCGACGAGCACGACGCCCGAACGAACCGTCGAAGCGATGTCGAGGCTGTTTGGCCTGACGGTGCCCGGGACCGGCGACGTGTTGGCCAACCGGCTCCTCGGCCTCGGCGCGCTGACCGGGTATGCGGCGGGGATCGGGATGGGCGTGATTCTCGGGCTGGCGTATGCGCTGGGGTGGCGCCCGGGCCTGCTGGTGGCCACGCTGGTCGCGACGGCGATCGCCCTGATCGGGACCAACGGGCCGATGACCGTGCTCGGGGTGACCGACCCGCGCACCTGGGGTGTCGTCGGGTGGATCAGCGATCTGATCCCGCACCTGGGATACGGGGTGGTCACCGCGCTGGTACTGCACTACCTCTACCGCAATTGGGATCGGTAGCGGCATCCGCGTCGTCCACTTGCGAGACGCACTCTGCGATCGCAAGGAGGAACCCGCGAATGAAGACCAAGGCCGCAATCCTGCTGTCCGGGGCGCTGGTCGCCTTGTTGCTGCTGTGGCGCTATGTCGCGTTGAGTCGCACCGGCCTGTCGTCGGGGTGGATGCTGTATTTCGGGCTGCCGATCACCGCGGCCGGCGTGCTGTTCGCGCTGCGGCTCATCAACCTCGGCGCGGGATGGGGTGCCAGGGACACGGGGCGTCCCGCGCATCCGATAGCGCTTTCGTATCCGGACCCGCCGGTGCCGGTTTCCGAGCGCTTCAGGGAACTCGAGGCGCTGCGCGCCGCCGGCGCCATCTCCGACGCCGAGTACACCGCGCGGCGGCTGCACATCATGACCGAGCTGTGACGGTCCCGAGCGTCGAGCGTGGGGGTTATGGACGAAATCAAGGCCGTTTTCGTACTTAGGGCCCACGCTCGGCACGCCCCGGGGTGTAGATGTCTCGTATTGTCTCCTCTGTGCTGATCGGGTTCCTGCTCGCGTTGGGTTGCTCGATCTGTTACGGCACGGCCTCGGTGTTGCAGGCGGTCGCGACACGATCGGTGGAAGCCGCGAGCAGATCGGGTGTCGACGCCGTGCTGCTGATGCGCGCCGTCCGGCAGTGGCGCTATGTCGCCGGCATCGGCCTCGACGGCCTCGGGTTTCTGCTCCAGGTGTTGGCCTTGCGTTTGGTGCCGATCTATGTCGTCGCCGCGGCGCTCGCCGCCTCCATCGCGGTCACCGGCATCGTGTCCGCGTGGGTGCTCTCGGCACGGCTGTCACGCGCCGAGTGGACGGCCGTCGGGGTCGTCTGCGCGAGCCTGGCCGCGCTCGCCTGCGCGGCCGGACCGGGGCACTTCCGTCGCGCGCCGGCCGGGCTCGGCTGGGCGCTCATCGGCGTGGTCGCGGCGATCTTCGTGGCCGGCGCCGCCGCGGGCCGGCTGCGCGACCGCGAGCGCGCGCTTGCCCTCGGGCTCGGCGCCGGAAGCGGCTTCGGTGTCGTCGAGGTCGGCGTGCGGCTCATCGACGTGATCGATCCGACCAAGGCCGCCTTCTACACCAACCCGGCCCTGTACGCGGCGGCCGGCGGCGGTGCCGCGGGATTCCTGTTGCTCACCTCCGCCCTGCATCGCGGATCGGTGACCACGACGGTGGCGGCCATGGTTGTCGGCGAAACGGTCGCCCCCGCGCTCGTGGGAGTGGTGTGGCTGGGCGACAGTGCCCGCGACGGTCTCGGCTGGTTGGTCGTCCTCGGATTCGTGGTGGCGGTGTCGGGAACGCTGGTATTGGCCCGATTCGGCGAAGCCCCCACTCCCGCCGAGGCCGGTTAGGACGCCTCGACGGCATAGGTGGTGCCGCGCGGGTGGCGCGTCCACAGCACGCCGCCCTGCGCGTCGATGCCGGCGGCGATCAACTCCCGTTTGAGGATTTTGTTGGTAGCCGTCGCCGGCAGATCGTCATTGATGCGCACATAGCGCGGCCACGCCTTCGGCGACAGATCGGGTTGCACTGCAAGGAACTTCTCGAAATCCTCGGGCTGGAAGTCTGTCTCGCCGCGCAGCACGAACGCCGCCATCACCTGATCGCCGACGCGCTCGTCGGGCACGGCGTAGACGGCGACCTGGCTGATTTGCGGCAGCCGTTCCAGGATCCGCTCGATCGGCGCCGCGGCCAGGTTTTCGCCGTCGACTCGCATCCAATCCGCCGTGCGACCGGCCAAATAGATCCAGCCTTCGACGTCGCGGTAGGCCAGGTCGCCGGACCAGTACATGCCGTGCCGCATGCGCTGCGCCGTCGCCGACGGATCGTTGTAATAGCCGGTGAACGGGCCCGCGCCCTGGGTGTTGACGAGTTCGCCGACCGCGTCGTCGAAGTTGGTCAGGGCGCCGTGTTCGTCGAATTTCGCGACCGCGCACTCGGTCAGGGTGTGCGGGTTGTAGATGCTGACCCCGGGGTACGGCTTGCCGATCGACCCCGGCGGGGCGCCGTCCTCGCGGACGACGATCACCGCGAACTCGCTGGAGCCGAAGCTGTCGATGACCCGGCATCCGAAACGCCTTGCGAATTCGGCGATGTCGCGATCGGTTGCCTCGTTGCCGAACGCGACCCGCAGGGTGGTGTCGGCGTCGTCGGGGCGTTCGGGGGTGGCGAGGATCAACGCGAGGGGCTTGCCGACGTAGTTCAGGTAGGTCACCTGGTGGCGGCGCACGTCGTCGAGGAAGCGCGACGGCGAGAACTTGGCCGGCACCATGGTGGCGCCGCTGCCGATGGCGACCGCCCATCCGGCGGCGATTCCATTGGAGTGAAACAGCGGCATCGCCAGGTAGCAGACGTCCTCGGCGGTGACGCCGTACTGGAAGATCAGGCTGGCCCCGCACATGATCGCCATCCCGTGCGCGAACCGCACGGCCTTGGGGTCGCCGCTGGTACCGGAGGTGAAGATCATCATCAGGGTGTCGGCGGCGGTGACCTCGCGGTGCGGAACGAGCGGCGGCGCCCCGGCCACCGCTTCGGCGTAGCGCCGTGACCCGACGTCGATGACCTGAATTCCGTTGAGCTCCAACCCGTCCAGCAGCGCCAAGTGCTCGCCGTCGACGAGCAGGAGCTGGCAGTCGGAGCGCCGGATGTCGGCGAGCAAGCCGGCGCCGCGGCGGGTGGTATTGATGCCGCACAACACGTAGCCGCCCAGCGCGGCGGCCGCCATGGCGCGCAGCATCGGCGGCGAGTTGGTGAGCAACGCCCCGACGTGCAGCGGACGGGCGGGGTCGGCGAGGCGGATCAGCGCGGCGGCCTCGGCCTCGGCCTCGGCCAGGTGTTGCCGCCACGTCCAGGTCCGCTCGCCGTGTGCGATCGCGGCGGTGTCGTCGTTTCGGCGCTGCCGCAAGAGCTGCTGAACGGTCTCGGGTCCCGGTTGGCTCATAAGGTGGTCAGGACCAATCCGGCGTAGTTCTGATCGGCCACCGCTTCGCAATGCCGGCGGTAGGTGCCGAATCCCCCGGCGTAGGGCATGAAGATCCGTTTCTTGCCCTCGATGTTGGCGCCCAGATACCACGAGGATGTCGCTTTCGGAAACAGCGTCTGCTCGGCGGCCTGCGCGACGTGGTCGGTCCATGCGTCGGCGGCGTCGCGGCGGGGTTCGACCTCGTGCACGCCGAGGCGACGGGCCGTCAACATCAGCTCGATGACCCAGTCGACCTGAACCTCGGCGTGCAGCACCATGTTGGCCAGCACGGACGGGCTGCCGGGACCGCTGATAGTGAACAGGTTTGGCAGGCCGGGGACCATCAGGCCCAGAAAAGTCACGGGGCCGTCCGCCCAGATGTCGCGCAGCCGGTCTCCCCTGGGCCCCTTCGGGTCGATGCGGGTCAGCGCGCCGGTCAGCGCGTCGAACCCGGTCGCAAAGACGAGCACGTCGCAGGGATAGGTCGCGGCACCGGTTCGCACTCCCTCGGGGACGATCGCGTCGATGGGCTCGCGGCGCAGGTTCACCAGCCGGACGTTGTCGCGGTTGAAGGTCGCGTAATAACCGGCGTCGGTGCAGATTCGCTTCGTCCCGATCGGGTGGTCGACCGGGATCAAGTCCGCGGCGACGACGGGGTCGTGGACGATCTCGCGGATGCGCTCCTCCGCGAACTCCCGCGCGACGGCATTGGCGGCCGGGTCGGAGTTCTGGTCGGGGAAGGTCTTGGCGAACAGCACACCGCCCTCGCGCCAGCGCCGCCACAGGGCTTCGATCCGCTCGTGGGGGTCGGCTTCGAGCGCCTTCTTGGGATAGGTGCCATGCGGCGTGCCGGCCGACGCGTAGGCCGACAGCCGGCGCCGCTCGGGGTACTCCTCGCGGATCCGTCGCTGTTCGGTCGCCGACCATGGGCGGTTGGGCATCGGGATGCTGTAATTCGCCGATCGCTGAAACACCACGAGCCGCTCGGCCTGGCCTGCGATGACCGGAACCGCTTGAATGCCAGACGAACCCGTGCCGATCAGCCCTACCCGCTTGCCCCGCAGGTCGGGCTCCTCGCGTGGCCACGCCGCTGTGAAGTACACCTCGCCGGCAAAGTCGTCGAGGCCGGGGATATCGGGACGGTTGACCGCCGACAGGCAGCCCGTCGCGCAGACGAGAAACTGCGCGGTGTGCGTCTCGCCGACCTCCGAAACATCACGGGTGCGCACGCGCCAGCCTGCCGCCCCGTCGAATTCCGCGCCGATCACGTCGACGCCGAACCGGTAGTGGCGGCGCAGATCGAATCGATCGGCCACGTGGCGAAGATAGGCCAGGATCTCCGGCTGCGCGGCGAAACGTTCGCTCCACGTCCAGCTCTGCTGCAGCGCTTCGTCGAATGAGTAGGAGTAGTCGACGCTTTCGACGTCGCACCGCGCGCCCGGGTACCGGTTCCAGTACCAGGTGCCACCCACGTCGGGGGCCGCCTCGATGCCGATCACCGACAGGCCCGCCGAGACGGCCCGGCGCACGGCGTAGAGCCCGGCGAATCCCGCGCCGATGACGATGACGTCGGTATCGGTCATTTCGACTCGCACCGAGCGAGGTCCAGCAAGTCCCGCAGATCGCGGCACACCAGCTCGCGCGCCGAGGTGGCCGGCGGGAAGGACTGAATCGTCATGAAGCCGTGGAACAATCCGGGGAAATCGCGGTGCACGACTCGCGCGCCCGCGTTGCGCAGGCGGCGCGCGTAATCGCGTCCCTCGCTGTGCAACGGGTCCAGGCCGGCGGTCACGACCACCGCCGCCGGTAGGTCCGCGAAACTGTCCGCGCGCGCCGGCGCAACCAGCCAGGGGGGATCGAAAAGCCGCTCACCGCCGAGGTATTGACGCCAATACCACTGCATCGCGGCCCGGGTGTTGACGTACCCGGCGCCGTAGAGGTGGTAGCTGTCCGTGTCGAATGAGGGGTCGACGGTCGGGTACAGCAACAGCTGGGCGGCGGGCCGGGCGACGCCTCGTTCGCGGCACAGGATCGCGGTGACCGCCGCGAGGTTCCCCCCGGCGCTGTCGCCGGCGACCGCGGTCCGCGTCGCGTCGATGCCGAGGCCGTCCGCGTGTTCGATCACCCAGCGGAAGGCGGCGAAAGCGTCGAGGGCTGCCGCGGGTGCGGGGTGCTCGGGCGCCAGCCGATACCCGACGGACACGACGACGGCCTGGCTGCCGCGCGCCAGGGCCCGGCAGAAGCCGTCGTGGGATTCGATGTCGCAGAAGACGAATCCGCCGCCGTGGTAGAACACGATGCCGGGGCGGTGTCCGAGGTCGCCGTGCGGGTGGTAGATCCGCACGGGGATGGCACCCCCGGGTCCCGGGACCGTGTGGTCGATGGTGTTGCGGACGTCGTCGATGTTGTTGGCGGGGACCCGCCGCGCGGCGACGGCGGCCCGCGCCTCGGGACCCGTCATCGTCTCGACGCGGGGAAATCCGGCGTTCAACTCGCGCAACATCGCCCGCACCGTGTCGTCGATGGCGTCAATGCCATGGTCCATGTGCGCCTCCGCCCGCACCGTTGCGCCGGTCACGCCGGCCGGTACTTCAGCAAGGTGATTCCGCTGTCAAGATCGTAGAACACCGGCGTCACCCGCATTCCGATTCGGATGTCGGCCGGGTCGACCTCCACCAATTCGGTGCTGATGCGTGGCCCGGCGTCCCATTGCACCACCGCGAGCAGCTGCGGCACCGCGTCCGCCCACGGCGGGCCGGTGGGTCTGCGCGCCACGGTGTAGGTGTACAACGTTCCCGCCCCATCGATTTCGCGCCACTCCAGGTCGTCGGCGAGCGAACCCGGCGCCAGGGTCCGGGGATAGAAGACGTAACGCCCCACCGACGGCGAATACTGCACGACGATGCGGTGCCGCGCCAGGCCGTCCCAAAAGGGCCGGGAGACCGGGGTGGGCTCGGGAACGGGATAGTCGGCCCGCACCGCTAATCCCCCCGCAGGAGCAGCGCGACCTGCTCGCTCATGATGCCGCCGTTGCCGGTGACAAACCCCGTGTGGCAGTCGCGCACCTGCGCGTCACCGGCCCTCCCCATGATCTGGCGCGCCGCGTCGACCACGTGGTGCATGCCGCCGGCCATCCCGGCCTGGCCGAAGGACAGTTGACCGCCCGCGGTGTTGAGCGGGAAGTCGCCGCGGTGGGTCAGGTCGTGTTCGGTAACCCACGACATGCCTTCGCCTTTGGCGCAGAAGCCGGCGTCTTCCAGGCTCATCAACACTGTGATGGTGTAGCAGTCGTAGATCGACGCGACATCGACGTCGGAGCGGCCCAGCCCGGCCATCGCGAACGCCCTGTCGGCCGCGCGGGCGATCGGGGTGTGCAACAGGTCCTCGGCGTAGGTGGGGGTCTTGAACGCGATGTGCTCACCGAAACCCTTGATCCACACCGGGCGATGGCGGCTTCGCCGCGCGACGGCGGCGCTGGCGATCAGCACCCCGGCTCCCCCGTGCACCCGCATCACCGTCTCGAGCATGTGGATGGGATCGGCGATCATCGGGCTGGCCAGGACGTCGTCGACCGTGATCGGGCTGCCATGGAAGACCGCGCCCGGATGCGCACCCGCGTTGGTGCGCTGGTCGACCGCGATCTTGGCCACGGCGGCGGGATCGTAGCCGAACTCGGCGGCGTAGCGCTGGGCGATCTGGGCGTAGGGCGCGTTCTGGCCGACGTTGCCGTACGGGATCTCGAACTCGGCCTGGGGTGACCCATAGTTGTTCGACGATGCCCCATACCAATTCGGGGTGGGCGGCGGTCGTCTGTCGGATTGCGGCTGCGCCGCCGAACCGGGGACCACCGCCAGCACCGCGTCGCAGATGCCCAGCTCCACCGCGGCGGCCGCCCGCCAGATCATTCCCGCCGAGGTGGCTCCGCCCAGGTCGACGCGTTCCCCGAAATCCAATGCCAGGCCCAGGTATTCGCACAGCGTGGCGGGCGCGAACATCGCGGATTCGGCCACGCCGTGGGTGAGCAGGCCGTTGACGCACGCCGGGTCGACGCCGGCGTCCTCGATGACCAGCTTCGCCAGCAGCGCGTACTGGTCGAGGGTGAATCGCGGGGGGCCGGTGGGCCGCCGTTCGGCGGGCAGCTCGGCGATGCCGATGACGGCCGCCTCGCCGCGCAGCCCCGTCACGACGGCGTTCCGCGTCGGGGCAGCTCGACCGTCGCGGTCCCGGGCATCAGCAGGGTGGCGTCGCGGCGGCCGGAGATCTCGAGATCCACCAGCCCCGCGCCGGTTTCGCCGAGGCGCTTGCCGGTGACCTCGCCGCCGAAGCTGAGTGGCTGGCCGGCATACGCGACGGCCCGGTTCTGCACCGAGAAGGACACCAGGCGGCCGCGCCCGCCGATCCAGTCGCCGATCGCGCGGGCCAGCAGCGCGGCCTGCAGCGGGCCCTGCACCAACACGTCGTCGTAGCCTTCCACCGTGCGGGCCCACTCCTTGTCGTAGTGAATGCGGTGGCCGTTGTAGGTCGCGGCGCTGAAGAAGAAGAGCTGCGTCTCGTCGACGGTGACGGTCAGCGTGGGCATGTGGTCGCCGACGGCGATGTCGTCATAGAACACCTGCTGGTCGGTCATCGTGCTCCTAGGGACGGGCGATCATCGAGGTCGAGGCTTCGGCGAGCAATTCGCGGTTCTGGTTGCGATAGACCGTGTGCCAGGTGACCAGGACGAATATGCCAGAGCGGCCCCGCTTTTCGGCGATGGACTCGATGGTGCGGATCATCTCGATTTCGTCGCGGTGGTAGGCCGGCAGGTGGAAGGTGAAGCTCTCCCCGCCGGCCATCCGCTTGGGGGCGCGGGGAAACGCGAGGCTGCCGGAGACCGCGCCGGAGGACCCGTCGGGCCGCAGCGCCTCGAGGTGAGTAACGCCGAGTACGGCGTATTGCAGGAACAGCGGGGGACAGATGATGTCGCGAAACCCGTTGGTGCGGGCGTATTCCGGGTCGAACCAGAGCGGGTTGTGGTCACCGGCGGCCGCCGCCCAGCGCTGCCAGTCCCGTCGGTTCACTTCCCCCGTCGCCGACGCGGCGACGGTGCCCACCCGCGATGCCGATTCGGCGTCGATCAAAGAGTCCTCATCCACCGGCAGTTTCCTCCAAGGTTTCTTCCAGCCATGCCGCGGCGACGTCGGATCCGCCGCCGAGCGTCGAGCCCAGCCGCGCCCGCTCGCTCCACAGGTGCAGGTCGGTCTCGGTGACGTAGCCCATCCCGCCGTGCAATTGGTGGGCGTCTTGGGTGATCAGCCTGGCCGCGGTGGCGGCGCGCATCCGCGCGATCGCCGTTTCCCTGCTCGCCGGCCGGCCGCGTGCCAGCCAGAAGATCGCCGAATGCGCCGCCAATCGCGCGGCGGCCAGGGCGATATGCATGTTGGCGACCAGGTGCTGCGCCGCCTGGAAGGACGCGATCGGGCGGCCGAACTGGTGACGCAGCTTGGTGTACTCAACGGTGCGATCCAGCACCGCCTCGCCGACGCCGACCAGGTCGACCGAGCCGAGCGCCACCGCCGTGTTCGCGACGCGCCGCAGCGCCGGCCGGTCGGCCTCACCGAGCAACGCGCCGGCCTCAACGACTACCTCCTCGAAGCGCACGGTGAACGCCCGGTGACCGCCCGCCATGGCCAGCGGCTCCGCGGTGACCCCGGCCGCGTGCGCGTCCGCGACGAAGGCGAGCGTTCGCCCGGGGGCGGCCGCCGACACCACGATGAGGTCGGCGACGTCGGCGTCGGCGACGTAGTCCGCGGTGCCGGCGAGACGCCAGGCGCCCCCCGAGCCGGGGTCGGCCGACAGCGCCGGCGAGACGACGGCGGCGTCGCGGGCGTTCCACAGCGCCGTCGTGCCGCGATTGGTTCCGTTTGTCAGCGGCGGCAGCCAGCTGTCCTTGGCCTCCGGCGGGGCCAGCTGATCGATCGCCAGCGCGGCCGCAACGGAACTGTGCACCGTCGTCGGGCACAGGGCGCGACCGGCCTCCGTGTAGAAGACGGCGAGATCCTCCAGGGAGCCACCGGAGCCGCCGTACCGCTCGGCAATGGCAAGCCCGAAAACACCGGCGTCGGCCAACGCCTTCCACAGCGCCGGGGTGGTTCGGTCGGCGCCGGGTTCGTGCAGCCCGCGCACCAGCCCGACGGTGCTCTCCGCCGACAGCAGCGCGCGCAACATCGAGGCGAACTCGCGCCGCTCCGCGCTGGGCCTAACGTCCATACGAGGGCATTCCGTGGCCGCGCTGGGCGATGATGTCGCGCAGGACTTCGTTGGTGCCCCCGCCGAAACGCATCAACGGGGCGGCCCGGTACAGCCGTTCGAACTTGCCGGACAGCGGCGCGTCCCGGCCGCGATGCGCGAGCAGGCCGTCGGGTCCCAGCAGATCGAGCGCCAGGTCGGCGATGCGCTGACGCAGCTCGCTGGTGAAGACCTTCTCCACGCTGACCTCGACGGTGGGAATAACGCCGCCGTCCAGGATCGATGCGGCCTCGTAGCCCATCAGCGTGGCCACCTCCACGTCGGCCTCGGCGAGCGCCAGGCGGCGCCGCAGCGCCGGGTCGTGTTCGGGCACCGTCCCGTCCCGCCGCGGGCTCCGCGCGAGTTCGCGCAAGTCGTCGACGGCGCGGCGCAGGTCGCCCGCGTTGGTCAGCGCGCCGCGTTCCAGGTCGAGCGCGCCGGTGATATAGGTCCACCCCCGATCGACTTCGCCGATCAGATTGGTGACCGGGACCCGCACGTCGCGAAAGTGCACCTCGTTGGTGCGATAGCCCGACCACGCGTACAGCGGGCGGATCTCCACGCCCTTGCTCTCGATCGGCACGATGATCACCGAAATGCCCTTGTGGCGCACCGTATTCGGATCCGTTCGCACGCACAGCCATTCGTGGGTGGCGCGCTGCGCCCCGCTGTTCCAGATCTTGGTGCCGTTGATCACCCAGTCCTGGCCGTCGAGCGTCGCCCGGGTGCGCAGGCTCGCCAGATCGGTTCCGGCATCGGGTTCGGAATAGCCCACGGCGCAGATCATTTCGCCTCTGGCGATCGGCGGCAGCCATTCGTTCTTGTTCAGCTCGGTGCCGTGGCGCATGATCATCGGCGCCACCGAGGTGACCGTGAGGTCGGGTCCGGGCACGCCCCAGTATTCGAATTCGCTCATCAGCAGGTGCTGGTGAACGGCGCCCAACCCGAGCCCCCCGTACTCGCGGGGCCAGTTGAGCCCGAACCAGCCCTTCTCGCCGATCTTGCGGCGAAACCGTGCCACCTCGCCGTCGGGCAGCTCCAGATCGTGCTGCGCGAGTTCGGCGCGCAATCCGGCGGTGACGTTCTCGCGGAGGAAGTCCCGAACCTCGGTCAACCAAGCGCGTTGCCCGGCGTCGAGTTCGAAATCCATCCCGGCCCCTTCCATCAGGCCGCGTCAGCGTAACGCCACCGCGAAATTCCGAGCGCGATTTCGCCCTGACGTTACGCCCGGCGTGCCGCGTGGCGCCGGCATACCCGATTCGCTGACACCCGTCATTGACAGGCGACAGTGAGACTCGGTAGGTTTGCTGCCGTGGGTTCGCAGGTTCTCAATGCCCGGGAGGCGCAGCGGCTGCAGACGCGGGCCCGCCTCTTCGACGCCGCGGTGGCCGAGATCGGCCGGACCGGGCTGGCGGGCACGGATGTCGCCGCCATTGCCGCGGCCGTGGGCGTCGCGCGCGGCACGTTCTATTTCCATTTCCCGACCAAGGAGCACGTCCTGGTCGAGCTCGAACGCAACGAGGAAGCCAAGATCGTGGCGCAGCTCGCCAACCAGGCGGACCACCGCGGCGATTTGATGTCGATGCTCACTTCGCTGGTGCGCCAGGTGCTCGCCGCCGAGAAGCGGCTGGGCCCCGTCGTCTTCAGGGACATGCTGGCGCTGCACTTCTCCTCCACCCGTCCGGTCGGCGATGGGCCCGACGAGCATCCGCTGGCCGAGTTCGTCATCGCCGCCATCACTCGAGCGCAAGTCGCGCGGCGGATGCCAAGGGATGCGGACGCGCGCGAACTCGGGGTGATCTTTCTGACCGGGCTGTTCGCGTTGCTGGTCACGGGCGGAACGGCGCTCGGGGATCGCGCGGCGCTCCTGGACCGCTACGTCAAGACCATCGTCCACGGAATGGAGGCACCATGACCAGCACTGCCATCGAGGGATATCGGGACTTTCTCGTGCGTCGGGACGGCGACGCGGATCTGCTGCATCGCCGGCTTTCCAGCCGGGAGGAGTTCTTTGCGTCGCTGGCGGCCGACCCGGTTCGCTCCAGCCGGCCCATCGATCCGCGCGTGTTTCTGCGAAACCTGCGCCGCCGCCGGCCCGAGTCGGGCCTCCCCCGCGAGATGCTGTTCCTCTTGGCCACCGCGAAACTGAACCAGGCGGAGCGATTCGGCGTGGACCTGGGCGATACCTACGGAAGGATCGGCGGCGCGGACCAGCCCCCCGAACGGGTGTATCTGGCGCTCGAGGAGCACTACCACACCCGCCTGCTGAGCTACGTGCTGGACATGTTCGGTCTTCCCTTCCAGGTCGTGGTGCCGCCGTTCGTGATGCGGCAATTCGTCAAGATGGAAGTTTTCCTGCCCGAGCGAATCGGATTCCCGTTCGTGGGCGCCGGGGAGATGGCGGGCTGCATCATGTTTGACGAGTTGCGCCGCGTCGGCGTCGAGTTGTTCGCCGGCGAGCCGGACGTGGCCGCCCGGATCGACCGGCTGTACACCGAGATCCTCACCGACGAGCTGGGCCACGTCGGCTACTGCGCGGCGCGCTGCACCCGCGCCGAGCGGGCGTTAATGCGTTGGCTCTACCCGATTTTCGGACGCCTGTTCGCGCGCCAGACCGCCGAGATCAGCCTGCTCACGGACCCCGCGAAGCTTCACGCCCGGCTGCGCGAACCCTTCGACGTCGACGGCCTGGTCGCCGGCGTACCCAACGAGACCTTCGTCGCCGCGCGCCCCTGAACCGTATTGCGCCCGATCACCGGATGTAAAAACGCTGTCAATCTCCCGTAAAAACGCTTCGCCGCCATCGCGGATACGGGCCCGTGCTGCGAAAATTCGTTGAACGGAGTTTCGCTCGGCCCCTCGTATAGGGAGAACTCATGCCCACCCTTGAGACACGCCTCCGCCAGGAGTTGCGCGAGTGCGCGCGTGAGTTACGGCAGCTTGCCTACACGGTGCCCCACGGGGTCGGCGAACATGCCCTGCTGCAGCTGTCGGACCGGATGCGGGCCGCGGCCGAGCAGGCGGTCCGAAAGGGAGCCTAGGGGCGCATTGAGTGTGCGCCCAGTGCTTTGAGTGTGCGCCTGGGGCGTGGGTTTCGCGATTTCGCCGCCCTGAGCGCACACCCAAAGCCGCCGGTGCACACGCGAATGCCGCGGAGCGATCAGCCGCCCTTCAGGCGAATCTTCCAGCGCACGAAGCCCAGGTAGATGGCGCTGAGCAGCACCAGCATTCCCACATCGAACCACCAGGCGCCGAGCGTGTGACGCCAGTGCGAGTCGTGCGGCACCGACGGCACCGCCTGTTGCAGTGTGAGCAGGTCGACGGTCGAGGCCGATGCCGCGAAGCCCCATCTGGCCGGTGTGGCCCAAGACATTTGGTCCAGCCCGAGGCGATCGGTGACCGGAATCATCCCGCCGGAGAACACCAGCTGCGACATGACCGCCACGACGAGCAGCGGCATGATCTGCTCGTTGGACTTGGCGATCGACGACAAGACCAACCCGAGCATCGCCGAGGCGACGGTGGTCATCGCGACGTCGACGAACAGCTCCACGTTGGGAATGCCCAACGCCACGGCACCCTGCGTCGGGCCGCCCTTGCCGATGATCGCGATGACGGTGACGATCGCGGACTGGATGACCGCGAACACCGTGTAGACGAACACCTTCGCCAGCAGGTACGCCGACGTGGACAAGCCAACCGCCTGCTCGCGCAGGAAGATCGCGCGCTCACCGATCAGATCCCGAATCGTCAGCGCGGTCCCCATGAACACCGCGCCGACGTTGAGCAACACCAGGATCTGCCCGGGTTCGGTGGGCGCCGCACCCATGGGGTTCGGCCTGCCGAAGCCGACGTCGCCGGGCACCGACATCGACAGCGAGCCCATGATGAACGGCAGCAGCGCCAAGAAGACGAAGTAGCCGCGGTCGGAGACGATCAGCCGCACCTGGCGCCGCGCGATCGTGGAGAACTGCCGGAGCAGGCTGGTGTGCGACGGATCGCCGATTTCGGCGGGTTGCTCGGCGGGCGGTGGTGGCGGGGGCGGCCCCGTCCGCGCCAGGTAGCGGGCCTTGGCGCCGTCGGGGTCGCCCGCGACCGTGCTGAAGATGTCGGCCCAGTTCGTCGTTCCCATGGCCTGACCGATCTGGCTGGGCGGGCCGCAGAATGCGGTCTTGCCGCCGGGCGCCAGCAACAGCACCTGATCGCACACGTCCAGGTAGGTCAGCGAGTGGGTCACCACGAGCACCACACGGCCGGCGTCGGCCAGCTGCCGCAGCATGGTCATGACCTGCCGGTCCAGCGCCGGGTCCAGGCCCGACGTCGGCTCGTCCAGGATCAGCAGCGACGGCCCGGTCAGCAGCTCGAGCGCCACCGAGGCGCGCTTGCGCTGACCGCCGGACAGCTTGTCGACCCGGGTGTGCGTGCTGGGTCATCTCGAGTTCCTCGAGGACCCGGGCCACCACCTGGGCGCGGTCGTCCTTGGTGGTGTCGGGCGGCAGCCGCAGTTCGGCGGCGTACATCAGCGCCTGATGCACGGTCAGCTGACCGTGCACGACGTCGTCCTGCGGCACCATCCCGATCCTGCTGCGCAGGGAGGCGTATTCCGCGTGCACGTTGTGGCCCTCGAAGGAGACGGTGCCCTTGCTCGGGTGCGTGTAACCGGCCACCAACCGGGCGAACGTCGACTTTCCCGCACCCGACGGGCCGATGACGGCCGTCAGCGTACCGGGCTGGGCGCCCAGCGAGATGTCGTCCAGCAGGACCTTGTTGTTCTCGATCGTCCACGTCACCCCGCGCACGTCGAGGCCGCCGGTGCGGGTCGCGGTCGCGGTCTCGTCGCGGCGGGCCAGCGTGCCGCCGGCGAACACGAGGTCGATGTTGCCGATCGTGACGACGTCGCCGTCGCGCAGCACGGCCGAGTCGACGCGGGCGCCGTTGACGAACGTGCCGTTGATGCTGCGGTTGTCGCGGATCTCGGTGCCGTGCGGCGTGGGGACGAGGGTGGCGTGGTGGCGCGAGGCCAACACCTCGGGGATGACGATGTCGTTGTCATTGGCGCGGCCGATCTTGATAGCGCCGGGCGCGGACTCCACCGACGAGCGACCCGGCCGCAGGATCTTCATCATCGACGTCGCAATGTTGGTGGAATCGCCGACGCGGCCCGTCTCGCCGGCCGCCGGCGCCGCGACCCAGCCTGTTTCCAGCTCCGCCGGGGGGGCCTGCGGCACCTGCCCGGTCTGTGGGCGGTAGATCTTCGGCGCCTGCTGCGGTCCGCTGGGCGGATGAACCGGTTGCGGCCCGCTGGGCGGGTGGATCGGCCTCAGCCCGGGCGGATGCGGTTGCTGGCGGGCGGGGCCCGACGGCTGCGGCGGCTGACCGGGCCAGTGCTGGCCGACCTGCTGCGGCTGGCTATGGGGCGACTGGGCGCTCGGTGCGCTGGCGGGATTGTAGATCGGTATCGATGTCGTCAACGGGGGCCGCCCGGCCGAACCCTGATGGCGGCCGACCTCGAACGTCAGCGCCGGGCCGTCCGGGTTGCCGACGTTGACCCGCAAGCCGTCCTGGATGTCGACGACGGGCACGCGACGCTGCTGGACGTAGAGCCCGTTGAGGCTGCCGTTGTCGATGGCAATCCATCTCCCCTGATCGAAACGCACGATGAGATGCGTCCGGGAGATCAGGGGGTGTGCGACACGGACGTCGGCGCGGAGATCACGCCCGATGACGACATCAGTACCTGCTGCGAAGGTGCGCTCGGATCCCTCGTACCGCACGGTCAGCACAGGTGGGACTGGTGGGCTCACGAGGACCAACTGTATCGGCAGGGGGGCCGATTGCGACCGAAGTCGTCGCGCGGTTCACGGTCGTGGGGTCGCCCGCCGCTCCCGAGCAACGCACATGATCGCCGATCGAAATTCGCGGCCGAGATTCGGCTCGGCGGTTTGGCGGATCGCCCGCGGTATTTCTTACCCGGCCGCCGCGACGAATTGCCCCCGTTGCCGCGCCACCCGGTGTTGGCGGCCGCTCGGCAAACCGTCCGCTGCACCGGTGACCTCTTTGATGAAGTCCCCGATGTATCGAATGGCCCGCCTTCCTTCCGGCAGGATGTCGGCGGCTATCGGAAAATCATGAATTTGGCGGTCCCACAGGTGCAGATCGCAGCGAACCCCGCTGAATTGCAACCGTTCAGCCATGAGCTCGGCGTCCGGAAGCAGCAACTCATCGGAACTTGCGTGAATGGCCACCGGGGGCAACGAGGACAGATCCGCGTCGACCGGCGACTCGATGCGCGCCGACGTATCCCCGCCGTGCGGCAGCCGCACCTCGCCGAGATAGCGGGAAAACATCGACAACGCCGCCCGAGTGAACATGGAGCACTTGCGCGCGTTGCGGTGCCGAAGTTTGCGGGCCGGGTCGGCGTCGGTGAACGGCGAGATCGCCGCGATGCCGGCGGGCCGCACGAAACGAGTGCGCATGGCCGCCAGCGTGATCATGAAGGCCAGGTATCCCCCGGCCGAGTCGCCCGCCACGACGATCTGGTCGCCCTCGTAGCCGCGCTCCTCCAGCCAGCGCAGGCCGTTCAGTCCGTCTTCGATCGCGTCGGCAATCTGATGTGTCGGCAACTTTCGGTATCCGACGGTCAGCACGCCGGCGTCAGCCGCCTTCGACAGCCGAGTCACCAGGGATCGGTGGGTGTTGAGGCCGCAGGTGAGGAACGCGCCGCCGTGGAGGTACAGGATCGCGCGCTCGGCAGACGCGCCGGGCGCATGCACCCATTCGGCGGCGCAGTCCTCGAGCCGTATCGGTTCGATCCGCGCCGAGTGGTTGAAATGCGGCATCAAGCCCGCCAAATCGTCCACGCATTGGAAGGGCCAGTGCAGATTCGGCTGAATGGCCCAAGCACGCACCACATTTTTCACCAGCAACCGGCTGGCCAGCGACACAGCAAAGGACTGCGGGCTGTGCCGATGGTGAACTCGCCGGTTCATTGCCTGGCTTGGCAATATGTGATAACGGTTCGGCGTCATCGCCATTCGCATTCACCTCCCCAGAGGTCAACCGGGTACCCGCCGACGGCTAAGGAAAACGGCGCGTAAATCCCTGGCAAATGTCGGCTTCATCACTGTTTGAGGTGCTAACAGGGTGGGTAAGGCCGGCGATCCCGCCGGTGGCCCAAGATGTTGGGCATGGAACAGGCAACGCCCGGGGCCGCACTGCTGTCCGATCGGGTTGCGGTGGTGACCGGAGGTGGTGGGGGCATCGGCGCGGCGACCGCGCGGCTGTTCTCCGAGCACGGCGCGCAGGTGGTCATCGCCGATATCGACGACGAGCTGGCCCGACGCACCGCCGACGGGATCACCGCCTCGGGGGGTTCCGCCGTGGCGATCACGACCGACGTCCGCGACGCGGCCCAGGTGGCCGGCCTGGCGCGATCGGTGCTGGAGCGCTACGGCCGGACAGACGTGCTGGTGAACAACGTGGGCCACTGGCTGCGCCATCCGGGCAACTTCGTCGACACCGACCCCCAACTGTGGGACGACCTGTACCGCATCAACCTGCACCACGTTTTCCTGGTCAGCCACGCGTTCCTACCCGCGATGATCGATCGGGGGGCCGGCGCGATCGTCAACGTCTCCTCGGTCGAGGGGTTACGCGGCTACCCCGAGGACCCCGTCTATGCCGCCTTCAAAGCCGCGGTCATCCACTTCACCCGCAGCCTGGCCGTGCAGGTGGGCCGGGATGGGGTGCGGGTCAACGCGATCGGCCCCGACGTCACCGAATCGCTGCAGGTGCCCTACTCGCAGTGGCTATCGGCCGAGGAGCAGGCGCAGTGGCCGCAATGGGTCCCGGTCGGACGGATGGGGCTGCCCGAGGACCAGGCGCAGGTGATCCTGTTCCTGGCCTCGGATCTGTCGGCGTTCGTCACCGGCCACACCATCCCCACCGATGGTGGTACCGGCGCGGCGGGCGGATGGTTCCGCTCGTCGCGCCGGCCCGGTCGGGAGTGGACGAATCGCCCTCTCGCGCCCTGAGCGCCGGAATAACGATCGCGTCCGAACTCCCTGGCCCCGTGCGCAATTGACCGGGTGGCATTTCGCAGGGCTGCCGCAAGATCGACCAGCCGCGCCGATGGCGGTGGCCGGCCACCGTTCGCTGCGAGGTCAGGCGTATTGGGCCGGCCCGTTGGCCCGGAACCGCGCTTGCTCGTCGATGACCGTCACCGGGATGCCGTTGAGGGCGCCGTTGCCGGACGGCTCGTCAAGGAAGGTCGGCGGCGAGAGCACGTTGGTGTTGGCCCCGGGCGAGCCGTTGGCCACCGACATGCGGGTCCCCGGCTTGCCATGTCCCCAGCCGTGCGGCATCGACACCACGCCGGGTTTGATCGCGTCGGTGACCTCGACGGGCACCCTGATCTCGCCGGCCTCCGACTTCACGGTGACGATGTCGGCGTCCGCGACGCCCGAACGGGCGGCGTCGTCGGGGTGCATCAGCAGCGTGCAACGGTCCTTGCCCTTCATCAGGGCGGGCACGTTGTGCAGCCAGGTGTTGTTCGATCGCAGGTGCCTGCGGCTCACCAGGACCAGCGGCTCGGCGGGCCGCTCCATCCGTGCCGCCAGCCGCGGCAGGTCATCGAGCAGGTATTGCGGTGCGAGGTGGATCTTCTTGTCGAGGGTGCCCAGGATGTCGGGCAGCTGCGGCACCATCGGCCCGAAGTCGATTCCGTTGGGGTTGGCCTTCAGCATGTCCAGGGTGAGGCCGCCCGGGTTGTTGCCGTACTGGTCGCCAAAGGGCCCGGTGCGCAGCGTCAGGTCCAGCATCCGCTCCGGGCCGCCGTACTCGTAGAGCTTGCGGATCTCGGCGCCGTCGAGGCCCCGCGTGAAGGCCAGGTAATCGAAGAAGCCGTCGTCGATCGCGGCGACGTCGACGTCTTCGGCCGGTGTGCCGGTGCACAGGCCGGTCAGCCGGATCAGGATCTCCCATTCGTGCGGGCGATCGCCCGGGTCGAAGACGGGCGCCGAGTAGTTCGCGATGCTTCGGATGGCAAAAAGCAGGATCAGGTCGTCGTGGTGCGGCTGCTCGAGAGGGGACAGCCCGGGCAGGATGACGTCGGCGTGGCGCGTGGTCTCGTTGAGCCAAAGGTCAACGGAGATCATCGCTTCCAGCATGGGCAGCACCTCGTCGAGCTTGTCGCCGCCGGGGGTGGACAGCACCGGGTTGCCGGCGACCGTGATCAGCGCCTTGAGTTGTCCCTCGCCGGGCGTGGCGATCTCCTCCGCCATGCACGACACCGGCGCCTGCCCGAGAACCTCCTTGGCCCTGCGCACCCGGGTATGCCAACGACCGAACTCGGCAAGGCCACCCTCCAGACCGGGCAATGGCTGCGTGGTGATCGACCAGGCCGCCGGCTTGGGGAACATGGCACCGCCGGGGGTGTCGAAATGGCCGGTCAAGATGTTGATGACGTCGACCAGCCAGCTGGCCAGGCTGCCAAACTCCTGATTGCACAAGCCAATTCGCCCATACACCACCGACCTCTCCGTGCCGGCGAGTTCGCGCGCCAGTGTGCGGATGCGGTCCTCGTCGATGCCGGTCACCGCGCTCACCCGCTCCGGCGGCCAATCCGCGGCAACGCGGCGCATCGTGTCCAGGTCGTCGACGTGGGGCCCCGCATTGACCAGGCCCTCGTCAAAGAGGGTGTGCGCCACGGCCAGCAGCAGCGCCGCATCGGTGCCCGGCACGATCGGAAGCCACTCGTCGGCCTGGGCGGCGGTCTGGGTGCGCACCGGGTCGATGACGATCACCTTGCCGCGCTCGCGAATCTTGCTGATCAGTCCCATGACGTCGGGCGCGGCCAGCAGCGAACCCTGCGACGCGGCGGGATTGGCGCCCATGATGACCAGCACATCGGTGCGCTCGATATCCGGCACGGGGAAGTTCCACCACAGGCCGTACATCAGGTGCGACGACAGATTCTTCGGCCATTGGTCGACCGTGCCCGGCGAATAGGTGATCGGCATCCCGGACATGCCCATCAGCACGCCCGCATACCGCGCCAACGAAAACGAGTGCGCCAGTGGGTTACCCGTGTAGGCGGTGACCGCGCCGATCCCGTACTTTTCGATCACCGGCGTCAGCAGCTCGGTGCAGCGGCGAAAAGCCGCTTCCCAGCTGACCTCGTGCCATTGTCCGTCGAGTTTGATCAGCGGGCGGCGGATGCGGTCCGGGTCGTCGTGCACCTGGGCCAGGGATACCCCCTTGGGGCACAGGTGCCCGCGGCTCCAGACGTCGTCTCGGTTGCCGCGGATGCTGGTGACCTTGCCGCCGTCAACCTGAATTTCCAAGCCGCACATGGCTTCACACAGTGGGCAGGTGCGCAGATGCCTGCCGTCGCCGCCGGTCGTCACCCACCCACTGTATTCCGCTACTACCGGTAGCGGAAGTGGCAAAATTCCTCGTCAGGACGCCCAGGGGCCGATGCCGCCGACCTTGTCGATGCGGATGCGGGTCAGCAGTCCCGGCGGCGCGTCGTCCGGGGGGAACTTCAGGGTCGGGTCGCCCAGGACCGGGTTGAGCTCCCTCAGCAGCTCGGGGGCCCCACCCTCGACGATTCGTGCCGTTCCTTTGATCGACAGGTACGGTCGCATCCCGGCGCCGGCCCCGGGGAGCGACACGATGGTGACGGCGACGCGCGGATCCTTGCGGATGTTGCGCACCTTCTTGTGTTCGGCGAGGTGTGCGGTGACGAGTTCGTCGTCCCCCTCCGGTGTCGACCGCAGTGCCACCCAGACGAGGCTCACCTGGGGGCTGCCGTCGGGGTTGACGGTGACCAAGGTGGCGTCGGCGCCCTTGCCGATGAGGTCGCGCGCGGCATCGTTGAGCTTCATGCGTTGTTCTACCGCCGCGCGCGGCGATTCATTCCCTCGCCTGAATCAGATTTGAATATGACCAGTTGGCTGTACAGCTTCGGCCGTTCGCTCCTAGCGTCGTAGGGGACATGACCGATCATCAGCCGCCGGCCGGCATCGAATACCTCCGCGGTGAAGTGCTCGACCGGATGGACGCCCAACCGTTCGACGACTGGTCCCCCGCCCTGTTGCGTGCCCTCATCGCCGTTTTCGACCTGAACGGGGTCACGCCGGCGCCGCTGCAGCGCGGTTTCCGGCCATATCTCGTCAGGTAGCGGGCCGCGATTAGGCTCACGCCGATGGAGATGTGGGAACTGGTCGCCCGCGAGCAGATCCGCGACACCCTCGCGCGCTACAACTGGTCGGGCGATTCGGGCCGGGCCGGCGGTCTGGCCGAAACGTTCTGCGCGGACGGCGTCCTCGAGATACGCGGGTCGCAGCAGCTGCGCGGGCGGACCGAGATCGCGTCGTTCCTCGGCGGTATCACCGGGAACGTCGCCGCCCGCGCCGACGCCAGGCCCGTCGTCCGCCACAACCTCGCCAACGTGCTCTTCACCGTCCTCACGCCCGACCGGGCCGAGGTGTCGTCCTACTTCACCGTGGTCACCCAGATCGGGCTCGACCACTTCGGCCGCTACCGCGACGTTTTGGTGCCCGACGGTGGCACGTGGCTGATCAAGCATCGCACCGTGTCCACCGACTGGGTGGCCCCCGACTCGACGATGGCCCGGCCGGCGCCGAACGTGTAGCCACGGCGATCGTCCCGACGCGCTGACCGATGGGCGGAACACCGCTGCCGCTCGATGCGGCGGCATGGCAGGGTGGCATCCGTGGCCAACACTTCGCTACCGACCGTCGAGCAGGACCTGCGCGAAATCAGCACCCCGAAGGGGGCATTGCGTTATTACGACTGCGGCCCGAATTCCGGGCCGGTGCTGCTCTTTCTGCACGGCTCCGGCCCCGGGGTCACCGGTTGGCGCAACTTTCGCGGGATCCTGCCGAGCTTCGCCGAGCAGTTCCGCTGCCTGGTCCTGGAATTTCCGGGTTTCGGGGTCAGCGACGACTTCGGCGGCCACCCGATGGTTGACGCGTTCGGCGCCGTGTCGCCGTTGTTGGAGGCGCTCGGCGTCGACAAGGCGCACATCGTCGGCAACTCGATGGGCGGTGGTGTCGGCATCAACTTCGCCATCCGCAATCCGGACCGCGTCGGCCGGCTGGTGACGATCGGCGGAATCGGCACCAACATCTTCAGCCCCAGCCCCAGTGAGGGCATCCGGCTGCTGCAGGAGTTCGTCGAGGACCCCACGCGCCAGCGCCTCGTCGACTGGCTCAAATCGATGGTGTACGACCAGTCGTTGGTGACCGACGAACTCGTCGAGGAACGCTGGCAACTGGCGACGGACCCGGAGACCCTGGCCGCCGCGCGCCGGATGTACGGCAAGGCGGCGTTCGCCGGCATGAACGCCGCGATGGCGGCCTCCGACCGGCCGCAGCCGTGGGCGGTCATGCACAAGCTGGCCGCGCCCACGCTGCTGACCTGGGGCCGCGACGACCGGGTGAGCCCGCCCGACATGGCGCTCATCCCGATGCGCACCATCCCGAACGCGGAACTGCACATCTTCCCCAACTCGGGGCACTGGGCGATGATCGAGGCCAAGGAGGCGTTCGAAGGCACGGTCCTCGGGTTCTTGACCCGCTAGACCGTTCCGGCAAGGCCCTTCGTCAAGAGCGCGTGCGCGTCCGGGTTGCCGTCGAGGACCCGGCTGGTGCGGGTTTTGATCTGCCAGCGGTCGTCGATCCTGCTCACCACGAAATGGTGGGCGGTCGCCCGCCACACCCGATAGCCGTCACCGTCGCGGACGAGCACCAGCGATTCACAGACCGCCACCGCGTCGTCGCCGGCGAGCGTGACGACGCAGGGCCCCAGGAAGTGAGAGCAGCCCCTGGCCACCAGCTTCTGATGCGCCTCGGAGCTGATCATGGCGTGGACCTCCGCCCGGCTGTTCATGCGCCAACCGTCGACGTCATAGACGCCGTCGGTCGCCCACAGCCGTGCGGCCGCATCCGCGTCCCCGGCGTCCACCGCGGGGCCGTACGAAGCGATCAACTGCCGGATGTCGCGGTCGTCCTCGAGCCGGCGCAGCCGCGCCGCCAGGTCGTCAATATTGGCCATCGGTCGTGCTCCTCGTCGGCTTCGTATTTGCGTCCGCTCACCGGGAATCCCTTCGGGTTTCGTGTGGACTGCGGTAGACCATTACTAAGCCCCCACACGTAAGGACGACAAGATGAGCCAGCGGGTACTCGATCGGGTCGTGGCCATGGCCGACCAGTTGCGCGACCAGGCCGCCGAAGCCGAGCGAATCGGCCGGCTCACCGACGACAGCGTGAAGCTGATGAAGGGCGCCGGCCTGATCCGGATGCTGCAGACCAAGCAATACCAGGGGTTCGAGGTGCACCCCCGCGAGTTCGCCGAAACGACAATGGCCACCGCGGCGCTGGACCCGGCAGCCGGCTGGATCGTCGGCGTGGTGGGCGTGCACCCCTACCAATTGGCCTACGCGGACCCGAAAGTGGCCGCCGAAATCTGGGCCGACGACGTCGACACCTGGATGGCTTCGCCGTACGCGCCACAGGGCGTAGCCAAACCCGTCGATGGGGGCTACCTCTTCAACGGCCGCTGGCAGTTCAGCTCGGGCACCGACCATTGCGACTGGATCATCCTGGGCGCCATGCTCGGCAACGAGCAGGGCATCCCGCTGATGCCGCCCCAGATGCTGCACATGATCCTGCCGCGCAAGGACTACGAGATCGTCGAGGATTCGTGGAATGTGGTGGGGTTGCGCGGGACCGGCTCCAAGGACGTCATCGTCAGGGACGCGTTCGTCCCGGCCTACCGGACGATGGACGCGACCAAGGTGATGGACGGCACGGCCCAGCGCGAGGCCGGCATGACCGAGCCGCTGTACCTGATGCCGTGGTCGACGATGTTCCCGCTGGGCATCTCGGCGGCCACCATCGGCATCGCCGAGGGGGCGCTCGCCGCGCATCTCGACTACCAGCGCGAGCGCGTCGGCGCCACCGGAACCGCGATCAAGGACGACCCCTACGTCATGCACGCCATCGGCGAGGCCGCGGCCGACATCAACGCCGCCCGCCAGGAGCTGCTGGCCAACGCCGACCGCATCTACGACATGGTTGCGGCCGGTAAGGAGGTGTCCTTCGCCGACCGCGCGGCGGGCCGCCGCACGCAGGTGCGCGCGGTGTGGCGAGCGGTGGCGGCGGTCGACGAGATCTTCGCCCGCTCGGGCGGCAACGCGGCGCGAATGGACAAGCCGCTGCAGCGCTATTGGCGCGATGTGCACGTCGGGCACCTGCACGCCATTCACGTCCCCGGCACCACTTACCACGCGTCGGCGTTGAGTTCCCTGGGCATCGATCCGCCCGATGGTCCGCTGCGGGCGCTGATTTAGGAGTGGCATGACCGACCTGAAAAGCCTTGGCTACATCACCATTTCGACCAACGACATCGATCGCTGGCGCCGGTTCGCGTTCGGCGTCCTCGGTTTCGCCGAAGGCAAGGGGCCCGACCCCTCGGCGCTGTACCTGCGGATGGACGAGCGCGCGGCACGGCTCATCGTGGTTCCCGGCGACACCGACCGGGTGCTCACGATCGGCTGGGAGGTGCGCGACCGCCCGGCCCTGCAGCGGGTCAAAGCGACGCTCGACGGGGCCGGGGTGCCGTTCAAGCAGCTGCCCGCCGAAGACGCCGAGACCCGCCGGGTGGAAGAGGTTATCACCTTCGACGACCCGGCCGGCACGACGGTCGAGGTGTTTCACGGCGCGGTGCTCGACCACAGCCCGGTGATCACACCGTTCGGCGCGAGGTTCGTCACCGGCGACCAGGGCCTGGGCCATGTCGTGGTGCCCGCGATGGATCCGGGCGGCCTGTTCGACTTCTACACCGAGGTGCTGGGTTTCCGTTCCCGTGGCGCGTTCCGGGTGCCGTTGCCCAAAGAGTTCGGCCCGATTCGAGTCCGTTTCCTCGGCATCAACGAGCGCCACCACAGCATGGCGATCGTGCCCGCCATGCATCAGCGCGATCCGCGCCTGGTCCACATCATGGTGGAGGTCGACACCCTCGACGCGGTGGGTCAGGCCCTGGACCGCGTGAACGCCGAGGGCTTTCAGCTGTCGTCCACGCTGGGGCGCCACACCAATGACAAGATGGTCTCGTTCTACGTCCGCGCACCCGGCGACTGGGATATCGAGTTCGGCACCGACGGAATGCGCGTCGACGAAACCCATTACAGCGCCGAGGAAATCACCGCCGACAGCTACTGGGGCCACCAGTGGACCGGCGAGATGCCTGCCGCGATGAAGCCATGACACCCGACTTGGACGTCACCGCCATCCCGGCGTCCTCGATCGCGGCGTGGGATCAGGAGGCCGACGTCGTGATCGCCGGCTACGGGGTTGCCGGTGCCGCCGCGGCGGTGGAGGCGGCCCGGTCCGGCGCCGACGTGCTTGTGCTGGAACGCACCGGGTCCTGGGGCGGCGCGGCGGCGATGGCCGGCGGCTTCATCTATCTCGGCGGCGGTACACCGTTGCAAAAGGCTTGTGGTTTCACCGATTCCGTCGAGAACATGGCGGCGTTCCTCAATGTCGCGATGGGGCCGGGCGCCGACGAGGGCCGGATCGCCGACTACTGCGCCGGCAGCGTCGCCCACTTCGACTGGCTGGTCGGCTGCGGCGTGCCGTTCAAGGCGGAGTTCTTCTCCGAACCGGGCTGGGAACCGATGGGCGACCAGGGCCTGATGTACAGCGGCGGCGAGAACGCCTACCCGTTCAACACGATTGCCACGCCGGCCCCGCGCGGCCACGTCCCGCAGATGTCGAACAAGAAGCAGGGCGAGGCCAGCGCGGGCTACATGCTGATGAAGCCGCTCGTCGAGTCGGCCGAGGCGGCCGGCGCGCGGGCGCTGTACGACGTGCGAGTGCAGCGCCTGATCGTCGAATCCGACGGCAGGGTCGTCGGCATCCACGCCCGTCAGTACGGCACCGAGATGGCGGTGCGGGCGCGCAGCGGCGTCGTGCTCGCGACGGGCAGCTTCGCCTACAACGACGCGATGGTGGCGCGGTACGCGCCGCGGATCGCCGGACGCCCGGCCGCGTCCATCGAGCAGCACGACGGGCAGGCGATCCGGATGGCGCAGGCGCTGGGCGCCGACCTGGCGCACATGGACGCCACCGAGGTTGCGATCTTCATCGACCCGCAGCAATTGGTGCGGGGCATCCTGGTCAACGGCCGCGGCCAGCGCTACATCCCCGAGGACACCTACCCGGGCCGGATCGGGCAGCTCACGCTGTATCAGCAGGACAACGTCGCCTACCTGATCATCGACGACGACGCGCAGCAGGAGGCGATGGCCTCGTGGTCGCCGAAGTTCATGCTGCGGCCGGCGACCTGGGTGGCCGACACCGTGGCCGATTTGGAACGTGAGATGGGCCTGGCCACCGGTTCGTTGCAGGCGACCGTGGCCGCCTACAACGAGGCCGCCGCCCGAGGCGAGGATCCGCTGCTGCACAAGAAGCCCGAGTGGGTGAAACCGATCGGTTCGCCGGTTGGCGCCATCGATTTGCGCGAGAACACCGGTGGTTTCACCTTGGGTGGGCTGGCCACCACGTTGGACGCGGCGGTGCTGCACGTCAGCGGGGAACCCATCCCGGGGCTCTTCGCGGCCGGCCGTTCGACCGCCGGCCTGGCCGCGTGGGGTTACGCCAGCGGGGTCTCGCTCGGCGACGGCAGCTTCTACGGCCGCCGCGCCGGCCGTTCCGCGGCCAAAGGCTGAGACTCTTTTCTGTTCGCCCCCCACCCGCTATGTTCCTAATAGGAATATCTCGGTCAGATATGCCCCACCGTGGGAGGACCCATGCCAGCGCCTGCCGAACCGTCCACGCCCACGGCCGTCATCGACCGCATCTCGCTGGTTCTCGACGCCTTCGACGGGCCCGGACGGCTGACGCTGGCCCAGCTTGTCCGCCGAACCGGTCTGCCGCGGTCGTCGGCGCACCGGATGCTCGAGCGCCTGGTACAGCTGCGCTGGCTGCGCCGCACCGGCCGCGATTACGAGCTCGGTATGCGCCTGGTGGAGCTGGGCTCGCTGGCAGTGCACCAGGATCCCCTGGTGCGGGCCGCCGGTCCCCTGCTGGGCGACTTGCACCGCGCGACCGGATTTGTCGTGCACCTCGCCGTGCTGGACGGACCGGACATCGTCTACCTGGAGAAGGTCGGCGACCAGCGGGTCCCCACCCGCGTCGGCGGTAGGGAGCCCGCGCACTGCACGGCGGCCGGCAAGGCGATCTTGGCCTACCGCGATGAGGATGCCGAGCTCGATCTGCGGGTCCGCAGGACGAAGTACTCGATCTCCGGCGGAGCCCAGCTCGCTGCCGAATTGGCCAAGGTGCGGGCCCACGGTGTCGCCTTCGAGCGCGAGGAGTCGCTGCTCGGATTCGGTTGTGTCGCAGCGCCCATCGGCCGACCCGGTGAGGCTCTGGCCGCGGTGTCGGTGTGCGGCCCGATGAGCCGCATGACGTTCGATCAACGCCTGACCGCGCCGGTGCGGATGACGGCGATGGGCATCTGGCGCAACGCCGAGGAAGGCCCGCGGCCGACGCTGCAACCGCCGCGGCCCCTGCACCCCGCGCTGCAGTTCGCATGAACCCTTTTTCCGGCGGCGTCGCGGTCATCACCGGTGCCGGCGCGGGCGTCGGCGCGGGACTGAGCAGGCACGCCGCCGGTTTGGGGATGACGGTCGTCCTCGCCGACGTCGACGCCGAGGCCGTCGCCGCGGTGCGCGACGAGCTCTGCGCTGCCGGCGGTTCGGCGCTGGGTGTCGTGTGCGACGTGCGCGATCCAGAAGCCATGCGGGACCTCGCCAACCGGATCTACCGCGACGTCGGTCCGGTGCGGCTGCTGGTGAACAACGCCGGGGTCGAACAGTTCGGCTATCTGTGGGACACACCGTTGACGAATTGGCAACGCGTCGTTGACATCAACGTCAGCGGGGTCTTTCACGGCGTGCGGGCGTTTCTGCCGAAGATGTTGGCCAGCGCGGAGCAGGCCTGGGTGTGGAACATTTCGTCGGTCGGGGGCGTGCTTGCGATTCCCTTGCAGGGGCCCTACATCATCAGCAAGCACGCAGTCCTCGCGTTGACCGAGTGTCTGTATCTCGATGTCCAGTCGGCCGGACATGACCACCACGTTCACGTGCAAGCGGTGCTGCCGGGAGCGGTGGTGTCCAACATCTTCGAGTCCGCGGGTGGCGTCGACCCGTCCGGCGCCACCGACGCGACGGCCGCCGAAGAGCAGCGTTCGGCGATGCTTGACGTCAAGGCGACCGCGATGGATCCACTGGCGGCAGCCGCGGCGATTTTCGAGCAGGCGGCCGAGGGCAAGTTCTACCTCTTCACCCAGCCATCCGGCGCCGACGCCATGGCGGCGCGGGCGAATGTTCTTGCGTCGCACCGGCCGCCGGTAATGCAGAGATGATCGATCACTGCCGTCACATGCGTCTCCCCGACGGGGGAAACGCTTTCTGTCCGCCTCACAGCGACAACGCCGTCATGCGTGCCATCTGACTCCAGGGCCGGGCCCGTGGGGGCCAGCTGTTCCACTGATCAGGAGGAGGCTTCTCTTTCCCCGGCGCTCCGGCATACGGTTCTGGGCGTGGCCCCGCACAGCGCGACGATCCCTGCCGGACTTCCGGTGGCGGACACGACCGTGGACCTGCTGGTGGTCGGATCCGGGACGGGCATGGCCGCGGCATTGACGGCGCATGAGCGTGGGCGGTCGGTGCTGATCATCGAGAAGTCGTCTTATGTGGGCGGCTCAACGGCCCGCTCCGGGGGCGCACTGTGGCTGCCCGCAAGCCCGGTGCTGAAGGAGGCAGGTGCCAACGACACCACCGAAAGCGCCGCCACCTACCTGGGGGCGGTAGTCGCGGGATCGGCTCCCCCCGCAGCGGTCAACCGAGTTCGTGGCGCACGTGTCCGCGACGGTCGACATGCTGCGCCGAACGACGCCGCTGCAGTTGTTCTGGGCCCGCGATTACTCCGACTACCACCCCGAGGAGCCGGGCGGCAGTGCGGCCGGCCGCACCTGCGAGTGCCATCCGCTGGACACCTCAATCCTCGGCGAGCACCGCCCCCGCCTTCGTCCCGGCGTGCTGGAGGCCGGCTTCTCGATACCGACGACGGGCGCCGACTACTTGCCCCGCACGGATCCCATCGCCAGTGTTGGATTCGGCGCCCAGGCTCAGGTTGGGGCCCAGCGACTCCGACTGG
>NZ_LZIC01000105.1 GCF_001667185.1 Mycobacterium sp. 852002-50816_SCH5313054-b | reverse complement strand
CAGCGGCTGGTCATGGCCGCGAACTTCGGTGCCACCCCATCCAAAACCGTGCTGTGGGCGCACAAGCGTGGGCGCCACGGGGCTGGGGTTGGGGAACAGTTTGGTGCCGGTGAGCAGGTGGTAGGCGGTGGCGGCCAGGGAGTATTGGTCTGCGCGCGGGTCGAGTTGGTGGCCGAGCAGTTGTTCGGGTGAGCAGTAGTCGACGGTGCCCACGGTCATGTTGGTTGCTGTCAGGCCGGTGGTGTCGTCGACGGGGCGGGCGATGCCGAAGTCGCTCAACATGATTCGTGGTGTGCCGCCGTCGTCGGGGTGGCTGACCATGATGTTGGCGGGTTTGACGTCGCGGTGTAGCAGGCCGCGGTGGTGGGCGTGGTCGAGGGCGGCTGCGACGGCGCTCACGATGTCGATGACTTGGGCTGCTGGCATGCCGGTGGGGTAGTGCCGGGCCAGCAGTGCGCCGACGTCGGGGCCGTTGACGTAGTCCATGGTGATCCACAGTTGGCCCTCGAACTCACCCCGGTCCTGGACCCCGACGATGTGGGGGTGCCACAGGGCCCCGGCCAGGTCGGCTTCGCGGTTGAACCGCTGCTGGTAATCGGGGTCTGCGGACAGATCGGCGCGCAAGATCTTGAGCGCCTCGAACCGGGGCAGCCGGGGATGGCGCACCAGATACACCTCACCCATGCCCCCGGCCCCCAACAGCCGCACCACCGTATAGCCCGCGAACCGAGCCCCCTCACTCAACGGCATGGCCGCATCCTAAAACCCGCCCATCCCGGCCACGCGAAATCAACCGCGCTGCGCGCACGGAATGGCTCGCGGTAGGGTCAAAGGAGTGTGTGGACTCACCGGTGAGGTTCGACTCGACGGCCGGGTTCCCGATCTAGCGGCGGTGTCGGCGATGGCCGCCGTGATGGCACCAAGGGGGCCGGACGCGGCGGGGGCCTGGTCACAGGGCCGGGCCGCCCTCGGTCATCGTCGCCTCCGAATCATCGACCTGACCGAAGCCGGCGCCCAGCCGATGGTCGACGCCGAACTGGGCCTCACGATCGCCTGGAACGGCTGCATCTACAACTACCAGGAACTGCGGCGCGAGCTCATCGGGCACGGCTACCGGTTCTTCTCGCACAGCGACACCGAGGTCCTGCTCAAGGCCTACCACCGCTGGGGCGACGACTTCGTCAGTCACCTGCACGGGATGTTTGCCTTCGCCATCGTCGAAAGGGACAGCGGCCGGGTCCTGCTCGGCCGCGACCGGCTCGGTATCAAACCGCTGTACCTGACCGAGGACAGCCACCGGATCCGGTTCGCCTCGACCCTGCCGGCGCTGCTGGCCGGCGGTGGCGTGGACACCCGCATCGACCCGGTCGCCCTGCACCACTACATGACGTTCCACTCCGTGGTGCCGGCGCCGCTGACGATCCTGCGCGGCGTGCGCAAGGTCCCGCCCGGCTCGCTCGTCGCCATCGAGCCCGATGGCCGGCGCGCCACCACCACCTACTGGACGCCCGACTTCAGCAGGGACGACGACCGCGCCGACTGGTCGGAGCGCGACTGGGAGGACGCGGTGCTGTCCGCGCTGCGGGTCGCGGTCGAGCGTCGGCTCGTCGCTGACGTCCCGGTCGGCTGCCTGCTCTCCGGCGGCGTCGACTCCAGCCTGATCGTCGGGCTGCTCGCCGAGGCCGGTCAGCACGGGCTGTCGACCTTCTCCATCGGCTTCGAGTCGGCGGGTGGCGTCGAGGGCGACGAATTCCGGTGGTCGGACATCATCGCCAAACGCTTCGACACCGACCACCATCAGATCCGCATCGGCACCGACCGGATGCTTCCCGCGCTCGACGGGGCGATCGGCGCGATGAGTGAGCCGATGGTCAGCCACGACTGCGTGGCGTTCTACCTGCTCAGCCAGGAAGTCGCGCGCCATGTGAAGGTGGTGCAATCGGGTCAGGGCGCCGACGAGGTATTCGCGGGCTACCACTGGTACCCGCCGATGGGTTCGCCGGCCGCCGCGACGCTGCCCGGGGCGGTCGCCGAATACCGCGGTGCCTTCTTCGATCGCGATTCGCTGGGCGTCCGAGACCTGTTGGGGCCGGCCTATTTCGCGCAGGGCGACCCCAGCGAGCGGTTCGTCAGCGAGCACTTCGCACGCGCCGGCGCCGAAACGGGCATCGACCGTGCGCTGCGGCTGGATACGACCGTCATGCTGGTCGACGACCCGGTCAAGCGGGTCGACAACATGACCATGGCCTGGGGGTTGGAGGGCCGGGTCCCCTTCCTCGATCACGAGTTGGTCGAGCTGGCGGCGACCTGCCCCCCGGAGCTGAAGATCGCCCACGAGGGCAAGGGCGTCCTGAAACAGGCGGCGCGACGGGTGATTCCGTCGGAGGTCATCGACCGGCCGAAGGGCTACTTCCCGGTTCCCGCGTTGACCCACCTCGAGGGGCCCTACCTGGACATGGTTCGCGACGCCCTGTACGCGCCGGTGGCCAAGGAGCGCGGGCTGTTCAACTCCGAGGCTGTCGATGCCCTACTGGCCGACCCGAACGGCAAGCTGACCCCCCTGCGCGGCAACGAACTCTGGCAGATCGCCCTGCTGGAGCTGTGGTTGCAGCGCCATGGCGTGACCGGGCAGGCCGCATGACCGCCGCCGACCCCTCCGAGGACCACGATCACACCGAGGCCATCACGATGGGCCTGCACGACGCCTCGCCCCCCGAGCTGGTCGACGCGATGGCCAAGGATGTCGAACTCGAAATGGGTTGGGGCCGACTCATTTTCGGCCAGACCTTCGCGGATGCGGAGACCCTGGCCGAGACTCTGCGCCGGGAGGTCCCGGGCCGGCGCGACATCTGCATCTACGCGCGCGAGTCCCACGTGGTGGTCGCCGGGGCGCCGACCGAGCTGTTCATCGACCCCAGCCACACCTATCGGCTGCGTTTTCACCCCGACGACGAGGACACGGCGCCGTCGCCGATCGGCATGACGGTGCGCACCCTGGCCGACGCGGCCGACGCCGACGCCATGAACCGCGTGTTCGTGCGGTGCGGCATGGTGCCGGCGCCGGTCGAGACGATCTGGGACAACCACCTGCACGCGGAGGCGGTGACCTACCTGGTCGCCGTGCGCGACGACGACGGCGCCGTGGTGGGCACGGTGACCGGAGTCGACCACGAGTTGCTCTTCTCCGACCCGGAGGAGGGCTCGAGCCTGTGGACCCTGGCCGTCGATCCCGCCGCGGCGCTGCCCGGGGTGGGTGAGGCCCTGACCCGGGCCCTGGCCGACCATTTCCGGCGCGCCGGCCGCGCCTACATGGACCTGTCGGTGGCCCACGACAACGCCGCGGCCATCGGCCTTTACGAAAAGCTAGGCTTCGTCCGCGTTCCGGTGCTGGCGATCAAGCGGAAGAACGCGATCAACGAGCCGCTGTTCACCGCGCCCCCCGAAACCGTCGAGGATCTCAACCCCTACGCGCGGATCATCGCCGACGAGGCGATGCGCCGCGGGATCTGGGTCGAGGTCCTCGACGCCGAGGCCGGCGAGATCCGGCTAACCCACGGCGGCCGCAGCGTGATCACGCGCGAATCGCTGTCCGAGTTCACCTCGGCGGTCGCGATGTGCCGTTGCGACGACAAGCGTTTGACGCGGCGCCTGGTTTCCGAAGCGGGCATCACCGTGCCGCGTGCGCGCCTGGCCACCTTCGACGACGGCGACTACGCCTTCCTGCAGGAGGTCGGGGAGGTCGTCGTCAAACCGACCCGCGGAGAGCAGGGCAAGGGCATCACCGTGGGCGTGCCCGCCGAGAAGGGCCCCGACGAGCTGGCCGCGGCCGTGGCGCGGGCGCGGCAGCACTACCCGGAGGTGTTGATCGAGGAGCGGGTGGCCGGCGATGACCTGCGGCTCGTGGTGATCGACGGCCGGGTGGTCGCCGCCGCCCTGCGGATGCCGCCCGAGATCATCGGCACGGGGGAGCACAGCATCCGGGATCTGATCGCGGCCGAGAGCCGGCGACGCTCGGCGGCGACCGGTGGCGAGTCGAAGATCCCGCTCGACGACCTCACCGAGACGACGGTCGCCGAAGCCGGTTGGACGCTGGATGACGTGCTGCCCCAGGGCACCCGGCTCCGCGTCCGGCGCACCGCCAACCTGCATCAGGGCGGCACCATCCACGATGTCACCGCTGTGGTGAACCAGGAACTGTGTCGCGTTGCGGTGGCCGCCGCCGAGGCGATCGGCATCCCCGTGACGGGCATCGACCTGCTCGTCCCCGACGTCACCGGCGCCGAATACGCCTTCATCGAAGCCAACGAGCGACCCGGGCTGGCCAACCACGAACCCCAGCCCACCGCGGCGGCTTTCATCGACTACCTTTTCCCGGGTCAGCCCGGCCAGCCGCTGGCCTGGACCCCCGAGGAGTCACGCCCGGACCGGGATTGAGGCTTGCCCCACCGCTTGTTTGGGTAATTCTCTGCTCACCCAGATAGGAGTCAGATGAGCGCAGGCGTGCAAACCGGAACCATCACCACCCAGGTGCCGGCCCGGCTGGACCGGCTGCCCTGGTCGCGGTTTCACTGGCGGGTCGTCATCGGCCTCGGCGGGGTCTGGGTCCTCGACGGCCTCGAGGTCACCATGGTCGGCAACGTGTCGTCGCGCCTCACCGAGAAGGGCAGCGGCATCGGACTCAACGCCGCGCAGATCGGAACGGCGGCGGCGTTCTACATCGCCGGGGCCTGCCTGGGCGCGCTGTTCTTCGGTCACCTGACGGACCGCTTCGGGCGGCGCAACCTGTTCATCCTGACCCTGGCGGTGTACCTGGTCGCCACCGTCGCGACCGCGTTCGCATTCGCCCCTTGGTATTTCTTCCTCGCCCGCTTCTTCACCGGCTCCGGCATCGGCGGCGAATACGCGGCCATCAATTCGGCGATCGACGAGTTGATCCCCGCGCGCGTGCGCGGTCGGGTGGACCTGGTGATCAACGGGACCTACTGGCTGGGGTCGGCGGCCGGCGCGGCCGGCGCACTGGTCCTCCTGGACACCTCGAATTTTCCGGCGAACATCGGGTGGCGCCTCGCCTTCGGCGTCGGTGCCATCTTCGGCATCTTCGTGCTGCTAGTCCGGCGCAACGTTCCGGAAAGCCCCCGGTGGTTGTTCATCCACGGCCGCGCGGAGGAAGCCGAACGGGTGGTCGGCGAGATCGAGGGGGAAGTGCAGCGCGACACCGGTAAACCGCTGCCACAGCCGGCCGGGCGCCCGCTCAAAGTCCGCCAACGCGAGACGATTTCGTTCCGGGAGATCGCCAGGGTGGCGTTCACGCTGTACCCGCGGCGCGCGGTGCTCGGGACGGCGCTGTTCATCGGGCAGGCGTTCCTCTACAACGGGGTCACGTTCAACCTCGGCACGCTGTTGAGTGGCTTCTACGGGGTCCCGTCCGCGAAGGTGCCGCTGTTCTTCATCCTTTGGGCGCTCAGCAATTTCGTCGGCCCCCTGGCCCTCGGGCACCTGTTCGACACCGTCGGCCGCAAACCGATGATCACCGCGACCTACATAGGTTCGGCCCTCGTGACCGTCGTTTTGGCGGTGCTGTTCGTGACGGGGACCGGCGGCGCCTGGACGTTTATCGCCGTCCTCGCGGTGGCCTTCTTCCTGGCCTCGGCGGGGGCGAGCGCGGCCTATTTGACCGTCAGCGAGATCTTCCCGATGGAGACCCGGGCGCTGGCGATCGCGTTCTTCTACGCGGTCGGCACCGCGATCGGCGGCATCACCGGTCCGCTGCTGTTCGGCCAGTTGATCAACTCCGGGCAGCGCGGCCAGGTGGTCTGGTCGTTCCTCATCGGTGCGGCGGTGATGGCCATCGCGGGCCTGATCGAGCTGTGGCTCGGCGTCGCGGCCGAACGACGTCCGCTCGAGGAGCTGGCGTTGCCCTTGACGGTGGCCGACGCCGAGCGCGAGGAAGAATCGCCTCCGCAACAATAGGCGCGATCCGGCGCCTGGCCGCGTCTCACGATCGCAACGATTGCGGACCCAGCGTTGACACCGGCGTAACAGATTTGGCATCGAACGTTCCTATGGTGGGGCGGTCCGTCGTCCCCCAGGTCAACCGTGGGGCCCCTCAGCGATAGGAATTCAATTGAGCGGAAACGCTGTCCGCCTGCAGGCGATCAACAACGTCGAGGCGTATGTCCCCCCGGCCATCAGCTTCGTGCCAGGGGAAACGCCGGGCGAGATCTTCGGCTCGAACGTCTTCACCAAAGCGGAAATGCAAGCACGGCTGCCAAAGTCGGTGTACAAGTCCATCGTGGCGACCATCGAGAAGGGTGCCAAGCTTGACCCGGCCGTCGCAGACACCGTCGCGGTAGCGATGAAGGATTGGGCCCTGGAGAAGGGCGCCACCCACTACGCGCACGTGTTCTACCCGATGACCGGCCTGACCGCCGAGAAGCACGACAGCTTTTTGGAACCCGTCTCCGACGGGCAGACGCTCGCCGAGTTCGCCGGCAAGACGCTCATTCAAGGCGAACCCGATGCGTCCAGCTTCCCGTCCGGCGGACTGCGCAGCACCTTCGAGGCGCGCGGCTACACCGGCTGGGATGTCACCAGCCCGGCCTACATCCTGGAGAACCCCAACGGGAACACGCTGTGCATCCCGACGGTCTTCGTCTCGATGACCGGTGAGGCGCTGGACTACAAGACGCCGCTGCTGCGCAGCCAGCAGGCCATGGGTGTGCACGCCGAGCGCATCCTGAAGATGTTTGGTCACCAGGACCTGAACAAGGTGGTGTCGTTCTGCGGCCCGGAGCAGGAGTACTTCCTGGTCGACCGGCACTTCTTCCTGGCGCGACCCGACCTGGTCAATGCCGGCCGCACCTTGTTCGGGGCCAAGCCGCCCAAAGGCCAGGAGTTCGACGACCACTACTTCGGTGCCGTGCCCGAGCGTGTCCTCGGCTTCATGATGGACACCGAGCGGGAGTTGTTCAAACTCGGCATTCCCGCCAAGACGCGGCACAACGAGGTCGCTCCCGGCCAGTTCGAGATCGCGCCGATGTTCGAGCGGGCCAACATTGCCTCTGACCATCAGCAACTGCTGATGACGATCTTCAAGACGATCGCCAAGAAGCACGGCATGGAATGCCTATTCCACGAGAAGCCCTTCGCCGGTGTCAACGGATCCGGTAAGCACGTCAACTTCTCGATGGGCAATTCCGAGCTGGGCTCGCTGCTGGTCCCGGGCGATACCCCGCACGAGAACGCGCAATTCCTGGTGTTCTGCGCCGCGGTCATCCGCGCCGTGCACAAGTTCTCGGGGCTGCTGCGTGTTTCGGTCGCCTCGGCTACCAACGATCACCGCCTGGGCGCCAACGAGGCGCCGCCGGCGATCATCTCCATCTTCCTCGGGGAACAGCTCGCCGACGTGTTCGAGCAGATCGCCAAGGGCGCGGCCACGTCGTCAAAAGGCAAGGGCACCATGATCATCGGTGTCGACACCCTGCCGCCGCTGCCGACTGATCCGGGTGACCGCAACCGCACCAGCCCGTTCGCGTTCACCGGCAACCGGTTCGAGTTCCGGGCGCCCGGCTCCGGGCAGACGGTTGCCGTGCCGTTGATCGTCCTCAACACGATCATGGCGGACTCGCTGGACTACATGGCCACCGTTCTGGAGAAGGCCGTCGGCAACGGCGAGGACTTCGACATGGCGCTGCAGAAGCTGCTGACCGAGATCATCACCGAGCACGGCGACGTGGTGTACAACGGGGACGGGTACTCAGAGAAGTGGCAGATCGAGGCCGCCGAGCGGGGCCTGCCGAACCTCAAGACCACGCTGGACGCCATTCCGGAACTGATCAAGCCGGCAGCGGTCGAAATCTTCGAGAAGTACGGCGTGTTCACCGAACGTGAACTGCACAGCCGCTACGAGATCCGGTTGGAGCAGTACGCGCTGACCGTCGCGGTCGAAGCGAAACTGACGCTGGAGATGGGGACGACGATCATCCTGCCGGCAGCCATCCGCTACCAGACCGAGCTCGCGCAGAACGTCGCGGCCTTGAAGAAGGCCGGCGTGGAGCCGAGTATGGCCGCGTTGGAAGGGGTTTCGGCTCCGCTTGCCGATTTGTCCGCGGCGTTGGCGGCGCTGAAGTCCGCGCTCTCGGATCACTCGGCATCGTCGGCCCTCGAAGAGGCCACGCACGCCCAGAAGGAGCTGCTGCCCGCGATGGAAGCCGTGCGCACGGCCGTCGACACGCTGGAAACCGTTGTCGCCGACGACCTATGGCCGCTTCCCACCTACCAGGAGATGCTGTACATCCTGTGACGGACTTCGTCGGGCGTGGGGGTCGGCCGCAGATGCGGCGGTGATCCGCGGCCCCCACGCCCGGCGATCCGCGGAAACAACGCAAGAATTCCGCAAGGACTTCACCAAGATCTGGCAAGTTCGCTGCC
>NZ_LZIC01000104.1 GCF_001667185.1 Mycobacterium sp. 852002-50816_SCH5313054-b | reverse complement strand
GCCCACCAAGCGCGCCCCGGCGCGACGCGTCCCGCCGCGACCCCGCCCCGAGCTGACGGTCGGCGGCACGGCGCTCGACGGCCTCGAAGAGCCGGAGCCCGACGACTCCGCGAGTTTCAGCTGGCGCGACCTGATCCGCCGGGTCACCGGGATCAACCTCGGCCCGGGCAAGGACTCGGCCTACGAACAGGAGTTGCGGGAGCGCGTCCGCACGCCCGTCGGGGGCGCGTTTCCCATCGCCGTCCTCAACCTCAAGGGCGGGGTCGGCAAGACCGCGGTGGTCGAGGCGTTGGGCTCGACGTTCGCCGCCGTGCGCGACGACCGGGTCGTCGCGCTCGACATCGACGCCGGCGACTTGGCGGAGCGCCACGGGCGCCGGAACCCGCTGAGCCTGGCCGACCTGCTCCTCGATGGCGCCGCCACGCAGTATTCCGACGTGCGGGCGCACACCTACAAGAACAGCTTCGGGCTCGAGGTGCTCGGGCTGCCGGACTATGCGCGCACCGATTGGCGGCTGGAGCGCCACGACGTCGCCAAGGCGTTTTCGATTCTGCGCAAACACTATTCGGTGCTGTTGGTGGATTGCGTCAAGGCGGTCAACTCGGCCGTGATGGACGCCGTGCTGCCGGAGGCGCGGGCCCTCGTGGTGGTCACCAGCACCTCCATCGACGCGATACGTAAGACCAAGACGACCCTGGACTTGTTGCGCAACAACGGCTATCAACCCTTGATGGCCTCGACGGTGCTCGCGATCAACCACGTCGAGGCCGGAAAGGTCGGCGTGGTGGCCGCCAAGGAGCTCGAGCAATTGTCCGCCCGCGTCGCGGCGACCGTCGTGCTGCCGTTCGATCGGCACGTGCACGACGGCAAGGAGATCGGCCTGGATCGGCTGAGCAAGGACAGCAGGCGCAGCTACCTGGAGATGGCGGCCGCGATCGCCGACATGTTCGGAGACCACGGCGCGCAGCGAAACCTGCGGCTCGGGGCCCGGCGAGCGCCGCACGGGCGCTGAGCGGCGACCGGGCGGCCGTCGTTACGATCGACGGCATGAGTATTGCCGCCGCGGCCGACCTGATGGAGTACGACGAGGTCATCGCACGCTTTGACCCGGTCCTCGGCCTCGAGGTGCATGTCGAGCTGTCCACCGTGACCAAGATGTTCTGCGGCTGTGCCACCACATTCGGCGCCGAACCCAACACCCAGGTCTGCCCGGTCTGCCTCGGGCTGCCGGGTTCGTTGCCGGTGCTCAACCAGGAGGCGGTCCACTCGGCGATCCGCATCGGGCTGGCGCTGAATTGCGAGATCGTGCCCTGGTGCCGCTTCGCGCGGAAGAACTACTTCTACCCGGACATGCCGAAGAACTACCAGATCTCGCAGTATGACGAGCCGATCGCCATCAACGGGTACCTGGACGCGCCGCTGGAAGACGGCAGCACCTGGCGGGTGGACATCGAGCGGGCGCACATGGAAGAGGACACCGGCAAGCTCACCCACCTGGGCAGCGAAACCGGCCGCATCCATGGCGCGACGACGTCGCTGATCGACTACAACCGCGCCGGCGTGCCGTTGATCGAGATCGTCACCAAGCCGATCGTGGGCGCCGGCGCGCGGGCCCCGCAGATCGCCCGGGCCTACGTCACCGCGCTGCGAGACCTGTTGCGCGCGTTGGGCGTATCGGACGTCCGGATGGATCAGGGTTCAATGCGTTGCGACGCCAACGTGTCACTGATGCCAAAGGGCGCAACGGAGTTCGGAACCCGGACCGAAACCAAGAACGTCAACTCGCTGAAAAGCGTCGAGGTGGCGGTGCGCTACGAAATGCAGCGCCAGGGCGCCGTGCTGTCATCCGGCGGTCGGATCACCCAGGAAACCAGGCACTTTCACGAGTCCGGCTACACCAGCCCGGGCCGCACCAAGGAGACCGCCGAGGACTACCGCTATTTCCCCGAGCCCGACCTGGAGCCCGTCGCGCCCAGTCGCGAGCTCGTCGAGCAATTGCGGCATACCATCCCCGAGCTTCCGTGGTTGAGCCGCAAGCGAATCCAGGACGAGTGGGCCGTTTCCGACGAGGTGATGCGGGACCTCGTCAACGCCGGCGCGGTCGATTTGGTCATCGAGACGGTCAAGCACGGCGCATCGAGCGAGCAGGCCCGCGCCTGGTGGGGAAACTTCCTGGTGCAGAAGGCCAACGAGGCGAACGTCGAGTTGGACGAGCTGGCCATCACCCCGGCCCAGGTGGCCGCGGTGATCTCGCTGGTCGACGAGGGCAAGCTGTCGAACAAGCTGGCCCGCCAGGTGGTCGAGGGCGTGCTCGCCGGGGAGGGCGAACCCGAGCAGGTGATGACCGCGCGCGGTCTGGCCCTGGTGCGCGACGACTCGGTGACGCAGGCCGCCGTCGATGAGGCCCTGGCCGCCAATCCCGATGTCGCCGAAAAGATCCGCGGCGGCAAGGTGGCCGCGGCCGGCGCGATCGTCGGCGCCGTGATGAAGGCCACCCGCGGACAGGCCGACGCGGCGCGGGTGCGCGAACTCGTTCTGGCCGCCTGCGGTCACCCCTGACCGGCACCGCCGCCCACCGATCCCACGGAAATAGCGGGAAAGCGTGTTGGAAAGTGCCGTGCGGACCCATGATGGTCATGTGTTCGACGACCTGATGGCGATGCTGGACAGCCCGGTGTTCGTCGTGACCACCCAGACCGAAGGGCGGCCGACGGGTTGCCTGATCAGCTTCGCCAGTCAGACCAGCGTGCGGCCCCCGAGTTTCATGGTTGTGATCCCGCGCGGGCGCGACACCTGCGACGCGGCGCGCCGATCCGAGCACCTGGCGGTGCACGTGCTGGCGCAGCACCAGGCTGCCCTGGCCGAGTTGTTCGACGGCGAAACGGACGACGAGACCGACAAATTCGGTCACTGCTCGTGGCGCGTCGGCCCCAACGAGATGCCGATCCTCGATGAGGCGATCGCGTGGTTCGTCGGGAAGACCGCGCACTGGATCGATATCGCTGACCATGTGGCCTACATCGTGGAACCCGTCGCCGGATGGGTCCCGGAGGCCTACGAGGACGTGCTTTACCTTTCCGACCTCGACGACCTCGAACCCGGCCAGGAAGCGCCGGAGCGGTTCGTTCTGCACAAGCCGGCCGACGAGCCGCGCAAATACGGCATCAGGTTCACGCTCGACGGGCCCGTTTAGGTCTTGTCGTCGTTGTTCCGCGGGAAGCCACCGCCCTGCGGGAAGAGCGGGAACACCACGTCGTCGAGTTTCTCGGCGTCCCCGGCGGTCTTGTTGACCGTTGCCCCCCAGACGTTTCCGTCCGGCGACATCCGCAGTGCCCACGCGTGGGCGTGGGTGTCCTTGCGGACGACGTCGGGCTCGCCGGTGACAGCGCCCGTCGACGGCGCGAGCCGCACCGCGACCGTCAGCTTGGTGTTGATCAGGTTCACCAGCACGGTCCCGTCCATCGCCGCGCAGCCGGCCACGCCGGGCTTGTCCGGCCAGGTCCACACCGTGGACACCTCCGAGGTCTTGGTGATGCGCTGCAAGCGATCCGCGGTGGGTGTGCGGTCGGCGACGTACAGCGAGCCGTCGACGGGGTCGACGCACATGCCGCCGCCGGAGCCGACGCCGGACAGCGCCGTCGTCGGCGGCGCCTGGCCGATGGTGGTCGGCTGCTCGATGCGCAGCACCTTGCCGGCCAGCGACCTGGGGTCGGCGGCCATCGCGGGGTTGCCCGCGTCGCCGGTCATCACGACCAGCGTGGTGGGGCTGGTGAAGATCAGGGCCCCGGTATTTCCGGTGGCGCCCTTGGGGATCCCGGTCAGGATGTCCTTGGGGATGTCCCCGTCGGCCACTCGGATCACCCGATTGTCGGTGGGCGTGCTGATGTAGGCGTACATCAGCCGGTCCTGTTGGTACGTCGGCGACAGCACGATATCCATCAGGCCGCCGTCACCGGACGGGTCGACCGGGATGACGGTCTTCACCTTCGGCTCGGCGCTGACGGAGATGTCCTTGACGGCGCCGGTGGTGCGCTCGGCGACCAACGCGGTTTTGCTGTCCGGCCCCATGATCAGGCCGCTGGTGCTCTCCAGGCAGCCCTGCATGACCCCCGGGGCCGGGCAGGCCTTGGGGAAGGGCGTCGGAGGCAGCGGCGGCGGCGGGGGAGGCGTCGAGCTCGGCTGGGGCTTGAGTTCGGGGTTGGTGGTGAAGGGCTGGGACTGGGCGTCGTTGAACCGCGCGCAGCCGCTCGCGACCAACACCAGCGCGAAAAGCGCGGCGAGCCCGCCCCGAACCGACCGCCCTGATCGCCCTCGTCGCATGATCGACAGGCTACGGACTGTGCGGGCGGCGCCGCCACACGCGTGCGCAAGCGCCGCCGGTGGAGCGCCGATTTCACCCTTTTCGGCCGCGACGGACGCGCGCGAAGGCGATTTTTGACCGATTCGGGCCGATTTGGCGGACTAACCGGCGAAAGCGCCGCTCAAATCCCCGATTCGGGACCTTTAGCCCTTACCCTGACACCCGTGACCAGTCAATCGCATGACGCACCTTGGCAGCGGCCGGGCGAAACCCCGGAGCCGATCCCTGGGCGCCCCGCCTCGGCGCGCCTGGTCGATCCCGAGGATGACCTGACACCGGTCGGGTACCCGGGCGATTTCGGAACCACCACGGTCATCCCCTACCAGGACCCCAACCAGCACGCCGGGCCGGGCGCGGGCGGCTACCACCTGCTCGACCAGCAGGAACCCCTGCCGTACGTCCAGCCGGCCGCGGTGGCCCAGGCGGCGCCGATCTCGGCCACCGAGCCGGCCCAGATCGACGCGGAACCCGACGACGAGCGGCATCGCGAGGTCGGTCGGCGCGGCACCCAGCACCTGGGTTTGCTGGTGCTGCGGGTCGGGCTGGGCGTGGTGCTCGGCGCCCACGGGCTGCAGAAGCTGTTCGGCTGGTGGGGCGGCGGGGGATTGACCGGGCTCAAGAATTCGCTGTCCGACGTCGGCTACCAGCACGCCGACATCCTCGCGTACGTGAGCGCGGGCGGTGAGATCGTGGCCGCCGCGCTGCTGATCTTGGGACTGTTCACCCCGATCGCCGCGGCGGGCGCGCTGGCGTTCCTGATCAACGAACTGCTGGCCACCGTGTCGGGCGGCTCCCGGTCACACGCCTTCTCCTACTTCCTGCCCCAGGGGCACGAATACCAGATCACCCTGATCGTCCTGGCCGCCGCGGTCGTCCTGTGCGGACCGGGCCGCTACGGCCTCGACGCGAACCGGGGTTGGGCGCATCGACCGTTCATCGGGTCGTTCGTCGCCCTGCTGGCCGGCGTCGCCGCCGGCGTCGCGGTGTGGGTGCTGCTCAACGGCGTCAACCCGATCGCCTGACCCTCACCGGTAGGGATTGGGCACCCGCCCCCCGCTCGCCTCGGTCAGCTGGGGCAGCGTCGCGAAGGTGACCGCGGGCAAGCGCAGCTCCGCACCGCTTGTGAGGCGGGCGCGCGCCCAGGAACCGCGGGAAAAGCGCAGCCCCTCGATCTCGTCCCAGCGCACCGTCCGGCTGCCCAGCAGCGTCCGGACGGTCACTCCCTGCTCGTCGGCGACCGTGCGTAACCGGACGATCAACGCGGACAACAGCACCGGGATGATCAGCAGCGGCGCGCACACCGGCCAGGCCAGCACCGGTATCAGCAGGCCGAGGGTGAAGAATCCGACGGCGAAGTGCGCCATCGGCGACACCTTGATCACCACGGGGGAATCGGTAGCCACGGGAGCATCCTTGCACCGGGGGCCCGGGCCGCGGACGGGGCCCGGATTTGACTCCTGAGCTGTGCGAAGGCTACCGTCGGACGCTATGGATACCGCCGGAAAGCCCGGAATGCTCGTAGTACTTAGTCAGCGCGTTGGTGGCTGACCGGCTCTTCGGCATGTGAAGCTATCCAGCACCAACGCGCAACCCTCGTTCAGCGGCCGAGCTGACGGGGGTTTTTTCTTGCGCGGCAACGAGACATAACGACGAAGCGTGAACAAGAGGGCGAGGACGACAGTGAGCGCACCCACCAAGCCGGCGACGCCTGACGCGGCCAGCGTCGCCACCGACGCCGTGAAACCCGCCGCAAAGACGCCGGCGGCACAACCGAAACGCGTTGGGCCGGAGCAACTTACCGGTGCCCAGTCGGTGATCCGGTCGTTGGAGGAACTTGACGTCGAGGTGATCTTCGGGATTCCCGGCGGCGCCGTGCTGCCGGTGTACGACCCGCTGTTCGATTCGAAAAAGCTGCGCCACGTGCTGGTTCGCCACGAGCAGGGCGCCGGCCACGCGGCCAGCGGGTACGCGCACGCCACCGGCAAGGTCGGGGTCTGCATGGCGACCTCGGGTCCCGGCGCCACCAACCTGGTGACCCCGCTGGCCGACGCCCAGATGGACTCGATCCCCGTCGTCGCCATCACCGGGCAGGTCGGGCGCGGGCTGATCGGCACCGATGCCTTCCAGGAGGCCGACATCTCGGGCATCACGATGCCGATCACCAAGCACAACTTCCTGGTGCGTTCCGGGGACGACATCCCCCGGGTGATCGCCGAGGCGTTCCACATCGCCGCCTCGGGCCGTCCCGGAGCGGTGCTCGTCGACATCCCCAAGGACGTGCTGCAGGCCCAGTGCACGTTCAGCTGGCCGCCCCGCATGGACCTGCCCGGCTACAAGCCGAACACCAAGCCGCACAACCGGCAGGTCCGCGAGGCCGCCAAGCTGATCGCGGCCGCGCACAAGCCGGTGCTCTACGTCGGCGGCGGCGTCATCCGCGGCGAGGCAACCGAGGAGCTGCGCGAGCTGGCCGAGCTGACCGGCATCCCGGTGGTCACCACGCTGATGGCGCGCGGCGCCTTCCCGGACAGCCACCGACAACACATGGGCATGCCGGGCATGCACGGCACGGTGGCCGCGGTGGCGGCACTGCAGCGCAGCGACCTGCTGATCGCGCTGGGCACCCGATTCGACGACCGGGTGACCGGACAGCTCGACTCCTTCGCCCCGGACGCCAAGGTCATCCACGCCGACATCGACCCGGCCGAGATCGGCAAGAACCGGCACGCCGACGTCCCGATCGTCGGCGACGTCAAGGCCGTCATCACCGACCTCATCGCGATGCTGCGCCACCACGACATCCCGGGCAACATCGAGATGACCGACTGGTGGGCCTACCTGAACGGCGTCCAGTCCACCTACCCGTTGAGCTACGGCCCGCAGAGCGACGGCAGCCTCAGCCCCGAGTACGTCATCGAGAAGCTGGGCGAGATCGCCGGCCCCGACGCCGTGTATGTCGCCGGTGTCGGCCAGCACCAGATGTGGGCCGCGCAGTTCATCTCCTACGAGAAGCCGCGCACCTGGCTGAATTCCGGCGGGCTGGGCACCATGGGATTCGCGATCCCGGCGGCCATGGGCGCCAAGATCGCCCGACCCGACGCCGAGGTGTGGGCGATCGACGGGGACGGCTGCTTCCAGATGACCAATCAGGAGCTGGCCACCTGCGCGATCGAGGGCGCGCCGATCAAGGTGGCGCTGATCAACAACGGCAACCTGGGCATGGTGCGCCAGTGGCAGACGCTGTTCTATCAGGAGCGCTACTCGCAGACCGACCTGGCCACGCACTCGCACCGCATCCCCGACTTCGTGAAGCTGGCCGAGGCGCTGGGTTGCGTCGGATTGCGTTGCGAGCGTGCCGAAGACGTCGTCGACGTGATCAAGGCGGCGCGCGCGATCAACGACCGCCCGGTGGTGATCGACTTCATCGTCGGCGCCGACGCGCAGGTGTGGCCGATGGTGGCCGCCGGCACCAGCAACGACGAGATCCAGGCAGCCCGCGGCATTCGGCCGCTGTTCGACGACGAAAGCGAAGGGCACGCCTGATGAACACCAAAACCCACACGCTGTCGGTGCTGGTCGAGGACAAACCCGGTGTGCTCGCCCGGGTGGCGGCGCTGTTCTCGCGGCGCGGCTTCAACATCGAGTCCCTGGCCGTCGGCGCGACCGAGCAGAAGGACATGTCGCGCATGACGATCGTGGTCTCGGCCGAGGAGACACCGCTCGAGCAGATCACCAAGCAGCTCAACAAGCTGATCAACGTGATCAAGATCATCGAGCAGGACGACGACAACTCGGTGTCCCGGGAGTTGTCCCTGATCAAGGTGCGCGCCGACGCCGGCACCCGCAGCCAGGTGATCGAGGCGGTGAACCTGTTCCGCGCCAAGGTGATCGACGTGTCACCGGAATCGCTGACCATCGAGGCCACCGGTGACCGCGGCAAGATCGAGGCGTTCCTGCGCGTGCTGGAGCCGTTCGGCATCCGCGAAATCGCCCAATCCGGGATGGTGTCGCTGTCCCGCGGTCCGCGCGGAATGGGCACTGGCAAATAAGTTTTCGGCTGATTGACGATAAGGAGAAAGAAGTGCCATCAGAGGCATTGGAGATGTTCTACGACGACGACGCGGACCTGACGATCATCCAGGGCCGCAAGGTCGGCGTCATCGGATACGGCAGCCAGGGGCACGCGCACTCGCTGAGCCTGCGCGACTCCGGCGTGCAGGTGCGCGTCGGCCTCAAGGAAGGTTCGAAGTCGCGGCCGAAGGTCTCCGAGCAGGGCCTGGACGTCGACACCCCCGCGGAGGTCGCCAAGTGGGCCGACGTCATCATGCTGCTGGCCCCCGACACCGCTCAGGCCGACATCTTCAAAAACGACATCGAGCCCAACCTGAAGGCCGGCGACGCTTTGTTTTTCGGTCACGGACTCAACATCCACTTCGGCCTGATCAAGCCGCCCGCCGATGTCACCATCGCGATGGTCGCCCCCAAGGGGCCCGGCCACCTGGTGCGCCGCCAGTTCGTCGACGGCAAGGGCGTGCCCTGCCTGATCGCCGTGGACCAGGACCCGACCGGTCAGGGCGAGGCGCTGGCGCTGTCGTACGCCAAGGCGATCGGCGGCACCCGCGCCGGCGTCATCAAGACCACCTTCAAGGACGAGACCGAAACCGACCTGTTCGGTGAGCAGGCCGTGTTGTGCGGTGGCACGGAGGAACTGGTGAAGACCGGTTTCGACGTGATGGTCGAGGCGGGCTACCCGCCGGAGATGGCGTACTTCGAGGTGCTGCACGAGCTCAAGCTGATCGTCGACCTGATGTACGAGGGCGGCATCGCCCGGATGAACTACTCGGTGTCCGACACCGCCGAGTTCGGCGGCTACCTGTCGGGGCCTCGCGTCATCGATGAAGGCACCAAGGACCGGATGCGGGAGATCCTGCGCGACATCCAGAACGGCGACTTCGTCAAGAAGCTGGTCGCCAACGTCGAGGGCGGCAACAAGCAACTCGAGCAGCTGCGCAAGGAGAACGCCGAGCACGCCATCGAGGTCACGGGCAAGAAGCTGCGCGACCTGATGAGCTGGGTGGACCGCCCGATCACCGAAACGGCGTAAGGGTCAGCTGCCTCGAAACATAAACCGTTGCGCCGGTTTCCGGCGTGTCGTCGCAAACGTTTACGTGTCGCGCAGGCGCCCGGCGACCGCCACCACCCGGCGGGCAAGGTGGTCGAGGGCGTTCTGGGTGGCGTCGTCGCACTCACCGATGTTGTCGTGGGTGGACACCAGGCTGACGCCGTACGGGTTGCCGTCGACGAACTTGACCGGATCGGTGTATCCCGGCGGCACGATGATGCCGCCGAAATGCATCAGGGTGATGTAGAGCGACAGCAAGGTCGTTTCCTGCCCGCCGTGCAGCGTGTTGGACGACGTGAACGCCGCATACACCTTGTCGGCGAGCTTGCCTTCGGCCCACTGCCCGCCCAGCGAGTCGAGGAAGGCGCGCAATTGCGCGGCGGGAGAACCGAAGCGGGTCGGCGAGCCGAAGATCACCGCGTCGGCCCACACGATGTCGTCGCCGGTGGCCGCGGGGAGGTCCTTGGTCGCCTCGTAGTTCGCGGTCCACGCCGGGGTGCGCGAGAACGATTGCGGGTCCTGGGTTTCGGCGACGTGCCGCACAGCCCGACGGCACCGAGCGCGGCACCGAGCGCTTGTCGCCCAGCAGTAAGCCCACCACGTCTTCGGAGTGCCCGACCAGCGGGCCCAGCAGCCGCCGCCAGGACGCGCCGTGCTCCAGCTCCGCGCAGGTGCGCTCGAGATCGCGGTAGGCGATCGCGGCCGGGCGGCCCGGCAGCGGGTTGGCATAGGAAATCTCCGGGACCGCCAGTCGCACGCCGCGTGCCGGCAGGTCGAACGCGGCGAAGAACGGCGACGCCAGCGCCAGCGGGTGAACCACCGAGCACACGTCGTGCAAGACTCCCGGAGAATCTGGGGCGGCCGCGGTGCGGGCGCCGCCGCCGAACGCCGGCTGTGCCTCGATGACCTGCACTTTCAGGCCCGCACGGGCGCAGATGACGGCCACGGCGAGCCCGTTGGGCCCGCTGCCGACTATGGTCACGTCCACGGTGGCGGCCACCCGTCAATTACAGCCGATAGGCTGGCCGCGTGAATCTGCCTGTTGTACTCATTGCCGACAAACTCGCCGAATCAACCGTCGCCGCCCTGGGGGACCAGGTCGAGGTGCGCTGGGTCGACGGGCCCGACCGGCCGAAGCTGCTGGCGGCCGTGCCCGAGGCCGACGCGCTGCTGGTGCGGTCGGCCACCACCGTCGACGCCGAGGTGCTGGCGGCCGCTCCCAAGCTCAAGATCGTGGCCCGCGCCGGGGTCGGCCTGGACAACGTCGACGTGGACGCCGCGACGACGCGCGGGGTGCTGGTGGTCAACGCCCCCACCTCGAACATTCACAGCGCCGCCGAACATGCGATGGCGCTGCTCCTGTCCGCCGCGCGGGAGATCCCGGCGGCCGATGCCACGCTGCGCGAGCACACCTGGAAGCGGTCGAAGTTCTCGGGCACCGAGATTTTCGGCAAGACGGTCGGTGTCGTCGGGCTGGGCCGGATCGGCCAGTTGTTCGCGCAGCGGATCGAGGCGTTCGGCACCCACCTGGTCGCCTACGACCCCTACGTGTCGCCGGCCCGGGCCGCGCAGCTCGGCATCGAGCTGCTCCCCCTGGACGACCTGCTGGCCCGCGCCGACTTCATCTCGGTGCATCTGCCGAAGACGCCCGAGACCGCGGGCCTGATCGACAAGGAGGCGCTGGCCAAGACCAAGCCGGGCGTCATCATCGTCAACGCGGCGCGCGGCGGCCTGGTGGACGAGGCGGCGCTGGCCGAAGCCGTCAACAGCGGGCACGTGCGCGCCGCCGGCCTCGACGTGTTCTCCACCGAACCCTGCACCGACAGCCCGCTTTTCGAGCTGCCGCAGGTGGTGGTCACACCGCACCTGGGGGCGTCCACCGCCGAGGCCCAGGACCGGGCCGGCACCGACGTCGCCGAGAGCGTGCGGCTGGCCCTGGCCGGTGAATTCGTTCCCGACGCGGTCAACGTCGGCGGCGGCGTGGTCAACGAGGAGGTGGCGCCGTGGCTGGACCTGGCGCGCAAGCTCGGCGTGCTGGTCGCCACCATGTCCGACGGGCCGCCGGTGTCGTTGTCGGTGCAGGTGCGCGGCGAGCTCGCTGCCGAAGACGTTGAGGTGCTGAAGCTTTCGGCCCTGCGCGGGCTGTTCTCGGCCGTCGTCGAGGGCCCGGTGACGTTCGTCAACGCGCCGGCGCTGGCGGCCGAACGCGGCGTTTCCGCCGAGCTCTCGACGGCCTCGGAAAGCCCCAACTACCGCAGCATGATCGACGTGCGGGGCGTGGCCCACGACGGTACGGCCGTCAACGTCGCCGGCACGCTGACCGGAACGCAGCAGGTCCAGAAGATCGTGCAGATCAACGGTCGCCACTTCGACCTGCGCGCCGAAGGCACCAACCTGATCGTCCACTACGTCGACCAGCCGGGCGCGTTGGGCAAGATCGGCACCCTGCTCGGTGGCGCCGGGGTGAACATCCACGCGGCCCAACTGTCCGAGGACGCCGAGGGTCCGTTCGCGACGATCCTGCTGCGCGTCGACCAGGACGTGCCGGAGGATGTGCGGTCGGCGATCGCGGCCGCGGTGAGCGCCAAGAAGCTCGAAGTGGTTGACCTGTCGTGAAACTCGCGGTGATCGGCGGCGACGGCATCGGGCCGGAGGTGGTGGCCGAGGCCGTCAAAGTCCTGGACGCGGTGGTGCCGGGCGTGGACAAGACCGGCTACGACCTCGGCGCCCGCCGGTACCACGCCACGGGCGAGTTGCTGCCGGACTCGGTGCTCGCCGAATTGCGTGAGCACGACGCCATCCTGCTCGGAGCGGTCGGCGATCCCTCGGTGCCCAGCGGCGTGCTGGAGCGAGGACTGTTGCTGCGCCTGCGTTTCGAGCTGGATCACCACGTGAACCTGCGGCCGGGCCGGCTCTATCCCGGGGTGAGCAGCCCGCTCGCGGGAAACCCGGAGATCGACTTCGTGGTGGTCCGCGAGGGCACCGAGGGGCCCTACACCGGCAACGGCGGCGCGATCCGCGCCGGAACGCCGCACGAGGTGGCCACCGAGGTCAGCCTGAACACCGCGTTCGGCGTGCGTCGAGTGGTGCACTACGCGTTCGAGCGGGCGATGCTGCGCCGCAAGCACTTGACGCTGGTGCACAAGAACAACGTGCTGACATTCGCGGGGAAGCTGTGGTCGCGGATCGTCGCCGAGGTCGGGGAGGAGTATCCCGACGTGGAGGTGGCGTACCAACACGTCGACGCGGCGACCATCTTCATGGTTACCGACCCCGGCCGCTTCGACGTGATCGTCACCGACAACCTGTTCGGCGACATCATCACCGACCTGTCCGCGGCGGTGTGCGGTGGAATTGGCTTGGCCGCCAGCGGAAACATCGACGCCACCCGGACCAACCCGTCGATGTTCGAGCCGGTGCACGGCAGCGCACCCGACATCGCCGGTCAGGGCATCGCGGATCCGACCGCCGCGATCATGTCGGTGGCGCTGCTGCTCGACCACCTCGGCGAGGACGATGCTGCTGCCCGGGTGGACCGTGCGGTCGAGAATTATCTGGCAACTCGTGGGAACGAACGGCGCGCCACCAGCGAAGTCGGCGAACTGATCGCAGCCGCGCTCTAGTTTCCAGCCCGGGCGGCAACAACCGGATCGGCACCAACGGCACGGCCGCCAGGGGGAACAGCCCGCACAGCGCCCACGCCGGCGGATACCTTGCCGCGCTGATCAGCAGACCGAACAGCGGGGGACCGACGGCCGCCACCACCCGCTGGGTGGTGTTCTGGATGCCCAGCGCGCGCCCACTCCAGAACGGGCCGGCGAATTCGGTGATGGCGGTGGCCTCCAGCCCGTTGTCGAGCACCGCGAGCACCGAGACCGCGACCATGAGCGCGATGTCGAATCGCGAATCCACCAGGTCCGAAAGCGCCAGCAGGAACAGGGTCAGCGCGGCGGCCGCGGCGACGACGGCCACCGGTTGCATGCGTGAGCCGATGCGATCCGACCAGCGGCCGACCGCGACGCGACCCGCGGCGCCGAGCAGCTGCGCCACGGTGACCAGGCCGCCGGCCGCGGCGACCGACCAGTGGTGGTGGTTGACCAGCCACACCAGCATGAAGGTGACCGTCACCGTCTGCGGCATCATGAGCAGGCCCGCGACCGCGTGAATGCGCCACAGCACCGAGGATCCGCGATACGGGCTGGCCAGTTCGGACTCCGTGGCCGTCTTGCGGGATTTCCGCGGCGGGTTGACGACGCCGACCGCGCTGACCACGGCCGCCGCGCTGCACACGAATGCCGGAAACATCAGCCCCGCGTGCGGGCCGCGCTCGGCCAACTCGGGCATCACCAACGCGCCCACCGCGATCCCCAGCGGTTGGGCGGTCTGCCGGATGCCCATCGCCAGGCCGCGTTGCTGCGCGGGGAACCACCCGGACACCAAACGACCGCCCGCGGTGTTGCAGCTCGCCGCGGCCATGCCACCGAGAAAGAGATAGATCCCGACCCACACCATCGAATGGGCCGATGCCGCGGCGTAGGCCGCGGCCGCGGTGAGCGCGGAGCCCGCGGTCAGCACGATCCGCTCGCCCACGCGGTCCAGGACGTAGCCCCACAGCACCAGGGTGACGACCATGCCCCAGCTGGGCATCGACGACAACAGACCGGCTTCGGTCAGCGCAATCCCGCGCTGGTCCTGCAGCGACGGGATCAAAAAGGCGATGCCGTTGATGAACAGGAAGGAACTGGCCGTCACGAACAGCGAGACGACCAGCACCATCCAGCGCCCTCCCGCGCTGAGCGTGGCGTCGCCCTTCGGCATCAATCCATGCTTGCAGAGCGCCGACACCGGCCGCTGTGACTCGGGAAACGGCCACTAGGCTCAAGCGAATGCGCCTTGGTCGAATCGCCAGTCCCGACGGTGTCGCCTTCGTCAGCATCGAGGGCGAACTGGACGATCCCGCCGGGATGGTCGCGCGGGAGATCGCCGAGCACCCGTTCGGCACGCCGAACTTCACCGGCCGGTCGTGGCCGCTGGCCGACGTGCGGCTGCTGGCCCCGATATTGGCCGGCAAGGTGGTTTGCGTCGGCAAGAACTACGCCGATCACATCGCGGAAATGAGCAGCTTCGCGACGGGCCCGGCGGCGGCGGATCCGATCATCTTCCTCAAGCCCAACACCGCGATCATCGGGCCGAATGTGCCGATCCGGTTGCCCGCCAACGCCTCACCCGTGCACTTCGAGGGCGAGCTGGCCGCGGTCATCGGCCGGCCGTGCAAGGACGTGCCCGCCGCCCGGGCCGCCGACAGCATCCTCGGCTACACCATCGGCAATGACGTGTCGGCGCGCGACCAACAACAGGCCGACGGCCAATGGACCCGCGCCAAGGGCCATGACACCTTCTGCCCGGTCGGGCCGTGGATCGTCACCGACGTCGATCCGGCGGATCTCGAACTGCGCACCGAGGTCAACGGCGAGGTGAAGCAACACAGCCGCACTTCGCAGATGATCCACGACGTCGGCGCCATCGTGGAATGGATCTCGGCGGTGATGACCCTGCTGCCGGGCGATCTCATCCTCACCGGAACACCCGCGGGCGTCGGCCCCATCGAGGACGGCGACACGGTGTCCATTTCCATCGAGGGCATCGGCAGCCTCGTCAACCCCGTTGTGCGCAAAGGAAAGTCGTGACCGTACGAGTCCGATTCTGCCCGTCGCCGACCGGCACCCCGCACGTCGGGATGGCCCGCACTGCGCTGTTCAATTGGGCCTACGCCCGACACACCGGCGGCACCTTCGTGTTTCGCATCGAGGACACCGACGCCCAGCGCGACACCGAGGAAAGCTATCTGGCGCTGCTCGACGCGCTGCGCTGGCTCGGCCTCGACTGGGACGAGGGTCCCGAGGTCGGCGGGCCCTACGGCCCCTACCGGCAGTCGCAGCGCACCGAGATCTACCGCGACGTGGTGGCCAGGCTGCTGGAGGCCGGGGAGGCCTACTACGCCTTCTCGACCCCGGAGGAGGTCGAGGCCCGCCACATCGCCGCGGGCCGCAATCCCAAACTGGGCTACGACAACTTCGACCGGCAGCTCACCGACTCCCAGCGCGCGGCGTTTCTGGCCGAGGGCCGTCAGCCGGTCGTGCGGCTGCGGATGCCCGACGAAGACCTCGCTTGGGACGACCTGGTGCGCGGACCGACCACGTTCGGGGCGGGCAGCGTGCCCGACTTCGCCCTCACCCGCGCGACGGGAGATCCGTTGTACACGTTGGTGAACCCGGTCGACGACGCGTTGATGAAAATCACCCACGTGCTGCGCGGCGAGGACCTGCTGTCGTCGACCCCCCGCCAGCTCGCCCTGTACCAGGCGATGATCCGGATCGGGGTCGCCGAACGCACGCCGCAATTCGCGCACTTGCCAACGGTATTGGGGGAGGGCACCAAGAAGCTCTCCAAGCGCGATCCGCAGTCGAACCTGTTCGCCCACCGCGACCGGGGCTTCATCCCCGAGGGGTTGCTCAATTACCTTGCGCTGCTGGGCTGGGCGATCGCCGACGACCACGACCTGTTCAGCCTCGACGAAATGGTGGCCGCGTTCGACGTCGTCGATGTCAATTCGAACCCGGCCCGGTTCGACCAGAAGAAGGCCGACGCGCTGAACGCCGAGCACATCCGGATGCTCGACGCCGGCGACTTCGCCGCCAGGCTGCGCGACTTCCTGGACACCCACGGCCATCGGGTTCCGCTCGACGATGCCCGATTTGCCACCGCCGCCGAGCTGGTGCAGACGCGCATCGTGGTCCTCGCCGACGCGTGGGACCTGCTGAGGTTCCTCAACGACGACGAATACGCGATCGACCCCAAGGCCGCCGCCAAGGAGCTCGGCCCGGACGGCATCGCCGTGTTGGACGCGGCGCTGACCGCTCTGGACGGGGTGACGGACTGGAGCACGGCACAGATCGAGCACGCCCTCAAGACCGCGCTCATCGAAAACCTGGGACTCAAACCGCGCAAGGCGTTTGGTCCGATCCGGGTCGCCGCGACGGGAACGACGATCAGCCCACCGTTGTTCGAATCACTGGAGCTGCTGGGCCGCGACCGCAGCGTGGCGCGGTTGCGGGCGGCGCGCGACGGTGCGGTCTGAGTTTTTGGTAGTCTGCACTGCGGTTTGCAATGGCCGCCTACGGTTGGCCACAGCGGTTGCGGGACACCCTGCAAAACCGTTGTGACCAGTGGTTTTAGGTCGCCAATGGGGTATGGTGTAATTGGCAACACAGCTGATTCTGGTTCAGCCATTCTAGGTTCGAGTCCTGGTACCCCAGCGCTAGAGAGGTTTTGGGCGCAGCACGATCAGCGATTAGGTCGCCTTTCTGCGGTGAGCTATGCTGGCAGCTCGGATCGGTTCTGGCCCCGTCGTCTAGCGGCCTAGGACGCCGCCCTCTCACGGCGGTAGCGTGGGTTCGAATCCCATCGGGGCTACAAAATCTATTGGCCGGTCCGCAGCGCGGCCGGCGCGGTCGATCCGCCCACCGGCATCTGCGGCAACCCGAGCTTGCGGTGATCCCACGAGCGTGCGCGGCGGCCGACGATGCGCACGCAGACCCGCTTGTTCATCATCTGCTCGACGAAGGGCTTCATGTCGTCGGTGTAGGGGCCGGTATAGCGCTCGAAGACGCTGACCCCGACCCGGTGCGAGACGTCGGGATCGTCGACGATCTCGGCGACGCCCTCGAAGGACACCCCGCGCAGCGTGTCGTAGGTGTCGCCGTCCTCGATCAGGAAGCTCACCCGCGGGTCGCGGGTGAGGTTGACCGCCTTCTGCGACTTGGCCTTGGTCTCGAGCCAGATCTCGCCGTCGACGACGGCGTACCACATCGCGGTCAAGTGCGGCTGGCCGTCGGGGCCGACGGTGGCCAGCGTGCCGGTGCGGCTCTTCACGACGAAGTCGGCGATCTCGTCGTCGGACATGACGATGCTCGAGCGCTGATTGGTTCCCATGGCGGTCAGTGTGTCAGGCGGCGCGCGATTGAGTGTGTGGTGGTGGCCCGGAACGCGCGCCGCCGAACTAGAGCCGGCGGGTGAGCGCGTCCGCGGCGGACAGCAGATCGGCGGCCCAGCGAGCCCCGGGGCGCCGGCCGATCCGATCGACGGGTCCCGACACCGATATCGCCGCGACGACGACGCCGCGGTTGTCGCGCACCGGCGCCGACACGCTGGCCACCCCGGGCTCGCGCTCGGCCACGCTTTGCGCCCAGCCGCGCCGGCGCACGTCGGCCAGCGTCCGGTCGGTGAACTTCGCCGTCGGCAGTACGGCTTTCTGAGTGGCGGCGTCGGCATAGGCGAGTAGCACCTTGGCCCCGGAACCCGCCGTCATCGGTAACCGCGCGCCGACCGGAACCGTATCGCGAAGACCCGCAGCCGGTTCCAGGGCGGCCACGCAGACCCGCGAGGTGCCCTCGCGGCGATACAGCTGGATGCTCTCGCCGGTGGTCTCACGCAACGCGGGCAGCACCGCCGCGCTCGCCGCCAGCAGCGGGTCATTGACCCGGACCGCGAGTTCGGGGACTGCCGGGCCCAGCCCCCAACGCCCCGCGTCGTCGCGCGCGAGCAGCCGATGGACTTCCAGGGCGGCGGCCAGCCGGTAGGCGGTGGCCCTGGGCAGCCCGGTTCGTTCGCACAGTTCGGCCAATCCGCAGGGGGATTCCGCGATCGTGTGCAGCACGACCACAGCTTTGTCCAGGACGCCGATGCCGCTATGCTGTCTCATGAGGAGATACTAGCGTCTCACATTCTGAGAAACAGCGAAAGACCGAACAGAGGCGAATTCGAGATGGGATCCGACAAACCGCGCACCCTGGCCGAAAAGGTCTGGGACGACCACGTTGTGGTGAGAGGGGGCGAATCCGAACAGGCAGACGCCCCTGACCTGATCTACATCGATCTGCATTTGGTGCACGAGGTCACCAGCCCGCAGGCTTTCGACGGGCTTAGCCTGGCCGGCCGGCGGGTGCGACGCCCCGACCTGACGCTGGCCACCGAGGACCACAACGTGCCCACGCTCGACATCGACAAGCCGATCGCCGACCCCGTGTCGCGCACACAGGTCGAGACGTTGCGGCACAACTGCGCGGAATTCGGCGTCCGGCTCTACCCGATGGGCGACATCGATCAAGGCATCGTGCATGTCGTCGGTCCGCAATTGGGCCTCACCCAGCCGGGCATGACGATCGTCTGTGGCGACAGCCACACGTCCACGCACGGCGCATTTGGCGCGCTGGCCATGGGAATTGGCACCTCGGAGGTCGAGCATGTGCTGGCCACCCAGACTTTGCCGTTGCGCCCCTTCAAGACGATGGCGGTCAATGTCGACGGCACGCTGCCCACCGGCGTGACCGCCAAGGACATCATCCTCGCGCTGATCGCGAAGATCGGCACCGGCGGCGGGCAGGGTCACGTCATCGAATACCGGGGCAGCGCCATCGAATCGCTGTCCATGGAAGGCCGGATGACGGTCTGCAACATGAGCATCGAGGCCGGGGCCCGGGCGGGCATGGTGGCACCGGACGACACCACGTACGAATTCCTGCGCGGGCGCCCGCACGCGCCCGCTGGCGCGCAATGGGATGCCGCCCTCGAGTACTGGCGGCAGCTGGGCACCGAGCCCGGCGCCGTCTTCGACACCGAGGTCTATCTCGACGCGGCCTCGCTGAGCCCGTTCGTCACGTGGGGGACAAATCCCGGCCAGGGGGTGCCGCTGGACGCGGCCGTGCCCGACCCCGAACTGATCGGCGACGACGGCGAGCGACAGGCCGCCGAGAAAGCCTTGGCGTACATGGACCTTCGAGCCGGGACACCGATGCGCGATATCAGCGTCGACGCCGTGTTCGTCGGCTCTTGTACCAATGGTCGTATCGAAGACCTGCGCGCGGTGGCCGACGTATTGCGTGGGCGCAAGGTCGCCCAGGGGGTGCGAATGCTGGTCGTGCCCGGCTCGATGCGGGTGCGCGCGCAGGCGGAGGCCGAAGGGCTGGGCGAGATTTTCACCGCCGCCGGCGCCGAATGGCGTCAGGCGGGATGCTCGATGTGCCTGGGCATGAACCCCGATCAGCTTTCGGCGGGGGAGCGGTGCGCCGCGACGTCCAACCGCAACTTCGAAGGGCGGCAGGGCAGAGGCGGCCGCACGCACCTGGTGTCGCCGGCCGTCGCGGCCGCAACGGCGGTGCGGGGCAGGCTGTCCGCGCCGGCCGACTTGCATTCCAACTGACTTCGAAACGAGGACGAAAATGGAAGCCTTTCGCACCCACACGGGTATCGGCGTGCCGCTGCGACGGTCCAATGTCGATACCGATCAGATCATTCCCGCCGTGTTTTTGAAACGCGTTACTCGAACCGGTTTCGAGGACGGTTTGTTCGCCACGTGGCGTTCCGATCCTTCATTCGTGCTCAATCTCAGCCCCTTTGACCGCGGCTCGGTTCTGGTCGCCGGGCCCGATTTCGGCACGGGTTCGTCGCGCGAGCATGCGGTGTGGGCGCTGATGGACTACGGGTTCCGGGTGGTCATCTCGTCTCGATTCGGTGACATTTTTCGGGGCAACGCCGGCAAGGCGGGCCTGTTGGCCGCCGAAGTTTCTCAGGACGGCGTGGAACTCCTTTGGAAGCTCATCGAGGGCAGCCCGGGCTTGGAAATCACTGCCAATCTTCAAGATCGAAATATCACCGCCGGAACGACGGTGCTGCCGTTCAAGATTGACGACCATACCGCCTACCGACTGCTCGAGGGCCTCGACGATATAGCCCTTACGCTGCGAAAACTCGACAACATTGAGGCCTTCGAGGCGGCGCGCCCGGAGTGGAAACCGCGCACTTCGCCCGCCTCCTGAACGGTCGATCGGTACAGATTTTTTTCTCGATCGGCTAAGTAAACCCCGCCGATTTCGCGGTCCCCCACCGGTCAAGGGCGGCAACCGGATTGCGAAAAGTTGCGCCGTTCGGTCCTGAAATTGCGCGTGGCTCTTGGAAATTTGCTGGGTGAGGGTTTACCGTGTCCACTAGTCGGTTCCCAAAACGAGGACCACTAGCTTCGGAGGGTTTGGATGAACAAAGCAGAGCTCATAGATGTGCTCACACAGAAATTGGGCTCGGACCGTCGACAGGCGACCGCTGCCGTCGAGAATGTCGTCGACACGATTGTGCGTGCGGTGCACAAGGGCGACAGCGTCACCATTACCGGGTTCGGTGTGTTCGAGCAGCGGCGGCGCGCGGCGCGCGTGGCCCGCAACCCGCGTACCGGCGAGACGGTAAAGGTAAAGCCGACATCGGTTCCCGCGTTCCGGCCCGGTGCCCAATTCAAAGCGGTTGTGTCTGGCGCGCAGCGCCTCCCGTCGGAAGGACCAGCAGTGAAGCGTGGTGTTGTGGCAGGCGGTGCGGCCAAGAAGGCCGCGAAGAAGGCTCCGGCCAAGAAGGCCGCCGCTAAGAAAGCTCCGGCCAAGAAGGCCGCCGCTAAGAAAGCTCCGGCCAAGAAGGCCGCGGTGAAGAAGGCTCCCGCCAAGAAGGCCGCGGTGAAGAAGGCTCCCGCCAAGAAGGCCGCGGTGAAGAAGGCTCCCGCCAAGAAGGCCGCAGTGAAGAAGGCTCCCGCCAAGAAGGCCGCAGTGAAGAGGGCGCCGGCCAAGAAGGCCGCGAGCAAGGCGCCGGCCCGGAAGGCTCCCGCCAAGAAGGCCACCGCGCGGCGCGGCCGCCGCTAAGAAGTTCCGGTACGCGGATACCCTTCGGGGTGGCAGTAACGCCGCCCCGAAGGGTATTTGCGTGTCAGGCCCGCACGTTGGCGGCCAGTGCGCCGCCGATGTGGTCGGCCGACACCAGCCGGCCGCCGGATAGCGACAGCACCCACGTACTGCCCTTGTGGTTGCGGGATTTATCGGCGCGCACTCCGTCGCGTTCGCACCACCAGGCGATCAGGTCCGGAATCACCTTGCCCTGCGTGCAAATCACCGGGGTGCCGCCCTCCTCGGCGATGGCCAGCATCCGGTGGCGGGCGCGCTTGGGGTTCTTGGCGTAGGACTCCTCGGTGAGGGCGGGCTCGTTGTGCACGCTCACACCGAGCTCCTCGGCGAGCGGTTCGACCGTCTGGTGGCAGCGGAGCCGGTCGGCCGCGTACACGTCGGAGGCGCCGAAGGCGAGCAGTTGTGGGACCAGGGCTTCGGCCTGCGCGCGTCCCCGCTTATCCAGCGGTCGTTTGGTGTCGTCGCCCTTGAAGCGTGACTTTCTGCCGGCGGTGGCGTGCCGGACGACCAGCACGGTTTGCGTGTCGGCGGGCTGTTTCGCGAAGTGGCGCAACATCTTTCGGTCGTGTGGGTAGGTGAGTCTGTCCTTGGCTTCGGCCACCGGCAACCAGACCAGTTCGTCGACCTCGCTGCCGGGCGTGAATTCGCCGCCGGTGCTGCGCGCGGCCCAGTAGTGGACCTTTTTGACGCCCTGGTCGATCGGGTAGCTCACCACGTCCAGCCGCCGGCCGAGGATCGCGCCTTGACCGGTCTCCTCGAATACCTCTCGCACCGCCGCCACGGGTGCCGTCTCGCCGGGATCCACCTTGCCCTTGGGCAGCGACCAGTCGTCGTATCGGGGGCGATGGATGACGGCGACCTCGAGGCCGGGGTTGCCGGAATCCGCGGGCCGCCACAGCACAGCGCCCGCGGCGTACACGACCCGACTCCCCGAGCGCCGATTGGCGGACGAGTTCTGGGCTGGCAACTCAACTCCTGCAGGTCAATTCGGCGAGGTACGCACGGCCGTGGGCGCGACCAGGAAAGCTACCACATGTCTTCATGCGCTCCGGTGCAGCTCCATCAGCGATTCCTGATGGTCGCGCACCGGGTGGCCAGCCGGCGGCGACGCGATCCACTGCCCGTCGGCGCCGAGCTCCCAGCACCGGGTGGACGGGTCCAACGCGGACTCGAACAAGTCGTCCAGGTACGCGGTGAGCCTGGGATCCTTGACCTGAACCAGCGCCTCGACGCGCCGGTCGAGGTTGCGGTGCATCATGTCGGCGCTGCCGATCCAAAACTCGTTGATGCGGCCGAAATGGATGATCCGCGAGTGCTCCAGGAAGCGGCCGAGGATCGAGCGGACCGAAATGTTCTCCGAAAACCCTTCCGCGCCCGGGCGCAGCGCGCAGATGCCGCGCACCACGATCTCCACGCGCACGCCGGCGCGGGAGGCGCGATACAGCGCGTCGATGACCTGCTCGTCGACCAGAGCGTTCATCTTCATCCGGATCCGTCCCCCGCCGCTTTCGCGGTGCGCGTCGATCTCGCGCTCGACGCGCTCGATGATGCCGGTGCGGATGCTGTGCGGGGCCACCAACAGGTTGCGGTAGGACACCTTCCGCGAGTACCCGGTGAGCGAATTGAACAGGTCCGTCAGGTCGGCCCCGATTTCCGGCGACGCCGTGAGCAGACCGACGTCCTCGTACAGCCGAGCCGTCTTGCCGTTGTAGTTGCCGGTCCCGATGTGGCAGTACCGCCGGATCGTTGGGCCCTCCCGGCGCACCACCAGGCAGGTCTTGCAGTGCGTCTTGAGTCCGACGTACCCGTAAACCACGTGCACGCCCGCCTGCTCCAGTTCGCGCGCCCAGCGGATGTTGGCCTGCTCGTCGAAGCGCGCTTTGATCTCCACCATCGCCACCACCTGCTTGCCGGCCTCGGCGGCGTTGATGAGCGCCCGCACGATCGGCGAGTCACCGGATGTGCGGTACAGCGTCTGCTTGATCGCCAGCACGTTGGGATCGGCGGCGGCCTGCTCGATGAATCGCTGCACGCTGGTGGAAAACGACTCATACGGATGATGAAGCAGCACATCGCCTTCGCGCAGCGTCGCGAAAATGCTGCGTGGTGTTTCGCGGTCGACGAAGGCGGGGCTGGTGGCCGGAACGAACGCCGGGTCTTTCAGCGCCGGCCGGTCCAGTCCGTAGACCTGCCACAACGACGACAGATCGAGCAGGCCGGGCACCTCGACGACGTCACCGGGATTCACGTCGAGTTCGCGCAGCAGCAACTCCAGCATGCTTTCGGTCATGTCATCGGCGATCTCGAGTCGGACCGGCGAACCGAACCGGCGGCGCGCCAGCTCCCGCTCCAGCGCTTGCAGCAGGTCTTCGTCGCGGTCCTCTTCGACCTCGTAGTCGGCGTTGCGGGTGATGCGGAACGCGTGATGCTGCACGACTTCCATGCCGGGGAAGAGCACCGGCAGGAAGGCCGCGATGAGCTCTTCCATTGGCAGGTAGCGGATTATGGCGGGGCCTTCGCCGCCACCCTCCGCATCGCGACGGCTCTCGAGCTCGACGAAGCGGTCGACGTTGTTCGGGACCTTGACGCGGGCGAAGTGCTGGCCGCCGTCCTCGGGCTGGCGCACCATGACGGCCAGGTTCAAACTCAGCCCGCTGACGAAGGGGAAGGGGTGGGCGGGGTCGACGGCCAAGGGCGTCAGGACCGGAAAGACCTGCTCGTTGAAGTACGTCGAGAGTTCGTCGCGCTCATCCGGATCCAGATCGGCCCACGTGACGATGTGGATGCCTTCGGCGGCCAGCGCCGGCTCCACCGAATCGAGGAACGCGCGCGCGTGCCGGGTCGCGATCCGCTGCGTGTGCTCGCCGATGAGGGCCAGTTGCTCGCGCGGCGTCAGGCCGTCGGCCGAGCGCACGGACAGCCCCATCTCGTCGCGGCGTTTGAGGCCGGCCACCCGAACCATGTAGAACTCGTCGAGATTGGAAGCGAAGATCGCCAAGAACTTCGCGCGCTCCAGCAGCGGCAGCGAGTTGTCTTCGGCCAGCGCGAGCACGCGCGCGTTGAAGTCCAGCCAGCTCAGCTCCCGATTGAGGTAACGGTCCTCCGGCAGCGCGTCGTCGATCGCGGCCTGCGTTGCGGCAACCGGTGCGCCCGCGGTCGAGTCGCCGGTGTGCCACGCGGATTCTTCGAGGCGCGCCTCGGCTTCGATTTCGGTCACCCTGCGATCATTGCTCATTCCCGCTGGTGCTGCTAGCGCCCCATCGACATCCATCGCGCGTTGGCGCGCAGTTCATCGCTCGTACAGGTTTAGTGCTGCGCGACGGCCCGGGCCGTCGCGGACCCGACCCCGAGGCGGCGGGCGGCCGTGAGGTCGGCGGGGGTGTCGACGTCGCAGCGCAGGCCCGGCCATGCGCCCGTCAGCTCGATCGCACCCGAACGGCGGTGCCGCGCGCACGAATCCGGCCCGAAATGCGGATCCAGCGGGGCCCCGAACGCGCACAGCGCGGCGGTTCCCGTCGCCAACCGGTCGGCGACGAAACTGCGCCGGTGCTGGCGCCCGGCGGCAATCGCCTCGGCCAGCTCCTGGGTCTGCAATGCCGGCAAATCACCTTGCAGCACAACGATATTGGTGAAGGATTCGGATACCGCGCGTTCCGCGGTGGCGATCGCGCTGTTGAGCGGGTCGCTGTTGCCGTCGGGCGTCGGATCGGCGAGCACGCCGGCGCCCAGCCCGGCGGCGGCCGCCGCCGCGGCCTCGTCGGGCGTGATGACGGTGATCGAGCCCAGCGCGGCAACGCCGGACGCGGCGGTCAGCGTGTCGATCAGCATGGCCAGCACCACCCGCTCCCGGGTCCGCGCCGAGAACACCGGTGCCAGCCGGGTCTTTGCGGCGGCCAACCGTTTGACGGCGATGATCAACGCCACGTCACCGGCGCCGTCGCCCGCCCCGTCGGACCGTGTGCCGCTCATGGGGCCATCCTGCCAGCGCGACCGCGGCGGCCGGGCGCCACGGTAGCGTGACGACACCGACAGGACGACGCAGACAGACGGGGATGGCAGATGGCCGGTTCAGTGGGCGCCATTGCGGTGATGGGCGCCGGCGCCTGGGGCACGGCGCTGGCCAAGGTGCTGGCCGACGCCGGCGAGGAGGTTGTGCTGTGGGCCCGGCGATCCGACGTCGCCGACGAAATCAATGCCACCCGGTACAACCCCGACTATCTGCCCGGCACCCCGTTGCCGCAGGGCGTCCGCGCCACCGCGGACGCCGGTGATGCGCTGGCCGGCGCGACGACGGTGCTGCTCGGAGTCCCGGCGCAGACGATGCGCGGCAACCTCGAGCGGTGGGCGCCGCTGGTGGCCGACGGCGCGACCCTGGTCAGCCTCGCCAAGGGCATCGAGCTGGGCACGCTGATGCGCATGAGCCAGGTGATCATCTCGGTGACCGGGGTGGACCCGGCGCAGGTCGCGGTCATCTCGGGCCCGAACCTGGCCAGCGAGATCGCCGAATGCCAGCCCACCGCGACGGTCGTGGCGTGCAGCGACTCCGGCCGGGCGGTCGCGGTGCAGCGCATGCTCAACAGCGGGTATTTCCGTCCCTATACCAACAGCGATGTGGTCGGCACCGAGATCGGCGGGGCCTGCAAGAACGTCATCGCGCTCGCGTGCGGGATGGCGGCCGGCGTCGGGCTCGGCGAAAACACCGCGGCCGCGATCATCACCCGGGGATTGGCGGAGATCATGCGGCTCGGGATCGCCCTCGGCGCCAAGGGCGCGACGCTGGCGGGGCTGGCGGGCGTGGGTGACCTGGTCGCCACGTGCACCTCGCCGCATTCGCGCAACCGGTCCTTCGGCGAACGGCTGGGCCGCGGCGGGACCATGGAGTCGGCCACGCAGGCGGGACACGGGCACGTCGTCGAGGGGGTGACGTCCTGCGAGGCGGTCCTCGCGCTGGCGTCCAGCTACGACGTCGAAATGCCGCTCACCGACGCCGTGCACCGGGTGTGTCACAAGGGGTTGTCGGTGGACGAGGCGATGGCGCTGCTGCTGGGTCGCAGCACCAAGCCCGAATGAGGCGCCCGGGCCGGACAAACCCCAGCTAGCGGTCCGGCATCCGACCCGGGGACGCCACAACCGGTAGCCTCTGAAGGTTGTGAGTCCCAGCGAGCGCGTGCGCGTCGCCGTCGTCTTCGGCGGACGCAGCAACGAGCACGCCATCTCCTGCGTGTCGGCGGGCAGCATCCTGCGCAATCTCGACCCGCAGCGCTTCGAGGTGGTCGCGGTCGGCATCACCCCGGAGGGCTCGTGGGTGCTCACCGACGGGGACCCGGACGCGTTGGCGATCAGCAACCGGCAGCTGCCCGAGGTGACCGCCGAATCGGGCACCGAGCTGGCCCTGCCGGCCGACCCGCGGCGCAGCGGTCAGCTGGTGTCGCTTCAGCCCGGGGCGGGTGATGTCCTGGCGTCGGTCGATGTGGTGTTCCCGGTGCTGCACGGGCCCTACGGCGAGGACGGCACCATCCAGGGGCTGCTCGAACTCGCCGGGGTGCCCTACGTCGGTGCCGGGGTGCTGGCCAGCGCCGCGGGCATGGACAAGGAATTCACCAAGAAGCTCCTTGTCGCCGAGGGACTTCCGGTCGGTCGGCACGCGGTGCTGCGCCCCTCGCGGCCGGAGCTGGATCTCGAGGAGCGCGAGCGGCTGGGTTTGCCGGTGTTCGTCAAACCCGCGCGGGGCGGTTCGTCGATCGGGGTCAGCCGGGTCTCGAGCTGGGACGAACTGGCCGCGGCGGTGGCCAATGCGCGACGGCACGATCCGAAGGTGATCGTCGAGGCGGCGATCAACGGTCGCGAGCTGGAGTGCGGCGTGCTCGAAATGCCGGACGGCACAGTGGAAGCCAGCACGCTGGGCGAGATCCGGGTGGTCGGGGTGCGGGGGCGCGAGGACTCCTTCTACGACTTCGCGACGAAATACCTCGACGACGCGGCCGAACTGGACGTGCCCGCGAAGGTCGACGACGACGTCGCGGATGCGGTGCGCCAGTTGGCGATCCGGGCGTTCAAGGCCATCGACTGCCAGGGGCTGGCCCGGGTCGACTTCTTCCTGACCGAAGACGGCCCCGTCATCAACGAGATCAACACGATGCCGGGGTTCACCACCATCTCGATGTACCCGAGGATGTGGGCGGCCAGCGGCGTCGACTATCCCACCCTGCTGGCGACCATGGTGCAGACGGCGTTGGCTCGCGGCGTAGGGCTCCGTTGACTAGCTGGCGGCCGCGGGGTTGATCGGTACGGCCGGCATGGTGTGGTCGATCACGTCGGAGAGCTGCTGGATGGGCGTGGGCCCCGATCCCGCGGGCAGCGTGAGGGCCACGTACACGGGCCGGTCGACCGCGTACCAGGTGGACCTGCCGGCGTCGCCGGCGGATTGCCGATCGGCCGAAACCTCGAACCACTGCACCCGATCGACGATCTGGATCGGCGATCCCACCACGAACTCGGCCGGGCGGTCCAGCCCGCAGCGCAACACCACCGGCTCGCCACCGGACCCGGCGCGCCAGGCCGCCGCGCCCTCGGGGGCCGGCTGCGCCAGCGTGGCGCGTTGATAGTCCCCGAGCCGCTGCGGCAGCGCGCCGGCCAGCGACCGGCACGCGGCGTCGGACGCGTGCGGCGCCGGGGCGGCGGCGACGGCAACCGGCGGCGGAGGTGCCTGCCGGGTCGCCGCGACGGCCAGGATCACGCCGATCGCCACGACGGCCAGCGTGACCGCGGCGATGAGTACCGCGCGCGGCGGCCCTGCATCGGCGGCTGCGACGGCATCGGGATCGGTCTCCACCGCCCGCGCACCTCCTGATCTCGTAGACTGGCGCGGTCCGCTCGCACGGGCAGGAATCCAACTTACCGGCCGCGAGGCGCCGGAGGAGGTGGCGTGCGCGACGACGACACATCGGGGGAGTTCCCCACGCTGCACCAGATCGGCGAGTTCGCCGTCATCGATCGGTTGGTGCGCGGCCGCCGACAACCCGGCGCGGTGCTGCTGGGCCCCGGCGATGACGCCGCGCTGGTGGCCGCGGGCGACGGCCGCACCCTGGTCTCGACCGATGTGCTGGTGCAGGACCGGCACTTTCGGCTGGACTGGTCGACACCGCACGACGTCGGCCGCAAGGCGATCGCCCAGAACGCCGCCGACATCGAGGCGATGGGCGGGCGGCCGACGGCCTTCGTGGCCGGTTTCGCGGCACCCGCTGACACGCCGGCCGCGCGGGTGGACGCGCTGGTCGACGGGATGTGGGACGAGGCGGTGCGGATCGGCGCCGGCATCGCCGGCGGCGACCTGGTCAGCGGCCCGCAGTGGGTGTTGTCGGTGACGGTGCTGGGTGGCCTCGACGGTCGCGCGCCGGTGCTGCGGTCGGGGGCCAACGCCGGGTCGGTGCTCGCCGTCACGGGTGAACTGGGCCGCTCCGCCGCCGGATACGCGTTGTGGGACAAGGGCATCGGTGGGTTCGACGAACTGCGGCGCCGTCACCTGGTGCCGCAGCCGCCCTACGGGCAGGGAGCGGCGGCCGCGAAGGCGGGGGCGCAGGCGATGATCGACGTCTCCGACGGCCTGGTCGCCGACCTGCGGCACGTCGCCGAGGCGTCAAGCGTGGCCATCGATGTGTCCACCGCGGCGCTGGCCGCGGACCGTGACGCGGTGGCGGAGGCCGCGGCCGCCGTCGGAGCCGACCCGCTGGCCTGGGTGCTGGGGGGCGGCGAGGACCACGCCCTGGCGGCCTGTTTCGCCGGTCCCGCGCCGGCGGGGTGGCGCGTCATCGGCGCGGTGCTCGACGGGCCGGCCCGGGTGCTCGTCGACGGAGCCGAGTGGAGCGGCTACGCGGGGTGGCAGTCGTATTAGTGTGACGCGGTGACCGTCTACGCGATCGCTCAGCTGAGATTCACCGACCGGGCAGCCTACGACCGGTACCAGGCGAGATTCATGGAGGTCTTCCGCCGTCACCCCGGAACGCTGCTGGCCGCCGACGAAGCACCGAAGGTCGTCGAGGGGCAGTGGGACCGGGAGAAGCTCGTGTTGATGTCGTTTCCCGACGAGGCGGCGTTCCGCGCCTTTGTGCAATCGCCGGAATACGAGGACATCGCGAAGGACCGGCGCGCGGGCGCCGACACGGTGGTGCTGCTCGTCAAAGGGCTGCAGTGACCGCGCGCCCGCTGGGCGAGCTCGTCGAGCCGGGCTGGGCGACGGCGCTGTCGCCGGTGACCGAGCAGGTCGCCCTGATGGGGCAGTTCCTGCGGGCCGAAGTCGCGGCCGGGCGCGGGTACCTCCCGGCGGGGCCAAACGTGTTGCGCGCCTTCACCTATCCCTTCGACAACGTCAGGGTGCTGATCGTCGGGCAGGACCCGTACCCGACGCCCGGGCACGCCGTGGGCCTGAGCTTCTCGGTGGCGCCCGAGGTGCGTCCGCTGCCGCGCAGCCTGGCCAACATCTTCGACGAGTATTGCGCCGACCTCGGTCATCCCCCGCCCTCGTGCGGCGACCTGACGCCGTGGGCCCAGCGCGGGGTGCTGTTGCTGAACAGGGTGCTCACCGTGCGCCCCAACAATCCGGCGTCGCACCGGGGCAAGGGCTGGGAAGCGGTGACGGAGTGCGCGATTCGCGCGCTGGCGGCCCGGTCGCGGCCGATGGTGGCCATCCTGTGGGGCCGCGACGCCTCAACGCTCAAACCGGTTCTGGCCGAGGGTAATTGCGTGGCCATCGAATCGCCGCATCCGTCACCGCTATCGGCCTCCCGCGGGTTCTTCGGCTCGCGCCCGTTCAGCCGCGCCAACGAGCTGCTCGCCGGGCTCGGCGCCGATCCGATCGATTGGAAGCTGCCATGACCGAGATGACGGCCCTGCGCGCGCACCGCCGGGGCGGCCCCGAGGTGCTGGTCGTCGAGCGCGCGCCCGTCCCGGTCCCCGCGCCCGGTGAGGTCCTGATCGAGGTACACGCGGCGGCCATCACCTTCGACGAGCTGACGTGGGACGAGACCTGGGCCAGAACGCCGGTGATCCCGTCCCACGAGGCGTCCGGCGTGGTCGCTGAAATCGGGCCGGGCGTAACCGGTTTGGAACCCGGCGACGAGGTCTATGGGCTGATCGATTTCGACCGCGACGGCGCCGCGGCCGAATTCGTCGCGGTCCCGGCGGCCGACCTGGCCGCCAAGCCGTCGACGGCGTCGCACGTTGTCGCCGCCGCGCTCCCGCTGGCCGGGCTCACCGCGTGGCAGGCGCTGGTCGACCACGCCGCGGTCCGTCCCGGTGAGGCGGTGCTGGTACTCGGCGGGGCGGGCGGGGTCGGCGCCCTGACGGTCCAGCTGGCCGCGATGCTCGGCGCGCGGGTCACCGCCACGGTGCGCAGCGACGCGCGCGAGCTGGTGGGGCGCTTCGGCGCGCAGCGGGTGATCGACGTGCGCGCCGAGGCGTTCGACGCGGACGGCCCCGCCTACGACGTCGTCGTCGACACGGTCGGCGGTGAGACGCTGGACCGGTCGTTCGGCGTGCTGCACCCGGGGGGACGGCTGATCACCCTGTCCGCGCCACCGCCGGTGGGTAAGGCCGACGAATGCGGCGTGACGGCCACCTTCTTTATCGTCAGGCCCGATCGGGATCAGCTCGCCGAGCTCGCGGCGCGCGTCGACCAGGGGCGATTGCGGGTGGAAATCGCGCGGACGTTTCCGCTCGACCGGGGACGGGAGGCGTTCGAAAGCGGTCGGCAGCCCGGCCGGCGGCCTGGCAAGACCGTCATCGTGGTGCGGGACTGACGAGCGACAGGCGCGAATCGCTAGCCGCGGACGACCTTGCCGGCCTTGATGCAGGACGTGCAGACGTTCAGCCGCTGCCTGTTGCCGCCGGGACGGGTCACGACGTGCACGGTCTGGACGTTGGGGTCCCACCGGCGGCTGGTGCGGCGGTGGGAGTGCGACACCGACTTGCCGAAGCCGGGGCCTTTCCCGCAGATATCGCACACAGCGGCCATGGTTCAAGCTCCTCAAAGGTTCTTCGGGGGTCCGGCAGGTGGCCAGGACAGCCCGGAATGACCCGGGCCAGCCCAGGATACCGACCGACATGGGCAACCACCAAAACGATCAACACCCGCCCGGCGGCGTCGCCCGGCACTGTCGCCCGCTCTGGCTAGGCTCAATGCGCCGGTGCACTCAGGCAGCGGGTGCGCCGCCGTGGCCGGCCGCCGCGCGCGTCGTCGCCGGGCTACGCTGGCGCCCACCGGGTGCCGGCGCTGGGAGGCTCCGAGGGAGGTGGGTCGCTTGGGCACGTCAGAGGCGCTGCTGGACGCCGCGACCCTGCGGGACTGGGCCCACACCGCCGTCAGCGATTTGATCACCCACATCGACGAAATCAACCGGCTCAACGTCTTTCCGGTCGCCGATTCCGACACCGGCGCCAACATGCTGTTCACCATGCGTTCCGCGTTGGCGGAGGCGAACGCGGGAGCCGCTGCCGAGGGCTGCGTCGCCCGGGTGGCGGCGGCCCTGTCCTCCGGTGCGCTGAACGGCGCCCGCGGCAATTCCGGGGTGATCTTGTCGCAGATCCTGCGCGGGATCGCCGATGTCACCGCGGCCGCGGCGGCGGATGCCGGCGGTGAGCTGCGCCACATGAACGCGGCGGTCCTCGGGGCCGGGCTGCAGCGCGGCGTCGAGCTGGTCATCGCGTCGATGGGCGGCGACGAGGTGCCCGGGACCATCGTCTCGGTGCTGCGGGCCGCCGCCGACGCCGTCGAGAAATGCGCCGACGAGGGGCTGCCCCACGCGATCACGGCCGCCGGCGACGCAGCCGTCGTCGCGCTGGAAAAGACCCCAGAGCAGCTCGACGTCCTGGCCGACGCCGGCGCGGTGGACGCCGGCGGCCGCGGCCTGCTCGTCCTGCTGGACGCGCTGCGCTGCACCATCGGCGGGCAGGCGCCCCCGCGCACGGTCTACGAGCCGTCGCCGCGCGCCACGGAACCCGAAGCCCCCGCCGAACGCCCGGGGCCGCAGTTCGAGGTGATGTACCGGCTGGACGGCTGCGGCACCGCGGCCGCCGACCTGCTGCGCAGTCGGCTCGAGGAGCTCGGGGAATCGGTGGCGCTGGCGCAGGCCGCCGCGGAGGAATCCGCCCGGATCGACAGCTACTCCGTGCACGTGCACACCGACGACGCCGGGGCCGCCGTCGAAGCGGGCCTGGCGGTGGGGCGGCTCAGCCGGATCGTCATCTCGGCCCTGAGCTCCGGAGCCGCCGGGCTGCCGGCGGGCGGCTGGACCCGCGAACGGGCCGTGGTGGCCGTCGTCGACGGCGCCGGCGCCGCCGAGTTGTTCTCCGCCGAGGGCGCCTGCGTGCTGCAGCCCGACCCGGACGCGAACATCAGCGCGCACCAGCTGGTGCGGGCCGTCGTCGACACCGGCGCCGCGCAGGTGATGGTGCTGCCCAACGGGTATGTGGCCGCCGAGGAGCTGGTGGCCGGGTGCACCGCGGCCATCGGGTGGGGGATCGACGTGGTGCCGATCCCGACCGGGTCGATGGTGCAGGGGCTGGCCGCCCTGGCCGTGCACGAGGCGGAAAGGCAGGCGGTCGACGACGGCTTCACCATGGCCCGCGCGGCCGGCGCGTCCCGGCACGGATCGGTGCGCATCGCGACCGGGAGCGCGCTGACGTGGGCCGGCCGCTGCCAGCCGGGTGACGGCCTGGGCATCGCCGGCGACGAGGTGCTCATCGTGGCCGCCGATGCGGCCGGCGCGGCGATCGGCCTGCTCGATCTGCTGCTGGCCTCCGGGGGCGACCTGGTGACCGTGTTGATCGGCGCGGGCATCGCCGACGAGGCCGAGGCCACCGCCGTGGGCGCCACCCTGCAGGACCACGTGCACGACCACCACCCGGGCACCGAGCTGATGACCTACCGCACCGGCCACCGGGGCGACGTTCTGCTGATCGGGGTCGAGTAGCCGTGGCATCGCTGTCCGACCGGCTGGACTACGTGGTAGGCGGCAAAGTCGTGCCGCTCCTGGACGAATTCTTCGGCATCCATACGGTCGACGACCTGCTGCGCCACTACCCGCGCAGCTACACCGAGGGGGCGAGCCGCTGGGGCACCGACGAGGAGCGGCCGCCGGCCGGCGAGCACATCACCCTCGTCGACACGATTGCCGCCACCAAGTCGTTTCCGATGAAGAAGAACCCGAGGAAGATGTGTCACCGCATCACACTGGGCTCCGGCCGCGGTGCCGTGACCGCCACGTTCTTCAACGCGAACTACATCATGAAGGACCTCACCAAGGGCACCAAGGTGATGCTCTCCGGGGAGGTCGGGTTCTTCAGGAACGAGATGCAGCTGACGCACCCCGCCTTCCTCATCGTTGAGTCGCCGGACGGGAAGAACCGCGGCACCGCGTCGCTCAAGAGCATCGCCGACGTCTCAGATGCCACCACCGGCGAGGAGCTCGCGGACGCCTTCCAACATCACTTCTTCCCGATCTATCCGGCCAGCGCCAAGCTGCAGAGCTGGAACATCTTCGCCACCGTGCGCCAAGTGCTCGACGTCCTCGACCCGGTGCCCGATCCGCTGCCCGCACCGCTGCGTGAGCGGCTCGGCCTGATCGGCGAGGACGAGGCGCTGCGCGCGATTCATCTCTCCGAGGACGAGCGCGAACGGCGAAGGGCCCGTGACCGATTGACGTTCGACGAGGCCGTCGGTTTGCAGTGGGCGCTGGTTGCCCGCCGGCACGGCGAGCTGTCGGAATCCGGACCCCCGGCACCCCGGCGGGACGACGGTCTGGCGGCGGAATTGTTGCGGCGATTGCCCTTCGAGCTGACGGCGGGACAGCGCGAGGTGCTCGACGTGCTTTCCGACGGGCTGGCGGCGACCCGCCCGATGAACCGCCTGCTGCAGGGTGAGGTCGGCTCCGGCAAGACGATCGTCGCGGTGCTGGCGATGCTGCAGATGGTCGACGCCGGCTACCAGTGCGCGCTGCTCGCGCCAACGGAAGTGCTTGCCGCGCAACATCTCCGGTCGATCCACGGCGTCCTCGGCGAGTTGGCGATGGCGGGCCAGCTGGGCGGCGCGGACAACGCGACGCGGGTAGCGCTGCTCACCGGCTCGATGACGGCCGCGCACAAGAAGCACGTCCGCGACGAGGTCGCCGGCGGTCAGGCCGGCATCGTCGTCGGCACCCACGCGCTGCTGCAGGACGCGGTGGACTTCCACAACCTTGGCATGGTGGTGGTCGACGAACAGCACCGGTTCGGTGTCGAACAGCGAGATCAATTGCGCGCCAAGGCTCGTGCCGGCATCACGCCGCACCTGCTGGTGATGACGGCCACGCCGATACCGCGCACCGTCGCGCTCACGGTGTACGGCGACCTGGAGACCTCGACGCTGCGCGAACTTCCGCGCGGGCGCCGGCCGATCGCCACCAACGTCATCTTCGTGGGCGACAAACCCACCTGGCTCGATCGTGCCTGGCACCGCATCATCGAGGAGGTCTCCGCGGGCCGCCAGGCGTACGTGGTGGCGCCCCGGATCGACGAGACCGACGACACCGAAAAAAGCGAGGAGGGCCGCCGGCCTTCGGCGACCGCGGTGGGACTCTTCGACCGATTGCGCTCCGGTGAGCTGGCGGACCTGCGGCTGGCGCTGATGCACGGGCGGTTGTCGGCCGACGAGAAGGACGCCGCGATGGCGGCGTTTCGCGCGGGTGAGGTCGATGTGCTGGTGTGCACCACGGTGATCGAGGTCGGAGTGGACGTCCCCAATGCCACGGTCATGCTGGTGATGGACGCCGACCGGTTCGGCATCAGCCAGCTACATCAGCTGCGTGGGCGCATCGGCCGGGGTGAGCATCCGAGCCTGTGCCTGCTGGCCACCTGGGTCCCACCGGACGCGCAGGCCGGCCGGCGGCTGCGCGCCGTCGCCGAGACGCTGGACGGGTTCGCCCTCGCCGACCTCGACCTCAAGGAGCGCCGCGAGGGAGATGTGCTGGGCCGCAACCAATCCGGCAGGGCTGTCACCCTGCGGTTGCTGTCGCTGGCCGACCATGGAGCGTACATCGAGGCCGCCCGCGACTTCGCCGTCCAGGCGTACGAGCGGGACCCGTCGAACCCCGAATTGGCTTTGCTGGCCGCGCGTTTCACCGACACCGACCGAATCGACTACCTGGACAAGTCATGAATCGCAAGCTGCTGCTGTGGTTGTCGGCGATCGCGGTGTTGGCGGTGCTGGTGGCCTATCAGACGCTGGGATCCGACGCCGCCAAGCGCGCCGAAGTGGCCGCTCGCGCCGACGTGCCCACGGTGCAACCCGGCACCGACGTGCTCGCCGGTGTCGCGGTGCTTCCCGAGCGGGCCCACCGCTACGACTACCGGCGCCCGGCGTTCGGCGACGCCTGGGACGACAACAACGACGCACCGCTGGGGCACAACGGGTGTGACACCCGCGACGACATCCTCAACCGCGATCTCGTCGACAAGTCGTACGTGTCGATCAAGCGCTGCCCGGACGCGGTGGCCACCGGCACCCTGCACGACCCGTACACCAACACCACGATCGCGTTTGCGCGCGGCGCCAAGGTCGGCGAGGCGGTGCAGATCGACCACATCGTCCCGCTGGCCTACGCCTGGGACATGGGGGCCTACGACTGGCCGCCGCCGGAGCGCCTGCGCTTCGCCAACGACCCGGCCAACCTGCTGGCCGTGGAAGGCCAGGCCAACCAGGACAAGGGCGACTCGCCGCCGGCCCTCTGGATGCCGCCGAACACCGCGTTCGCCTGTCAGTACGCCATGCAGTTCATCACCGTGCTGCGCGGTTACCAGTTACCGGTGGACCAGGCCTCCGCGGGCGTGCTGCGGCAGGCGGCGGCCACCTGCCCGGCGGGGTGAGCGGAACGGATTACGGGCCTTCGTACGTGTTCGGATCCGGGCGCAGCCGGGTGCCGTCGTTGAGGCCGTTGATCGCGTCCATGTGCTCGCCGGCCAATTCGAAATCGAAGATGTCCACGTTGGTGGCGATGTGCTCGGCTTTGCTCGAGCGGAAGATCACCGAATTGCCCAATTGCACGTTCCACCGCAGCAGAACTTGCGCGGGCGTCTTGCCGTATTCGGCGGCGACCGAGTTCAGCGTCGGGTTGTCCATCAGCTTGCCGAGAACCAGCGGGGTGTAGGACTGCGTGACGACGTTGTGCTGCGCATTCGCTTTGCGCAGATCGGCCTGGTTGAGCAGCGGGTGCAGCTCGACCTGGTTGACCGCGGGGGTGACGAACGTCAGGTCGATGACCGTCGAGAGGTGATCCTCGGTGAAGTTGGACACCCCGATCGAGCGGGCATGGCCTTCCCCGCGGGACTGGATCATGCCGCCGAATGCGTCGACGTATGTGCCCTGCGCCGGCGCCGGCCAATGAATGAGGTAGAGGTCGACGTAGTCGAGGCCGAGTCGCTCCAGGCTGGCGCTGCAGGCCACCGGGGCCTTGCTGAATCCGTGGTCCGCCGTGGCGAGCTTGGTGGTGACGAACAGCTCCGCGCGCGGGATGCCCGAAGCCGCGATCGCGCGGCCGACACCTGCCTCGTTGCCGTAGGCGGCGGCGGTGTCGATGAGCCGGCACCCGATCTGAAGCGCGGCCGCGACGGCGCGCTCGGCTTCGTCCTCCGATAGGTCTGCGACCCCCAGGCCGAGCACCGGCATGGTGTTTTCGTCGTTAAGAGCTATCGACGGTATGGCGGAGCCCGACTCGCCAGCCAATGTCATTCACCTACCTGTGAATTGAAGGTTCGTAGATCTCCGACCCGGTCGGTGCTTGATCCGGGATCGAACACGTCGAAGTTGCTCGCAATCCGTTTGGGGTTCACCGACTTGGGGACCACGATATTACCCAGCCGGATATGCACCTAATCAATACCTGCTCGGGCGCGATTGGGTGACGACGTAGAGTTGGTCGCGCGGCACGCCAGAGTGGGTATTCACTTTCCGTCGCTCAGCGTGTCGATGAATTTGCAGGGGGAGCAGGAGCAGCCATGACCAGAAGCCTGCCGGGGACGCCGGACCTCGATCTCGGCGCCAAACGCGCACCAATGAGCTGGCTCAGTCGCGTCCAGGGCGCCATCACCACCGCCGGTGTCAAGGTCATTCCGTGGATACCGACCGCCGCCAAGCGGGTGCTGTTCCACGGCCGCTCGGTCATCATCGACGGCAATACGCTCGATCCCACGCTTCAGCTGATGCTGTCGGGGCTGCGCGCCGTCGGCATCGACGGCCTCGTCGTCGACGACGAACCGGCCGCGTCCCGCGCCCAGATGCGGGAGACGCTCGTGGGATTGCCCGGGCCGCAGATTCACGTCGAGGTGGAGGACCTCTCGCTGCCCGGACCGGCCGGCGAGATCCGCGCGCGGCACTATCGTCCGGCCGGCGGTGCCGCGGCGCCCCTGCTGGTCTTCTACCACGGCGGTGGCTGGGTGATCGGCGATCTGGACACCCACGACACCCTGTGCAGGCTGACGTGCCGCGACGCCGGCATCCACGTGTTGTCGATCGACTACCGGCTGGCCCCCGAGCACCCCGCCCCGGCCGCCGTCGAGGACGCCATTGCGGCCTTCAGGTGGGCGCACGACCACGCCGGTGAGCTCGGCGCGACCCCCGGGCGGGTCGCGGTCGGCGGCGACAGCGCCGGCGGGAATCTGGCCGCGGTGGTCGCCCAGGCGGCGCGCGACGAGGGGGGTCCCGCCCCGGTGCTGCAGTGGCTGCTCTACCCGCGGACCGACTTCACCGCCCAAACCCGGTCGATGAGCCTGTTCGCCCGCGGCTTCTTGCTGACCAGGCGGGACATGGACTGGTTCACCGCCCAGTACCTGAAGGCGTTCGACCCGACGGATCCGCGGGTGTCGCCGCTGCACGCCGAGTCGCTGGCGGGGCTGGCGCCCGCGTTGATCGCGGTCGGGGGCTTCGACCCGCTGCGCGACGAGGGCGAGGCCTACGCGGCGGCGCTGCAGGCCGCCGGTACCCCGGTGGACCTGCGCTACATGGGCTCGCTGACCCACGGCTTCGCGAACCTGTTTCAGCTGGGCGGCGACAGCGCCGTGGGGACGAGCGAGCTGGTCTCGGCCCTGCGTGCCCACCTGAGCCGCGCCTGAGCCGTCGGGCAAACGCCGGTACTCTAGAGGCGCCTCCGTCCGAGGGCCGGACGGGCCAGCACCGAAGGATCAGCGAACCTGTGGCCGACAAACCCAAGCGTCCCCCGCAATTCGATGTGAAGTCCGCCACCGGCAAATCCGGCCGACTCGTCCAGATCGGCGGCACCGCCTTCATCGTGATTTTCGCGGTCGCGCTCGTCTTCTACATCGTGACGTCACACCACAAGAAGGGCGGCGCCACCGGAGAGGGCGACACGGTGCGGGTGACGTCGAGCAAGGTGGTCAACCAGCCGGGCACCAGCAATCCCAAAGCCGTCGTGACGTTCTACGAGGATTTCCTCTGCCCGGCCTGCGGTAACTTCGAGCGCACTTTCGGGCCGACGGTTTCCAAGCTCATCGACATCGGCGCCGTCGCGGCCGATTACTCCATGGTGGCGATCCTCGACAGCCAGAAGAACCAGAACTATTCGTCTCGGGCCGGCGCGGCGGCCCTCTGCGTCGCCGACGAATCCATCGACGCGTTCCGCCGTTTCCACAGCGCGCTGTTCAGCGCCGCCATCCAGCCCGACGAACGCGGCACCAGCTTCCCCGACAACGCGCGGCTGATCGAGATCGCCCGCGTCGACGGCGTCGTCGGCAAGGTTCCCGACTGCATCAACAGCGGCAAGTACGTGTCCAGGGTGGCCGGGGAGGCCGCGAAAGCGAACATCAACGCGACGCCGACCATCAAGATCAACGGCCAGGATTACGAACCGTCGACGCCGGATGCGCTGGTCAGCAAGATCAAGTCGATCGTGGGCGACGTGCCGGGCATAGATACCGCCGTCTCTCCCGCGGCCTGATGACGACCCCGGTGTCGGCGCAACCCGCCGAGGACGCCGGCGGCGAGACACCGGATGCGCCGCACCGCCCGAGCGTGCCCGCGCCCAGCGCGTGGTGGGTGCTGACCGCCGGCGTGATCGGGCTGGTCGCGTCGATGACGCTGACGGTGGAGAAAATCGACCTCCTGCTCAACCCGTCGTACGTGCCGTCGTGCAACATCAACCCGGTCCTGTCGTGCGGCTCGGTGATGATCACCCCGCAGGCGTCGGTGCTGGGCTTCCCCAATCCGCTGCTCGGACTGGTGGGCTTCGCCGTGGTGGTCGTCACCGGCGTCTTGGCGGTGGCGAAAGTTTCTCTGCCGCAATGGTATTGGGTCGGCCTGACGGTCGGTGTGCTGGCCGGTTCGGCGTTCGTGCACTGGCTGATCTTCCAGAGCCTGTACCGCATCGGGGCGTTGTGCCCCTACTGCATGGTGGTCTGGGCGGTCACCATCTCGCTGCTGGTGGTGGTCGCGTCGATCGCGTTTCGCCCGGCGCTGCAGACCGGTCCGCTGCGGGTGGCCTACCAGTGGCGCTGGTCGATCGCCGCGCTGTGGTTCACCGCGGTGTTCCTGCTGATCATGGTGCGGTTCTGGGACTACTGGTCGACGCTGTTGTGAACGCGTGACCCGGATCATCGGCGGCGCCGCCGGCGGCCGGCGCATCACCGTCCCCCCGCGGGGCACCAGGCCCACCACCGACCGGGTGCGCGAATCGCTCTTCAACATCGTCGCCGCGCGCCGGGACCTGGCCGGCCTGGCGGTGCTGGACCTGTACGCCGGTTCGGGCGCGCTGGGGCTGGAGGCACTGTCGCGCGGGGCCGCCTCGGCGCTGTTCGTGGAGTCCGACCCGCGCACCGCGGCCGTCATCGCGCGCAACATCGAGGCCCTGGGACTGCCCGGCGCGACCCTGCGCCGGGGCGCGGTGGCGACGGTGCTGGCGGCCGGGACCTCGTCCGCGGTGGACCTGGTGCTGGCCGACCCGCCCTACGACATCGACGCCGCGGAGCTGGGCGCCGTGCTGGCCGCTCTGACCACACACGGCTGGGTGCGCGAGGGAACCGTTGCGGCCGTGGAGCGTCCGGTCGCCGGCGCGTCGCTGAGCTGGCCGGCGGGCTGGTCCGTGTGGCCCGAGCGCGTGTACGGCGACACCCGTCTGGAGCTGGCCGAACATGCGTAGCCAGGCGTGTAGCGTCATCGCCTATGAGCGGCGCGGTTTGCCCGGGGTCGTTTGACCCGGTGACATTGGGCCACATCGACGTCTTCGAGCGCGCCTCGGCCCAGTTCGACGAGGTGGTGGTGGCGATCCTGGTCAACCCCGCCAAGAAGGGCATGTTCGAGCTCGACGAGCGGATCGCGATGATCGAGGAGTCGACGACGCACCTGGCCAACCTGCGGGTGGAGTCCGGCCAGGGCCTGGTGGTCGACTTCGTCAGGTCGCTGGGAATGACCGCCATCGTGAAGGGTCTGCGCACCGGCACCGACTTCGAATACGAGCTGCAGATGGCGCAGATGAACAAGCACATCGCCGGTGTGGACACGTTTTTCGTCGCCACCACGCCGCGCTATTCGTTCGTGTCGTCCTCGCTGGCCAAGGAGGTCGCGCTGCTGGGCGGCAACGTGTCGGAGCTGCTGCCCGAACCGGTGAACCGCCGGTTGCACGAGAAGCTGTCGGCTCGCCGCTGAGGCGTCGGTCAGAAAACGACGGTTTGGTTGTCAGGTCGTCGACCGTGTGGGTGTGGTTGACGCGCACGACGTCCTGTTCGATGATCGGCCCCTCGTCGAGCGCCTCGGTGACGTAGTGGGCGGTGGCGCCGACCAGCTTGACACCCCGTTCGCGCGCGCGCCGATACGGCGACGCGCCGGTGAAGGCGGGCAGGAACGAGTGGTGGATGTTGATCAGCGGGCAGCCGAGCCCGTCGAGGAACGTCGGGCTCAGTATCTGCATGTAGCGGGCAAGCACCACCAAATCCACGTTGCCGCTGAGCAATTGAAGCTGGCGCTGTTCGGCCTCGGCCCGGGTGTCGCGGGTGGCGGGGGATGTGGACGAACGGCACGCCGAAGGGGCGCACGTGGTCGGCCAGGTCCGGGTGGTTGGCAATCACCATGGCAACCGACATCTGAAGTTCGCCGCGACGATTGCGCCACAACAGGTCCAACAGGCAGTGGTCCTGTTTGGACGCCATGATCGCGACTCGCTTGGGCTTGGCCGCCTCGGTGAACCGGTAGTCGATATTGAATCGGTCGGCGACGGTGCGGACGAATTCGCGCTCCAGCTCGTCCCTGGCGGCGGTCAGGCCGGGTAGGTGAAAGATGGCGCGCTGCAAGAACATTCCGTCCTCCGGCGCGGTGGAGTGCTGGTCCAGCGAAATGATGTTGGCGCCGGCCTGAGCCAGGAAGTTGCTCACCGCCGCGATCAGCCCCGGTCGGTCGTGGCAGCGCAGCAACAGCCGGACGATATCGCCCGGCGGCGGTGGACCGCAGGGCGGCGGCGGATAGTCCCCGGCCCCGGCCGGCGTTGGTGTCCCGGAGTCCGCCATCTTGGGTTCTGCGCCTCCCGGTAGCGGGATGGTCAGATCGAGAAAGCCGCAGGCCCAGGATACTGCCCATGGGGCGCCGCGCCTCAAATCGAGCAAGACCGACCTCTCAATTGCGGCGGACCCGACAACTCGGGAGTTTTGACGCTCAGCACGGGCAACCGTGCGAAACTTCATGCTGGCTTTTCTCGGTGAACGCATTCGGCCGACGAAGCAATACGCGCGAGACGATCGAAGGGAATTGGCGGTGAATGAGCGACCTGCCGTCGTAGTGGAGCATCGCACCCAGACCGGTGTGACCCCGGTCTTGGGTGGATGGCGCCCGACCACCGCGTCGCCGGCATTCGCACCGCCGGACATCGCTCGCATCGTGCAATACGTTCGTCACCCGGTGCACGTCGTCCGCGAGGAGGCCACGGGGCAGCTCGGGCTTGCCATGGGGGGCGAGCTGGTGGGCGCCGGCGCCGCCGAGATATCGCTGGTGGCGACGTTGCCCCCGATCTACCCGGAGTGGCTGGGTGACCGCGAGTTCTGCGAGGCGCACGGGACCCGGTTTCCTTATGTCACGGGGGCCATGGCAAACGGCATTGCGACGCCGGCGCTGGTGGTGGCGATCGCCGAGGCCGGCATGTTGGGCTTCTTCGGCGCCGGTGGCCTCTCGTACGCCGGGGTGGAACAGGGACTGGCCGACATCCGGGGGAGGCTCGCGGGCAGAACCGGACTCGCGTGGGGCGCAAACCTGATCCACTCGCCCCACGAGCCCGCGCTCGAGGCGCGGGTGGCCGAGCTGTTCATCGCTCTCGACGTCCGCGTCGTCGAGGCGTCGGCGTTCATGAAACTGACCCCCGCGGTCGTCCACTACGCGTTGTCCGGTCTGTCGACCGATCCGGCCGGCGCCATCGTTCGCAAGAACCATGTGATGGCGAAGGTCTCGCGGCCCGAGGTCGCACGCATGTTCATGGAACCCGCGCCGGCGGCGTTGGTCTCGGCGCTCGAATCGTCCGGCAAGCTCACCGCGCGGGAAGCCGAGCTGTCGCGACACGTTCCCGTGGCAGAAGACATCACGGTCGAGGCCGACAGCGGAGGGCACACCGACAACCGCCCGCTGTCCGCGCTTTTCTCGGAAATCGCGCTGCTCCGCGACGAACTGGCGCAACAGCACGGCCTGAAAGCCCGGGTGCGGGTGGGCGCGGGCGGCGGCATCAGCACGCCGCAGTCCGTAGCCGGCGCGTTCGCGATGGGGGCGGCGTACGTCGTCACCGGCTCCGTCAACCAGTCGTGCGTCGAGTCCGGGTTGTCGCTGCGGGCACGCGAAATGCTCGCCAAGGCATCCGTTGCGGACGTGATGATGGCCCCGGCGTCCGACATGTTCGAGATGGGCGTGAATCTCCAGGTGCTCAAGCGTGGCTCGATGTTCGGCCCGCGGGCGAGGAAGCTCTACGGCTGGTACGCCGGCAACCCGGACCTGGCCACCGTCCTGGGCGAACATCGCGCCGAACTGGAAAAGATCCTGGGCAAGACCGTCGACGAGGTTTGGGCTGAGACGCGGCAGTACTGGGAGCAGCGGGAGCCGGCGGTGCTCGAACTCGCGGCCCGGGACCCGAAGTATCAAATGGCGCTGGTGTTCCGCTGGTATCTGGGCAAATCAAGCCGGTGGGCGATCGACGGGGATCCCGACCGGGTGCTGGACTACCAGATCTGGTGTGGCCCGTCGATGGGAGCCTTCAACGGCTGGGTGGCGGGTAGCTATCTAGAGCAATGCGGGCACCGCAACGTCGACCAGGTGGCGCTCAATTTGCTGGAAGGGGCCGCCCAGATCAGCCGGGCCCACCAGGCGCGCACCTGCGGGGTTCCCGTTCCGGTAAGCGCATTCCGCTATATCCCGCGCCCGTTATCGATAGCGCCCGACGGTGCGCCGGCCCCCTGACCGCCCGACTCACTCGACTCGCGTTCGCCCCGCAATAATGTGCGGGTGCCGAATGGTGGCCGCGCGGCAAATATTACCTGCCGGTAGTTATTGCTGCTTGCGCGCTGTCCTGCTAACGCACAATTGACGCACCGCCGGTGGGCGACTGCCTGCCGGTCCCTAAGGTCGCCCTAAGACCAGTCGAGGGTTATTGACAATCCGTCAATACGACCGCCTATGCTCTGGTATCGTCCGGCGAGCGTTCGACCCGTCTTGGCTGATCAATCCGATAAATCGTAACGGTCAGTCTTCGCGACCCGGGTTGACACGCCGTGCGGTACGTGTAAGCGACGCGAAGGAGACTGGTGGTATCCAAGCATCCTCCTGTTGCCGTTGTCGGCGTGAGCGCGCTCTTTCCCGGTTCTCCCGAAGCCGAGCGCTTCTGGCGCAACATCGTCGGGGGCGTCGACCTGTTCTCCGACATTCCCGCGTCGCACTGGAGCATTGACGACTACTACGATCCCGCTCCCGGCGCCCAAGACAAGGTTTATGCCCGCCGCGGCGGATTCTTGCCCGATATCGACTTCTCGCCGATGGATTTCGGAATTCCACCGAATATTTTGCCGGCGACCGACACCGCACAATTGCTTGGGCTCAGAGTCGCGCAGCAAGTTTTGGAGGACATGGCGGGCGGCGATTTCTCACATATCGATCGCGAGCGCGTCAGCGTGGTTTTGGGCGCATCCGGCGGCACCGAGATGACCAACTACATGGGCGGCAGCCTGCACCGGCCGGTGTGGGAGCGGGGGCTTCGCGCCGCCGGTCTCTCCGAACGCGAGGTCGCGGCATTCAGTGAGAGCGTCGCGTCCGGCTATACGCCGTGGCAGGAGAACACGTTTCCCGGACTTCTCGGCAACGTGATCGCCGGGCGAATCGCCAACCGCTTCGACCTGGGCGGTACGAACTGTGTCATCGACGCGGCCTGTGCGAGCTCCCTGGCCGCGCTCGAGGTCGGGCTGCACGAGCTGTATCTCGGTGAAGCGGACATGGTGATCGCGGGCGGAGTCGATGCCTTCAACGACATCTTGATGTTCATGTGCTTCGCCAAAGTCACCGCGCTGTCACCCACCGGCGACTGCCGCCCCTTCTCCGACCAATCGGACGGCACCATGCTGGGCGAGGGGCTGGCGATGCTCGCGCTCAAGCGCCTCGACGACGCCGAGCGCGATGGTGACCGGATCTACGCCGTCATCCGCGGCATCGGTACGTCCTCGGATGGCCGCGCCAAGAGCATCTATGCGCCAAGTCCGGCCGGCCAGGCCAAAGCCCTTCGCCGCGCCTACGCCGCGGCCGGCTACGGCCCCGAAACCGTTGGGCTGGTGGAAGCCCATGGCACCGGAACCAAGGCCGGCGATGCCGCCGAGTTCACCGCGCTGCGAGAGGTGTTCGACTCCTCGGGTCGTCCGGACCGGCAGTGGTGCGCGCTCGGCTCGGTCAAATCCCAGGTCGGCCACACCAAAGGCGCCGCGGGTGCCTGCGGCCTGTTCAAGACCGTGCTGGCGCTGCACCACAAGACGTTGCCACCAACCATCAAGGTCGATCGGCCCAACCCCGCCCTCGACATAGAGAAGTCACCGTTCTACCTCCCGACGCAGGCGAAGCCGTGGGTCGCCGCCAACGGCGTCCCGCGGCGCGCCTCGGTCAGCTCGTTCGGCTTCGGCGGCACCAACTTTCACGTCACCGTCGAGGAGTACACGGGTACCGGAAAGCGAGCGTGGCGATACCGGTCCTGGGACTCCGAACTGGTAGTGCTCGGCGCCCCCTCCGCCGCGGCGCTCTCCGAACAGGCCGCTCGTCTCGCCGCGTCACTCGTCGACAGCGACGACATGCTGAGCTTCATCGCACGGAGCACGCAATCCGCCTACGACGCCGCGCAGCCGCACCGCCTTGCGGTCGTCGCCGACGGCGTCTCGGACTTGCGCGCCAAGCTTGACGAACTCGCGGCGAAGCTGACAGCACCCGATTTGGCGGTGTCGTTCAGTTCACCACGGGGCTACCACTATTCGGCACGACGGCCCGGGCCGGTCGCCCTGCTGTTTCCGGGACAGGGTAGCCAGTACCCCGGCATGGGCGCCGACCTGCCGCAGCTCTACGAGCCGGCGCTGGCGCCGTGGGAAGTTGCCTCCGCCGAGCTCTTGAACGCCGATCGCGACCTGCACCAGGTGGTTTGGCCGCGCTCGGCGTTCACCGACGACGAGCGCGCGCAGCAGGCGGCCGAATTGACGAGGACCGAGTGGGCGCAGCCGGGTATCGGCGCGCACAGCCTGAGTCTGCTGGCGGTGATCCGTGCTCTTGGCGTCGCGCCGGTCGCCGTCGGCGGGCACAGCTTCGGTGAAGTCAGCGCGCTGTGTGCCGCTGGTGTTTTCAGCGAAGAGGTGACCCTGCTGATCGCACGCGCACGTGGTGCGCTAATGGCCGAGGCGGCGGTCAACAGCGACGGCGCGATGTGCGCGGTGGCCGCACCGTTGGAATGGGTCCGCAAGCTGATTGCGGAGGGCGGGCTTGCGGTGTCGGTCGCCAATCACAACGCCCCCGATCAGTTCGTGCTCTCGGGCGAGAGCGCGGCCATCGACGATGCTGCACAACGATTTAGCGACGCGGGCATCACCGCGCGGCGCCTCGGCGTCGCCACCGCCTTTCATTCCGACATCGTCAGCCCGGCGGCGGTCCCGTTCGCGTCGTTCCTGGCGGGCATCCCGTTCCGCACGCCCGAGGTGCCGGTCTACGCCAACGCGACAGCGCAGCCCTACGCCTCCGACGCTGGCCAGATGCGGGCCACGCTTGCCAACCAGATCGCTCAGCCCGTGCGGTTCGCCGAACAGATTCAGGCGATGTGGCAGGCCGGCGCACGCACGTTCGTCGAGGTGGGCCCCGGCGGCGTGCTGACAAACCTCGTCGGCAAGTGCCTGGCGGACCAGGAGCACTCCGCGGTGGCCCTGGATGCCAAGCACACGAACGGTATTCGATCGCTGTGGAATGGCCTGGCCCAACTGGTGGCCGCCGGTGTCCCGATGAATTTCGAGCGACTCTGGGCCGATTACCGCCCCGGTGACGATCCTCGTACTCGTCGCCAGCCAAAGCTGACCCTCAAGATCAACGGATCCAACTACGGACGCCCACCGGCAAGCGACCAACCCGTTCGCCCCACCTTCGAATCGGAGCCCACATTGGCGCCAGCAGAACCAATCAGGCCCGTCGCCCACGTGAACGCGGCGACACCGCCCGTCGAGCCCCCGGCGCCGGCGGCGCTCAATGGTGATGGCGCCCAGCACGGTACGTCTATCACCGCGGTGATCGCCGCGCCGCCCGCCCCCGTGACGTCCTCGGCCGCGCCCGAGGTGGGTGCCGACGTGATAGCCGAGATGGTCGCAGCGGTCACAACGTTGCGGGAAACCGTCGACCATTTGCAAGGACTGTTAGAAGGTCTCGTGTCGAGGGCCGCGGTGGCTGCGCCGCCCGCAGCGCCGTCGGTGATCCCCAACGGAAAACCGTTGCTGCCCACACCGCCGGCGGCCCCGGCCGTCCCCAACGGCGCCGCGGCCGGTCATAACGGCACGGCGCACGCCGTGGTTGCGCCGGTGGCCGTTTCGCTCGCCGACACGCACTTGGTGACCGGGATGCTCGAGGTGGTCGCGGACAAGACCGGCTACCCGGTCGAGATGCTGGATCTGTCGATGGCGCTGGAGGCCGACCTGGGTATCGACTCGATCAAGCGGGTCGAGATCCTCTCCGCGGTGCAGCAGCGGATCCCGAGCCTGCCCGAGGTGGAGACCTCGACGATGGCGACCCTGGGCACGCTGCAGGAGATCATCGATTACCTGCAGGGCCTGACCGGCCCGGCGAGACACAACGGAACCGCACCGGCCCACAACGGGACCGCGGCACCGGTGGTGCCGGCGGCTCCCGTCAATGCGCCTGCGCCGGCGGCGGTTTCGGTCGCCGGCACGCAGTTGGTGACCGAGATGCTCGAGGTGGTTGCCGATAAAACCGGCTACCCCGTGGAGATGCTGGATCTGTCGATGGCGTTGGAGGCCGATCTGGGTATCGATTCGATCAAGCGGGTCGAGATCCTCTCCGCGGTGCAGCAGCGGATCCCGAGCCTGCCCGAGGTGGAGACCTCGACCATGGCAGCCCTGGGCACGCTACGGGAGATCACCGATTACCTGCAGGGCCTGAGCGCCCCCGCGACACACAATGGCGCGGCAGCCACCCTTGACGGGACGGTTGCCGGCGGTGAGTTGGTGACGCAGCTGCTCGAGGTGGTCGCCGAGAAGACCGGCTATCCGGTGGAGATGCTGGATCTGTCGATGGCGTTGGAGGCCGATCTGGGTATCGACTCGATCAAGCGGGTCGAGATCCTCTCCGCGGTGCAGCAGCGAATCCCGAGCCTGCCCGAGGTGGAGACCTCGACGATGGCGACCCTGGGCACGCTGCAGGAGATCATCGATTACCTGCAGGGCCTGACCGGCGCCACGGCCCATAACGGCGCTGCCGCGCACAACGGCACCGTGCTGCGCCACAACGGGACCGCGGCGCCGCCGGGCGCGGTGGCCGGCGGCGAGCTGGTGACGCAGCTGCTCGAGGTGGTCGCCGAAAAGACCGGCTATCCGGTGGAGATGCTGGATCTGTCGATGGCGCTGGAGGCCGATCTGGGGATCGATTCGATCAAGCGGGTCGAGATCCTTTCCGCAGTCCAGCAACGGATCCCGGCCCTGCCCGAGGTGGAGACCTCGACCATGGCGACCCTGGGCACGCTGCAGGAGATCATCGACTACTTGCACGGCCTGACCAGCCGCCCGGCCGGGGCAGGTGATCGCCTCCCTTTTGACGTAGCCGGAGCGGGGATCGCGCGCTATGCGGTGCGTGCGATCCCCGCTCCGGCCAGCGGGATGGGGATGCCGGGTCTGCACACCGCCAACGTCGTGGAGATCGTCACAACGCAGGACGACCAGCACGCGACGGCCGACGCGCTGGCGGCAATCCTGCGCACGCACGGCGTCAGCGCCACGATCACGACCGAGCCGAGCGCGGATGCCCAGGCGGTGATCCACCTCGGTGGCCTGCGGCGCACGGCTACCCGCGACGACACGGTGGCCGTGAACCGAACGGCTTTCGCCCACGCGCACCGCGTCGCGGCGAAATTCGCCGAACACGGCGGTGTCTTCGTCACCGTCCAGGACACCGGCGGCACCTTCGGCCTGCTCACCGACCCCGGGCCGCGCGCCTGGGCCGGCGGCATCGCGGCACTGGCCAAGACGGCCGCCCAGGAGTGGCCCCAGGCGCAGATCAAAGCGATCGACATCGCGGTTGACCAGCAGTCCCCGGCCACCGTCGCCGAGCACCTCGCTCAGGAGTTAGTGGCCGGCGGCGCGGAATTAGAGGTCGGTCTGGGTAGCGCGCACGGCCGGATCACGGTCGTCGCCGACGCGAGGCAGGTGACCACCCACACGCGTCGCGTCGATCGCGGCGACGTCATCGTCGTGTCGGGCGGGGCTCGCGGCGTCACCGCCGCGTCGGTGATCGCCCTGGCGGAAAAGACGCAGGCGAGCTTCGTCCTGCTGGGGCGCACCGAACTGTCCGACGAACCGCCCGAGGCGCGCGGCCTGACCACCGACGCCGAGCTCAAGCGTGCGCTACTCGGTAGCGCTGCGGCACAGGGGCTCAAGCCCACACCCAAACAGCTGGAGCAGCAGGTGCAGCGCATCCTCGCCGATCGCGAGGTGCGCGCGACGCTCGCCGCCGTGACCGCCACCGGTTCACGGGTTCGCTACGCCGCCACCGACGTCCGCGACGCGGCCGCGCTCGGCGCGCTACTCGAGGATGTGCGAACCGAATTCGGGCCCATCACCGGATTGGTGCACGGCGCCGGTGTTTTGGCCGACGCGCCGCTGCACAAGAAGACTCTGGACGGATTCGACCGCGTCTTCGAGACGAAGGTGGGCGGGCTCGGCGCGTTGCTGGACGCGACGGCCGCCGATCCGCTGAAGGTGATCTGCCTGTTCTCGTCGGTGGCCGCGCGCAGCGGCAACGTCGGCCAAAGCGACTACGCCATGGCCAACGAGATCCTCAACAAGGTCGCCCTGGCCGAGCAGGCCCGCCGCGGCCCGGCCTGCCTGGTGCGGGCCTTGGGTTGGGGGCCGTGGGATTCCGGCATGGTCACGCCGGGCCTGAAGGCGATGTTCGAGTCGCGGGGCATCTCGTTGATCCCGCTCGGGCAGGGCGCGAGGGCGTTCGTCTCCGACGTACTGGACGCGGGAACCCCGACTCCCGAGGTGACCCTCGGCGACGGCGTATTGGCCGGCCTCCCAACACATCCGGTGCCCGCCGAGGGCCGGACCGCTCGTGTGGTGGCGCAGGCGACCCGGCAGGCTTACTTGCTCGATCACCGCGTCCAGGGCAAGGTCGTGCTACCCCTCGTGCAGGTCCTGGAGTGGTTCGTGCGAATGGCCGAAGCCTGCCGGCCCGGGCACCGCGTGGATCGGGTTGTCGACCTCAAGGTGCTTCGCGGCGTCACGCTGCAGGACTTCGAAGAACATGGTGACCCGCTGCTGGTGCGCTGCGCGCCGGTCCAGGAGCAGCCGCACCGGCTGACCTGCACATTGTCCAACGGCTCGGGATCGACGGCATACTACTGCGCGACGGTCGAAATGGGCTGGGCCGCAAGGGTTGCGCCGGCCGCCCCGACGGCGCCGCCCGGCGGCCGCCGGCTGGACCGGGACGCCTGCTACTTCGGCGACGCGCTCTTCCACGGCCCGGCGTTCCAGGTCCTCGGGGGCGTGGAGTGCGCGGCCAGCTCCGCGACGGCAGCCCTGCACGGCCTGACAACGGCGGGCTGGCGCGGCGAAGGCTGGGCGACGGATCCGGCGGCGCTCGACGGCTGCCTGCAGGCGGCACTCGTGTGGGGCTTCGAACAGCTCGGCCGCACCGTGCTGCCGCTGCGGGTGGGCGAGGTCGTGCGGTACCGACCCGGGGCACTGGGCGACGGATTGCGGTGCGTGCTCAGCAACGGCGATGCCACGACCAACCGGGCCGTGTGCGACCTGGACCTGGTGGACGCCGAAAACCGCGTGGTCGCCAGCCTCAAGCGACTCGAGTTGTACCCCTACGGCGGCTGATTCGACGATGCCGCGGAGCCCCCGTGAAGTTTGAGCCCATTGCGATCGTCGGCCAGGGCTGCGTCCTGCCCGGCGGCCTGAGCCCCGGCGAGTTATGGCAGACCGTGCACGACGGCCGAGATGTGCTCGGCTCACCGCAACCCGGCTACTGGGGTGTGTCGGCAGCGCACATCATCGGGGACCAGACCAACGACTCGTTCCTCGACCACGCCTGGTCGGACCGCGGCGGATACGTCCGCGGCTTCCACGAGATCTTCGATCCCGCCTGCTTCCTGCTGAGCGCCGATCAGTTCCAGGGTCTCGATCCGCTGTGCCTGTGGGCCGTCGAGGCGGCCCGGCAAGCGCTGGAGAGCGCGGGCTGGCGCCCCGGTGAAGTCCCGGGCTCGGCCGGGGTCGTGCTCGGCAACTTGAGCTACCCGACGAAATCGATGACCGACGTGGCCCAAAACGTCTGGCGCGGTGCCGAACACGGGTTCGATTGGCGTAACCGCTTCATGTCCGGGCTCCCGGCCCATGTCGTGGCCAACGCGCTCGGGTTGACCGGGGGTGCCACCGCGCTGGACGCCGCGTGCGCCTCCTCGCTGTACGCGATCAAGCTGGCGTGCGACCGGTTGCACGACGGCACCGCGGATGTGATGGTGGCGGGAGGCGTGAACGGCGCCAGCGACCTACTCCTGCACGTCGGCTTCAGCGCGCTACAGGCCTTGAGCCGCAGCGGACGGTCGCGACCCTTCCACCGTGGCGCGGACGGATTGGTGCCCGCCGAGGGCGCGGCGATTCTGGTGCTCAGGAGGCTCGAAGACGCGATCGCCGACGCCGACGCGATACTGGGCGTGATCCGGGCGGTCGGCCTCAGCAACGACGGCCGGGGCCAGGGGCCGCTGGTGCCCTCGCAGCAGGGCCAGGAGCGGGCGATGCGGCTCGCCTATGAGATGGCCGAGCTGGAGCCGCAGGACGTCTCACTCATCGAGTGCCATGCGACGGGAACTTCGCGCGGCGACCTGACCGAGCTGATGAGCATGGCGTGCATCTTCGATGGGATGGCGAACATACCCATCGGATCACTGAAATCCAATCTGGGGCACTCGATCACGGCATCCGGCGCCGCGGGAGCGATCAAGGTGCTCGCGGCGATGCGCGCGGGCATCCGTCCCCCGACGCTGCACGCCGATGATCCGTTGCCCTTCCTCGCCGACTCCCCGTTCCGCCTGCTCACCGAGGCCGAATCCTGGGCGTGCGTCGGACCCCGCCGCGCTGCGATCAACAACTTCGGTTTCGGCGGCAACAACGCTCACCTGCTCCTCGAAGAGTGGATCGACCCCGCCGCCGAGCGCCACACCCCGCCGAAATTCCCGGCCACCGGGCGCATCGGCGAGGACGACATTGCCATCGTGGGTCTCAGCCTGCTGGTGGGCGACGACGACACCGCCTCGGTCGCAGAGCATCTGAAAAGCTCCGAACCGATCCCGAGCCGCCACCCCGACGGCACCCGCAGGGCGCGGATGACCGAGATCTGCCTCGACGTCACGCAAACGCGCTTTCCCCCAACCGATCTCAAACAGACGCTGCCCCAGCAACTGGCCCTGCTGGGGGCGGCCGTCAACATCGAAACGGTGATCGGCCGCCTGCCGCCGGACAGAACGAGCGTCATCGTCGGGATGGGGTGTGACACCGAGATCACCCGGCTGGGATTGCGGTGGCGGTTGGCCGACGACATCGATGACCCGGTCCAACTGGCGGCGGCGCGCGACGAGGTCGCGCCACCGTGGACGCCCGCCGGCGTCGTCGGAGCGATGCCGAACATCCTCGCCAACAGACTGAACAGGCAATTCGACCTGCGGGGGCCAAGTTTCACGGTATCGCGGGAAGAGCTCTCCGGCACCACCGCGCTGGAGATGGCCGCCCGTGAACTGCGGCGCGGCGAAGTCGACGCCGCCGTGGTCGGTGCGGTGGATCTCAGCTGCGAACCGGTGCACGAAGCGTCGGCGCGCGCGTTGCTCGGACCGGGCGAGCAGACACCCGGCGACGCCGCCGTCGTGGTTGTGCTCAAACGCGCCGCCGACGCACGCCGTGACGGCGACACGATTCTGGCCACCCTGCCGGCCGATCACGAGCCGCGCGGGGAGTGCCTGCACGTGGGAACCGCACCCGGCGCGTTGAACCTCACGCCGCTACTGGGCCACGCCCACGCCGCATCGGGACTGCTGCACGTCGCCGCCGGCGCGCTGTACGGCTTCTTGGGCATATCTCCCGATGGCGCGCCGTGGGCGTCCGAAAAGCGTTCCGTCGTCGTCTCGCTCACCGCGCTCGGTGGCCAGCAACAGCAAATCGTCCTCGCGCCTACGGCGCCCGAACGCCGCGACGCCGATGCGCTCGACGCTGTGTTGCGGCCCGCACCCCGTACGGGGAAACCCGCCCGGTTGCACTTTCCGGCTCACCCGCCCGCCGTTCGGCTGCCGAGTCACGTTGTGGCCGCGGCTACCAATGGCGACACCCCCCGACTGGAGCAGCCCATGCCAACCCACCTGCCCGTTCCGCCGGCTCTGCCCAAAACCACCGACGCGTTGGCGCGGGTCCCCCTGGGCTCAGCCCTGCTCGGCCAGACGCCGCCGCAGCCGCTGTCGATCGGTCATGCGCTCGAGGTCCGCAACGGTGACGGCGCGGCCGGGACGCACGCGGCGCAGCCGCCGACCCCGCCGACGAACGGCCTCAAAGCGCAGAGCCACACCGACGTTGACTATCTGCCCGGCGGCGGCGCCTACCGGGCGACGCAGCCCGCCCGGCCCGCCGACAAACCGCTGCCCACGCCGACGATCAAGCGCACGCCGGTGGGCCTCGCCCTGGACAAGCACGGCCTGCGCGTGCACGCCTCGGGCAAGATCTCCGACATCTACGGACCGGCGTTCGCGGTGCAAGACAACTACGCACGGCAGGTGCGGATGCCGGAACCTCCGCTGTTGCTGGCGGATCGCCTGCTGGGCATCGACGCCGAGCCGGGCAAGCACGGTACCGGAACCCTTTGGACCGAAACCGATGTCACCGCCGACGCGTGGTGGCTGCATCGAGGTCGGATGCCGGCCGGAATCATGATCGAAGCCGGGCAGGCCGACCTCATGCTCATCTCCTGGATGGGCGCCGACTTCGCGAATAAAGGGGAGCGGGTCTATCGCCTGCTGGGCTGCGAGGTGACCTACCTGGGTGGCCTGCCCGAGATCGGCGACACGCTGCGCTTCGACATCCATGTCGACGGCCACGCCAGCCAGGGCGACATCCGGATGTTCTTCTTCCACTACGACTGCACGATCGACGGCGTCGAGCGGATGTCCATGCGCAACGGCCAGGCCGGGTTCTTCTCCGAGGAGGAGCTGGCGGCGTCGGGCGGGATCCTCTGGCGCCCCGAGGACGAGACTGTCAGCGGGCCGATGGAGTCGACGCGGGCACGAACGGCGCGTACCTCTTTGCGGCGCGCCGACCTCGAGGCGATGGCGTCCGGCGACATCTGGCACACGTTCGGCGACGGCTTCGAGCGCGCGGCCAGCCACACCCGCACGCCGAGCATCGCGGGCGGCGACATGCTGTTCGTCGATGAGGTGACCCACCTGGATTTCTCCGGCGGGCCTTGGGGCAGGGGCTATTTGCGCGCGGTTGCCCACGTGAGCCCCGACACGTGGTTCTTCAACGGTCATTTCAAGAACGATCCCTGCATGCCGGGCACACTCATGTACGAGGCGACGATGCAGACGATGGCCGTCTACATGACCGGTCTGGGCATGACCCTGGATTGCGACGGGTGGCGTTTTGAACCCGTGCCGTTCGAGACCTACAAGCTGGTGTGCCGCGGTCAGGTGACGCCGCAGTCACGCGAGCTGGTTTACGAGGTGTTCGTGCGGGAGGTCATCGCCGGACCGGAGCCCACGGTGTTCGCGGACCTGCTGTGTACGGTCGACGGACTGCCGGCCTTCCACTGCCGCCGGATGGGACTGCGGCTTTCGCCCGGCTGCCCGATGGATATGGGTGTCAAAGAGCTGGACGGTTACGTCGAACCCAAGCCTGTCGACGAAGGGCACGGCGTCAAGTTCGACTACACCGCGATGCTCGCCTGCGCAATCGCCAAGCCTTCCCTGGCGGTCGGCCCCCTCTATCAGAAGTTCGACACGGACCGCAGGGTTGCCAGGCTGCCTGGTCCGCCCTACCACTTCATGTCGCGGGTCACCGAGGTGGTGGGTGAGCTCGGCGTGGCCAAGCCCGGCGCGCAAGTGGTGGCCGAGTACGACGTTCCCAGCGACGCTTGGTATTTCGCGGAGAACAAGGGATCGAACGCGAAGCAGACGATGCCCAACGCGGTCCTCATGGAGATCGCGCTGCAGCCCTGCGGGTGGCTGGGCGCCTATGCCGGTTGCCCACTGGACTTCGACGTGGACCTGTTCTTCCGCAACCTCGACGGGACGGGGACACAGCACCGCGAGATCACGCCGGCGACCGGGACGTTGCGCATCAAGGCCGTGCTGAAGAGCGTCGCCCAGGCCGGCGGAACCATCATCGTCAGCTTCGACGGCGAAATCTGCGCGGACGACGGAATCGTCTACACGTTCGACACGGTGTTCGGATACTTTCGGCTCGAAGCGCTGCAGCAGCAGGTGGGGCTTCCCGTCAGCGCGGAACAGCGTGCCCAGTTGGAGCTCGGGTGCGACGCGCCGGTCATCGACCTGGGCACCCGCCCGGACAAGTTCTTTGGTCCGGGCGCCCGGCTGGCCGACCCGATGCTGTTGATGATCGACCGGGTCACCGGCCGGTGGCCGACCGCCGGCGGCGCCGGCCTGGGCCGGTGGCGGGCCGTCAAGGACATCAACCCCGCCGAATGGTATTTCAAGGCGCACTTCTACCGCGATCCGGTGCAACCCGGATCGCTGGGCATCGAAATGCTCTTGCAGCTTCTACAATTCGCGATGCTCGATCTCGGGTTCGGCGAAGCGGCGGGGCCGTCGGCGCGCTTCGAGCCGGTCGCGCTCGACCACGCGATCACGTGGCGGTATCGCGGCCAGATCGTGCCCACGAACAAGCAGATCACCGCGGAGGTGGAGCTCACCCGCGTCGCGCGCGAGGACGGCGGCACGTTGGCCGTGGCCGATGCCTCCCTGTGGTGCGACGGAATACGGATCTACAGCGCAACCGACCTGGGCATGCGCATCACAGGTGCCGCACCGGACACGACACCCGTCGAGGCCTCGGCGACCACGGTGGAGACAACCATCGATCCCGCCCGGGACACCTGGGTCGCCGACCACTGCCCGACGTATGTCATCCCCTCGCTGCCGATGATGTCGGTGCTGGACCTGTTCGCGCAGGCGGCCAGCCAGGCGGCCGGCGCGGCCAAGGTGGTCGAAATCACCGACCTGCAGCTGGTTCGCTGGGTCGTCGTCGATTCGCCGACGCGCGTGCGGGTGGTGCTTGAACCCGTTGCGCCGGACCGCTTCACGGGCCGCCTGGAGGTATGGCGAGACGCGCCCAGAGCCGAACTGTCGCGCTGGGAGACGCATGCGCAGGCCGTGGTCGCCACCGCGGACCGCTACGCGGGCGAACCGTCAACTCCCGCCCCGTTGCGCGACGCGGTTCCCTACGCCAATCCCTACGACGGCACCGTGTTCCACGGACCCGCGTTCGCAACCCTGATGGACGGCGCCCGGATAGGCCGCAACGGCTCGTCCGGGACGCTCGCGGTCGAGCGGTGCAAGGTTCCGGTGGGTCAGCAGCACCCGGGACTGCTCGACGGTGCGTTCCACATCGTTCCCCACACCGCGATGAACGTATGGACCACGGACAAAACGGATGTCGCCTCGCACGTGGACGCGGCGGACCGGCTGGTCGGCTTTCCCCGTCGCGTGATGTGGGCGCGGTTCTACAGCGACCCCCCGACGCAGGGGACGGTGGACGTCGAGGCCCGCTTCGTCGGGTTCGACGACGACACCGACGCCGGCGCCCGCATGCCGATCGTCGATCTGTGGCTCAACGCCGCGGGCAAGCCGTGGGCCTACCTCCGCGTCGTCGAATTCCTCTTGGAGAAGGGGCATCTCGTCCAGGTCGGCGGCCGGGAGCGACACGCTTTCATGGCGGAGCGGCGCGCGGTGCCCGGGATGGTCTTGAGCGACCGGCTGGGCCGCGGGGTGGTCACCCTCGATTCCGCACGGGCCGCGACCCAGGACTGGTTCAAGGGCACGTTGCGTGCGGTGTATGACTCGCAGAGCCAAGGTGATTCGCTGATCGCCGACATCGCGATCAAAGAAGCCGTCGCAGACGCCGCCCACGGCGCGATACACCCATCGCAGGTCCGCGTCGTCGGCGGGCAGGTGAGTTGCCCGGCGCTGCCACTCGAGCGCATCTCGGTCGAGGTCGAGCAAACGCCCGGCGCGTGTCGGGTGAGCGCGTCGCTGCAGACGGACTGGCAACCGGTGCGCAGCTGGTCGACGGACTGGCAGGGGCTGCAGCCGGGCGGGTTCGCCGACCTGCTGCACTGGGCCTTGCTGTCGCGCTACGTCAGGCACGTCATCGTCACCGATCCCGCTGCGACGGCGGCGGTTCGGGGCAGGCCGGTGTTGCTGCTGGCCAACCACCAGGTCCAGGTCGAGTCGATTCTGGGCACGTCGATCGCGTCGTGGCTGACCGACACGAAGGTCGTGACGATCGCGCACGCCAAGCACGAAACCCGCTGGGTCGGCGCCCTCACGCGGCTGGCGGACGCCACGGCCAACGGAAAGCCGACCAGCAACCGATACTTCGACCAGCGAAACCCCGAGCAGTTCCTGAGCCTGGTCGAAGAGATCAAGCGCGACGTCGCCGCCCACGGCGCGTCGACCATGGTGCACGCCGACGGAACCCGGTACCTGCGCTCCGGCCAGCGCGTCGAGAAGCTCACCTCGACGCTGCTGGACCTGGCGATCGACGCGGCACTGCCCATCGTGCCGCTGTACTTCGCGGGGGGTCTGCCGGAGGAACCGGTGCAGGGAAAGCTTGAGGTTCCCTACCGGCACGCCGCGCAGGACTATATCTTCGGCCGGCCCATCATGCCCGACGAGTTGGCGGCGTGGCCGTACGCCGAACGCCGACGCCGCGTCATGGACGCGATCAACGCGCTCGCCCCGTTCAGCGACGTGCCACATGAGCCGAATTACGCTGTGGAGGACCGGATTGCCGCTGCCGCCCCGGGCGCGTCCCCCCTCGAGTCGATCTGGGATTGCATCGAGGACGCCCTGGATGCCCTGCCGGCGGACTGGCGAAGCACGATCAGCAATGACGAATGGATGGCGGCCCGGTCAACCCTGCGCCACAGCGGTCAGTCGCATTGATGGCTGTGATCATGATCGCCATCGGCCGGGGCGGGCGAGCCGCCCATCATCCGTAGCATCGGGACGCCGCCCGAGGTGACGAATCGCACGATGAGTATCGCCGCGACGACCAGGAAGGCGATATTGAGCCAAGTGGTGTAGTTCCAGGAGATCGACGCCTCCATCACCGTGGCGTTGCGCTGTGTTGGTATGAGACCCATTGTGCCGAAGAGCAATTCGACGAGATAGCCGGCGGCGACCATCGCGGCGTAGAAGGTGCCGAGCAGCGTCAGCATCATCCTGGTGCCGTAGTACTTGCGGTAGATGTTCAGGATCGGCAGGATCAGCAGGTCGGCGTAGATGAAGGCGATGACGCCGCCGAAGCTGATGCCCCCGTTCCACAGCACCGCGGCCAGCGGCACGTTGCCGATCGAGCAGACGAACGACACGATCGCGACGATCGGTCCCACGAGCGGACCCCACAACGCCGACCAGACCGGATGATCGGTCAAAAAGAAGATCCGCCAAAAGCTTTCGGGCACCCACGCCGCGATGGCACCCGCGATCAGCAGGCCCAGGACGAGGTCGCGCAGAATCGCCAACCATTCCATCACGAACACGTGCGAGACCGAGGTGAAACCCTGCGGGGACAGCAGCCGCCGCCAAAACGAGCCCTCTTTATGGATCGACATGTCCATGGCGGCATGGCCTTCCATGGAGCCGGCGATGCCGCGCTCGGCCTGCTCGCGGGCGGCGTCGACCAGCCGGGACCGCACGAACAGCCGGAACAGGACGGCGAGCACCACGATCATCAGCGGGCCGCCCACGAATTCCGCGGCCGTGAACTGCCAGCCCATCAGCAGGGCCAGGATGATGCCCAACTCCACCACGAGGTTGGTGGAGCCGATCTCGAACGCCATCGCGGCGGTGAAGTTGGCGCCTTTGCGGAACAGTGAACGCGCCAGGGCGACCGCGGCGTACGAGCACGACGACGAGGCCGCTCCCAGCCCGGCCGCCACCGCCAGCGTGCGCGGCCGGTCGTCGCCCAGCAGGGACACGATCGTCGAGCGCCGCACCACGGCCTGCACCACCGCCGACAGGGCGAAGCCGAGTATCAGCGCCCACAGGATTTCCCACGTCATCGACCCCGCCAGCCCCAAGGCATGGCCGACCGCTGCCAGCGCCCTCATTGAGTCCTCCCCTTCGGTTGCTCGGGCCGCGCCGTCAGTAAACTATACCCCCATGGGGTATGCGTCAAGGGTGGAGAGGGCCGTTTTCCGGGGTTGGGCCGCCGTTGTCCCTAGAATGGCTCCACAATCGGTGCGGGGACCGGGCAAAAGAATATGGACTGACGAACCCCGCGCGGCGGCTGGGCCCGCGGCATTGCGTGAACGGGCAAAATCTATGGATTTCACTCGCGACGGGCGGGTTTACCGGGCAAATCTTCGACACACCGGCGTCGCCACCGCTGTCACAGAGGCAACAGCAGGCACACTGGTAACAACAACGACGCCAGGAGGGCATGGCCGTGTACCGAGTTTTTGAGGCGCTGGACGAATTGGGCGCCATCGTGGAAGAGGCGCGCGGTGTGCCGATGACGGCCGGCTGTGTCGTGCCCCGCGGTGACGTGCTGGAACTGATCGACGACATCAAGGACGCGATCCCCGGCGAGCTGGACGACGCCCAGGACGTGCTCGACGCCCGCGATTCGATGCTGCAGGACGCCAAGTCGCACGCCGAATCGATGGTCTCCTCGGCGACGACGGAGTCCGAATCGATGCTCAACCACGCCCGCGCGGAGGCGGACCGGCTGTTGTCCGACGCCAAATCGCAGGCCGATCGGATGGTGAGCGAGGCCCGCCAGCACAGCGAGCGGATGGTCGGGGAGGCCCGCGAGGAGTCGATCCGCATCGCCACGGCGGCCAAACGCGAGTACGAGGCCAGCGTCAGCCGGGCCCAGGCCGAAGCGGACCGGCTGATCGAGAACGGCAACATCTCCTACGAGAAGGCCGTGCAAGAGGGCATCAAGGAGCAGCAGCGGCTGGTGTCGCAGAACAGCGTGGTGGAGGCGGCCAACGCCGAGGCGACCCGCCTCATCGACACGGCGCACGCCGAGGCCGACCGGCTGCGCGGCGAGTGCGACATCTACGTCGACAACAAGCTGGCCGAGTTCGAGGAGTTCCTCAACGGCACCCTGCGGTCCGTCGGCCGCGGCCGTCACCAGCTCCGGACGGCCGCCGGCACCCACGACTACGCGACGCGCTAGGGGGACAGCGAACGGGTCCGCGCCCTTTCCTTACGCGCGCCGCGCCGTAGGATTTCCTCTATGACGCGGCAGCACAGCAGCACGGCGCGGCGCCATTCGACCTCGCCGATGAGGGTGGACATCATCCGACTCGGCCGGCGCCCGGGAGCGATGGTCACCCTGCGCAACACCGTGCCCAGCCCGTTGCGCATCGGACTGCCGATGATCGCGATCGACGAGGGCGCCCCGTTGGAGATGGACCTGCAAATCCAGTCGGTGTCCGAGGGCGTGTTGGTGACCGGAACGGTCGCCGCGCCGACCGTCGGCGAATGCGCCCGTTGCCTGACGCCGGTCAACGGGCGCGTCGAGGTCAGGTTGACCGAACTTTTCGCGTATCCGGACAGCGCGACCGAGGCGACCACCGAACCGGACGAGGTCGGTCACATCGTCGACGACACCATCGACCTCGAGCAGCCGATCATCGACGCCGTCGGGCTGGAGCTGCCGTTTTCTCCGGTGTGCAGCCCGGACTGCCCGGGGTTGTGCCCCGACTGCGGTGTTGCCCTGGCGGCCGAGCCCGGCCATCACCACGACCGCATCGACCCGCGCTGGGCCAAGTTGGCTGACAAGTTGCCGCCCCAGCCGGATACCAAGCGGGACGACCGGTGACGTCGCGGCAAGCCCTGCTGGACGCGCTCGGCGTGGACCTGCCCGAGGAACTGCTGTCGCTCGCGTTGACGCACCGCAGTTACGCCTACGAACACGGGGGGCTGCCGACCAACGAACGCCTGGAGTTTCTCGGTGACGCGGTCCTGGGCCTGACCATCACCGACGAGCTCTACCATCGTCATCCCGACCGGTCGGAGGGCGATTTGGCCAAGCTGCGGGCCAGCGTGGTCAACACCCAGGCGCTGGCCGACGTCGCCCGAAAGCTCTCCGACCAGGGACTCGGTGTCCACCTGCTGCTGGGGCGCGGCGAGTCGAACACCGGCGGGGCCGACAAGTCGAGCATCCTGGCCGACGGCATGGAGTCGCTGCTGGGCGCCATCTACCTGCAGCACGGGATCGACACCGCGCGTGAGGTGATCCTGCGGCTGTTCGGCCCGCTGCTGGACGCCGCGCCCACGCTGGGGGCCGGGCTGGACTGGAAGACCAGCCTGCAGGAGCTGACCGCGGCGCGTGGCATGGGCGCACCGTCCTACCTGGTGACCTCCACCGGACCCGACCACGACAAGGAATTCACGGCGGTCGTCGTCGTGATGGAAACCGAATACGGGTCCGGGGTCGGCCGCTCGAAGAAGGAGGCCGAGCAGAAGGCCGCGGCGGCGACCTGGAAAGTGCTGGAAACGCTGGACACCGCGGGAAAAACGTCCGCGTAGCCGATGCCCGAACTGCCCGAAGTCGAGGTGGTCCGCCGCGGCTTGCAGGCCCGCGTGGTGGGCAGGACGATCAGCGCGGTCCGGGTGCATCATCCGCGCGCCGTGCGCCGCCACGAGGCAGGGCCCGCCGATCTCACCGCCCGGCTGCTCGAGGCGCGGATCGCCGGAACCGATCGGCGCGGCAAGTACCTTTGGCTGCTGCTGGAGGGTCCGGCTGACCCGGACACGGCGCTCGTGGTGCACCTCGGCATGAGCGGTCAGATGCTGCTGGGGGAGGTGCCGCGCGCCGACCACGTCCGCATCTCCGCGTTGCTCGACGACGGGACCGTGCTGAGCTTCGCCGACCAGCGCACCTTCGGCGGCTGGATGCTCGCCGACCTGGTGAGCGTGGACGGCAGCGTGGTGCCGGCGCCGGTGGCCCATCTGGCGCGCGACCCGCTGGACCCCGAATTCGATGCCGACGCGGTGGTAAAGGTGTTGCGGCGCAAGCATTCCGAGATCAAGCGGCAGCTACTCGACCAGCAGGTGGTGTCGGGCATCGGCAATATCTACGCCGACGAGGCGCTGTGGCGGGCCAAGGTGCACGGCGCGCGGACCGCCGACACGTTGAGCCGGCGCCAACTGGCCGCCGTGCTGGACGCCGCCGCCGCCGTGATGCGCGATGCGCTGGCGCAGGGCGGGACCTCGTTCGACTCGCTCTACGTCAACGTCAACGGCGAGTCGGGATACTTCGACCGGTCCCTGGACGCCTATGGCCGGGAAGGCGAACCCTGCCGGCGCTGCGGCGCGGTGATGCGCCGGGAGAAGTTCATGAACCGCTCGTCGTTCTACTGCCCGAGATGCCAGCCGCGACCGCGCCGGTGAGTCAGTCGAAGATGTCGCGGCAGATGGATCCTGCGGGTAGCGCGGGGTCGACGAACCATTCGCGCGGCATGAGCAGGCCAAACACCTGGGGCGGCAGCGCAAGCAGCACGTCGAATGCGCGCGCACCGAGACCGGTGTCGCCGATTTGGGAGCGATGGGCCGCAAACGCGTCGCGCTTGTGCCGCGCGAAGCCGAAAACGTTGATCCGGTGGGTGATGGTCGCCGTCGGCGCGTAGGCCGTGCGGGCCACTTCCGGTTCATAGGGCGCCGGTAGTCGCAACCGACGGGCGAGATTGCCGATGCGCACCAGCAATTCGCGCGGCATCGTCGCCTCGAGCACTCGCGGCGTCGCCGCGAGTTCGGCGGCCCGCTCGCCGACGTGGTGCACCTGGACGTGATCGCGGTGGCCGTAGCCGCCGTTGCGCTCATAGCTGAGCAGCACGTCCGCGCCTTCATCGCGCAGTATCTCCGCGAGCCGGCCCGCCGCCTCGTCGACGTCGGCCCGCCCGAATCTGACGCGTCCGGGTGGGTCGGGGTAGAAAACGGGGCCGTAGCCGCTGTCGGCATAGCCGAGGCATTCGACCCGATGTACACCGAGAATGCTTGCGCTCGCCCGCAATTCGTCCAACCGGAGATCACCGTCGTCATTGTGTACGCGCCCGTCGGTCGCGGTGACGAGGACAACGCGATGCCCGGCCGCCACCGCCCGCGCGAGCGTGCCGCCGGTGAGGATCACCTCGTCGTCCGGATGGGCGTGGAATGCGACGACGGTCGCCATGGAACGCAGTATGCCCGCTGGGCCAGCCGCGCGGCCCCGGCGGTGAGTGTGCGCGTGGGCTTTCGAGTGTGAGCCCAGGGCGGCGACACGCCGAGCGGCGTCGCCCTGGGAACACACTCAACGGCGAGTCGGTAGCCGCAAGGGGCGCCCGGTAGAAAAGAAGCCATGACGGAACTGTGGGTCGAACGCACCGGATCGCGCCGCTACACCGGGTACAGCTCGCGCGGCGCCCAGGTGCTCGTGGGCTCCGAGGGCGTCGAGGGCGTGTTCACCCCGGGCGAGCTGCTCAAGATCGCGCTGGCCGCGTGCAGCGGCATGTCCGCCGACGAGCCGCTGGCCCGCCGCCTGGGCGACGACTACAAGGCGGTGATCAGGGTTTCCGGGCCGGCCGACCGCGACCAGGAACGCTATCCGCTGCTCGAGGAGACGCTCGAACTTGACCTGTCCGGCCTCTCCGACGACGAGAGGCAGCGCGTGCTCGTCGTCGCCAACCGGGCGGTCGACCTGGTCTGCACCGTCGGGCGCACGCTCAAGTCCGGCACGACCGTGAACTTCGAGATCGCCGATGTCGGATCCTGACGTCCGCCTCACCGCCTGGGTGCACGGCAGCGTCCAGGGGGTCGGCTTCCGCTGGTGGACGCGGTGCCGCGCGCTCGAGCTGGGGCTGACCGGCTACGCGGCCAACCAGGCCGACGGCCGGGTGCTGGTGGTGGCCCAGGGTCCACGCGCGGCCGGCGAGAAATTGCTGCAGCTGCTGCAGGGCGGCGCCGCGAGGCCTGCCAGGCCGGGTCGCGTCGACAAGGTGCTCGCCGACTGGTCGGAACCGCAAGAGCGGTTCGAAGGCTTCGTCGAGCGCTGACGTGACGGATGTGGCCACTGAGGCCAGTGCGTCAGAGTGTGAACGCCAGGCAAATTTGAGGCGCCCCGACACCCCTCGGGGAGGGCCGACGCCGCCAATTTGAGCGGTAGTCTGGCTCGCCGTGTACCTCAAGAGTCTGACGCTGAAGGGCTTCAAGTCCTTCGCTTCGCCGACGACTCTGCGCTTCGAACCGGGCATCACCGCGGTCGTCGGCCCCAACGGCTCGGGCAAGTCCAACGTCGTCGACGCCCTGGCGTGGGTGATGGGGGAGCAGGGGGCCAAGACGCTGCGCGGCGGGAAGATGGAGGACGTCATCTTCGCCGGCACCTCGTCGCGGGCGCCGCTGGGCCGCGCCGAGGTCACGGTCACCATCGACAACTCCGACAACGCGCTGCCCATCGAGTACTCCGAGGTCTCGATCACGCGGCGGATGTTCCGCGACGGTGCGAGCGAATACGAAATCAACGGCAGCAGTTGCCGTTTGATGGACGTCCAGGAGCTGCTGAGCGACTCCGGGATCGGCCGCGAGATGCACGTCATCGTCGGGCAGGGCAAGCTCGACGAGATCCTGCAGTCGCGGCCCGAGGATCGCCGCGCGTTCATCGAAGAGGCCGCGGGCGTGCTCAAGCACCGCAAGCGCAAGGAGAAGGCGCTGCGCAAGCTCGACGCGATGCAGGCGAACCTGGCCCGGCTGTCCGACCTGACCACCGAACTGCGCCGCCAGCTCAAACCCCTGGGCCGCCAAGCCGAGGTGGCCCGCCGCGCCCAGACCATCCAGGCCGACCTGCGCGACGCGAAGTTGCGCCTGGCCGCCGACGACCTGGTCAGCCGGCAGGTGGAGCGCGACGCGATCTTCGAGGCCGAGGCCACCATGCGCCGCGAGCACGACGAGGCCGCCGCCCGCCTCGCGCTGGCATCCGAGGAGCTCACGGCGCATGAGACCGCGCTCGCCGAGCTGTCGGTGCGGGCCGAATCGGTCCAGCACACCTGGTTCGGGCTGTCCGCGCTGGCCGAGCGGGTGGGCGCCACGGTGCGCATCGCCAGCGAACGCGCCCAGCACCTGGACGTCGAGCCGGTGGCGACGGGCGACACCGACCCGGACGCGCTGGACGCCGAGGCCCAGCAGATCGAGGTGACCGAGCAGCGGCTGCTGGCCGAGCTGGCCGGCGCGCGCACCCGCCTGGACGCCGCGCGCGCCGAATTGGCCGAGCGCGAGCGCGCGGCCGCCGAGGCCGACCGGGCCCACCTGGCGGCGGTGCGGGCCGAGGCGGACCGGCGCGAGGGCCTGGCGCGGCTGGCCGGCCAAGTGGAGACCATGCGGGCGCGCGTCGAATCGATCGACGACAGCGTCGCGCGGCTGTCCGAGCGCATCGAACAGGCCGCCAACCGCGCCCAGCAGACCCGGGCCGAATTCGAGACCGTGCAGGCCCGCGTCGGCGAACTCGACCAGGGCGAGGTGGGCCTCGACGAGCACCACGAGCGGACCGTCGCCGCGCTGCGGCTGGCCGACGAACGCGTCGCCGAACTGCAGGCCGCCGAGCGCGGCGCCGAACGGGAGGTGGCGTCGCTGCGGGCGCGCATCGACGCGCTCTCGGTGGGGCTGGAGCGCAAGGACGGCGCGGCATGGCTCACCCAAAACCTCTCCGGCACAGGGATTTTCGGGCCGATCGCCAAGCTGGTCAGGGTCCGGTCCGGCTACGAGGCGGCCCTGGCCGCGGTGCTCGGCTCGGCGGCCGACGCCCTGGCCGCCGAAAGCTTCGGAGCGGCCCGATCGGCGGTCGCCGCCCTCAAGCAGGCCGACGCCGGCCGAGCGGCCCTGGTGCTGGGCGACTGGCCGGCCGAGCCGCCCGGGCACACCGCCCCGCTGCCCGACGGCGCGGTCTGGGCGCTCGACCTGGTCGAGGCGCCGGCGCGGCTGCGCGGGGCGATGACCGCCATGTTGTCGGGCGTCGCGGTGGTCAACGCACTCGGCGACGCACTGGACCTGGTGGCGGCCCACCCGCAGCTGCGCGCCGTGACGCTCGACGGCGACCTGGTGGGCGCCGGCTGGGTGAGCGGTGGCTCCGACCGCAAGCTGTCCACGCTGGAGCTCACGTCGGAAATCGACAAGGCCGGCGCCGAGCTGGCCGCCGCCGAGGCGCAGGTGGCGCAGCTGACCGCGGCGCTGTCCGGCGCGCTGACCGAACAGATCGCCCGCCAGGATTCCGCCGAGCAGGCGCTGGCCGCCCTCAACGAATCCGACACCGCGATCTCGGCGATGTACGAGCAGCTGGGCCGCCTCGGGCAGGAGGCACGCGCCGCCGAGGAGGAGTGGAGCGGGTTGCTGCGCCAGCGCGCGGAGCTCGAAGCCGGGCGCGCGCAGACCGTCGACGAGGTCACCGGGCTGGAGACCCGGCTGCGCAACGCCCAGGAGACCCAGGACGTGCACGCGGCGGAACCCGTCAACCGGCACCAGATCGCCGCGGCCGCCGAACACGCCCGCGGCGTGGAGGTGGAGGCCCGGCTGGCGGTGCGGACCGCCGAGGAGCGCGCCAACGCGGTGCGCGGGCGGGCGGATTCGCTGCGCCGGGCGGCCGCCGCCGAGCGGGAGGCGCGGCTGCGGGCCCAGCAGGCGCGCGAGGCGCGGCTGCGCGCGGCCGCCGTGGCCGCGGCGGTGGCCGACGCCGGGCGGCTGCTGGCGGCGCGGTTGGAGCGGGTGGTCGCCGCGGCATCGGGGATCCGCGCCGCGCTGGTCGCCGAACGCCAGGAGCGTGCTGCGGCTATGGCGGCGGTGCGCGACGAGGTGCACGCGCTGGGCGCGCGGGTGGCCCAGCTCACCGATTCGCTGCACCGCGACGAGGTGGCCAACGCCCAGGCGGCGATGCGCATCGAGCAGCTCGAGCAGATGGTGCTCGAGCAGTTCGGGATGGCCCCGACCGACCTGATCGCCGAGTACGGCCCGGAGGTCGCCCTGCCCCCGACCGAGCTCGAGATGGCCGAGTTCGAGCAGGCCCGGGAGCGCGGCGAGCAGGTGTTCGCGCCCGCCCCGATCCCCTACGACCGGCCCACCCAGGAGCGTCGGGCCAAGCGGGCCGAGCGCGAGCTGGCCGAGCTGGGCAGGGTGAATCCGCTGGCGCTGGAGGAGTTTGCCGCGCTCGAGGAGCGCTACAACTTCCTGTCCACGCAGCTCGAGGACGTCAGGGCCGCCCGCAAGGACCTGCTCGACGTCATCGCCGACGTCGACGCCCGCATCCTGCAGGTGTTCAACGACGCCTTCACCGACGTCGAGCGCGAATTCCGGGAAGTCTTCACCGTGCTGTTCCCGGGCGGCGAGGGCCGGCTGCGGCTGACCGACCCCAACGACATGCTCACCACCGGCATCGAGGTCGAGGCGCGTCCGCCCGGCAAGAAGATCACCCGGCTGTCTTTGCTGTCCGGCGGCGAGAAGGCGCTGACGGCGGTGGCGATGCTGGTGGCCATCTTCCGCGCCCGCCCGTCGCCCTTCTACATCATGGACGAGGTGGAGGCCGCGCTCGACGACACGAACCTGCGCCGCCTGATCGGCCTGTTCGAACTGCTGCGGGCCCGGTCGCAGATCATCATCATCACCCACCAGAAGCCCACGATGGAGGTCGCCGACGCGCTGTACGGCGTGACCATGCAGGGCGACGGCATCACCGCGGTGATCTCCCAGCGGATGCGCGGCCAGCAGGTGGAGCAGCTGGTCTCGAGTTCCTCCTAGGGCCGGTCCCGCTCGCGTGTGAACTGACGGTTTTCGGCGTGTACTGAGGGCGGGATTTCGGCGATTTCTCCGCCCAGGAAGCACACCCGACGCCCGGGCGACACACCCGGCGCACCGGACACCCACCAATGCCCCGTGAGCGCCGGGTGACCCGCGGCTGGAAGGATTGTCAGCGTGTCACAAGGTCTTTGGATCGCCGTCGCGGTCGTCGCAGCCCTGCTGGTCATCGCCGCGCTGGTCGCAGGCCTGGTGCGATACCGCCGCCGAAGGATCAGCCTGGCCCGGCCCGAGCCCGGCGCGCTCGACCGCTCCGGGGGGTACACCGCGTCGTCGGGCATCACCTTCAGCCAGTCCGCACCGACGATCGACACCGGCGGGCCGCCCGCGGTAGGCGACGACGCCACCGTTCCCCGCGACGCCCCCAGGCTCACGATCTCCGACGTCGAGTTGCCGGAACCCGAGACGCTCGAGGCCGAGCCGCCGACCCCGCCTACCCCGCCGGCCCGGGAGGCCCCGCCCGAGACCCCCGTCACCGCCGAGATCGAGGCCATCGCGCCGCCCGAGGGCCGGCTGGAACGGCTGCGCGGCCGGCTCGCCCGGTCCCAGAACGCGCTCGGGCGCAGCGTGCTGGGCCTGATCGGCGGCGGCGACCTCGACGAGGACTCCTGGCAGGACGTCGAGGACACCCTGCTGGTCGCCGACCTGGGCCCGGTGGTCACCGAGTCGGTGATCTCGCAGCTGCGCAGCCGGCTGGCCAGCGGCAACGTGCGCACCGAGGCCGACGCCAAGGCCGTGCTGCGCGACGTCCTGATCAACGAGCTGCACCCCGACATGGACCGCTCGATCCGCGCGCTGCCGCACGCCGACCACCCGTCGGTGCTGCTGATCGTCGGCGTGAACGGCACCGGGAAAACCACCACCGTCGGCAAGCTGGCGCGGGTGCTGGTGGCCGACGGGCGGCGCGTCGTGCTCGGCGCGGCCGACACCTTCCGGGCCGCGGCGGCCGATCAGCTGCAGACCTGGGCCGCACGGGTGGGCGCGGAGGTGGTGCGCGGCGCGGAGGGCGCCGACCCGGCGTCGGTGGCATTCGACGCCGTCGACAAGGGCATCGCCGCCGGCGCCGACGTCGTCGTCGTCGACACCGCGGGGCGCCTGCACACCAAAGTCGGGCTGATGGACGAGCTCGACAAGGTTAAGCGCGTGATAACCCGGCGCGCGGAAGTCGACGAGGTGTTGCTGGTGCTCGACGCCACCATCGGGCAGAACGGGCTGGCCCAGGCCCGGGTGTTCGCCGACGTCGTCGACATCACCGGCGCGGTGCTCACCAAGTTGGACGGAACGGCCAAGGGCGGCATCGTTTTCCGCGTGCAGCAGGAGCTCGGGGTGCCGGTGAAGCTGGTCGGGCTCGGCGAGGGCCCCGACGATCTCGCGCCCTTCGAACCCGCCGCTTTCGTCGACGCCCTGCTCGGCTGAAACCCCTTACACGCCGCGCGCGACGTTAATAACGCCGAAACATCGCGGCCCCATTGCCGAAACAACCATTGCGCATGGTTCTCGCAGGCTACAGGCAGCTGCCTGTCAGCCTGCTGATGCCGACCGGAGGTGAAAGCGAGTGAGTTTCCCGCAATTGGGCCAACCCGATACCGGCGATACCGCCTGGATGTTGGCGAGTTCCGCGCTCGTGCTGTTGATGACGCCGGGCCTTGCCTTCTTCTACGGCGGTATGGTCCGGACCAGAAGCGTGCTCAACATGATCATGATGAGCATCAGTGCGATGGGCGTTGTCACCGTGCTGTGGGTGCTGTACGGCTACTCGATGTCGTTCGGCGACAGCAAGGGTGGCGTCGTCGGCAACCCGACCGACTACTGGGGCCTGGCGAAGCTCATCGGCGGGAATGCCGTCAAGGCCGATCCGTCCAAGGGCACCGCGCAGGTGGATATTCCGCTCGCCGGCACGATGCCGGCGACGGTCTTCGTGGCCTTCCAGCTGATGTTCGCGATCATCACCGTCGCCCTGATCTCCGGCGCCGTGGCGGACCGGCTGAAGTTCACCGCCTGGCTGGTGTTCGCGGGGCTGTGGGCCACGCTGGTCTACTTCCCGGTCGCGCACTGGGTCTTCGCGGCCGACGGGTTCGCGTCCGAGCACGGCGGCTGGATCAACAACAAGCTGCACGCGATCGACTTCGCAGGTGGAACGGCGGTCCATATCAACTCCGGTGTGGCCGGCCTGATGCTGGCGATCGTGCTGGGCAAGCGCAAGGGTTGGCCGACCACCCTGTTCCGCCCGCACAACATCCCGTTCGTGATGCTCGGCGCCGGCCTGCTGTGGTTCGGCTGGTTCGGGTTCAACGCCGGATCGGCGACGAGCTCCAACGGCTCGGCGGGGTCGACGTTCATGACCACCACGGTCGCCACGGCCACGGGCATGCTGGCCTGGTTACTGACCGAGCGCATCCGCGACGGCAAGCCCACGACGCTGGGAGCGGCGTCGGGCATCGTCGCCGGCCTGGTGGCCATCACGCCGTCGTGCTCGTCGGTCAACATCCTGGGCGCGATCGTGGTCGGCGCGGTGGCCGGCGTGGTGTGCGCGCTGGCGGTCGGCCTGAAGTTCAAGCTCGGCTTCGACGACTCGCTCGACGTGGTCGGGGTGCACCTGGTCGGCGGCCTGGCGGGCACCCTGCTCGTGGGACTGCTCGCCGCGCCGGAGAGCACGGCGATCAACGGCGTGACCGGGGTGTCGAAGGGGTTGTTCTACGGCGGCGGCTGGGCGCAGCTGGAACGGCAGGCGGTCGGTGCGTTCTCCGTCCTGTTCTACTCCGGCATCGTCACCCTGATCCTGGCCCTGATTCTGAAGTACACGATCGGGCTGCGCCTGAACCCCGAGGCCGAATCCTCGGGCATCGATGAGTCCGAACACGCCGAGAGCGGATACGATTTTGGTGTGATCGGCGGGCAGGGGTCGGTTCTTCCGGCGGCGCGGATTCCCGTGGATGACCGTAACGGTCTCGACGACCGGACGGCCGACAAAGTGGAGGCAGAGCAGTCATGAAGCTAGTCACGGCGATCGTGAAGCCATTCACCCTCGATGACGTCAAGACCAGCCTCGAGGAGGCCGGGGTCCTGGGGATGACGGTCAGCGAAATCCAGGGCTATGGCCGCCAGAAGGGCCACACCGAGGTTTACCGCGGTGCCGAGTACTCGGTCGACTTCGTGCCGAAGGTGCGCATCGAGGTCGTCGTCGACGACTCCATCGTCGACAAGGTGGTGGACAGCATCGTCCGGGCGGCCCGCACCGGCAAGATCGGTGACGGCAAGGTCTGGGTGAGCCCCGTGGAAACCATTGTGCGGGTGCGCACGGGTGAACGCGGAACCGATGCCCTCTGACCCCAGCCGTACATTGTTGATCCAGGCCGGACGGGCCGGGAGGGTATGAGACAGGACCCACCCGACCCGTCCGGGTCATCTGGAGCGGGAACAGAAAACGCCTGCGCGGCAAGCGATTTGGCTGGCGCGCGGCGTCAGCTGCTGTCGGAGGGCGCCGGGCTGCACGCGGCCGAGCTGCGGCACGCGTGGCTGGATCTGCACGAGTCGTGGCTGACCGCGAAGGCCGATGAGATCGGGATCACCGACGGCAGTGGCTTCGCGATCGTCGGCATCGGCGGGCTGGGCCGCCACGAGCTGCTGCCGTATTCCGATCTGGACCTCATGTTGCTGCACGACGACAAGCCCGCCGACGTGCTGCAGGGGGTCGCCGACAAGCTGTGGTATCCGTTGTGGGACGCCAACGTTCGGATTGACCACAGCGTGCGAACGGTCGCCGGCGCGCTCGGCGTCGCCAATGCCGACATGATCGCCGCGCTGGGCATGCTGGACGCCCGCCACATCGCCGGCGACGCGCGGCTGTCCGAGGAATTGATCGCCGGCGCAAGAAGGCAGTGGCGCAGCGCAATTCGTTCTCGAATGGGCGAGCTGATCGACATCACGCAGGCCCGCTGGGAGCGCTGCGGCCGGATCGCGCAGCGCGCCGAGCCGGACCTCAAGTCGGGTCGCGGCGGCCTTCGCGACGTGCAACTGCTCAACGCGCTGGGGGTGGCCCAGCTGATCGACCGCCACGGCATGGCCCGCCCGGAAACGCCGGGGGGTTCGCTCGACGATGCCTATCTGACGCTGCTCGACGTGCGCACCGAGCTGCACCGGGTGTCCGGCCGCGGCCGCGATCAGCTGCTGGCCCAGTACGCCGACGAGATCAGCGCCCACTTGCACATCGGTGACCGATTCGATTTGGCGCGCAAGCTCTCCGGGTCCGGCCGCACCATCGCCTACCACGCCGAAACCGGGTTGCGGACCGCCGAAAACGCCCTGCCGCGGCGCGGCGTGTCGGCGCTGGTTCGGCGGCCCCGGCGGCGACCCCTGGACGAGGGCGTGGTCGAGTACGCCGGGGAAATCGTGCTTGCCCGCGACGCCTCGCCCGAAACCGACGCCGGGCTGGTGTTGCGGGTGGCCGCCGCCTCGGCCGACACCGGGGTGCCCATCGGCGCCGCCACGCTGAGTCGCCTGGCCGCCGGCGCACCCGAGATGCCCATCCCCTGGCCGCGCGAGGCACTGGACGACTTGCTGGTCGTGCTTTCCGCCGGGCCCAATGCGGTGGCGACCGTCGAAGCGCTCGACCACACCGGGCTGTGGGAGCGGTTGTTGCCGGAATGGGCCGCGATCCGCGACCTTCCGCCCCGCGACGTCGCGCACAAGTGGACGGTGGACCGCCACGTCGTCGAGACCGCCGTCAACGCGGCCCCGCTGGCCACCCGCGTGGCCCGACCCGACCTGCTGGCGCTGGGCGCGCTGCTGCACGACATCGGCAAGGGCAGGGGAGTCGACCACAGCGTGCTCGGCGCCGAGATGGCCATCGAGATGGGAGCCAGGCTCGGGGTTGCGACCAAGGACGCCGAGTTCCTGTCGAAGCTGGTCCGCCACCACCTGCTGCTGCCGGTGGTGGCCACCCGGAGCGACCTGAACGACCAAAAGACCATCGAGGGTGTGTCGGAGGCCCTGGGCGGGGACCCGCTCTTGCTCGAGGTGCTGCGCGCGCTGACCGAGGCGGACTCGAAGGCGACCGGCCCCGGCGTGTGGAGCGACTGGAAAGCGTCCCTGATCGAGGACCTGGTGCGCCGCTGCCGCATGGTGATGGCCGGTGAGCCGCTGCCGCAGGCGGGTCCGGCAACGCCGCACTATCTTTCGCTGGCCGCCGACCACGGGGTCCACGTGGAGATCACGCCGGGCGACAGCGCGCGCATGTATCACGTCGTCATGGTCGCCCCGGATCAGCGGGGCTTGGTGTCGAAGGCCGCGGCCGTGCTGGCGCTGAACTCGCTGGGGGTCCACTCGGCGACGGTGAACAGCGACGAGGGCGTCGCGATCACCGAGTTCGTGGTGTCACCGCACTTCGGTTCCCCGGCCGCCCCCGAACTGTTGCGCCAGCAGTTCGTCGGCGCCCTGGCGGGCGACATCGACGTGATGGCCGCGCTGGAAAAGCGGGACAGCGAGGCCGCAGCCCCGGGTTCCGCGCGGGCGGGGGAGGTGCAGGCCGGGGTCCCCGTGACGCGTTCGACCGCCCCGCCCCGGATCGTGTGGCTCGACCCCGCCGCCGACGGCCATCTGGTCGTCGAGGTGCGCGCCACGGACCGGCCGGGCCTGCTCGCGCTGGTGGCCCGCGCGCTCGAGCGCGCCGGGGTCGACATCGGGTGGGCGAAGGTCAACACGTTCGGGTCGACGGCGGCCGACGTGTTCTGCGTGGAGGCCGCCGAGGATGCGCGCGCCGCGGTGGAAAAGCACCTGCTCGACGTGTTTGGCGGGCAGGCGGAGATAGCGTTCGGCTAACCCGGCCTGGACTGCTCGGAGTTCAGTTGGCGCAGGGCCTCTATGCGGGCCTGGATCTGCTCGCGGGTCGCCGCGGCGATCGGGGGTCCACCGCAGCGGCGGCGAAGCTCGTTGTGAATCCACCCGTGCGGTTTGCCGGTGCGGTGGTGGGTCGCCGAGACGAGGGTGTTGAGCTCGCGGCGCAGGTCGCGGAGCTGCCCGTGCATGGAGACCCGCGCCGTCGGCGCTTCGTCGCCTGAAGCAGCCCGCCTCTTGAGTTGCTCGTCCTGGCGCTGGTGCAGCAGCGCGCGCATCTGCTCGGCGTCGAGCAGCCCCGGGATGCCGAGGTAGTCGGCCTCCTCGTCGCTGCCCGCCGGCGCCGCGGTGCCGAAGGAGGATCCGTCGAAGATGACCTGATCCAGCTCGGCGTCGGCGCCCAGCGAGGTGAAACCGTTGTCTGTTTCGGCCTTTTCGGTCCGCTTCCTGGTCGCGGGATCGCCGTCGAGGGGATCGTCATCGGTCGCTGCGCGATGCGGTTGGCCGAGCACGTGGTTGCGCTGGGCCTCCAGCTCGCTGGCGAGCTGCAGCAGGTTGGGCACCGACGGCAGGAAGATGCTCGCGGTTTCGCCCACCCGCCGGGAGCGCACGAACCGGCCGATGGCTTGCGCGAAGAACAGCGGCGTCGAGGCGCTGGTGGCATAGATCCCGACTGACAGCCGGGGCACGTCGACGCCCTCGGAGACCATGCGCACCGCGACGAGCCACCGGCTGGTGCTCTCGGCGAATTCGCTGATCCGGGCCGACGATCCCGGATCGTCGGACAGCACGACCGCGGGCACCTCCCCGGTGAGCCTCGTCAGCAGCGCGGCGTACGCGCGGGCCGCGGTGCGGTCGGAGGCGATGATCATGCCGCCCGCGTCGGGCACGTGGGCCCGCTTTTGGCGCAGCCGCTCGTCGGCGGCCGCGATCACCGCCGGCATCCACTCGCCAGCCGGGTCGAGCGCGGTGCGCCACGCCCGCGCGGTGTGTTCGGCCGTCAACGGCTCGCCCAGTCGGGCGGCGTGCTCCTCGCCGGCGCTGTCCCGCCAGCGCGCCTCCCCCGAATAGGCGAGGAACACCACCGGCCGGACCACCCCGTCGGCCAGCGCCTCGGCGTAGCCGTAGGTGTGGTCGGCCCGCGACCGCAGCACCCCGTCCGCGCCCGACGTGTAATCGACGAACGGGATCGGGCTGTCGTCGCTGCGAAAGGGCGTGCCCGTCAAGGCGAGTCGGCGGGTGGCATCGCCGAACGCCTCGCGGATGGCCTCGCCCCAGGTCTTCGCGTCACCGCCGTGATGGATCTCGTCGAAGATGACCAGCGTCTTGCGCTGCTCGGTGCGAACCCGGTGCAGCGTCGGGTGCGCGGCGACCTGGGCGTAGGTCACCATCACGCCGTGAAACTCCGGCGAGGTCTGGGGGTTGGTGTTGGAGAATTTGGGGTCCAGGGCCAGGCCGTGCCGCTGCGCGGCCAGCGCCCACTGGACCTTGAGGTGCTCGGTGGGCACGACGACGGTGAGCTGCTCGACGGCGCGCTGGGCGAGCAGTTCGGCGGCGACCCGAAGCGCGAACGTCGTCTTGCCGGAGCCGGGGGTGGCGACGGCCAGGAAATCGCGCGGCTGGGCGGCGAGGTAGCGGACCAGCGCCCTGCGCTGCCAGCCGCGCAACGGCAGGCCGGTGTCGCTGCCGTTCGTGCTGACCGGTTGCAAGCAGGTCCCCCAAAAGTTGCGTGGTCGGCGCGGCCGGCTCGGTTCGGCGGCGGCTGTGAAATGTAGCATGCCAACGCTTTTCGGCGCAGCAGCGACGCGAGCTAGCCGGCGTGGCCCGCCAGATCGCGGGACTGAAGCCACGTGTGGATTCGTTCGGCGACGTCGGCCCATCCCGGTTCGAGCATCATGTTGTGGCCCATGTCGAAGAACTCCGGCTCGGTCCGGTAGGCGCGCGCCGTGGCGCGCACCGCGCGGACGCTGACGAAGCCGTCGTGCACGGCGCCGAGCACCAGCATCGGCGTCGTCACCCGCTCGGTGTCGACCCGGCGAAACATGGGTTCGGTCATCGCCGCGCGGATGCTCTCGGGCCCGGCGCGGTGCCAGCACGATTGGACGATGTCCTCGGGCGTGTCGGCGCAGAAGAGGTATTCGCGGGCCAGCGCCGACGTCCGGAGGAACTTGACCAGGGTGGGGTCGTTGAACGAATGCACGGTCATCCACGGGCGGCGCCGCCACACCCGCAGCGCCGCCCCGAGTACGCCCGACGGCGGCAGGGAGCCGACGAGCACGGCGGCCGGGGCGGAGCGGTCTTCGAGGTAGCGCTGGATCGTGTAGCCGCCCAGGGAGTGGCCGATGAGCACCGGCGAGCCGCCCAGGTCGTCGGCCACCGACCGGACGTCGTCGACGTAGTCGGCGAGGGAAACCTTCTGCAACGGCTCGTCCGTGGGGCTGGTGCCATGGCCGCGCAGGCTCAGGGCGACGGCGCGATAGCCGGCGTCGGCGAAATAGTCGAGGAAGTTCTCCCAGCACCACGCGGCGTGCCAACCGCCATGGACGAACAGCAGCGGCACCGGATGCGTTGGGCTGCGCGAGCCCTTGTCGATCACCTCGAGCATGGGCCTTGATCCCTCGGGTTGGCTGCGACGACCCTGAGGATAGCCCCGAGTGCACTCATTACCCCACTGATTACGGTGTGCCGGGTGTGCGGGGGCTGCCGCCGGCTCCCGCCGTGCCGGGCAAGCCGGCGGCGCCGCCTGTGCCCTGGCCCGCGGCCGCGGTGCCGGTCGTGGCACAGGCGAACCCGCCGCCGATAACTCGGGTGCCGCCACGACGAACGACGCCCGATCCGCTGCACTAGGCCCAGTCGCGCAACGACGGTGGCCGACTCGACACCACGCGCGGTGCGCTGCCCCGAGGTGGAAGGTGGCGGCACGGCCCGCAGGTCCGGCCCCCCGTTAAGTGTTGCTGCCGCCGCTGCCGCGACTGCCATCGCTGCCGTTGAGACCACCGGGCGCCGCGCCCGCACCGGCGGTGCCGCCGCGGCCGCCGCTGCCGCCTGGCGCGCCGATGCCGTCACCGCCGCCGCCACCGTTACCACCATTGCCACCGTTGCCACCGTCACCACTGCCGCTGGCCGCGCCACCGGTGCCACCGCTGCCGCCATCGCCGGCATTGCCGCCCGCACCGCTGGTGACGCCGCCGCCACCGCCGTTGCCACCGAGGCCGCCTTGGCCGCCGGTGCCGCCGTTGAAGTCGCCACCGGGGTCGCCGTCGCCGCCGGTGCCGCCGCCGCCGCCGAGACCGCCCTGGCCGCCGGAGCCACCGGTACCCGCGGCGGCACCGGCCACGGTGCCTGCCGCGCCGCCGGTGCCGCCACCGCCCCCGTCACCACCCTGGCCGCCGGTGCCTCCGTCGCTGCTGATGCCCGTGACGCCAGAACCGCCTACGCCGCCCTGGCCGCCATTCCCGCCAGTCCCGCCGCTGCCGTTGGTTCCGGTGACGTCGCCGGCGTTGCCGCCAACGCCGGCCACGCCGCCCTTACCGCCATGGCCGGCAGTGTCCCCGCTGCCGGCCGCACCGTCGGCGCCGTTGCCGCCGGTACCGCCGTCACCTCCCTGGCCGCCGTTTCCTGCGGTGCCGCCGACACCGCCGGTTCCGGCCGCACCGCCGGCGCCGCCGTCGAGGCCCACGCCACCGGCGCCGCCGTCACCGCCGCCCGCACCGGTGTCCGGGGCGCCCGAGCCGCCGCTGCCACCGGTGCCGCCCAGCCCGCCGTCACCGCCGCTGCCGTTGGTCGCGGAGGCGCTCCCGGCGTTGCCCCCGGTGCCGCCGTCACCGCCCACGCCGCCGTAGCCTCCGCCGAGGCCGGTGCCGTCGATGCTGTTCGCACCCTGGCCCGCCTGGCCGCCGTCGCCGCCGTCGCCACCGTCGCCGCCCATGCCCGCGGCACCCGCGCCGGTGCCGGGCGACCCGCCTTTGCCTCCGTTGCCGCCGCCGCCGCCGTTGGCGCCGCCACCGACGTAGTCGTTGTTGCCAGGCCCGGCATCGTGACCCAGGCCGCCGATGCCGCCGTCGCCTCCGGCGCCGCCGTTGCCGTTGGTCCCGCCGGCGCCGGCGGCGCCGCCCTTACCGCCGATGCCACCCTTACCGCCGTCTCCGCCGCTGATGGGCACCCCGCCGGGCCCGGGCGCCTTGCCGCTCGCGCCGCCGGCGCCACCGTCGCCGGCATCGCCGCCCACGCCGCCGGTGCCCGCGGTGCCGGCCGCACCGCCGGCGCCTCCGGCGCCTCCGGTACCTCCGGGACCGCCGTTGCCGCCGGTGCCGCTGTCGCCGTCGGGGCCGATCGGCGAATCGCCGCCGGCGCCACCCGAACCGCCCACGCCGCCGCTGCCGCCGGCGCCGGCCACCCCGCCGGTCCCGGTAGCGGCCCCGCCAGCACCGCCTACGCCACCCGTGCCGCCGCTGCCGCCGGTAAGGCCGATGCCGTTGAATCCGCTGGCGGCGCCACCGGCGCCACCAGCGCCGCCGGCTCCAGCGTTGCCGCCAGCGCCGGCGATGCCGCCGGACGCGGGGTTGGCACCACCCGCGCCACCCGCGCCACCCGTGCCGCCGCTACCGCCGTGACCGCCGGCGGTATCGAAGCTGCCATCGCCGCCGGCCCCGCCAACACCGGCGTCTCCACCTTGGCCCCCGTTGCCGGCGGTACCCGTGACACCTCCGGTACCGGCCGCGCCGCCGGCGCCGCCGGTTCCGCCGGCGCCGCCCTTACCACCCCAGCCACCGAAGCCGCCGTCCACGGTGTCCGTGGAGCCCAGGCCGCCGGTGCCGCCGTTGCCACCTTTACCGCCGGCACCGCCGGTGCCGTTGGTCGCGGTGGGGTCGGCGGCGTTGCCTCCGGAACCGCCCTTGCCCCCAGTGCCGCCGGCCCCGCCGGCGCCGCCGGGGATGGTGCCAATGCCGGGCGCGCTGGAACCGGGCGCGGAGCCTGCCGCACCGCCGTCGCCACCGTCGCCCGCGTCGCCGCCCGCGCCACCCGTGCCGCCGATGCCTGCGGCCCCGCCGGTACCGCCGGTGCCGCCGACACCACCGGTGCCGCCCTTGCCCGCGTAGCCGGCGTAGCCGTCCGAGCCGATGGGCGAGTCGCCGCCCGTGCCGCCTTCGCCGCCGACGCCGCCCGTGCCGCCCTTGCCGGCGACGCCGCCGGCGGGTCCGGCGCCGCCGGTACCGCCATTGCCGGCGTGGCCGCCGGTGCCGCCCGCGCCGGCCATGCCGTCGGTTCCACTTGCCTTGCCGCCGGTGCCGCCCACGCCGCCGTCGCCGCCCAGGCCTCCTGTGCCGGCAACGCCGCCGGACCCGGTGGCAGCGCCGCCGTCACCCGCGGTCCCGCCGTCGCCGCCGTTACCTGCCTTGCCGCCGGTGCCGTCCAAGCCGCCGTCGCCGCCGCTACCGCCGGTGCCACCTCGGCCGCCTTGACCGCCGCTACCCGCGGTTCCACCGGCCCCGCCGCTACCGACCGCGCCGCCCGTGCCGCCGCCGCCGCCAGTGCCACCGAGGCCACCATTACCTCCGGTAGCGCCGTCGCTGGTGTCCGTGCTACCGGTCCCGCCGCCGCCGCCTTGGCCGCCTTGGCCGCCGCTACCGCCGTCGCCGTTGACGGCGCCGGCGACGGCATTGCCACCGACAGCACCGGCCCCGCCCTGACCGCCCTGACCACCGGCGCTGCCAGCCGGTCCCGCGACACCGGCGCCGCCGGTGGCGTGGGCCGCGCCGGCGGCGCCGCCGGTGCGGCCGGAACCGGCGGTGTCGGCGGCACCGCAG
>NZ_LZIC01000103.1 GCF_001667185.1 Mycobacterium sp. 852002-50816_SCH5313054-b | reverse complement strand
AGCCCGGCCGGCGGCGGCGGCGACGGGGGCCAGGGCGGTCAAGGCGGCGCGGGCGGCCCCGGCGGCGACGCCGTCCCCGGCGCAGCCACCGGCCGCGGCGGCTACGGCGGCGTCGGCGGACAGGGCGGCGTCGGCGGAGCCGGCTTCGCCGACGACGGCAGCAACGACGCCGGCACGGGCGGCACGGGCGGGGCCGGGGGCCAAGGCGGTGCATTCGGCGCGGCCGGCACCGGCGGCGGCGCCGCGGCCCCGGGCGGCGCCGGCTCTGGCGGCAACGGCGGGGTCGGCGGCCAAGGCGGCGCCACCACCACCAGCGGTGACATCGCTGGTGCGGGCGGGCAAGGCGGCCAAGGCGGCGCGGGCAACGCCGGCAACGCTGGCCCGGGCGCCGGCAGCGGCTCCACTGCCGGCATGGGCGGCGCCGGGGGCGTCGGGGGCAACGCTGTGGCCGGTGCCACCAACGGCAGCGGCGGTCACGGCGGTCAGGGTGGCACCGGCGGTCAAGGTGGCGCCGGCTCGGCCGACGACGGCACCAACGACGCTGGTGCCGGCGGCGGCGGCGGTGGGGGCGGCACTGGTGGTCAAGGCGGCGCGGTCGGAACCGGCGGCAGCGGCGGCCTCGCAGGAAACGGCGGCGCGGGCGGCACCGGCGGCGCCGGCGGTCTGGGCGGCGCCACCAGCTACAGCGGTGACACGGCCGGCGTTGGCGGCGGGGGCGGGGGCGGCGGCCCCGGCGGCGCCGGGGGCGGGGGCCCGGCGGGCCGCGGCGGGGGGCAGGGCGGGCCGGGCGGGGGCGGGGCGGGCGGGGGGGGGGCC
>NZ_LZIC01000102.1 GCF_001667185.1 Mycobacterium sp. 852002-50816_SCH5313054-b | reverse complement strand
GAAGAAGATCCTCCGGTCCCGCCGGCGGGGTCGGCGGGTTCTCGTCGTCCGGCATCGGCGGCGCCGGCGGGGCCGGCGGCGCCGATGGGCTGTTCGGCGGCCTGATTGGCGCCGGCGGCGGCACCGGCGGCGTCGGCGGAGCCGGGGCCACCGGCGGTGCGGGCGGTGCCGGCGGAGCCGGCGGCATGCTGGTCGGTGCCGGCGGCGCGGGCGGCACCGGCGGATTGGGCGGCACCGGCGCGGGCGGGGCCGGCGGGCCCGGCGGCGCCGGCGCCCTGCTGGTGGGTAACGGCGGCCCCGGCGGTGTCGGCGGCACCAGCTTCAGCGGCGACGGCGGGGCCGGCGGTACCGGCGGCCACTCCGGCTGGCTGCTCGGCTCCGCCGGCTCGGGCGGCGCGGGCGGCAACAACTTCGGCAGCGGCACCGGCGGCCACGGCGGGGCCGGCGGTGACGCGGGCGTGCTCGGTTTTGGTGGGACCGGTGGGGTCGGCGGGTTCGCCTCGTCCGGGGCCGGCGGGGCCGGCGGGGCGGGCGGCGCCGGCGGCCTGCTGGCCGGCGACGGCGGTGCCGGAGGGGCCGGCGCACAGGGCGCCTCCGGCTTCGCCGGTGGGGCAGGCGGGGCAGGCGGCAGGGCGGTGTTGCTCGGCATTGGCGGGTCCGGCGGGACCGGCGGCCTCGGCGGGCCGGCCGGCGGCAACGGCGCCACCGGCACCAACGGCGTGTTGATGCCGGCCGCGGTGCTCAACGTCATCAACGCACCCAGCATGGCCTTGACCGGGCGCCCGCTGATCGGCAACGGCGTCAGCGGCGCCGCGGGCAGCGGGGCCAGCGGGACGCCCGGCCGCTGTTCGGCCTCGGCGGGGCCGGCGGCGACGGCGGATCCAGCAGTCAGGGCGCCGGCGGGCCCGGCGGGCCCGGCGGCGCGGGCGGCCCGCTGTTGGGTGCCGGCGGGGCCGGCGGAGCCGGCGGATCCAGCAGTAACGGCGCCGGTGGCCCCGGCGGAGTCGGCGCCACCGCCGGCTGGGTGGGCTCCGGCGGTGCCGGTGGCGCCGGCGGCACTTCGGCAGCAACCGTCGGTCCAAATCCAGGCGGCCAGGGCGGGGCCGGCGGCGGCGCCGGCTTCGTGGGCTCCGGCGGGGCGGGCGGGCCCGGCGGATTCGCTGCGGCGGGCCCCGGCGGGGACGGCGGCCACGGCGGGAATGGCGGGTCGCTGGTGGGCAACGGCGGTCCCGGCGCGGCCGGCGCCGACGTCGCCGTCACCTCAACATTCAGCGGCGGAGGCGGCGGAAGTGGCGGCAGTTCCTTCCTGGTCGGCGTCGGCGGCAACGGCGGCAACGGCGGCAACGCCGGCGCCGGGCTCCTGGGCGGCCCCGGCACCGTGGGGACCGGCGGAATGTTGCTCGGCCGCAACGGTATTCCCGGGTTACCGATGAGCCCGAACCTGTTGGTGAACCCCGGCTTCGAAACGGCTGACCCGTCCGGGTCGGGCTACAGCGGGGTCACCATTCCAGGCTGGACGGTGACCGGCACGCCGACCATCATCGGCTACGGCACCCCGCGCGGTTATCCCGGACCGTTCTCCATCCCCAACCTGCCGGGTTTGCTGGGCTTCCCCGGCACCGCGCCCCCGGGCGGCGGCAGCAATTTCGCCGGCGGCGGGCCGGTGGCCACGTCCACCATCAGCCAGGTTGTCAACCTCTCCGGCGCGGCCGGGAAGATCAACACCGGCACAACGCCGTACACGCTGAGCGGCATGCTCGGCGGCTACCTGGGCGACCCATCGTCCGCCTCACTGCAGGTCACCTTCCTCAATGCCAGTGGGGCAGTTCTGGGCACCGGATCGACCAGCTCGGTCACGTCGCTGGATCGCTTGGGAATCACCGGTTTCCAGGCACGGGACATCTCCGGGACGATTCCGGTGGGCACCACCAAGGCCGTGGTGACCGCGACCTTCGCCGATCACAACCCGGTCCTGGGCAACTACAACAACGCCTTCGCCGACAACCTGTCGTTCACCGTCGGCGATCCGAACCTCGCCCCGCCGACGCTCACCACACCGACGTCCAACGTCGGCCACCTGGATCACGTGTTCCTGATCTACATGGAGAACCACGGTGTCGGCGACATCCTCGGCAGCCCCAACGCGCCGTACATCAACGCCCTGATCAACAGCTACGGATACGCCGACAACTACTACGCGCTCGGCCACCCCAGCGACCCCAACTACTTCCGGATCCTCGGCGGAACGGACTACGGCATCGACGTCAACCCGCCGCCGAACGTCATCTTCGGAACCAACAACCTCATGGCCAAAATGGATACTTCGGGCGTCACCTGGGCCGGTTACGCGCAGAGCATGCCCTACCCCGGTGCCATCAACAACTCGGGTGACTACTCCGTCGACCAACTACCGTTTGCCATGTTCAACTACGTCTATGCCAACCCCGACCCCACCTACCTGCCGACCCACCTGCTCCCGCTGACGTCGTTGGGCCCGAATCTGACGGACCCAAGCCACGCACCGCAATTCGCGTGGATAGCCGCCAACGAGTCCAACAACATGGAAGGTCCGGTCAGCACTCCTACCGGCGCTCTGAACTTCGTGGGCAGCCAGCTCACGACGCACCAGTACAACATCGCGGCCGGTGACCAGTTCGTCCAGCAACAGGTGTCCACCATTCAGGGCTCGAACACGTGGACCGACCCGACGCAAAAGGACGTGATCATCCTTACGTGGGACGAGGACTACAACAACCTGTCACTGGGAATCGGTAACCAGGGCAACAACGTTCCGATGATCGTCATCCCGAACGCGGGCGCCGTGAACGCGGTGACCGGAGGGATGCAATCCGGCCACTTCATCGCCACCGGCCACTACGACCAGTACGGTCTGATGGCCACCATCGAAGACGCCTTGAGTCCCACGCCGGGAGCTCTGGGACCGCTGACCGCCAACGACATGTACGCCCAACCCATGAACGAATTCTGGAAGTAAAGGCCGCCGCCAGCTTCGTGCAATCGGTCTGCCGTAGGTCTGGCCCCCGCGGCGGGCTAGCAGGAGCAATTGTCAACACTTGTGGACGGGGGTCACGCCGACCCAGCGCCGGTAATTGTCTGGGTCGACGTTGCTGCCGCACACGATGGTGACGACGTGTCGGCCGGCGAAGCGGTCACGGTCCTCGAGGACCGCTGCGACACCGAGTGCGGCCGACGGTTCCACGACAAGGCCAGCGCCCTCGAGAAGCACCCGCATACCGGCGACGATCGATGCCTCCTGCACCAAGACGGCGTCGTCGGCGACGAGTAGGAGGTCGTTCAGAACGGCCGGAATTGGACACCGCCCGACGACAGCGTCTGCGATGGTGTCAGTCGAATCGGTGTTGACAACGCGCCGCTGGCGCCACGAATGTGTCATCGCCGCTGCGCCGGCTGGCTGAATGCAGATCACCTCCACCTCGGGCGCGAAGGCCTTCAGCACATGCCCGACACCGGTAGCCAGCGCTCCGCCGCCAAGAGCGATCAGTACGGCGTCGAACGACGATGCAGCGTCCACCAGTTCCAGGCCAATGGTCGCGGCGCCCTCACAGGTTTCGATATCCAAGCTGTCTTCGAGCAGCCGGATGCCCTCATGCCGCGCGATGGCTGCCGCTCGTGCACGCGCCATCTCGTGATCGCCGTCCACCAACTCCAATCTGACGCCCAGTGCGCGCATGCGATCGAGCTTGACCGCGGGGCCGAACCGGGACGCCACAACCGTGACGTCGAGGCCCCTTGCGCGACCAGACCAAGCGAGGGCCTGGCCGAGGTTGCCCCCGCTGGCACACACCACGGCGGTCGAGCCATTGTCGGCGAGCAGGCTCGCGACGACCTCTGCGCCGCGGGCCTTGAAGCTGCGCACGGGGTTCGCCGTTTCAAGCTTGATGCTCACCGCGCAGCCGAGGTCGGGCCCCAGCGCTTCGCAGCGGTACAGCGGGGTATCCAGGAAAACCGGGTCAATTACCCGGCGGGCGGCTCGGATCCGAGCTGTGTCGAGGCGCGTCCGTTCCACGACACAGCAGCGTAGCGCTGCCTGCGCTGTTCATCTGTAGGTCGGGCCTTTTCACGCGACCCCCTCGGTTCCTGCTGATTGCCCCGCCCCGGGGTGATGTCGGTGGGTCGTTCGAGGAGCCTGCCGTTATGAAAGGCGGCACCGGCCCGGAGGAGCGCAATCAGTTCATGGGCGTTGACTTCGCGCCGGCGAGCTTGCGCAGCATCAATGAGCTTGTAAGCGATAGCAATTCCAGCAGCTCGCGATCCCGGACCCGGGGTAACGCGTTGCCGAAGCCGAACGGTGGCAACGGGCGATTCGATGGGGTTAGTGGTTCTCAAATGGACCCAGTGTTCGACCGGGCGACTGCCTTGGGATTGGCGCCATAGTCGAGCTCGAATGCCTTGACCGCATATCCTGGGGAAGGTGCGGCACCTGCCCTGCCTCGCCGAGGCACCCCACAGTTCTGATCATTGCTCGGCTAACAGAGGGGCACGCGCCAGATCCGGACGCGTACTGTGGAAAGGGACGGTCACTGCGCAGGCCCGTCGCGTGATTTCGATGGACGGCTGGTCAACGATCAGCTCAACATCCTGGAAAAATTGTGCGTAAGGCCAATCGCAAGGCCACCTTTGAGCGCTGGTTCATAGCGCAGAACGAGTGAAAGGCGCATGATGCCACACATAGTGATGACCGTATCGGGGACCGGTGTTGACATGTGGAACACCTCGCCACCGCAACCCGCGGGCGTAGGGGCCGCATTGGCGGCCGCATTTCCGGATCTGTTCTACTGGCAGCCTGTCGGTAACTATCCGGCCAGCGTGTTCCCTATGGGTCCAAGCGTGGACGCCGGCGTCGCCGAGCTGAATAGGCTTTGCACACAAGTCAATCCGCCAGATGGTGCGCCGTCCTATCCGGAAAATTCCATTATCCTGCTGGGGTACTCACAGGGCGCTATCGTCGTGTGCCAATTCCTGCACACGATCGCATGGCTCAATCCGCAGATCGCGAACCGCATTGTCGCGGTGGGCGTTTGGGGTAATCCGCTCCGGTTGCCGGGATTCGCGTCAGGCAACCAGTTCGCCGGATGGCCGATGCCGGCCAACGTAGACGGTGTTGTCACCGGCGGCGTTGCGGGTCCGGCCTGCATGATGCCTGCCGACGTCGCACCCCACCTGCTCACGCCGGTCACGCATTTCTGGGGCGATTTCGTCAACACCATAGGCGTCGGCAACGACATCTACACGGACGCCCCAGTCGGCCCCAACCCGTGGACAGCGGAAGCGGGCCCGGGAGTGATCGAGACGCAAATCTACAACATCGTCCAAAACGCAAACAGTCCAAACATTTTCGCGATTCTCCGCGACGCTTTGAAGCTGCTGAACCCAACCACATCGGTCGAAGAAATCATCTCCATCACAGAAGCGATCTACAACGGCGGAATGTTTTTGGCGGCCGGCCCCAACGCGTCTCACTACACCTACGACACGACACCGATCTATAACTTCATCGCCTTGGCAGGCCAACAGACGCAACCGTTTTCCACCAGCCAGGTTTGACGAGACGCTCCCCCGGATGCCCATCGGTAGAGTGTCAGGGTAACAGCCAGGAGAGGGAGCATGCGATCAGTTGCGTTGGCCGCCGCCGTTGCCGCGGCGTTCGGCTTCCTCGCACCGTCTGATCCGCCGGCGCCGCCCATCAGGCTTGCCGATCACACCGTCGCATTGGATCCCCCTGCCGACCCGGGCGACGGTTCCCTGCCGAACGGAAGCCAAATGACGCCGTTCGACGTCCAATACTCGGCCATCGCGCGCCTTGACCCGGCGTTGTTGAAAGCCATTCAAGCTGCCGCCACCGCGGCCGCCGCGGACGGTGTGACCATGACCATCACCTCGGGCTGGCGGTCGCCGGAGTTTCAGCAGCGGCTGCTGGACAACGCCGTGCGGACCTACGGCAGCCTCGCCGCGGCGCGGCAATACGTGCAGACCCCCGCGATGTCCAAGCACGTCACCGGCGAGGCGGTCGACGTAGGCGGTCCGGGCGCAGACCAATGGCTCATCGCCAACGGGTCCCGTTTCGGGCTGTGCCGGATTTATGCCAACGAGCTGTGGCACTTCGAACTGGCGACGGACGCGGCGGGGAACTGCCCGGCGCTCCTTCCGAACGCGGCCGGATGACTTCGGAAGTTGCGGCGGCCACTGAGGCGGATGTGGCTCTGTCCCAGTAGAATTCGTACTCACCTTGCGATTGCACATCGCCGGTGCGATGGAATAGGCCGGCTCAGCTGTCAATTCCCGATGGGCGGTCGGGGTTCGCCGGCCACCGGGGGAATCGGCCCCTCACCCTCCTCGGGCACAACGGGCGCATCGTTGCCCTCGGGTTTGGAGTCGTAGTCGTCGGCGCCGTGATCAGGCGCGTCATCCTTGGGGCGCAGGGTCATCGCTGTCCTTTCATGACGATGCGGAAAATACCCGCTTTCCTGGCCGGCGCAAACATTCAGCGCGGAATCGACGCGCCCGCACGGCGCCGCAAATCATCCGGGGTCGTTTCTCAGCCAAGTGGCTTCCGGACACCGCACCGGCCGCTTTGCGCTGTGACCAACCCGTCGTCATGCTCACTTGGTACGGACGCGTTTTAGCCGGCATGTTGCGCAGCGCCGCCGGCCATGACGTCCCACCGCCAATGTCCGGACGCGCCGCACAAGCTCGACCGACTACTGGCGCCACCGAGGGCCGGCGGTGTCTTGCCCACCCGACGGTGCGGCGGGTCACCGCGACTGCTCGACGAACACTCTGCCCAGCTAGCCCATTATCGCGGCGAGGTTTCGTCATGAGCCGGGGATGAGGAGCGGCACTACAGTTTCCTAACAGGTTGATACCGATTGATACAGAGCAGTTTTGGGCCCACATATTGATGCACTATGTGCCCAGTACACATTGTCGGCATAAGAGGCGGGGAACAGTCCCGCACGTCCATGCGCAAAACAGGGAGAACCATGAAATCCATGAAATCCATTGCCGTCAGCGCTGCTGCACTGGCAGTCGTTGGCGGCGGCGCCGCCGCACTGGCGTCCAGCGCATCGGGTGTTGCGCCTGCGGGCCTGCCTCGGGTTCAACTGGCCTCAGTCGGCGCGCCGCTACCACAGGATCCGCCGCAGCCCGCGTCGACTATGAACCTGCCGACCGCTGACCAGTTGACTGGCATCCTCAACGACCTTTCCAATCCGGGCGTGTCATATAGGACCAAAGATGGTCTCGTCGAAGGCGGCATCGGGTCGGGCGAGGGCCATCAGATGGACCACGAGCTGAGAGTGGCCTACCGGAACGGGCAGCTCCCGTTGTCGTTTGTCGTCTCCAACATCCAACAGAACGGTCCGACTACGGTCATGTCCGATGTGGCCGTGTCGGGGCCAAAGCTGTCGGCACCGGTCACGAAGCCCCTCATGTTTGTCAACAAAAACGGTAACTGGGTGTTGTCGAGTCCTTCCGCGACCATGCTGGTGCAGGCCGTCGCCGGCAACTGATTCCGGCTTTCCCCACGAGCAGCCGAACGGCGGCTGAGTGGGGCGGCCGGGGCTTGAACCCGCGACCTACGGATTAGAGAACCGCAGATCCGGACGATTCCGCTTGAGGGGGACCCGTTTGGTGGTCCAGTCGCTATGCGGCTTTGGGGTCGGTGGGTCGTGGTCACTGTAGAGCGAACTCGGCCGGGGTGAGGTCGTCGTGGGCGGAGTGGGTCTGTTGGCGTTGTAATCGCAGCACCAGTCTTCGATGATCACGCGGGCCTCCAGCAGCGAGTCAAAGCGCCACGCGTTGAGCAGTTCATCACGGAGCCTGCCGTTGAACGATTCGATCCAGGCGTTCTGCCACGGCGAGCCAGGATCGATGAAAAGCGGCGGCACTGTGGAATCGACACCAATCGCTGACGGCGTGCGCCACGAATTCGGGACCGTTGTCGAAGCGCACATAGTGCGGCGCTCCGTGGGTGAGGGCCAGCCGATCCAACACCTCGACGACACCATCGGCGTTGATGCAGCGATCAACCTCGATCGCGAGGGCTTCGCGGGTGAATTCGTCGATGACGTTGAGCATCTTCAGCGTGCGGCCATCGGCGGTCGTGTCGAATTGAAAGTCCATCGCCCAGATCACGTTCGGACGAGTCGGTGACATCGCGCCCACGGCGACACCGATGCCGGTCAACCGCTTCTTCCCGCGACGCTGAGCGACCCGCAGGCCCTCCTCGCGCCACAGTCGGCGGATGCGCTTGTCGTTGACCTGCCAGCCGTCCCGGCGGGCCATTTGGCCGCGCCACCCCCAGCAGGGGCCGGTCGGTGGAGAACCGGAGCAGCCACGCACGCAGCTCAGCTTCCTCTGTGGTGATCGGCGGTGGCGTCAGGCGCATGGTGGAGCGGTGGATGCCGACCACGGTGCAGGCGCGGCGTTGCGACACCCCGAAATCTCCTTGAGCATGTCGATGTCGAGGGCCTGGTTGGCGACCAACTTCTTCAGGCGGGCGTTTTCGGCTTCGAGTTCCTTGAGCCGCTTGGCCTCATTGGCCTTCATGCCGCCGTACTGGGCATCCAGCGATGCCACGTCGACTCAGCGATCTCCAGGTGCCGGCACACCGCGGGCAGTTCCTGACCCGACGCAAGGAGCTTGTTGCCCTCGGTGAGCTTGCGGATGATCTGATCCGGCGTATGCCGCCGGCGCTTGTTCGATGCCATGTCGTTGTCGATTCTTCCTTGCCCGAACACCGGGCAACAGAGTCGAACAACGACTGGACCACTACGGCGGGCTCACCTCCTCACGGTCATCCATGCTGTTGCTGTTAGGTCGCAGACGTCGGATGCGGGGCGCCTGGTGTTGCTGGCCGGCCGGCTCAGCCAGGCACAATAATGAGCTTGCCCCGCTTGGCGAATCCGTTTTGTTCGAGTTGCGTAAGGGCTGAGATTGCTTGCGATAGTGGCACCGTTTTGGCGATGGGTAGCCGCAGCACCCCTTCGCCGGCGGCCCTCGCGACCGCCTCGATATCGGTTGTCACCGCCTTGGCGATCACGACGTGGAATGGGCCAGGCAGGACGCTCCTGACGATGTTCGCTGGACTCGGCTTGACGCTGACGATACGACCGTTGGTCGTCAACATCTTTCGGGCATCTCTGACCGGTAACGTGCCGGCGGTGTCCAGGACGACATCGAATCGGCGTGTGAGGGCGGTGGGATCGAAGTCGAAGTCGACGATCGGATCGATACCGAGCTCGCGCGCCTCGTCCGCCGAGCCGGCCCGGCAGCTTCCCGCCACGGCCGCCCCGTGCGCCAACGCGAGTTGTACCGCCGAGCGACCCACTCCCCCAAGGCATCCGTGCACGAACACCGACTCGCCACGCTGCATCTTCCCTTCATTGAACAGGGCTTGGTACGCGGTAAGACCGACAGTGGGAACGGCGGCCGCCGCCTCGAATGTCAAGGCAGCGGGCTTCGTGACGACACCCTTCTCTTCGGCGACGACCACGTCGGCGAACGCGCCTGACCACTTCATCGGCGGTCCCCCGAGCACTTCGTCACCCACACGCAGCCGGGTCACGTCGTCGCCGACAGCCTCGACGATGCCGGCGAAGTCGTAGCCCATCCCACGTGGGAAGGTTCGGCCGGTCACCATCCTCATCGCGCCGTTTCGGATCCCGAAGTCCATCGGGTTAGCAGCGGCCGCGCGCACCCGGACGAGAACATCGTCGGCGCCGAGTCTCCTGGGCTCGAAGCCTTCGAGCCGCATGACGTCCGGTCCACCGTAACGGTGGTACTGAATTCGCTTCATCGTGGGCATGTGAGTTCTCCGATTAGTGGTGTCGTGTGTCAACGGGATAGGGGCATTGCCAGAACAGATTCGAGGAATGCCAACGTTCTGTGATGCAGCGGAGCCGCGTTGAAGTGAGCAGACCCGTGGTCGCCGCCGACGATCTCCACCAGGTCCGCCCGGACCCCCACGGCTGTGAGTGCGCGATGCAGGCGCCGGCTCTGCTCGATGCCGACGCGACGATCCCTGTCCCCGTGAGCGATCAGGAAGGGTGGCGCGCCGGGATGTGCCAGGCGACACAGGTTTCCCCGCTCCACCACCTGCGGTTGGCTGGATGGCACGAATCCGAAGAAGCGCGCCAGTGTGGTGTCCGGACCGTGCATTCGTTCGATGGCGTCGGGGTGTGCGTCCTCATCGTGTTTGAGGAAATCGGTGGGTCCGTAGTGCTCCACGACCGCGGTCAGACCGCAGGACACCTCCGAAGAGGGTTCGGTGCTGCTCACCAGGTCGCTGTCGTCTTCGGCGAGCGCAACGGCGCTGATGAGGTAGGCGCCTGCGCTGGAACCGAAGCCCACGATGCGCTCAGAATCCAAGCTGTAGCGATCGGCGTTGGTCCGCACCCAGCGCACGGCCGTAGCGACATCTTGGATGGCCGCAGGAAAGACGGCCTCGCCACTGAGCCGGTACTGGACCGACACCACCGCCAACCCAGCCTCGAGCAGAAATCGCCATGGGCCCATTTGCTTGATGCCGGTGAAAAAGCCTCCCGGATGTGCGTACACGATCACGGGAACCGGTGTGGCCGCAGGATGGTGCGGGATGTGCAGATCCATGGTGAGTTGCCGAAATCCGATGCGAGTGGCGTACGGTCGATCCAGATGACTCGCTACCCCGGGGAAGACTTCGACCGGTGCCAGAGTGTCGAATTCGGGCCGGAGCACTGCCGAGAGCATTTCGTCAGGGATATCGACTGGCATGCCTGGAATGCGCAAGGGATGACTCCTCTCGAAATACGCTGCAGTAGAGGCTATTTCCGCCTCATGGCCCATGCGGCGCGGTCTCGATGAGAGCGCGGCCGAGCAGCCATCCCAGGCGAGAGGACCAGGACTGCCTGAGGACGCCCCTGTCACGAGTGCGTACTGTTCGTAGGCTGCGCGAAGATCCTTCATTCCGATTCCTGTCTGCGCAGGGGGTCATATTCCGGCGCCGACAGCACGGCACCAGGTGTCATCACACTACATCAATACGGCACTTGGTGTCATCACTACGTCTTCCCGCTTTAGAATGCGGATATGAGTCGGTGGGAACCCAACGCGGCCGAGCGATTGGGAGCCGCGGCCGTGGAATTGTTCGCCGAGCGCGGATATGAGGACGTCACGGTCGTCGAGATCGCTGAGCGCGCGGGATTGACCAAACGGACGTTCTTTCGTCACTTCGCCGACAAACGCGAGATTCTATTCCGCGGCCAGGATGCCTACCGCGGCATGTTCGCCGACGCCATCGCCGGTGCGCCCGACGAAGCCGGCCCCATGGAAGCGATCGCGGCCGCACTGACCGCGTTCGCCGCTGGCTTCACAGACCATCGCCGCGAACTTGTGGCAAAACGTCAAGCCGTCATCGACGCCAATCCCGAACTCAAAGAGCGAGACCTGCTCAAAGCCGCCGCCCTGACAACGGCGATAGCTGATGCGCTGGTCGCGCGCGGGGTAAAACCGCCTGTCGCGAACCTGGCCGCCAACTTCGGCGCACTCGCCTTCGCCGATGCCTTCCAAAGTTGGCTGCAACCCGGAAATCGGAAATCCATGACCAAGCTTGTCCAGCAAGCGCTCCGAGACCTCGACACCGCAATAGAAGCGCTGCGCAAAGGCCCTTGACAGTACTAGCGCGGCGAATCCAACGAGCATCACCGTGCCTCCGCTGAACTAGCCGAGATGGCCGCTGAACTACCCCGGGTCTTGTTCCGATACAACTGATCGGGACAGATCAAGTCGCTAATCTCGACACTCGCGCGCCACGTAAGATCAGCGCGGCTGAACCACTCCGCCCGCCGGGCGCTCCTCGACGTCCTTGAGGAGCAAATCGCGCACGGCGGGACGCGGTCCGTACGGTCGCAGCATGGTGCTCGCAGGCCGTGGACGCACGTGCTGCGGCCACCAGAACCAGCGGCCGAGCAACGTGGCCAGCGACGGCGTCATGAACGACCGCACGATCAAGGTGTCGAACAAGAGACCGAGCGCGATCGTCGTACCCACCTGGGCCATCACCAGCAACGGGCTGAACATGAACGTGGCCATGGTCGCGGCGAACACCAGACCGGCGGAGGTCACCACCGAGCCCGAACCGGCCATCGCGCGGATCGTCCCGGTTTTGAGCCCGGCGTGGATTTCCTCCTTGAACCGCGATATCAACAGCAGGTTGTAGTCCGAGCCGACCGCCAGCAGCAGGATGATCGCCATCGCCAGCACCATCCAGTGCAACTTCATGCCCAAGATGTACTGCCATAGGAGCACGGAGAGTCCGAATGAGGCGCCTAGTGACAGCAAAACCGTACCGACGATCACAAAGGCCGCCACAGCGCTTCGAGTGATCACCAGCATGATGATGAAAATCAGTGTGGCTGCGGCAATTCCGGCGATCATCAGGTCGATGTTGGAGCCGTCGTGCATGTCCTTGTACGTCGCGGCGGTACCGCCGAGGTAGACCTTGGCGCCCTCCCAGGGCGTGCCCTTCATCGCCTCGTGCACGGCCTGCTTGATCGGTTCGATGTGGCTGATGCCTTCAGGAGTCGCCGGGTCGCCTTCATGGGAGATGATCAACCGGACGGCGTGCCCATCCGGCGAGATGAACTGTTTGAGACCCCGTGCGAAATCCGGGCTCTTGAACGCCTCCGGCGGAAGGTAGAACGTGTCGTCATTTTTTGCTTTATCGAAGGCATCGCCTTGTGCGGTGGCGTTGTCGGACTGCGCTCTCGTCTGTTCGTTAAGACCCATCGTGGTCGCATAGTTCGACATGATGGTGTCGAGGTTGTGCTGCTGACTCTCGATCTGCGGCGGTATCAACGCCACCAGCTTCGGCTGGATCCGATCCAACTTGTCCAGATTCGCGCTGAGCTCCACGATGTTCTGAGCCACCTGGTCGATGCCGTCGAGCGCGTTGAAGACCGACCGTAGCGCCCAGCAGACCGGAATGTCATAGCAGTGCCTCTCCCAGTAGAAGAAGCTGCGGATCGGCCGGAAGAAGTCGTCGAAGTTGGCGATGTCGTCGCGCAATGCCTCGGTGATCTTCACGGTTTCTTTTGTGAGCCTGGTGGTTTCGTGCGTCGTGTTACTGAGGTCCTGGGTCACCTGCATCTGCTCATGCAGCGTTGCCATCGTCTTGCGCAGCTCGTCCGCCTGCTTGAGCAGGTTCTGCGCCTGTTCGTCTTGATAGTGCTGGGTCTGGATCCGCCCTGCGGCTTGTGCACTCATCTGAAAACCGAGGGTGCTGTGGTCGAGCGGCGTGCCCAACGGTCGCGTGATGGTCTGCACCCGGCCGATGCCGGGGATGTGGAACACCGCCTTGGCGACCTTGTCCAGGATCAGGAAGTCGGCCGGGTTGCGCAGGTCGTGATCGGTCTCGATCATCAACAGCTCAGGATTGAGCCGAGCCTGGTCGAAGTGCCGGTCCGCGGCGGCATAACCGACATTGGCCGGGGTGTCCGCCGGCAGGAAGTGGCGGTTGTCGTAGTCCGTCTTGTAACCGGGCAGGGCGAGCAGACCAACCAACGCGACCCCGATGGTCACCGCGAGAACCGGTGCGGGCCAGCGGACGACCGCGGTGCCGATGCGACGCCAGCCCCGGGTCGCCAGCTTGCGCTTCGGATCCATGAGCTTGAAGAACGACGCCACGGTCAGCACCGCAGGCCCCAGGGTCAACGCCGCGATCACCGCTACCAACATGCCAATGGCGCACGGTGCGCCCAATGACTGGAAATACGGCAATCGGCAGAAGCTCAGGCAGTACATCGCGCCGGCGATAGTCAGGCCCGACCCGAGCACGACATGCGCGGTGCTATGGAACATGGTGTAGAAGGCTTCTTCGCGAGTCTCCCCCAGACCGCGGGCCTCGTGGTAGCGGCCGACCACAAAAATCGCGTAGTCCGTTCCGGCAGCGATCGCCATCAACACCAACAAATTGTTGGCGAACGTGGAGAGTCCGATGATCTCGTAGTTGGCGAGCGTCGCGACGACGCCTCGAGCCGCGGCCAGCTCGACGAACACCATCGCCAGCATGATCAGCATGGTCGTGACCGAGCGGTAGACGAACAGCAGCATCACCACGATCACCAAGAAAGTGATAAGTGTGACGACCGCGACGCCCTTCTCGCCCGCATGGGACTGATCGGCGAACAGCGGACCCGCGCCGGTGACGTACGCCTTGATCCCCGGCGGCGCTGGCACCGAGTCCACGATCTTGCGGAGGGCCAGGGCAGACTCGCTCGCCTGCCCGCCGCCCATGTTGCCGGCGAGGTAAACCTGGACGTACGCGGCCTTTTGATCGTGGCTCTGGGAACCCGCCGCGGTCAGCGGGTCACTCCAAAAATCTTGAACGTGCTGAACGTGTTTCGTGTCTTGCTCGACGCGTCTGACGATCTCGTCGTAGTAGCGGTGCGCCTCCTCCCCGAGCGGCTTGTCCCCCTCCAGCAAGATCATGGCCGAGTTGTCGGAGTTGAACTCTTTGAACGTCGACCCGACCTTCATCATCGACTGAAAGGATGCCGCGTCAGTCGGACTCATCGACACCGAGTGTTTTTTGGAGACGGCCTCCAGCTGCGGCGAGACGGTGTTGGTGACGAAGACAATGCCCAACCACACCAGGACGATCGGTAGGGCAAGCCGATGGATCATCCGCGGCAGGAACGGCGGGATCAGCGGCTGATCGACGCGCGGCGGAGCCTCGCTTCGCTCGCTCATGCGGACTTGTCCAGGCAGTAGACGAAGGGGTTCACGTTTTCGTTGGAATCTGAGCGATTCGGCGCCTTGATGACGTCACCGCGGCCGTCGTGGTTATTCACGACGAATCGACAGGCGATCCAACTGCCGTCTCCTTGCGCCACCATGTTTGCCGGGATGCCGGGCTTCGTTGAACTCAATACTTTGCTCCAGGGCAAGGGCACGTTCAGTGCCTGCTGCGGATGGGTGTTTTCGTCGAGGTAGTTGATGGTTGCCGTGCTGCCCGGTGAGCCCCAGACCTCGAGCGTGATCGTCTTGGCGTTGAATTGGTCGAGGACCTCGCCCGAGGTGCCGCCACCGAATGAACCGCTGTGAACGCCGAAGACGCCGTGCAATCGGTATACGACGAACCCCGACACCGCGACGACCGCTGCGATCGTAAGCACCAACCAGAAACGCCCCAAAAACCCCTTTTTCCCAGCGCGCTGCGGGGCGACCTTATTGCCCTCGCTGCCGGCGGAGCCCTGCGTCTGTAGCGGTTCAGTCCTTGGCTCAGTCACCGCAGTCCCCCTTCGGCTGCCTTCCTTGACCCGGGCGTCGCTGCGGCGCTTGGTATCCGGCGGCACGCTGGTCGCGGTGGGGGGTTGCGCGGTCGGTTCCGGACCCGGACGTTCGGAGAGCTCGGGACCGTCTTCACCGGTTGCAGTTCGCCAAGCCAAGCGATCCGGCCTCCTATCTGAGTTCATGAGGATTCCGCGATGAGGCCGACGCACGTGGCCGTCAACAGGCGGGTAAGCGCGGATGCGAAGTCCAGATTCCATTCGGGCGGAACCACTTCCGGCTCTTCGGCGTACACAACGGTCAGATGCGCCGGCGGGTTCGCGACCTGCCACAGCGTGGCCGCGAGCGAGTACGCCGCCAACAGGATGTCGAGTGAGCCCGATCGCCCGAGTTCGGGCAGCGCGCTCCCGATCGAATCGGCCAGCGAGAGTGTGGCCGCGGTACTGATCCGCCTGACCTCGATGACCCGCTCAGCGTTCACCTCGTGTTCCAGGTGCAGGTGCAGGTTGGCAAGCAGGTCGCAGAACAACGGGTCCTCGGCCAGGGCTTCAGCCAATGTCTCGGCGATGCGCGAGGGCGACTTCGCGCCGGGCTCGGCCAGCTTCTCCGACACGACGTTGGACCACCGCACCCAGCCCTCGGCGGACAGATGCAGCAGGACTTCCTTGTACGAGGTGAAGTAGCGGCGTACGGCCGAATAGTGAATTCCGGCGCGGTTGGCGACCGCGGTCAGGGTGACCGACGCGACGCCCGTTTCCATTGCCAGCGAGCGTGCGGCTTCCACCAAGGCCTCCGCACGTTGGCGCTTCTCTTCCTCGGTACGAGCGCGCTGGAATGTTAGTTGCGCCACCGGCCGAGCATAACGCACGTTGTGTGATTTGTATAACGCACAGCGCGTGGTTTGTGGGCGGCACAGAAGGTCGCGCTGTCTGCGGTTATCGGTGGACGTCGGGGCCTTGACCGTTGAACACATCAGACGGCTTGGACGAGATCAAGCGCAGGGATGCCGTGGCTCTCGGCGGCTCGAAGACCGGGTGACTGCATCCATCGCCGAAGCCATACGAAGTGCCTTGCGGGGTCTGGGCACAATCCCGGGCACGGTGATGCCCGGCGATAAAAGCGCAAGTTCGACAGCAAGGTTTAACGAGGTCCGCATCAAACGCGGGATGGTTCATCGATCCGTATCGACGTGCACAGCGTTCGCGCCGGCAACCGCAGACGTTCGCGGTAACCCATTCCTTTGTGGCGCCTAGGAGTCACCGCGGCAGCCGACGAACGAGAGGCAACGTTGCCTGGCTTACCGACGGGCCGGCGCGCGTCGGGGCCTGAGCTCCTCGATGCGATCGAGGACCTCATCGAGTGCCGTTTCGAGAGGAGCGGTGTCGCGGCGAACCTGCGCGAGCAGCATGCCGCCTTCGACCGCGGCCAACAGCGCAGTCGCCAGGCGGTCGGGGTTGGCCTTGCGGCGCAGATCGCCCCGGTCGCACATGGCCTGTAGGCCCTCGCGGATCGCCGCTTCCCACTGGTCGAATCCACCGGCGAGGTCAGCTCGACACTGCGGGAAGGGCTCGGCCAGCTCACCGGCCAGCGACCCGACCGGGCAGCCGCCCTCACAGTTCCGCTGGCCGAGCGTGTCAACGAGGAAGTCTCGCCAGGCGCGCAACCCCTCCATGCTGTCCAGCCCGCCGAGCGTTGCCAGGAGTGCGTGGATGCGGTGCGCGATGACAGCCCTGATCAGTGAATCCTTGTCCCCGAAGTAGTGATATACCTGCGAAACGCCAACGCCCGCCGCCTTCTGGACGTCCCCGAGACTGGTGCCGGCAACACCGTGGTCGTACATCAGTTGCGCTGCTGTCGCAACGATCCGCTCCCGCGTGGCCCGTCCCTTGGGGGTGAGCCGTCGCGGCTCGGTGACCGATTCGTTTGCTGCCATCACACTTTCGCCAGGTCTGGCGAGGTCCGTCGCTGCGGGCCCCGCTGCCCTGATCCCCCTTCCGATTCGTCTCATGCTGTCCGTCGTTCTCCTGCGTGGTGCTCGCGGCGCGCGAAACCCGACCGGAGCCTTACCCGGCGCCCTGCGCAGACCTGCTCGTGGCAACCCTGAAGTCAGGTTAACTCCAACGTGACACAATTGTGAAGCACATACTACAGAACGCGATGTAATAACCGCTGCCGCTGCCGCTGCTACGGCGTGGCGTTGCTTCGCCGCGGTGCGTCTAGTCCTTCTGAGCGATCGTCGAAATGCCCTTCGCTACAGCACGTTAAACTCTAGCAACAGACATCTAAGTCGGATGATCTAGCGGTTGACAATAAGGTGTTCAGCATGATTATGTAGTGCAGGATACAAAATAGAGGTACGATGATGAAGCTTCCCCTACAAAGATGACGAAGCCGCCTGACCATCTCATGCCGGCGCGAAGTCTTTATCGAAAGGAAATGACAGCATGGCTGCGACATCTTCCAAGGCGGTTCTGATCACTGGTGCCAACGTTGGGCTCGGTAAGGAGGTGGCGCGCCAACTCGCTCTTGCCGGCGATTTCGACGGGATCTATCTGGCGTGTCGCAACACGGACAGCGGCCGGTCCGCGGCCGCCGATCTGGAGCGCCTCACGGGCAGGTCCATCTTCACGGTTCTTCGAATGGACCTGACCGATTTGGACTCGGTGAGGTCAGCGCTGAGCACGTTGGATGGCGAACTGCATTCGGTCGTCATGAACGCCGGCGGCACCGGCGGCCCAACACCGCTGGCGCTCACCGCTGATGGCGTCACGCATGTCTTCGGTTCCAACGTACTGGGTCACGTTGTACTGCTCGAGAATCTCCTCGCTGCTGGGGCGTTGACCAACACCGCGGTCCTGGTGGGTAGCGAAGCCGCGCGTGGTGTTCCCTCGATGGGGATGCCGCGGCCCACGTTCACGAGCCACTCGGTGGAGGAGTTCGCCAGCGTCATCGACGGTTCGTTCTTCGAACAGCGGAAGTTCAACACGTTCCTCGCTTACGGGCAGGTGAAATACCTTGGTGCGTTGTGGATGTCGGCACTGGCGCGAATGCATCCCGGCCTGCGGCTGCTCACCGTGAGCCCGGGCAACACCGCGGGAACGGACGCCTTGCGCGACATGGGCCCGCTCACTCGGGCCGTGATGAATCATCTTCTGCTGCCCTACGTTCTTCCCGCGCTGGGGCGCGGACACCGGTTGGAGACGGGCGCCCAGCGGCTGGTCGATGGAGTGACCGACGAACAGTTGCGCAGCGGGGTGTTCTACGCCAGCCGATCGGGCGCCGTCACCGGGCCCCTCGTGGATCAGTCGGAGATCGTCGGTGACTTCAAGGACGCCGCAATACAACAGCATGCCTACGAAGCCATCCATCGCTTCCTGAAGAAGCCACGCTCACAGCAACCACCGCCTCCCCGCAGCATCGCGGCGGATGGCGTCGAGTCCCGGTAACGGCCAGGACCCGCGGCGCTGATTGATCGTAGATCCACGGCAATCCGACGTCTTCCTACCTGTGGCCCGGCGAGTGCCGAAAGGCGTCGGGCAACGGCATCCCACGACTCGATCGCCGGCCAGCGAGCACGCGGAGCCACGGTGGTCGTGGGTGGCCGCCTCGCCAGCTGAAGCCCCGACCCTTCCAGCACGAGGAGAAAATGCTATGAAGGCCATCGGTTTTCACGAGTACGGCGGCGTCGACGTCTTGCGCTACGAAGAGGCCCCGACGCCGCGGCCCGACCCCGGGAAGTGCTCGTTGCCGTCGCGGCGACGGCGTTCAACCCGTTCGACAGGTCGTTACGGGCAGGAGCGATGGACGAGATCTTGCCCGTGCGCTTCCCTCACACGTTGGGCCTCGACCTGGCCGGAACAGTCGTCGACCACGGCCCCGGCGTCGAAGATCCGGCCATCGGGACCGAGGTCATCGGATTCCTTCCCATGACCGGTCCCGGGGCCGGCGCCGAATACGTCACCGCGTCGGCCTCAACGTCGCGGCGCAGGCGATCCACCCTCCCCCGGCTCTGCCTCGTCGGACGCCCATGTGGTCGTGGTCGGCTCAGCTGTGGGTGGGCATCGGCTGAAAACCGCGTCACCCGCAATCGAAAGGCGCAGGGGTGAAGAGGTTTTCGATCGGTAGCGTGATCAGGCGACGATGGACGGTGATCGTGGCGGTGCTCGTCGTGGCGGTCGCGGGCTTCGGCGTGTACCGGCTGCACGGCATCTTCGGCTCCAATGACGTGGTGTCGTGGCCGCGCGCCGACTCCATCGAGAACAGCAAGTAAAACCCCAAGCAGGTCCTGTTCGAGGTTCTCGGCAGTCCGGGGGCGGTGGCGACCATATCGGTGGTGAGCCGCGATTTGCTGAGCACTACGACACGCCGGTCCTGAACTCACGGCCCGACCCGGACGATCGGCCCAAACTGCCCGCGGGCATCTCGACCTCGGTGACCGGCGCCACCGGCTACGTCAACCCGTCATTCCCTGGGACCAACCCGTCGCCGCCGGTGCCGGGATTACCCGGCGCGACACTAATGCCAAGCCCCGCATTGCCGCCGTCACCACCGACGCCAGTCAGCGCGGTGCCGCCGTCACCGCCGTTACCACCGGTGGTCGCGCCGGTGCCGCCGCTCCCGCCATCACCGCCGTTACCGATCAGCCCACTCTTGCCGCCGTTAGCGCCGTTGCCACCGATGTTGCCGTTGCCTTGCCCGCCAGCGCCGCCGCCACCGCCGGTACCGAAGACCGTGCCAGCGTCGCCACCGGCCCCGCCGGACCCGCCGGACCCGCCGCTCCCGCCGGCGCCGCCGTCTCCGCCGACACCGAAAAGCATCGCGGCTGCGCCGGTCCCGCCGCTCCCGCCGGTGGTACCGCCGAAGCCGCCTGAGCCGCCGTCCCCGCCGGCACCGCCAAGCGAGCCGCCGGCGCCACCGGCCCCGCCGTTCCCGCCGATGGTTCCGCCCGAACCTCCTGAGCCGCCGCCGCCGCCGGCGCCGAAGTACGTCGTGGCCCCGCCCGACCCGCCGGACCCGCCGGCGCCGTTGTTGCCCATCCCGCCGGACCCGCCGGACCCGCCGGCATCGAACAGCGCAGCGCCGCCGGCGCCGCCGTTCCCGCCGGTGACCGAGCCCACCCCGCCGGAGCCTCCGGCGCCGCCGTTGAACATCCCAGCACCGCCGGACCCGCCGGACCCGCCGCTACCACCCGAGCCGAGCCCACCGACGCCACCGGTGCCGCCAGTACCAAACAACCCACCGGCGCCGCCGTTCCCGCCGATCCCGCCGCTGGTGGAGCCCCGTCCGCCGGTTCCGCCGGCGCCGCCGGTGCCGAACAGCCCAGCGGCCCCGCCGTCGCCGCCATTTTGGCCGACCCCGCTCGAGATCGCTCCCGACCCGCCGGCCCCGCCGCTGCCGATCAGCCACCCAGCGTTCCCGCCGTTTGCCCCGGTCCCCGGGGCCCCGGGGACGCCGTTGCCGACCAGCGGGCGCCCTGTGAGCATCTGGACGGGCCCGGCCGGCGCCCCAGGCCCTGGTTGCAGCCCGCCCGCATACGAGCCGGGGATCAGCCCGGTGCCGGCGGCGCCGCCTGTGCCCGCCCCCGAACCCCCAAGCCCAAGCCCGGGGTTGCCGCCATTACCACCGACGCCAATCGTCGCGGTGCCGCCGGTACCGCCGTTACCGCCGGTACCACCGCCGGAGAACCCGCCGGCGCCGCCTTCACCGCCGTTGCCGATCAGCCCACTCTTGCCGCCGGCACCGCCGATCCCGCCGGCGAGCGCGCCGTTCATGCCGGCGCCGCCGGCCCCTCCGGTACCAAAGATCATGCCGGCGTTGCCGCCGGACCCGCCGGCACCGCCAGTGCCAGCGGTGGCCAGCCCGCCGGAACCGCCGGCCCCGCCGGCACCGAAGAACGCGGCGGCACCGCCGGGCCCACCGTTCCCGCCGGTAGTCGGGCCGAACCCGCCGGAGCCGCCGTGCCCGCCGGCACCGCCAAGCAGGCCGCCGGCACCGCCGGCCCCGCCGTCCCCGCCGTGGCTGGTGAGGTTCGACTCCCCCCCAGCGCCGCCGGCACCGCCGTCCCCGAAGAACATGGCGGCACCGCCGGCCCCGCCGGTCCCGCCCGTGCCGCCGAGCCCGGCGACCCCACCGGCGCCGCCGGCGCCACCGCTTGCGAACAGCCCGACGCCGCCGGCCCCGCCGATTCCGCCGGTGGTGCTGCCTTGGCCGCCGGCCCCGCCGGCCCCGCCGGCATTGAACAGCCCGGCGCCGCCGACCCCGCCGGCCCCGCCGGTCCCGCCGGTGCCCTGTCCGCCGGCGCCACCGGCGCCACCGGCACCGAATAGCCCGCCGGCGCCGCCCGTGCCGCCGCCGCCGCCGTTGGTGGCGCCGCTGCCGCCGGCGCCGCCCGCGCCGCCCGTGCCGATCAGCCCGGCGGCCCCACCGTTGCCCCCGTTGTGGCCGGCACCGGCCGCGGCGTTCGCTCCTGACCCGCCGGCACCGCCGTTACCGATCAGCCAGCCACCGTTCCCTCCGTTTGCCCCGCTCCCGGGCGCCGCGTTGACGCCGTTGCCGATCAGCGGGCGCCCTGTGAGCATCTGGATGGGATCGACCGCCGCCGCAGACGCCGGGTCGAGCGCGCCAGCCAGGACGTGCTGGACATTCGCGGCCTCGGCGCTGGCATAAGCGAACGCACCCGAAGTGAGGCTTTGCACAAACTGGCTATGAAACGCCGCGGCCGCCTTGCTCACCGCCTGATATTCCGCCCCGTAGCCGGAGAACAAGGATGCGATAGCGAACGACACGTCATCAGCACCGGCCGCCAACATCCCCGTCATGGGCGCTGCTGCCGCCGCGCTGGCCGAGCTGACCGTCGAGCCGATATTCGCCAAGTCTGCTGCCGCCGCCGTCACCATCTCCGGCACTGTGATCACGAACGACATTTGAATTCCACCTCTAGTGGCTAGCCGGTGACGTGCAACCGCTGCATCCCGCCTGACGAGGTGCAAGCCAAGGTTAGGCGCTCCCCGACGGATTTCTCGCGTTTCGGCCGACATTTCGCTCTGCTGTTCGACAGCCGTGCGAGGCGGGCGATTTCGCCGGCATCATCGGTGATCGGCAACACGTCGATTTCCCTATTTGTTGGCGTAGAAGGGCAGTTCATCTTCGGTGTAGGTACCGCGGATCGCCGGGGAGCCGCCGTTGATTACTTCCGTCACCCGTTGGCCCAACAGGCGCGCGAACACTATGGGGTGTCGGAATTAAATATGTTGTGGCGCAGCATAATTCAGATCGGGTGAGCGAAGGCATCCGGCAGCGATCCGACAGGACACAATTGCCTTCTACCAGCGAAAACCTGTGGGGCGGGCGGGGCTCGAACCCGCGACCAACGGATTATGAGTCCGCGGCTCTAACCAACTGAGCTACCGCCCCTTGCGCATTCCGACGTCGACCTTAGCCTCCGCCGCTCAGGCCGCTGCCGGCCGGAACCGAAAGATGCGGATCTCCCGCGGCGCGCACTGCTCTCGGTAATTCTCGTAGCCCGCGTAGGCGTCGACGGCCGCGGCCCACGCCCGCTCGCGCTCGTCACCGGTGAGCAACTCTGCACGGTACGGCCCGGGCGGACCTTTGAACTCGAGGGTGCACTCGGGATGCGCGATGAGGTTGGCGCTCCACGCAGGATGATTCTCCCGCCCGTAGTTGGATCCGATCGCGAGCAATCCTTCGCCGTCATCGATCAGCGCCAGCGGGTGGGTGCGCCGCTGCCCGGACTTGGCGCCGGCCGTCGTGACCAGACCTACCTTGTCGATCCCCATCGTGCCCAGCCGCCCATTGGTCCGGGGTATCAGAAACTTATCGATGGGCGGCCCCAGGCGCGATCCGAGGACGTAGCCGACGCGACTCATGGCGAAGCGCTCGAACAGCACCTCATTCCACCGCAACCGCCGGCCCCGTTGAGGGCTATACCGTCGTAACGACACGTCTCAATGGTAGGCAAGACATCGGCTGCTCAATCGAACACCGTCTGGCCGTCGGCGCCGAGCAGGTACCGCTCGGTGCCCTGCTCGACGCGCGGGGCGTCGGCGCCCAGCGACACGGCGACCTTGTTGCTGGCGTTGCGCATGACATCGAAGGTGAGCTCGACGGCCTCGGCCTCGGAAAACCCAGAGCGCACCTCGGCGACAACGTCGGCGACGAGGTGCGCAGGGGTCCAAATTAACCCATCGGTGTAGCGCAGCGCTGCTTTAGCGCGGCGGGTCAACCGACTTGAGTCCTCGTACCCCTCGATGTCGCCGTACAGCGACTCGGACCCACCGGCGTCCAGCGCGGTGCTTTCACGCAGCGATTTGCACAGCCGGCAGTTGTGCTGGGCGGCGCCGCGCAGCCGGACCAGCTCGGCGGTGACGGGGTCCAGCGCCCGCATCCGGGCCACGGCGGGCAAAAAGTCGTTGAACACCACGTCCGAGGGCTCGGTGGTGTGGTCCCAGGCGACCGGGCCGGTTACCCAGTCGAGGTGCTCGGAACCGACGCCGAGCGCCTCCAGCCCGGCCCGCACGCGCGGCACGAAATCGGCGATGTAGATCTGCATGACGACGTTAAAGGTGCTGTCGCCCAATGTCTTCCACAATTGCTTTCGCTGTTCGCCGGTGATCGCCGACACGTCGACGCTGAACTGCTCGGCGAACTCGGCGACGGCGGCCTCGGCCTCCGACGCGGGCTCGGCAACCTCGACAAACGATGGCAAAGGCGGCAGCGACAACGTCTGCGCGCACACGCGCCGGACCAAACCCGCAAGACGCCCGTCGCCCGGGGACAGGGCCACCAACTGGGTCAGCATTCCCCACACGCTAGGGCGCGCCCACCGGCAAGGCAATCGGCTATTGCGCCTGGCTCACCGACGACATATAGAAGTCCGGGATCCGCAGCGACGGCATGGCCGCGCGGGTGGCCCAGTCCCCCCACTCCCGCGGCAGCGTCTTCTCGCTCGCCCCGGCCTCGGTGGCCCGCCGCAACAGGTCCAGCGGGCTCTCGTTGAACCGGAAGTTGTTGACCGCCGCGGTCACCTCGCCGTCCTCGATGAGGTAGACGCCGTCGCGGGTCAACCCGGTGAGCAGCAGCGTGGTGGGGTCGACCTCGCGGATGTACCACAGCGTGGTCAGCAGCAGGCCGCGCTCGGTGCCCGCGATCATGTCGGCGAGCTCGGCCGACCCGCCGGTCATCACCAGGTTGTCGGCGGCGACCGCGACGTCGGCGCCAAATTTGTGGGCCGTGGCCCGCGGGTAGGCCAGCGCGTTGATCACACCGTTGCGGATCCAGTCCACCTGCGCGAGCTCCATGCCGTTGTCGAACACCGACACCGTCTCCGAGGAGTTGCTCACCGCGACGAACGGCGTGCACGCCAGCCCCGGCGCCATCGGATCGGAAAACATCGTCAGCGGCAAATCGGTGAGCCGCTCCCCCACCCGCGTCCCGCCGCCGGGCGCCGACAGCGCGGTGCGGCCCTCCTCCGCGCCGCGGCCCGCCATCGACCAGGCCAGGTAGATCATCATGTCGGCCACCGTCGACGGCGGCATGATCGTCTCGTAGCGACCCGCGGGCAGCGCGACGTTGCGCTTGGCCCAGCCGAGCCGCATCGACAACTGCTCGAGCAGCGAATCGGTCGGCACGTCAACGAAATCGGCGGTGCCAATGCCGGCCCAGGCGCTGGCGTCGCCGCGCTTGGCGTTGATCTCCACCGCGCCGGTGGGCTGAGTGAAGCGTCGCCGCAGCCCGGTCGACGACGCCAGGAACGTCGTCGAAACGCTGTGGTGCGCAAAGCCGTACAGCCGATCGGCGCCGCGGAAGCCCCGGCTCAGCGAGTCGGCGACGTCGGCGAACACCAGGGGCCCCGTGCCGGGCACCGGCGCCTTCCACTCGGCGGGTTCCCCGCTGCCGGAGAGCAGCGGCGCGGCGTCACCGGCCTCCGGCGCCGAGCGGGCCGCCTGCTGGGACGCGGCCACCAAACCGGGTATCACCCGCGGATCCACCTCGGCGGACACCACCGTCCCGATGTGGGCGCTATCCCCCTGGCGCACCACCGAAATCACGGTGATGCTGCGATTGACCGAAACCCCGTTGGTGGTCATCGAATTGCCCGCCCAGCGCAACGTCGCCTCGACCCTGTCGGTGACCAGCACCATGGTCTCGCTCGCGCCGCCGAGCTTGGCCGCCTCTTCCAGGACGAGGTTGACGACGTGCTGTGGGGTGATCATCGGCCGCCCTCGCTGACCGTGTTGAGCACGTTGACGCCGCGGAACAACGCCGAGGGGCAGCCGTGGCTGACCGGGGCGACCTGCCCGGGCTGGGCCTTGCCGCAGTTGAACGCCCCGCCCAGCCGCCAGGTCGACGGACCACCCACGGCCTCCATCGCATTCCAGAAATCGGTGGTGGTGGCCTGGTAGGCGACGTCGCGCAGCTGGCCGTCCAGCCGGCCGTCGCGGATGCGGAAGAACCGCTGGCCGGTGAACTGAAAGTTGTAGCGCTGCATGTCGATTGACCAGGATTTGTCGCCGACGATGTAGATGCCGTCCTCGACGCGGCCAATCAGCTCGCCGGTGCTGACGTCCTCGGGCCCGGGCTGCAGCGACACGTTGGCCATCCGCTGGATCGGCACGTGATGCGGCGAGTCGGCATACGAACACCCGTTGGAGCGTGCCCGCCCCAGCCGTGGTGCGAACACCCGGTCGAGCTGGTAGCCGACGAAGATCCCGTCGCGCACCAGATCCCAGCTCTGCGCGGCCACTCCCTCGTCGTCGTAACCGACGCTGGCCAAGCCGTGTTCGACGGTGCGGTCGGCGGTCACGTTCATCACCGGCGACCCGTAGCGCATGGTGCCGAGCCTGTCGGGGGTGGCGAACGACGTCCCGGCGTAAGCGGCCTCGTAGCCGATCGCGCGGTCGTATTCGGTTGCGTGCCCGATGGATTCGTGGATCGTCAGCCACAGGTTGGTGGGGTCGATCACCAGATCCGTGGGCCCGGCCACCACGCTGGGCGCCTTGACCTTCTCGGCCAGCAGCGCCGGCAGCTGCGCGAGCTCGTCGGTCCAGTTGAACACCTCGTCGCCGGCCAGCGCCTCCCAGCCCCGTCCCATCGGCGGGGCCAGCGTGCGCATCGAGTCGAAGCTGCCCGCGGCGGCGTCCACCGTCACCGCCTCCAGCGTCGGTAACACCCGCACCCGCTGCTGGGTGATCGACGACCCGAAGGTGTCGGCATAGAACGTTTGCTCCTTGACGGCGGTCAGGCCCGCCGACACGTGGTCGATGCCGTCGGCGCCCAGCAGGCGCCCCGAGTACTCCTCCAGCACCGCGATCTTGTCCGGCGCGGGGACCTCGAACGGGTCGATCCGGTAGTTCGACACCCAGGTGGCGTCGGCGTAGACGGGCTCGTCGGCGAGCTCGACGCGTTCGGTGTTGAGCATCGCCAGCGTGGTCGCCACGTGCACGGCGCGGCGCGCGGTCTCGGCCGCGACGGGCGGCGCCAGCTCCGCGTGCGAGGCGAATCCCCACGTGCCGTTGACGATCACCCGCACCGCCAGGCCGACCTCGCGGCTGACGACGGCGGTCTCCAGCTCGCCGTCGCGCAGCTGGATGATCTCGGTGCTGAGGCGGTGAAGCCGCAGGTCGGCGTAGCTGGCCCCGGCCGCCTTGGCCGCCGCCAACGCGGCTTCGGCGAGCTCGTGGCGGGGCAGGTCGATGAAGTCGGCATCGATCCCCCGGTTCGGTGTCACGGCTCCACGGTAACGACCGCTTCCCCCCGCACGCGGCGGCGCCCGCTTAAATTAGCTCCATGGCCAGCGCCGTGCGGAAAAAGCAGCCGCGATCCACCGCGCTGGGTTACGCCCTGTTGGCCCCCAGCCTGTTCGGTGTGCTCGCCTTTCTGCTGCTGCCCATCCTCGTCGTGATCTGGCTCAGCCTGTACCGCTGGGACTTGCTGGGCCCGCTGCACTACGTGGGCCTGGCCAACTGGCGCTCGGTGCTGGCCGACGGCGGCTTCGGCAACTCGCTCGTGGTCACCGCCGTCTTCGTGGCGATCGTCGTTCCCGCGCAGACGGTCCTGGGGCTGCTCGCCGCGTCGATGCTGGCCCGCAGCCTCCCCGGCACCGGCCTGTTCCGCACGGTGTACGTGCTGCCGTGGATCTGCGCCCCGCTGGCGATCGCGGTGCTGTGGCGCTGGATCCTGGCCCCCACCGACGGCGCCGTCAGCGCCGTGCTCGGGCACAGCATCGGGTGGCTCTCCGACCCCAGCTTCGCGCTGCCGCTGGTGTCGGCCGTCGTGGTGTGGACCAACGTCGGCTACGTCTCGCTGTCGTTCCTGGCCGGCCTGCTGGCCATCCCCGACGACATCCACGCGGCCGCACGTACCGATGGCGCCACCGCGTGGCAACGGTTCTGGCGCATCACCCTGCCCCTGCTGCGCCCGACGATGTTCTTCGTCCTGATGACCGGGATCGTCAGCACCGCACAGGTTTTCGACATGGTCTACGCCCTGACCGGCGGCGGTCCGGCCGGCCGTACCGACCTGGTGGCCCACCGCATCTACGCGGAGGCCTTCGGGTCGGCGGCCATCGGGCGGGCCTCGGTCATGGCGGTGGTGCTGTTCGTGATCCTGATCGGAGTCACCATCATGCAGCATCTGTACTTCCGGCGGCGGATCAGCTATGACCTCATCTAGCCGTCTCGCCAATTCGATCATCTATGCCGGGCTGGCGCTGGGCGCGCTGATCACGTTGGCGCCGTTCGCCCTTGGCCTGCTCACGTCGTTCACCTCGGCGCACCAGTTCGTCACCGGCACGCCGCTGCAGTGGCCGCGGCCACCCACGCTGGCCAACTACGCCGACCTGGGCGGCGCCGGGTTCGGCCGTGCGGCGGCGGTGACCGCGCTGATGACCGCGGTGATCCTGGTGGGTCAGCTCACCTTTTCGGTGCTGGCCGCATTCGCGTTCGCGCGCCTGCATTTTCCGGGGCGCGACGCGCTGTTCTGGGTCTACATCGCGACGCTGATGGTGCCGGCGACGGTCACGGTGGTGCCGATGTATCTGATGATGGCCCAGCTGGGTCTGCGCAACACGTTCTGGGCGTTGGTGTTGCCGTTCATGTTCGGCTCCCCATACGCGATCTTCTTGCTCCGCGAGCACTTTCGCCTCATCCCCAACGACCTGATCAACGCCGCGCGCCTGGACGGCGCCAACACCCTGGACGTGATCGTGCACGTCGTGATCCCGTCCAGCCGGCCGGTCCTGGCCGCCTTGGCGCTGATCACCGTGGTGTCGCAGTGGAACAACTTCATGTGGCCGCTGGTGATCACCAGCGGCCACAAGTGGCGGGTGCTCACCGTGGCGACCGCGGACCTGCAGTCGCGGTTCAACTCCCAGTGGACGCTGGTGATGGCGGCGACGACGCTCGCGATCGTTCCGCTGATCACGCTGTTCGTCGGGTTCCAGCGCCACATCGTCGCCTCGATCGTGGTCTCGGGGCTGAAGTGACCCGGCCTCGCTCGTCCACCCTGGTCGCCGGGGCGCTGGTGCTCGTCGCGGTGCTGTTGGCCGCCATGGCGGTGCTGCTGGACTACTCCGGCGAGCCGCACGGCGGCAAGATCGTCATCAAGGTGCGGCTGTGGGGCGACCAGATCGCCGCGGCCTACCAGCGCTCGTTCGAGGCCTTCAACCGCGCGCATCCCGACATCGAGGTGCGCCCCAACATCGTCGCGTATTCCACATATTTCGACACGCTGCGCACCGACGTCGCCGGCGGCAGCGTCGACGACATCTTCTGGGTGTCCAACGCATACCTCGCCGCCTATGCCGACAGCGGCCGGTTGCTGGACATCGGCAAGACGCTGGGCCCGGGTGCCGTCGCCGACTGGGATCCGGCGGTGGTGGACCAGTTCACCCGCCGCGGGGTGTTGTGGGGTGTGCCGCAGCTGACCGACGCCGGGATCGCGCTGTTCTACAACGCCGACCTGCTCGGGGCGGCCGGGATCGATCCCGCGCAGCTCAACGACCTGCGGTGGAGCCCTGGTGGCGAGGGCGACACGCTGCGTCCGATGCTGGCCCGGCTGACCGTCGACGCCGACGGAAACGCGGCGGGCACACCGCGTTTCGATCCCGGGCGGGTGCGCCAGTGGGGGTACAACGCGGCCAAAGACCCGCAGGGCATCTATCTGAACTACATCGGCTCGGCGGGCGGGGTGTTCCAGCGCGGCGACGAGTTCGCCTTCGACAACCCCGCCGCGGTGGCGGCCTTCCGCTATCTGGTCGGCCTGATCAACGCCAACCACGTCGCGCCGCCGGCCGCCGACACCAACGACAACGGCGACTTCTCCCGCAATCAGTTTCTGGCCGGCCGGATGGCGCTGTTCCAGTCCGGCACCTACAACCTCGAGCCGGTGGCGCGCGACGCCCGGTTCCGCTGGGGCGTGGCGATGATGCCGGCCGGACCCGTCGGCCGGGTGAGCGTCACCAATGGCATTGCCGCGGCCGGCAATTCGGCGACCAAGCACCCGGACGCGGTGCGCCAGGTGCTGGCCTGGATGGGTAGCCGCGAAGGCAACGAATACCTGGGCCGCAATGGCGCGGCCATCCCCGCGGTGCTGTCGGCCCAGCGAGTTTACTTCGACCACTGGGCCGCCGAGGGCATCGACGTCACCCCCTTCTTCGCCGTGCTGAACGGCCCCCGCATCCCCGCGCCCACCGGCGCCGGCTTCCCGGCGGGGTATACGGCGATGAAAAGCTATTTCGACGAAATGTTCCTGGGCCGCGGCGATGTCGGCGCGATCCTGAGGAAGGCGCAGGAGGTGGCGAACGCCGCTGCACGGCGCTGAAACATCGGCTAGTGGCCTGAGTCGTCGCTTCGGGTTCAGGCGGCTCGGGCGGCGTCGCCCAACGTGCACTCAGGGCGATATTTTCGGCGATTCTTCGCCACCAGTGCACGTTCGGCGCAGCGGGGACTGGCCAACGACAACCCCGCCGCCCGCCGCTAGCCGGGCAGCACCAGCACCGGCACCGGGCTCTCGCGAATGATCTTGGCGCTCCGCGAACCCAGGAACACATGGCGGATCTCGTCGCGCGGCCGGGTGCCCATCGCCAGGATCTCGCCGTCCCGCCAGTCGACCTTGCGCAGCGCGCCTTCCCAGTCGCGGCCGGTCACCACATCCAGCGCCACGTCGTCGCCGACCACCCCGTCGGTCTTCAAGCCCGCCAACAGGTCTCGCGCCTGCGACGCCCACGCCTCGAGGATCTGGTCCTCGGCGTCCAGCCCGACCTCGGGCGGGTACATCGTCTTGCCCCGCACGGCGAAGGTGATCACCCGCAGCGGCACCCCGAATCGCTGCGCGGCCTCGGAGCATCGGCGCACCACCTCGATCGAGTCCGGCGTGGCCGCGTAGGCGCAGGTGAGCCGCGTCAATCCGCCTGTGTGCTCACGGTATTCGCGCGGGCTGATGGCGACCGGCACGGGCGAGGCATGCAACAGCCAGTCGGCGGTGGTGCCGATCACCACCGGACCGGGCCCGCCGCTGGGCAACGAGCCCAGCACCACCACCTCCCCGCCGACTTCCTCGACGACCTCGATCAGTCCGCCCGACACCGATCGGTGCGCGCGATGAAGGTAGGCGACGTCGATGCCGTCGGACACGTCGCCGAGAAAACGCGCGGCCTCGTTCGCCGAGTCCGCGGCCAGGTTGTCCGCCCACTGCTCGAACTCGGCGTCCACGCGGGCGAACGACGGTGTCAGCCAGGGCTTGGGCACGATGGTCGCCACGACGAGCGACGCGCGCAGCGACCGCGCGGCGCGCACGCCCAGGTGCAGCCCCGACAGGCCGACCTCGCCGGCCCGGTACCCGACGACCACGCTCACGGCGTTTCCTGCGGGGCATTGAGCGCGCTGTGGTGGCGGCCCCAGGCGAAGTAGAAGATCAACGCCACGCAGATCCATGCGCCGAATGCGATCCAGGTATACCAGTGCAGGCTGAGCAGGATGTAGCCGCACGCGAGCACCGAAAGGGCCGGCGTGACAGGGTAACCCGGCACCTTGAACGCCCGAGGCAGGTCGGGTTCGCGCACGCGCAGGATGATGACTCCGAGGGAGACGACGATGAACGCCGTCAGGGTGCCGATGGACACCATGTCCGTCAGCTTGTCGAGCGGGACGAAGGCGGCCAGGCTCCCCGCGGCCACCGCGACGATCACCGTGTTGCTCACCGGGGTCATGGTGCGCACATTCACCGTGGCGAATCGCGACGGCAGCAGCCCGTCGCGGCCCATGGCGAACAGGATCCGCGTCATGCCGTACATGGTGACCAGCGTGACCGAGAAGATCGAGATGACGGCGCCGGCGGCCAGAATCGTGCTGGCCCAGCTGCCGTGGGTGACGTTGTCGAGGATCGTGGCCAGCCCCGCCTCTTGCTGCGCGGCGAAGTCCCGCCACGGCTGCGTGCCGAGCGCGGCCAGCGCGACGAGGACGTACACGGTGGTGACGGTGACCAGCGCCGCGAGGATGGCGCGCGGCATGGTCTTCTGCGGATCCTTGACCTCGTCGCCCGCCGTCGACACCGCGTCCAGGCCGATGTAGGAAAAGAAGATGGTGCCGGCGGCCGAGCCGATGCCGGCGACGCCGAACGGGGCGAAGTCCCTGAACCGTTCGGCGTCGAAGGCCGTGAACGCGAGGATGACGAACATGATCAGCACCCCGAGCTTGGTGAGCACCATGATGGTGTTGACCTTGGCCGACTCGCTGGCACCGCGGACCAGCAGCAGCGCGCACATCACGATCAGGACGATCGCCGGCAGGTTCACGATGCCCGGTTCCGAGTCCCAGGGCGCCGCCGACAGGACGTGCGGCAGCTGAAATCCGAACGCGTTGTGCAGCAGCTTGTTCAGGTATCCGCTCCAGGTGACCGAGACCGCGGCCGTCGACACCCCGTACTCCAGCAGCAGGCACGCGGCCACGCCCATCGCGACCACCTCCCCCAGCGTGGTGTACGCGTAGGAATAGGCAGACCCCGAAACCGGCACCGCCGCGGCCAGTTCGGCGTAGCAGATGGCCGCCAGCCCGGCGGCGATGCCGGCGATCAAGAACGAGACGATCACTCCGGGCCCGGCCTCGGGCACCGCCTGAGACATGACGAAGAAGATCCCGGTGCCGATCGTCGAGCCGACGCCGAACATGGTCAGCTGGAACGTGCCGATGCTGCGCTTGAGGTGATCGGCGGCCCCGCGCGCGGCCCGCGCGCCGACGACGGGACGACGCCGCAGCAGCTGCTCCGTCAGGCCGATCGAGCTGGATGGCACGTGCGCCCCCCTGTTGCTTGGATCAGCTGATTATGCGCATGCCTCCCGCAATGCCGCAGCGAACTGGTCAATCGCCCAGTCGATCTCCTGCTCGGTGACCACCAGCGGCGGTGCGAACCGCAGCGTCGACCCGTGGGTGTCCTTGACCAGCACGCCGCGGCGGGCCAACCGCAGGCTGATGTCCTTGCCGGTGCCCAGCGCCGGATCGACGTCGACCCCGGCCCACAGGCCGAGGCCGCGCACCGCCACCACGCCCTCGCCGATCAGGCCCCCCAGCCGGCGGTGCAGGTGCGCCCCCAATTCCGCCGACCGGGCCTGGAATTCGCCGCGCTCCAGCATGGCGACGACGGTAGTGCCGATCGCGGCCGCCAGCGGGTTGCCGCCGAAGGTGGAGCCGTGTTCGCCGGGATGCAGCACGCCCAGGATCTCGCGGTCCGCGACCACCGCCGACAGCGGGACCACGCCACCGCCCAGCGCCTTGCCGAGCAGGTAGACGTCCGGCACCACGCCCCACCGGTCGCAGGCGAACGTGTAGCCGGTGCGGGCCAGCCCCGACTGGATCTCGTCGGCGATCAGCAGCACGTTGTGCTCGCTGCACAGCGCGCGGACGGTGGGCAGGTAGTTGTCGGGCGGGACGACGATGCCGGCCTCGCCCTGGATCGGCTCCAGCAGCACCGCCACCGTGTTCTCGTCGATCGCCCGGGCCAGCGCCGCGGCATGGCCGAACGGCACCGCGCGGAAGCCGGGGGTGAAGGGCCCGAACCCGTCCCGCGCCGTCGGGTCCGACGAGAAGCTGACGATGCTGATCGTGCGGCCGTGAAAGTTGTTGTCGGCCACGATGATGTTCGCCCGGCCCGACGGCACCCCCTTGACGTCGGCGCCCCATTTGCGGGCCACCTTGAGGGCGCTCTCCACGGCCTCGGCGCCCGAGTTCATCGGCAGCACCATGTCTTTGCCGCACAACCCGGCGAGCGCCGCGCAGAACGGCCCGAGGTTGTCGGAATGGAACGCGCGGCTGACCAGCGTGAGGGTGTCGAGCTGCGCGTGGGCGGTCGCGGTGATCTCGGGGTGGCGATGGCCGAAGTTGACCGCCGAGTAGGCGGCCAGGCAATCCAGGTAGCGGCGGCCGTCGACGTCGGTGATCCACGCGCCCTCGGCGCTGGCCGCAACCACGGGGAGCGGCGAATAGTTGTGCGCCGCATGCCTTTCCACCAGTGCGATCACCGGGTCGGCTTCGGTGTCGAGGATCGTCATGGGAACACCTCCAGTGTGCAGCACTTGACAGAACCGCCGCCCTTGAGCAACTCGGACAGATCCACCCCCACCGGCTCGAACCTGGCCGCGCGCAGCTGCGTGGCGAAACCCGTTGCGGCCGAGGGCAGCACGACATGCAGGCCGTCGGACACGACGTTGAGCCCCAGCACGTACGCGTCGGCGCTGCCGACCGCGATCGCGTCGGGAAACATCGCACGCAGCCGATCCCGCGCCGACACGCTGAACGCCGGCGGGTAGAACGCGATCGTGCGGTCGTCGAGGACGGCCAGCGCGGTGTCGAGGTGATAGAAGCGCGGATCGACCAACTCCAGCGAGACGACGGGCATGCCCAGCGCCGCGGAGATTTCCGAGTGGGCGCGCCGGTCGGTGCGAAAGCCGTAGCCGGCCAACACGGTGTCGCCGACCAGCAGCAGATCGCCCTGCCCCTCGTTGACGTGACGGGTCGACAAGGGCCGGTAGCCCAGCGATGCCATCCATGCGGCGTAGGCCGCCGACTCGCCGGCCCGCTCGGCGAATCGGAACCGGGCGACGAGGGCGATGTCGCGCGCGATGAACCCGCCGTTGGCGGCGTAGACCATGTCGGGGAGCCCGGGCCGGGGCTCAATCACCTCCACGCGGTGACCGAGCCGCAAATAGGTCCGGCGCAACGCCTCCCACTGCGCCTGCGCGACGCGGGCGTCGACGGGCCTGTCGACGTCCATCCAGGGGTTGATCGCGTACTCGACGGCAAAATGCGTCGGCGGCGTCATCGCATACCGGCGCGCGCGGGCCCTGCGGACGGGCTGGGCGGGCGCGGGTGCCGCAACGAACGAATCCGTCATAGATCAACGGTATTTGTGCAGCTTGAAACAATCAAACGACGTTTCTTGCGTGTCTAGGGTCGATTTATTGCGCTAGGATCACTGTTACGGCGATTTGTTAAGGGGACGACGCATGGACCGCCTGGACGAGACCGATCAGCGCATCCTCGCCGAGCTGACCCAGAACGCGCGGGCCACCTTCGCGGAAATCGGCCAGACGGTGAACCTCTCGGCGCCCGCGGTCAAGCGCCGCGTCGACCGGATGCTCGACGACGGTGTGATCAAGGGCTTCACGACGGTCGTCGACCCCAATGCCCTTGGCTGGCAGACGGAGGCCTACGTGCAGGTGTTCTGCCACGGGACGATCGCGCCCGATCGGCTGCGGGCGGCGTGGGTGGACATGCCCGAGGTGGCCAGCGCGGCGACCGTCACCGGCACGTCGGATGCGATTCTGCATGTGCTGGCCCGCGATATGCGCCACCTGGAGGCGGCACTGGAACGCATCCGCTCGAGCGCCGATATCGAACGCAGCGAAAGCATCGTCGTCCTCTCGAACCTCATCGACCGGATGCGCACCTGAGGCGGTGTGGAGTCTCTCCAGACCATGCGGCGACTTTGAAATGCGGTATCACATGCGATACCGGATTCCAGGATCGGGCAACACCCAGCTGATGGTGCCCACGGGGCCAGTGTGATTCAGCGGCCGAAAAGCCGCACCAGGCGTCCAAGGCGCGACGGCCGCGGCTGCGGCGTCCGGCGAGATGCGTAGGGCCACGGGCGGTTTCGCTCCGGGACCGAGCCGGCCCGGGCCTGCTTGAGCTGCGTCCTCAGGTGCCCGCGCAGCTCCTGCAGGTCCGGATCGGTCCACCGGTTGTCGGCTTCGATCGGGTCGTTGGTCAGGTCGTACAGCTCCCATTGGTCATCCAGCGGCGACGCCCGGTAGGTCTCGCCGCCGAGCCCGCTGGCGGTGAGGTGCCGAACCCCGGGCTCGGTCCAGGTACCCGGGTCGTCGAAGGTGCGGACCAGCTTCCACAGGTGCCCGGCTCCCCCGGCGGCCTCGTCGACGCGGACGACCAATCCCTCGAAGTTCGATCCGACGTAGGCGGGCACCCGGATCCGCAGCGGCGCGGGCGGATTGACGATCCGCTTCAGGCGCCGCGCCAGGCCCGAGGCGCCGGTATCACCCTCGAGCATGTTGTCGCGGGTCATCAGGTAGACGGCACGGGCGTCATCGGCCCGCTCCCCGTCCACGACGGGCATGAGGTCGCGACCCGGCAGGTCGTGGACTTCCGAGAACGACTCGGCGAGCGTGGACGCGACGGCCGTCACGTCGATGCCGGCGGCCGAAAGCAGCGTCGGCACCAGGTCGACGTGCGACGTGGGCGCGGTGACGACGCGGGGCCGCGTGGCAGCCGAACCGGTGCGGGCGATCACGAACGGAACCCGGGTGGCCTCGTCGTACAGGTTGAACCATTTCTGGTGCAGCCCACCGTGTGCGCCCAGCAGGTCGCCGTGGTCGGCGGTGCGCACCAGCACCGCGTCGGCCGAGCCGCCCTCGGTGACCGCCCGCCTGACCCGGTCGATCGGCCCGTCCACCTCGGCGTGCAGCCGGTAATAGAGGTCGCGGTAGCGCTGCGCGCTGCGCTCGTAGATCCGGTTGACCGCGGGCGCCGGCCCGTAGCCGGAGTAGTAGGCCTCGCGGAACGCGATTTGCGCGGCCGGCTTGGTCGACAGGTCCTCGCCGGCCGTGGGCGCCGGGGGCACCGGCGGCGGATCCAAGGGCGAGGGCTGCACCGGGCCCCGCCGCGACCAGGTGGGAAAAAGCACGATGTCGTGCGGGTTCACGAAGCTGGCCACCAACAGGAACGGACGCAGCGCGGCGGGGTCGCCGCCGCGACGGCGGGCGTAGCGGTCGGTGAGCCAGGCGACGACGCGGTCGGCGATCAGCGGGTCGCGGCGAACGCCCGCGTTGGCCAGCAGCGCTCCGTGCGGCTCGGGGCCCACCCATCGCGAAAAGCCAAACGGCGCAAGAGGATCGGCGTCCAGATAGCGCCGCACCGCCGCGGCGTCGACGACGCCGTCGTCGTCGTTGGTGGCCAGCGAACGGCCGGTCGCCGGATCGACGAGGTCGGCGTGCGAGATGTGCCACTTGCCGTCGTAGTGCGTGTCGTATCCGGCCGCGCGGAACCAGTTGCCCAGCGTGGGCACCTCGCCCCGGCGGAGCCAGCGCATGCGGGAATCGTCGGCGGTCTTCCCGATGCCGTCGGTCTGGGTGACCCCGTGCAGGTCGGGATAGTGCCCGGTGAAAATCGTTGGGCGGCTGGGCACGCAGGCCAGCGAGCCGGTGTAGTGCCGGGCGAAGCTGACGCCGTGATCGTCGAACCACTTGCGCCCGGCCAACGTTCGGTCGCGCCACGCGAGGACGTCGGGAGCCTCGTACGGCGGAACCGCGCGTTCCTCGTCGGTCATGATGATGACGACATCGGGGCGATCAGGCACGGGCAGCCTCCAATCGGGTCGCGAGCCCGGCAAGCATCACGTCGGACTGCCGCGCCAAAAAGCGGCACAGCACCCGTTCGGCCAGCGTTTGGGCTGGGCGAGAACCGATTTCCACCGTGCTGCTCAGCGTCACGATGGTCTTCAGACCGCCCGGCTCCGCGGCCAGCGTCCAGCGGTTGGCCATCCGGCGCACGCGGCGCGGCAAGCCTTCGACGTCGTAGGCGAGGGCGCACGGGGGGTCGAACTCGGTGATGCGTTCGGCGAGCGCGTCGCGTTTGACCTGAACCCGTCGCGCGGTGCCGACGGCTCCCCCGTTGGGCCCGGAGAACAGGATGCACGAGTGGTCGACGTTGGTCGCCCACGAACTGATGGAGCCGAAGTCCGCGAGGACGTCCCAGATCTGTTCGGGGCGGGCCGCGATGCTGCGGCTGCGGCGAATGTCGGCCACGCTAGGGCATCGTGTGGAAGATCGTCTCGAGCACCACCGCGAGCGCGCCGGTCGCGACGGCGAGCGCGATCGCGACCCCGTCCGCCAGCTTCGGCCGCGCCGGATTGGCCGACAGCTGACCGGTGCCGCCGCGGGCGGTGATCGCGTCGCCCATCTCGTCGGCGCGCCGTAGGGTCACGGTGATGGCGGCGGCCAGCAGGTCGATCAGCTCCAGGGCGTGCCGTCGGCGGCGGGCCTTGCGGCTTCGCGGTACGCGTTTGGGCCGTAGCCGGCGGGCGGCGTAGAGCACCTGGAATTCGTCGATCAACATCGGGAAGGCGCGCAGGGCCAGCGCCAGCGCGACGGCCCATTCGTCGATCGGGATCCGTAGCAGCTTCAGCGGTCGGCCCAAAGTGGCCAGCGCGGGCCCTATTTCGGCGACGTTGGTGGTCCACGACACCATCGCCCCGAGCGCGAGCAGCACGACCGTCAGCGCGGTGATACGCAGGAAGTTCAGGGCTCCCCCGAGTCCGATCTCCAGCCCGGCCAGCGAGACCTTCGGGCTGCCGCCGGCCAGCGCGGCCGTGATGCCGCCCAGCGCGACGACGATCCACAGCCACCGCGGCACCGACGGCAGCGCACCGCGCGGGATGCGCGCGATGCCGGCCGCCGCGAGCACCAGCGCCGTCACCAACCCGATGGTGATCCAGCCGGGGTAGAACGTCAGCAGCACCGATGCACCGAAGACGACCAGCAGTTTCGTGCCGGCCCACAGATCGTGGATGGTCGAGGTCCCGGGCACCGGGACCAGCAGCACGACCGGGCGAGGGTTGCGCCGGGTCGAGCCGCGCGACGCGGCGGAGGTTGTGGTCATGCCATGCCCCCCGCCGCGGCCGGTACCGGTTCCAGCGTGCCGTTGCGCAGGTGCAGGGTGCGCGGGCAGAGGTCCTCCAGCCCGACGAAGTCGTGCGAGATGACCACCACCGTCAGGCCCCGTTCCCGGCGCAGGTCCTCGAGCAGTCGCAGCAGACCCCGCTGGCTGGCGGCGTCCAACCCGGCGAGCGGCTCGTCAAGAATCAGGGCGCGCGGCGACCGGGCCAGCAGTCCGGCCAGCACGACGCGGCGCATCTGCCCGCCGCTGAGTTGGTCGATCCGCCGCTTGACCAGAGTGGGATCCAGGCCCACGACGCCCAGCGCCGCGGCGACGCGATCGTGGTCGCGGGGCGAAAAGCCCGCCGCCGAGGCCACTTCCAGGTCGACGCGGGGCCGCATCAGCTGCAGCCTGGCCGCCTGGAACGACAACGCGACCGCGCCGACCTGCTCGTGCGTGGGCTGGCCGTCCATGAGACAGGCGCCGCTCGTCGGAACGGTCAGCCCCGCCATGATCCACGCCAGGGTCGACTTGCCGGATCCGTTGCCGCCGTGGATCAGTACGCCGTCGCCCTGCTCCACGGCGAAGCTGACGTCGCGCAGCGCGGTCTTGGCCCACGGGGTGCCGATGCCGTATTCGTGGCCGACGCCGACAAGTTCGATGACGGGCGCGTGCGAACCGTGACCGACGGTCCCGTTTCTCGCGGGCGCGACCGCGGTCTCGACCATGCCCGCGTTGTCCGGCGAATCGCTGAGATCGATTGTGCGCTCGGCGGATTCGGCCTCGTTGTTGTAGTGCGTGATGTGCACCAGGGCAGTCCGGTGCCGTTTGGTGAGGCCGGACAGCACGCCGAGCAAGGCTTCCCGGCCCTGCTGGTCGACCATGGTGGTCACCTCGTCGGCGATGAGCAACGCCGGTTCCCGGGCCATCGCCGCGGCGAGCGCCAGGCGCTGCAGTTCACCGCCGGACAGGCTTCCGGTTTCGCGTTCGGCGAGCCCGTCGAGGCCGACCTCGCTCAGCAACCGTTCCACGTCGATCTTGGTGCCGGGTGGCAGACCCCAGACCACGTCGTCGGCGACCCGCGTGCCCAGCACCTGGCTTTCGGGGTGCTGCAGGACGACGGCCGTGCCGCCCAGCTTGCCCAGTCCGACGGCACCGGGGCGCTGCACGGTGCCCGACGTCGGTTCCCGGCCGGCCAAGATCAGCATCAGCGTGGTCTTCCCGGAGCCGTTGGGCCCGGTCACCGCGACGTGCTCGCCCGCGTGCAGGTCCAGGCTGACCTCGCGCAGCGCGTCCTGGCGGGCACCGGGGTAACGGAAACGCACCTTGTCGAAACGCACCGGAACCGGGTCGACGGCGCCCTGCTCGCTATTGCTCCCCTCCCAGGCGTCCAACTTGTGCACATCGGGGATGCCGCGCATCCGCTCCAGCAGCCGCGACAACGCCCACCAGCCGATCAGGGACACGAACATGATGCCGACGCCGTAATAGATCAGCACCAGGACCTGCCAGTAGTGCACCGCGACACCGAAATACCGCTTCAGGTCGTCGGCGGTGCCCTGCATGTGCACGCGGGTCAGGAAGGCGGCGACACCGTTCACGTCCGCGGTCATCACCTCGAAGATCAGGTGCCGCAGCCGGGTCATCGCCATCAGCGCGCCGACGTTCGCGGCGCCGAACGCCAGCCCCGCGATCAGCGACGAGACGATCACCGTCGGCATGCCCCTGCGCTGGCGCTTGATGATGCCGGTCAGGCCGCCGATGTAGACGCAGTGAACGACGGTCATGAAACCGCCCAGCCCGGCGATCAGGAAGGCGATCACCCCGGCGGCGACCGTCGCGGCCACCAGGACGCGGAGCCGGTACCGGTAGGCCAGTAGCCCGGTGGGCACGGTGCCCAGCAAGGCCAGCCCCGCCGCGAACGGAACCGCCACGGAGATGATCGCGATCACCGCGCACAGCGCCCCCATGACGGAGGCCTGCGCCAATTCGACCGGCCGCAGCGGTCCGCCCCGGTGGCGCGAAGGGGTGGGTTGAGGGGCGGTCACTTCACCGATTCTGCCAGGCCGCGGCAGCAACTCGCCGCGCCACACCACGCACCCGGGCTTTCGCGCCCGGGGTGTGGCACTCGTCTCGCTTAGCAAAGCTATGCAAACATGGAAGCATGAATGCATCCGCCGCCAACCACAGCGATGTCGTTGACGCCGCAAACACCGAGAGCCAATCCGGCCTGGGGGCCGACCTGCTCGCCGTCGTCGCCCGGCTCAACCGGCTGGCCACCCAGCGCATCCAGATGCCCCTGCCCGCGGCGCAGGCCAGGCTGCTGGCCACCATCGAGGCCCACGGCGAAGCCCGGATCGGCGACCTGGCGTCCGTCGATCACTGTTCGCAACCGACGATGACCACTCAGGTGCGCCGGCTCGAGGACGCCGGCCTGGTCACGCGAACCGTCGATCCCGGGGATGCCCGTGCGGTGCGGATCCGCATCACGGCCGACGGGATCCGCACCCTCAACGCCGTGCGGGCCGACCGCGCCGCCGCCATCGAACCGCAATTGGCCCTGCTCGAGCCCGCCGACCGCGAGGTGCTGACCGAGGCGGTCGGGGTGCTGCGGCGGCTGCTCGAGCACTCCGCGACGGTCCCGCGCCGCCATACCCTGTGAGAGCGGGTAGACACTGGAATCGATGTCTGTTCGGTCCGGCCGCGGCGGAAGGGGGCGGTGATTCGCATGGAGGCGTCCGCCACTCCGGCCGCCCCGTTGACCGTATGGGTCGGACCGACGAGGTACGTCTTCCCGCCCGGCCGTGACGTGCTGGTGGGCCGCGGCCGGGGCATCGACATCCCGCTGGATCGTTCCGGCAGCGCCGCCCCGCCGACGCCGCAGCCCGACGTGGTGCTGCGGTTCACCGGGAGTCACTGGGTAGCCATCGACAGCAGCCCCTACGGCATGTACGTCAACGGGGCGCGGGTCGCGACGGTCGACCTGCACTCCGGTCAGGCGATCACGATCGGTGACCCGCAGCGGGGCCCGCGGCTGGTTTTCCAGATCGGTCCCGCCGCTGCGCCGCCTGGCCCGCCGCCACGCCCGAACGATCCCAGCCTGCAACCACCGACGGAGCGGCCCACCCAGCGGATGCGGATCCCGTCGCCGCAACCGCCAGCGCCACCAGCCGCGTCACCACCCGGTCCGCCGCAACCGCCGGCACCGCCACCACCACCCACGCCGCCGCCCGTCGTGCACGACGAGGGCGACAAGGGCGGGGGGCTGATCGAGCAGATGAACACGCGAAAGCTGAGGGCCCCGGGCACCTCCTTCCGCACCCAAGAGCCCAATTCGACGTATCGGTTGCCGCTGCAAGCCGGGGCGCGCACCAGCGGGGTCCTCGCGCACCGGGTGGGACTCGCGGTCGACGGGCGCCAGGTGCTCAGCGACATTTCGTTCACGGCGGGGCTGGGCACGCTGACCGCCGTCGCGGGGCCGTCCGCGGCACGCAACTCGGCGCTGCTCGAACTGCTGGCCGGCCTGCGGGAACCCGGCTCCGGCCACATCACCGTGGACGGCCACGACGTGCACGCCGAGCCCGAGTCCATGCGCACCCGGATCGGCATCGTGCAGCGCGAGGAGCGCCTGCACCCGCGGCTCAGCGTCGAACAAGCCATGCGATACGAGGCCGAGCTGCGCCTGCCGCCGGACACCACCCGCGAACACCGTGACCGGGTGGTGGACCAGGTGCTGGAGGAACTCGAGCTGACGCCCCACCGGGCGACCCGGATCAGCAAGCTCCCACCCGAGGTGCGCCGGTGCGTCTCCCTGGCGGTCGAGCTGATCACCCGACCGACGCTGCTCGTGGTCGACGAGCCCGGCGCCGGGTTGGATGCGGCGCAACAAGACCACGTGATGGCGATCCTGCGCCGCCAGGCCGACATCGGCTGCGTCGTGCTGGCGGCGATCTCGGCGGCGTCGTCGCTGAGCGGCCTCAGCATGTGCGATCAGGTGCTGGTGCTCACCGGCCGGGGCGCGATGGCTTTCGTCGGGCCGCCGCTGCAGGTCGAGTCCGCGATGGGGACCACCGACTGGACGAAAGTCCTCGAGCAGGTCGCGGCCGACCCCGACGGCGCGGACCGCGCGTTCCGGGCCCGCCGACCGGCGCCGGCCCCGACCACGCCGCCCGAGGTCGCCGCGCCCTGGCCGCCGCCCGCCGGGCTCCCCGCGAAGCGGCAGATCCGGCTGCTGGCCCGTCGCCAGCTCCGCCTGATCGTGGCCGACCACGTCTATTTCTTGTTCTTGGCGGTACTGCCCTTCGTGTTGGCGGCGCTGACGCTGCTGATCCCCGGCGATTCCGGGTTGGAACGGCCCGCCTCGACCAGTCCCAACGCGCACGAAGCCATCGAGATCCTGGCCGCGCTCAACATCGCCGCGGTGATTGTGGGCAGCGCGCTGACCATCCGCGCCGTGGTCGAGGAGCGCCGCGTCTTCCGGCGTGAGCAGGCCGTCGGGCTGTCGACGCCGGCCTACCTGGCCGCCAAGCTCGTCGTCTTCGGCCTGGCCGCGCTCATCCTGACGGCCGTCTTCTTCGCGATCGTGATCGTCGTGAAGGGCGGCCCGGTGCACGGCGCCGTGCTGCTGGGTAACGCCACGGTCGAGCTCTATGTGAGCGTGGCCGTCACCGCCGTGGTCTCAGCGGTCGTGGGGCTGGCGCTGTCGGCGACGGGTAACCGGATGCGCGAGGTGCTGCCGCTGCTGGTGCCGGTGATCCTGGCCTCGCTGCTGTTCAACGGCAGCCTGGTGCAGCTGGTGGGCAAGTGGGGCTTTCAGCAGGTTTCCTGGTTCGTACCGGCCCAGTGGGGCTTCGCGGCGTCGGCGTCGACGGTCGACCTGCGCAGGGTTGACGCGCTGGCCGCGAACGCCCAAATGTGGACCCACTATTCGGGCTGGTGGGTGTTCGACATGGCCATGGTGATGGCGTTCGGCGCGGGCGCCGCCGGCTTCGCCCTGTACCGGCTGCGGGCGCCGTAGCGGGCGGCCCGCCCGCTACATCGCGAACAGCAGGAACTGGGTGACCTGGCTGGGTGAAAAGTTGTTGTCGCTGACCAGCACCACCGATTGGCGACCGTCGGGCAGCTTGGGCCCCAGCGTGATGCCCTCGACGTTGTCCAGGGGCGACAACCCCGGCGTCGCCGACAGATCGACCGCCAGCGTCTTGGTCATCGGGGTCAGCGCCGCGCCCTGCATCGACGGCAGCGGCAGCACGTCCGTCGCGGCACCGACGTCGGCGCGGTAGATCCGGATGGTCGGGGGCACCGCCGACGACCGTTCCAGCACCAGGAACGTTGTGTCGGACAGGGCGACGAGGTCCGAGACGCCGTTGAGGTCGGCGGGCGGCGCGCGCGGTTCCATCGGGTAGGCGTACTGCGCCGTCGGCGCCCCGGTGGTGACATCGAACTCGGTGATCCGGGTCAGCACGGGGCGGGCGCCGTCGCTTTTCGGGCCGTCGTTATAGCCGGGGTCTTCCATCGCGGCGAACAGCCATTGGCCGTCGGGTGTCAGCGCCACGCCCTCCAGCGCCTTGTTGCGCCGCGGCCCGGTGCGCTGCGCGGACATGGCCAGGTTGGGCGGCAGGGTGAACTGACCCTGGTAGGCGCCGTCCAGCCCGGCGGTCCTCACCCACGGGTCCAGCAATACCGGCCCCTCGGTGAGCCGCTCGCCCTCCGAGCACCAATACAGCCGCTGCCGCCCTGGGTCGAAGGCGATGCCCTCCGGGTCAGGAGGAACCACCGGCGGCGTGACGTTCACGGCCAGCGGCGCAAACGGCCGGCCGGCCTCGTCGAGCAGCGGGTGGGTGGCGGCGAAGGCGACGTCGTCAATTCCTCTGTCGGACAAGGACAGCCGTACGGTGTAAAAGCGGGCCGGGTTCTTCTCGGAACGGTCGTCGCTGATCACGTAGTACTGCTGGCGACCCGCGTCGTAGCTGATCCCCGACAGGCCGCCGATGACCGTGCCGTCGAAAGTGGCGCCGAAGGCGACCTGCGCCTGGCCGAGGTAGGTCAGCGTCGGCGGGCTCGCCGGCGCCGGGGTGCAGCCGGCCAGCGACAGGGACACGCACAGGCTGCCCGCAAGACCGCGGGCCCCCACGGCACTAGACATAGCGCCTGACGTGGCGGCAGTAGTCGGCGTAGACGTGGCCGTAGTGCTGCCGCATGAACTCCTCCTCGCGCAACACCTGCCGGTGGAACAGCGCGGTGGCGGCGACCAGGTAGATGAGCGGGACCCAATGGGGAAACACCAGCAGCTGGCCGACCAGGAACACGAAGAAGCCGACGTAGATCGGGTTGCGGCTCCTCGCGAATATCCCCCTCGTCACCAGACGTCCGGGCTCGTCGACGTCGATGCCGACCCGGAAGCTGGTGCCGAACGACACCAGGCTCAGCACCAGGATTCCGATCGCGGCCGCGCAGAGCGCCACGCCCAGCCACGCCAGGATCGCGGAGTGGAAAAACAGCTGGTGGCTGGGCAGGGGCCACCCGAAGGCGGCGGCGAACACCGTATAGAAGTAGAACAGCGCAACCGGCGGGATCAGATAGTCCGTCTTGTCCAGCTTCCCGAAATGCACGGCTCGGGTGCCGGTCCGGCGCAGCTGCACGACCCTCGCCACGACGGTGCCGATCAGCAGCACAACCGCCAGGGCGGCCAGATATTGCGGCATCGCTTGATCATGGCACCGACATGGCTGCGCCGAGCTTGTTTGCGGGGCCCCATCAGCGGGTTACCGTGCCTTTATGGCGCCAGACACGAAAAGCACTGCCGAGCACCTGCGCAACGCCCTCGACGGGCGGTGGCGCGACGTGAAGAACCGGATGCGGGCCACGATGACCGAGGACCTGTTCCGGCCGCATTACACCCCGAACACGGTGATCGCCCGCACCAAGGTGGCCGAGCAGATGAGGATCATGGCCGCGTTCGGTGCCGCGGCCGACAATTTCCGCAAGGAGCACGGAGGGACCGGCGACGTCGGCGCGGCGATCACGATGATCGAGATGCTGGCGATGTCGGACCTGTCGCTGATGGTGAAGGCCGGGGTTCAGTGGGGGCTGTTCGGCGGCGCCGTCGAGAACCTGGGCACCGAGCGCCACCACGAGGCCTACGTGAAGCAGATCATCAGCCTCGAGTTGCGTGGCTGCTTCGCGATGACCGAGACCGGGCATGGCAGCGACGTCCAGTCGCTGGAGACCACCGCGACGTACGACCCCGAGACCGACGAGTTCGTCATCGACTCCCCCACCCCGACCGCCCGTAAGGACTACATCGGCGGCGCCGCCCAAACCGCCACCATGGCAGCGGTTTTCGCGCAGTTGATCACCAGCGAGGACGGCAAGCCGGTCAACCACGGCGTGCACTGCCTGTTGGTCCCGATCCGCGACGCCGACGGCAACGACATGCCCGGGGTGACGACGTCCGACTGCGAATACAAGGGCGGCCTGCCCGGCGTGGACAACGGCCGGATCGTGTTCGACCACGTCCGCGTCCCGCGGGTGAACCTGCTGAACAAATACGGCGACGTCGCCGCGGACGGCACATACAACTCGCCGATCGACAACCCCAACCGCCGCTTCTTCACCATGCTGGGCACGCTGGTGCGCGGCCGCATCACGGTGGGCGGCAGCGCGGGGGCCGCCGGTCGCGTCGCGCTGGACATCGCCACCCGGTATGCGTTGCAGCGCAGGCAATTCCGCGCTCCCGGCGACGAGAACGAGGTGCTGATCATGGATTACCTGGTGCATCAGCGCCGCCTGTTCCCGTTGATCGCCAGGTCCTACGCGCTGCAGTTCGCCCAGAACGAGTTGGTCGGCCGATGCCACGACGTGCAGACCGCGGACGCGCCCGACGCCGACGAGCAGCGCGAGCTCGAAGCGCGCGCCGCCGGGCTGAAGGCGGCCAACACCTGGCATGCGTCCCGCGCCATTCAGGAGGCGCGCGAGGCCTGCGGCGGCGCGGGCTACATGGCCGAGAACCGGCTGATCGGGCTGCGCGGCGACACCGACGTCTTCACCACGTTCGAGGGTGACAACCACGTGCTGACCCAATTGGTGGCCAAGGAGTTGCTGACGGCCTACGCCGATGACATCCGCAGCATGAGCCCGGTCGAATGGGTGCGCTTCGCCGCCAACACCGTCGGCGAGCGGGTCCGGAAACGCACTGCGGCCGAAGCCATCATGCAGACGCTCGTCGACGCCCGCCAGGACAGCGAGGAGGAGGGCAGCCTCTTCAACCGCGGCACCCAGGTGAACATGTTCGAGGAACGCGAGGACTACCTGGTGTCGTCGGTCGCGCGCCGGCTACAGGGCAAGTCCAAGGAGATGTCGGAATTCGACGCGTTCAATGCCGTGCAAGATCACGTGCTGCACGCGGCCAACGCACACATCGACCGAATCGTGTTGGAGGCGTTCGTCGCCGGGATCGACGCGTGCGAGGACGAGAAGGCCCGCGAGTTGCTCGAAATGCTCTGCGACTTGTATGCGCTGTCGGTGATCGAGGGCGACAAGGCCTGGTACATCGAGCATGGGTACCTGTCGACGGGACGGGCCAAGGCGGTCACCCGCGGCATCAACGATCGCTGCCGCAAGCTGCGCCCGTACGCCGAGACGCTGGTCGACGGGTTCGGCATCCCGGAGCCGCTGCGTTACGCCGAGATGCTGCACCCGGAGAACCTGCCGGACTGAACCTCCGGAAGCGCTTGTGCGCCAACCTTACTGGTGCGGGATCGCGCCGAGCGCCTGCAGCTTGCCGTCCGGTCCGATGTGAAACTTCACGGTGCCGATCCCCGTGGGACAGCAGGGCTGATCTTTGCCTACCTGCCATTGGTATTGGACGGTGACGGTGTCATCAGCCGGCGGCAGCACGGTGATGTATGGCTTCGGGTTCGGGGTGGGCGGGCCCAGCGGGGTGTTGTGGTCGAAGAACAACAGTTGCTGCGGTGTCGACTCGCTGGCGATGGTCGGGATGATCTGCACCCAGTACAAGCCGCACTTCTTGGTGTGCCCCCTTGCGATTTCGACCCAGCTCGAGCCCGGAACCTCGACCGGAACCGACGCGATGGCCCGGCGCACCGTGTCGGCCGTCGGCCCGTCGGAGTCCTTGCACGTGTCGGCGCGCGGCGCCGGCGGTGCCGAGGGTTTTCCGCCGCAAGCCGTGGCCAACAAAAGCAGCAGAATCACAAACTGGCGACGCACATTGTGAGCTTAACGAAAACTGTGAATGTCCCATCTGTTTCGTCCGAACCCCTATTCCGAGGCGCAATTCGTGGTGGCCGTGGGTAATCTGGGCGACGTAGCAGATCGGCGTTGACCTGCGATTACCCCGTCGGCGGCGGGTTTTCCGGACACTTCACACATCGCCCCGGATCCGGTGAGAGGAAGCCGTAAAGCGGCGGAAACATCGGGCGCCCGATGCCGAAACATCCTTGCCGGACCATTAGCGCATTAGGCCCTTGCGCGCTCGAGGAGGGAAGTAGGCGTGGCTACCGAGCCTCGCGGCGCCCGCGCGGACGCCGTGAACAGCATGTGTGCCTACTGCGGCGTCGGCTGCGGCATGGTGTTGCAGGTCACAACGGATCCGGAGAGCGGCCGTCGTCACGTTACGAAATCCGTTGGAAGCGCCAGCCACCCGGCCAACTTCGGCCGGTTGTGCACCAAGGGCGCGACCACCTCGGACATGCTCGCCGCGCCGGGGCGGCTGGACACCGCACACGCGCGTGCCGACCGCGGCGAAACCCTCGAACCGCTCGACACCGATGAGGCGATCACACGGAGCGCGCAGTGGCTGCGGGCGATCATCGACCAGCACGGCCCCGACGCCTTCGCGATGTACGTGTCGGGCCAGATGTCCATCGAGGCTCAGTACTTGGCGAACAAGCTGACCAAGGGCTTCATCCGCACCAACCAGATCGAGTCGAATTCGCGACTGTGCATGGCCAGCGCGGGTTCCGGCTACAAACTGTCCCTCGGGGCGGACGGGCCGCCGGGCTCCTACCAGGACTTCGAACGCGCGGACGTCTTCTTGGTCATCGGCTCCAATATGGCCGACTGCCACCCGATCCTGTTCCTGCGCATGATGGACCGCGTCAAGGCCGGCGCGAAGCTGATCGTGGTGGACCCGCGCCGCACCGCGACCGCGGAGAAGGCGGACCTGTTTCTTCAGATCGCTCCCGGCTCCGACCTCGCGCTGCTCAACGGGCTGCTGCACCTGATCGTCGAGAACGGCCAGACGGACCCGGGCTTCATCGCCCAGTTCACCGAGGGCTGGGAGGTGATGCCGAGCTTCCTCGAGCAGTACACCCCCGACACGGTCAGCGAAATCACCGGCATCCCAACCGAAGACATCCGCACCGCCGCGCGCTGGATCGGCGACGCCGATAACTTCCTGAGCTGCTGGACGATGGGCCTCAACCAGAGCACCCACGGCACCTGGAACACCAACGCGATCTGCAACCTGCACCTGGCCACCGGGACGATCTGCAAACCGGGCAGCGGCCCCTTCTCGCTCACCGGGCAGCCCAACGCCATGGGTGGCCGCGAAATGGGTTACATGGGGCCGGGTCTGCCGGGCCAGCGCTCGGTGCTGTCCGCCGCCGATCGCGAGTTCGTCGAGGACGTCTGGAGCATTCCGCGCGGCTCGCTGCGCACCGAGGTCGGCACCGGCACCATCGACATGTTCTCCCGCATGGCCGACGGCGACATCAAGGCGTGCTGGATCATCTGCACCAATCCCGTTGCCAGCGTTGCCAATCGCAGAACGGTGCTGGCCGGCCTGGAGCGCGCCGAGCTGGTGATCACCCAGGACGCGTTCCTGGAGACCGAGACCAACGAGTACGCCGACATCGTGCTGCCCGCCACGCTGTGGACGGAGTCCGAGGGCGTGATGATCAATTCCGAGCGCAACCTGACCCTGTTCCAGCCGGCCGTCCAGGCGGCGGGTCAGGCCCTGCCGGACTGGCAGATCATCGCCCGGATCGCTTGCGAGATGGGCTTTTCGGATTCGTTCAGCTACGCCTCGGCCGAGGAGGTCTTCGAGGAGATCAAGCGGTTCTGGAACCCCGCGACGGGCTACGACCTGCGCGGCGCCAGCTACGACCGGTTGCGGCGGACACCGCTGCAGTGGCCGTGTCCACCGGAGGGCAGCGCCGACCGCAACCCGATCCGCTACCTCAATGACGGAATCAGCCAGACCCGATTGGTCCGCGAGGACGGCAGTGCGCCTTCCTTGGCCTTCCCCACGCCGAGCGGTCGCGCGGTGTTCTTCGCCCGCCCCCACCTGCTGCCCGAGGAGATGCCCGACGGCGACTACCCCTTCCTGCTGAACACCGGACGCCTGCCGCACCAGTGGCACACCATGACCAAGACCGGCAAGGTCGCCAAACTCAACAAGCTCAACCCGGGGCCGTTCGTCGAGATCCACCCCGACGACGCCGCGCGATTGCAGATCGCGGAAAGCGACCGGGTCGAAGTCTCGTCGCGCCGCGGTCGCGCCGTGCTGCCCGCCGTGGTCACCGACCGGGTGCGGCCGGGCAACTGCTTCGCCCCCTTCCATTGGAACGACGCCTTCGGCGAGTACCTGTCGATCAACGCCGTCACCAACGATGCGGTCGACCCCCTGTCGCACCAGCCGGAGTTCAAGGCCTGCGCGGTCACCCTGACCAAGGTTGCCGCCGCCGAACCCGAATTGGCGCCCGAACCCGAACCCGCGATAGCCGCCGACGCACGAGAACCCGGACAGGAAACCAGCGTGCCGCACGTCGACGCCCTCGCCGAATTGTTCGGCGTAGCAGACGAACCCGCCCCGACCTTCGACGAGCGGGGCCGCTCCTACCTCGCCGGCATGCTGGCCGGGTTGCGTTCCGAAGCCGGCCGTCGGGCCGGCGGCGTGCCCACCCTGCCCGTCAGCGCGCCCTTCGACAGCCGGACCCGGTTCTGGGTGGACGGTGTGCTGGCCGGGATGTTCGCCCGCAGCGAGGGGCCCGGCCCGATGCCGGAGCTCCCCACCGCGGCGCCGAACGGCTCTGCACCCCAAGCGGATTCGACCCCCAAGCGGGCGCCGGTCGTGGTGTTGTGGGCCTCGCAGACCGGGAACGCGGAGGAGCTCGCCGCCGACGTCGCCGCGCGATTGGGCGAGGCCGGCGTGCCCGCCGCGTTGCACGGTATGGACGACGTTCCCACCGCCGAGCTCCCGGCGACGCGGGAGCTGCTGCTGATCACCAGCACCACCGGTGACGGCGACCCGCCGGACAACGGCGCCGCCCTGTGGCGGGCGCTGACGTCCGACCGCGCGCCACGATTCACCGACACCCGGTACGCCGTCCTCGCGCTGGGCGATTCGAACTACGACGATTACTGCGGCCACGGACGCAAGCTCGACGAGCGCCTGGCCGAGCTGGGTGCCACCCGCATCCTCGACCGGGTCGACTGCGAACCCGACTACGACGACGCGGCGGCCACCTGGCTGAGCGGGGTCATGCGCGCGCTGGCCCGCACCCCGGCGCCGGCGGGGCGCAACGGTGGCGCGACGGCGGCCGCGCCGGCGCCGACCCGGCCGGCCAACGGCTCCGAAACGGTCGGATACACCAAGAAGCATCCCCTGATCACCGACATGGCCCGCAACATCAAGCTGGGCCAGCCGCAATCGGCAAAGGATGTGCGGCAGCTGGTGTTTCGTGTGCCCGAAGACACGATCAGCTACGAGGCCGGTGACGCGCTCGGGGTGTGGCCGCGCAACAGCGACCGGCTGGTCGACGAATGGCTGTCGGTCACCGGACTGGACGGGCAGACCCCGGTCGAGGTCGGCGAGCACGGTTTGATGTCGCTGCGCTCCGCGCTGACCGAACGCATCGAGATCGCCCACATCAGCCGGGACCTGGTGCGGTTCGTGCAGGAGCGCACCGGCGACCCGAAACTCGCCGAGCTGCTGAAGCCCGAAAACAGGGCAGACCTGAGCAATTGGGCATGGGGGCGCCAGTCCATCGACCTGCTGGCGCAGCTGCCGGTCTACGCATCGGCCCACGAGTGGCTGAGGGTCCTCAAACGCCTTCAGCCGCGCCTGTATTCGATCTCGTCGAGCCCCAAGGAGTGCCCCGCCGAAGTCCACCTGACGGTCTCGCCGGTGCGCTACAACTTCCAGGGCGTCCCGCGCCGCGGGGTGTGTTCGACCTACCTTGCCGCCCGCTCCCCGGGTGATCGCGTCGCCGTCTTTCTGCAGCAGTCGAGCAACTTCCGGCCCCCCAGCGCCCCGGACACCCCGATGATCATGATCGGTCCGGGCACCGGGATCGCGCCCTTCCGCGGCTTCCTGCAGGAGCGCCGCGCCCTCGGGCACACCGGCCCCAATTGGCTGTTCTTCGGCGAACAGCACGCCGCCACGGACTACTACTACCGCGACGAGATCGAGCAGATGCATGCCGACGGGTTGCTGACCGAACTGGACCTGGCGTTCTCGAGGGACCAGCGCGAAAAGGTCTACGTGCAGCACCTGATGCGCAATCGCGGGGCCCAGCTGTGGCGCTGGCTGCAGGACGGCGCACAGGTGTACGTCTGCGGCAACGCCGACCCGATGGCCAAGGACGTCGACCGGGCGCTCTGCGACATCGCCGCCGAGCACGGCAACCTCGAGCCGGACGCGGCGAGGGCCTACGTCCAATCCCTGAGCACCGACAAGCGCTACCACCGCGACGTCTACTAAAGGCCCACCCGCGACCCTTTAATACGGCGGAAACATCGCACACCCGCCGCCGAAACATCCCCGTCGCACGATTGCCTCGACTGGTTGCGTCGAGGAGGAACCGTGGGCGTGGCTCGGGAATGCGATGGGCCCGATCGGGTCATGAAAAGCGTCTGCCCGCTGCGGTGCCGGCTGCATCCCGAGGGCCGGGCGTCGGGCGCCGGCCAGGTCGCCTGGGCCGGGCTGCCCGTCAACCTCGACATGGCGTTCTCGAGGGCGCAGCGCGACAAGGTTTACGTCCAACACGTGATGCGCAGGCAGGGCAGCCAGCTGTGGCGGTGGGTACACGGCGACACCCAGGTCTGCGTCTGCGAAACCGCGGCCACGGATGGGGCCCCGAGCGCCGACCCGGCGAAGGACTACGTCAAACCGTAAAGCGTGAGCGCCGTTGAGTGGCAACGAGCCAGACCGGGCGCGACGTGCGGATGTCCTATAGTGGGGCTATGCAACAGGCCACACAGCCGCGCCTCGTCCTTACGCGCCGCCCCGCCGTGGATTCTTGTTGTCGTTGTTGTCGTTGATTCCTGACGGCTTCTGACGCCGAAACAGGCCCTGCGCGTTTGCCCAGGAAGAAAAAGGCCATCGAATTCGTATCTCCGGGTAGCCGACGAGCCCCGCACCAACCCGAACCGACACCGCCTAAGGAAGTTTTGATGAGCATCGCCGAGGACGTCACCCAGCTGATCGGCAATACGCCGCTGGTCCGGCTGCACCGGGTCACCGAAGGCGCCGTCGCCGATGTCGTCGCCAAGCTGGAGTTCTTCAACCCTGCCAACAGCGTCAAGGACCGCATCGGGGTCGCCATGCTGGACGCTGCCGAACAGGCCGGCCTGATCAAGCCCGACACGATCATCCTGGAGCCGACGAGCGGCAACACCGGCATCGCGCTGGCGATGGTGTGCGCGGCGCGCGGGTATCGCTGCGTGCTGATCATGCCGGACACCATGAGCATCGAGCGGCGGATGCTGCTGCGAGCCTACGGCGCCGAACTGATCCTGACCCCTGGCGCGGACGGGATGCCGGGCGCGATCGCCAAGGCCGAGGAACTGGCCAAGACTGACCAACGGTATTTCGTGCCCCAGCAGTTCGAGAACCAGGCCAACCCGGCGATCCACCGCGCGACGACGGCCGAGGAGGTCTGGCGCGACACCGACGGCAAGGTCGACATCTTCGTGGCCGGCGTCGGCACCGGCGGCACCATCACTGGCGTCGCCCAGGTCATCAAGGAGCGCAAGCCGTCGGCGCAGTTCGTCGCCGTGGAACCGGCCGCGTCCCCGGTGCTGTCCGGCGGGCAGAAGGGGCCCCACCCGATCCAGGGCCTCGGCGCCGGGTTCGTCCCGCCGATCCTCGACATGGACCTGGTCGACGAGGTCATCACCGTCGGCAACGACGACTCGCTCAACCTGGCGCGGCGGCTGGCCGCGGAGGAGGGCCTGCTGGTGGGCATCTCCTCGGGCGCGGCCGCGGTGGCGGCCCTGCAGGTGGCGCGCCGGCCCGAGAACGCCGGCAAGCTCGTCGTCGTCGTCCTCCCCGACTTCGGTGAGCGGTACCTGAGCACGCCGCTGTTCGCCGACGTGAAGGACTGAGCATGCTCGCAGCCGTGCGTCGGGACATCCGGGCGGCCCGGGAACGGGATCCCGCCAGGCCCACGTCGCTGGAGGTCATTTTCGCCTACCCGGGCGTGCACGCGGTCTGGGCCCACCGGATCAGCCACTGGCTGTGGCAGCGCGGCGCGCGGGTGTCCGCGCGGACGTTGGCCGAACTCACCCGCATCCTGACCGGCGTCGACATCCACCCCGGCGCCATCCTGGGCGCGGGCCTGTTCATCGACCATGCGACCGGCGTGGTGATCGGGGAAACCGCCGAGGTGGGCGAGGACGTCCACATGTATCACGGCGTCACCCTCGGCGGCAGCGGCGCCGACACCGGAAAACGCCACCCGACCGTCGGCGACCGGGTCACCATCGGCGCCGGAGCCAAGGTCCTCGGCGCGATCAAGATCGGCGACGACAGCCGGATCGGCGCCAACGCCGTGGTGGTCAAGCCGGTGCCGTCGGGCTCGGTGGTGGTCGGGGTCCCCGGGCAGGTCATCAGCCGCGCCGGGCGGGGCGCCCCGGACGACTCGATGATGCCCGACCTCGTCGGCGTCAGCCTGCAGTCCCTGCTCACCAGAGTGGCCAAGCTGGAGGCGCAGAACGACGGACCACAGAACGGCCGCGTGATCCGGCCCCCCGAGGCCGGGGTGTGGCACGGCGAGGACTTCTCCATCTGACTGCACCGGCCTTCGGATGTTCTTCAAGGTGCGTTAACCGCGATCGGCGCTACGGTTGCGTAATGAGCGATCCCTGCACTCCGCGGATCCCGACGGCGCTGGCGGCGCCGAGCCTGAATCGCGGGGTGGGCTTCACGCACGAGCAGCGGCGACGGTTGGGGCTCACCGGCAGGCTGCCGTCGGCGGTGCTCACGCTCGATGAACAAGCCGACCGGGTGTGGCATCAATTACAAAGCCTGGCAACGGATCTGGGTCGCAATCTGCTCCTCGAGCAGCTGCACTACCGGCACGAGCTGCTGTACTACAAGGTGCTCGAGGACCACCTGACTGAGCTGATGCCGGTCGTCTACACGCCCACCGTCGGTGAGGCCATTCAACGCTTCTCCGACGAATACCGTGGGCAGCGCGGGCTTTTCCTGAGCATCGATGAGCCGGAAGAGATCGCCGAGGCCTTCCGCACCTTCGGTTTGGGCCCCGAGGATGTCGACCTGATCGTATGCACCGACGCCGAAGCGATTTTGGGCATCGGCGACTGGGGCGTCGGCGGAATCCAAATCGCCGTGGGCAAACTGGCGCTCTACACCGCCGGCGGCGGCATCGACCCCCGCCGCTGCCTTGCGGTGTCGCTCGATGTCGGCACCGACAACGAACAGCTCCTGGCCGACCCGTTCTATCTCGGCAATCGCCACGCCCGGCGCCGCGGCGAGGAGTACGACGAATTCATCCGGCGCTACATCGAGACCGCGCACCAGATGTTCCCGCACGCGATCCTGCATTTCGAGGACTTCGGGCCGCTCAACGCGCGCAGGATCCTGCAGACCTACGGCGACCACTACTGCGTGTTCAACGACGACGTCCAGGGCACCGGCGCGGTGGTCGTGGCGGCGGTGTACGGCGGGTGCCATGTCACCGGGATCCCGCTGCACGACCAGAAGGTGATCGTCTTCGGCGCGGGGACTGCGGGAATCGGGGTGGCCGATCAGATCCGTGACGCGATGGTTGCCGACGGCGCCACCGCCGAGCAGGCCGCGTCTCAGATCTGGCCGATTGACAAGCAGGGCCTGCTCTTCGACGACATGGACGACCTGCGCGGCTTTCAGGTGCCCTACGCCAAGAACCGCCAACGGCTGGGCGTGGGCGCCGGGGACCGGGTCGGCCTGGTGGACGCGATCAAGCTGGCCTCACCCACCATCCTGTTGGGCTCGTCGACCGTGTTCGGCGCGTTCGACCAGAAGGTGATCGAGGCGATGACCGCCTCCTGCGAACGGCCGATGATCTTCCCGCTGTCCAACCCCACCTCGCGCATGGAGGCCATGCCGGCCGACGTGCTGCGGTGGTCGGAGGGCAGGGCGCTGATCACCACCGGCACTCCGGTGGCCCCGGTCGAATACGACGGCACCACCTACACCATCGGCCAGGCGAACAACGTGCTGGTGTTCCCCGGGATCGGGCTGGGCATCATCGTCGCCCGCGCCAGGCTGGTCACCCCGGGCATGCTGCAGGCGGCGGCGAGAGCCATTGTGCGCCAAGCTAATCCAACCAACGCCGGAGACTCGCTGTTGCCCGATGTGCAGAATCTGCGCGACATTTCCGCCGCGGTCGCCGAGGCGGTCTATCACGCCGCCGTCGACGACGGAGTGGCCGCCAGGAGGCATCCTGACGTCCGGCAGGCGGTCCTCGACACCATGTGGCGGCCCGTCTACGACTAGTCCCGTCCGGTGCCGGCCGGGTCGTTGGGATGCGCGGTCAGCGGCGTGGTTTCCACGCCCATCCACGGGCGCAGCGGCAGCGATTCCAGGATCGCCTCCATTCCCTCGGCGTCCGGCGCGCGCCACAGCCCCAGCGCGCGGGGCTCCCCCGGCTCGGGCAGCAGCATCCACAGCCGCTCCAGGTGCCCATGGTCGGCGAGCTCGCGGGCGCGCTCGGCCTCCCGGGACACGGCGTCGCTGACAACTTCCGGCGGGACGCCGCGCGGGACGCCGATGGTGATCGTGGTCAGGAACTCCGCGGCCCCGCGCGGGCCTTGCTCCGCGCGCCCGGCCGGATCGTTGGGGTGAGCGGTCAGCACCGTTACCTGGTCGGTGCGCCAGATGCGCAGCGGCATCGAGGCCAGCACCTCCTCGAGTTGGTCCTCGTGGTCGGCCGCGAACAGGCCGAGAGTGCGCCACTCACCGGGCTGCAGCGGCGGTCGCCACAGGCGCGACAGGGAGCCCTGCGCAGCCAGCTCGCGGGAGCAGGCGGCCTCGCGGGTCCGGACGTCGTCGACGACCTCCGCCGGCGTTCCCTCCGGCACTTGCGTGGTCATGGTGACGAGGAATTCCATGAACCCTCCATTGAGTTGTGCTCACAGTAAATTCACGGTGTCCCGGGCGCCAGGGGACGCCGAGCGGTCGCGACGGAGGCAGTGCGGGCTTCGAATGTGAATCCCGGACTTCGAGTGTGAGCTGGTGGCTGGATTCGGGCGATTTTCCCGCCCTGACTACATGCGCAAAGCCCAGAAGTCACACAACAGCCTGGCTTGGCTCCCCCGCCTGGACTCGAACCAGGAACCTATCGGTTAACAGCCGAACGCTCTGCCAATTGAGCTACAGGGGATCAACACGACCGCGGGACGACTCTAGCGTACTGGTTTGACCGCGCCCAACTAGCAGGATACGGGGATCGACGGCGCACGCACCCGGCCGAGTGAGGCAGGATGGAGCCATCGATCGTCGGGAGGAACGCTTTGATCCGGTATGTCGTGGTGCTGGGACTGGGTTACGTGTTGGGCTCGAAGGCCGGACGTCGCCGATACGAGCAGATTGTCGGCACCTATCGCGCGCTGACCAGCAGTCCCATGGCCAAGTCGGTGATCGAAGGGGGGCGCCGCAAGGTCGCCAACCGAATCTCCCCCGACACCGGCTTCGTGACGCTGGCCGAGATCGACGAGCAGACGGCCGTCGTCGAGCGGCCGGCCGAGCCGGCCCTCACACCGTCAGATCGTCCCCGCTAGCCTGCTCCAACAGGCTGCGCCGGTAGGCCTCCATGGCGACCAGATCGCCGAACAGCGCGTGGTACTCGTCGCCCTGCTCGATCGGCGACATGCGCTGCAGCTTGGACTTGACCTCGGCGATCTGCCGGCCCATCCAGACCTCCTGCAGGCGGGCCAGCACCCCGGCGATGTAGCGCGGTAGCTTCTCGTCGTCGACCGCGATGGCCTCGACCCCCAGCTCGCTGATCAGCCCCGCCGTCAGCGCCGAGGTGGTCCGCTGACGCACCGCGTCGATCCACTCCGCCCCGGTGACCCCGGTCGAGGTACCGCCGGCGGCCTCGATGGCCGCGCGGACGGCCGTGTATCCGGGGTGGGTGAAGCTCTCGACGGTCAGGGTGTCGAACACCGGGCCGGCCAGCGCCGGGTATTGCAACGCCGACTTGAGCGCCTCCCGCTGGGCCCACAGGATCGGGTCGCGGGGGTCGGGACGGGCCGCGGCGGGCTCGGCCCGCGTCGTGGGGGCGGGCTGCCGTTCGGCCCGGCGGGGCGGCTCGGATCCCGGCCCGCCCCGAGCCGGGGACCTGGACTTCTTGGCTTCGGTGCGCACCCGATCGATGACCTGCGGGACGTCGTCCCAGCCGACCCAGCCGGCGAGCTGGCGGGCGTACTCGTCGCGCAGCGTGGGGTCCTTGATCTGGCTCACCATGGGCACGCACCGGCGCAGCGCGTCGACCCTGCCCTCGGCGTTGTCCAGGTCAATTTCGCCGAGTGTGGTGCGAATGGCGAACTCGAACAACGGCGTTCGCCGCGCGACGAGGTCGCGCAGGGCGGCGTCACCGGCCTTCAGGCGCAGGTCGCAGGGGTCCATGCCGTCGGGTGCGACGGCGACGAAGGACTGTCCGGCCAGGTTCTGCTCGCCGCCGAACGCCTTGATCGCGGCGGCCCGACCGGCCGCGTCGCCGTCGAAGACGTAGATCAGCTCGCCGCGAAAGAAGCTGTCGTCCATCATCAGCCTGCGCAGCATGGCCAGGTGCTCGTCGCCGAACGCGGTGCCGCAGGACGCGACGGCGGTGGTGACCCCGGCCAGGTGCATCGCCATCACGTCGGTGTAGCCCTCGACGACGACGGCCTGGTGGCCCTTGGCGATGTCGCGCTTGGCCAGGTCGATGCCGAACATCACCGCCGACTTCTTGTACAGCACGGTCTCGGGCGTGTTGATGTACTTGGCTTCCATCGGGTCGTCGTCGAACAGCCGGCGGGCCCCGAACCCGATCACCTCGCCCGCCGCCGTGCGGATGGGCCACAACAGTCGCCGGTGGAAGCGGTCCATCGGGCCGCGGCGCCCCTCCCGGGACAGGCCGGCCGCCTCCAGCTCCTTGAACTCGAAACCCTTGCGCTGCAGGTGTTTTGTCAGCGAGTCCCAGCCGGAGGGGGCGAATCCGCAGCCGAAGTGGTGGGCCGCCGCGGCGTCGAAGTTCCGCTCTTCCAGGTATCGGCGGCCCGGCGCCGCCTCGTCGGACTCCAGCGCCGCCGCGTAGAACTCGGCCGCCGCCGCGTTGGCCGCGACGAGCCGGCTGCGGCTGCCGCGGTCGCGCTGCACGCTGGTGGCCGGACCGGTGTAGCTGATGGTGTGGCCGACCCGGTCGGCGAGCAGTTCGACCGCCTCGACAAAGGTGACGTGCTCGATCTTCTGGACGAACGCGTACACGTCGCCGCCCTCGCCGCAGCCGAAGCAGTGGAAGTGGCCGTGGTTGGGCCGGACGTGGAAAGACGGCGACTTCTCGTTGTGGAACGGGCACAGGCCCTTCAGGGAATCGGCGCCGGCCCGGCGCAACTGCACGTAATCGCCGACGACGTCTTCGATGCGGGCCCGTTCGCGGATGGCGGCGATATCGCGATCAGAGATCCGGCCGGCCATCGGCCCAGTCTAGGACGCCGGCTGCGTCAGCTCGTCCCGATGACCCCACACGCGATCCGATCCATCGCGTTGTCGGTGTTCTGCGCGCCGTGGATCATCAGGGCGGTCTTGTCGCCCGCGAGCAGCTGGTCCCTGGTGAACGCGTCGGTGGTGGTCACCAGATACGCCGAGCCGTCCTGGCGCACTTCGAGCATCGTCAGGTCGCCGCTCTCGGGCATCCCGGTGTGCCCGGGCGCCTGGAAGTGCCCGCCGGCGGACAGGAAGTTTCCGGGCGGACCCCCGCTCGGAGCGACCGAGTTGGGCTCGCATTTGCCGACCGAGTGGATGTGCATGTCGTGGAAGCCGGGCGCCAGCACGCCGCCCGCGACCGTCTTGACCGTGACGGTGGCATAACCGTTGCTGAAATCGAAGGTGGCCGTGGCGACTTCCTTCCCGTCGGCCGTCTTCAAGTTCGCGGTGAGCGATCCCGCGGCGGGCGCCGGACTCGACGTCGCCGAAGTCCCCGGGGAAGCGCTCTGGACCGGGGGCGTGGTGCCGGTCTGGCTGGTCGCGTGCTGGGGCGAGCTGCAGGCGGTCACGGCCACGACGGGAAGCGACAGCCAGACGGCGGCGGCGGCGAGTTTGGTCATGCCGGGAGCCTAACGCTACGCATTCGGCGGGCTGGTATCGATGCGCTCCAGTCGGCCCTCGGTGTAGGAGGCGATCTGGTCGACGACGACGCGCAGCCGGGCCCGGTCGTCGGCCGCGGTGGTGAACGCCGCAGCGTAGACGGGGTCAAGGGTGCCGGGCGCCCCGGCGTACAGCCAGTGCGCCACCCGGTGCACGCGTTCGCGCTGCCGGGCTTGGGTTTCCAGGTGCCGGGGGTCGGACATGATGAACTGCAGCGCCAGTATTTTCAGCAACGCGACCTCGGCGCGCACCAGATCGGGCACCTGCAGGTCGGCGCGGTAGCGCACCAACGGCCCGGGGCCGGCGACGGCGCGCGTGGTCGCGATCGCGGCCGAAGCGAACCTGCCGACCAATTCACTGGTCAGTCGCTTGAGCGCGACCGACGCCGCCAGGGTGGCGTCGTATTTGCCGACCGCGGCGACCACGGGCAGGCCCGACAGCCGTCGCGCCGCCGCCATGAAGTCCTCGGCGCTGACCCGGGAGAATTCGCTCTCCCCCAGCTTGGCCAGCGCGGCCGCCTCGTCATCGTCGGCGAGCACGCGCAGGTCGATGCGTTGGGAAACGACGCCGTCCTCGACGTCGTGGACGGAATAGGCGACGTCGTCGGCCCAGTCCATGACCTGGGCTTCCAGGCACGTCCGGTGCGCCGGTGCGCCGGTGCGAACCCACGCCGCCGGCTCGCGATCCTCGGCGTAGAAGCCGAACTTGCGCCTACCGTCGCCACGGCCCTCGTCGCGGGTCCACGGGTACTTGGTGACCGCGTCCAGGGCCGCCCGAGTGAGGTTCAGCCCCGCGCTATTTCCTTGCTCGTCAAGCACTTTGGGCTCGAGGCTGGTGAGGATCCGAAAATTCTGCGCGTTGCCCTCGAAGCCGCCGTGGGCGGCCGCGAACTCGTCGAGCGCGCGCTCGCCGTTGTGCCCGTAGGGCGGATGCCCGATGTCGTGGGCCAGGCCGGCGAGCTCGACGAGGTCGAGGTCGCAACCCAGCCCCACCGCCATTCCCCGCCCGATCTGCGCCACCTCCAGGGAGTGCGTCAACCGGGTGCGCGGGGTGTCGCCTTCCCGCGGCCCGACCACCTGCGTCTTGTCCGCCAGCCGGCGCAGCGCGGCGCTGTGCAGGACGCGGGCCCGGTCCCGGGCGAAGTCGGTGCGGTGCTGGCCTTCCGTGCCCGGCAGACCCGCAGTTTTCGGCGCTTCGCGCACCCGCCGCTGGCGGTCGAAGTCGTCGTATGGGTCCTGCTGTTGCGTGGTCACCTGTTAATCACCGAAGCACAGTCTGCCAGGGACGGCGGGATACATTGACCTATGCGCACTGCTCGACCGATCGGCGTGATGCTGGCCGTCCTCGCGGGTCTGTGCGGGGCGCTGCTGCTGGCGCCGCCGGGCGGCGCGCAACCGCCGTTTCCGCTGCCGGATCAGGTCACCGACAGCGCGAAGGTGCTGTCGGATTCCGGCCGCGCCGCGGTGACGTCGGCGACCGACAAGCTGTACGCCGACCGCCATATCCGGCTGTGGGTGGTCTACGTCGACAACTTCTCCGGGCAGAACGCGGAGGACTGGGCACGGCGCACCAGGGACGCCAGCGAGCTCGGCGACTACGACGCGCTGCTGGCCGTGGCCACCACGGGCCGGGCATACGCGTTCTTCGTCCCGTCCGCGATCAAGAGCGTCAAGGCCGGCCAGGTTGATCAGTTGCGCCGCACCAGGATTGAACCCGCACTGCACAACGGCGACTGGAGCGGCGCCGCGATCGCGGCGGCCAACGGGCTCAACACCTCGCCGCCTTCGTCGGGCCGCCTCTTTCTGCTGGTTGCATTGCTTGCCATCGCCCTTGCCGTCGCGGCCTTGCTGGTGGTGATGCGCTATCGCCGGCGCCGGCGGCGCGCCGCCGCGTTGACCGCGGCGCGGCGCGTCGACCCCACCGACGCCACCGCGCTGGCCGCCCTGGGGTTGGAGGCCCTCGACGACCTGTCGCGCTCGATGGTGGTCGACGTCGACAACGCGGTACGCACCAGCGCCAACGAGCTGGCCCTGGCGATCGATGAATTCGGCGACGAGCGGACCCAACCGTTTACCGAGGCGGTCAATAACGCCAAAGCGGCTCTGTCGCAGGCCTTTACCGTCCGTCACCAGCTTGACGACAGCACGCCCGAGACGCCGGAGCAACGCCGCGAACTGCTGACCCGGGTGATCGTCTCGGCGGCGCGCGCCGACCGCGAACTCGAATCACAGACGGAGGCATTCGAAAAGCTGCGGGATCTGGTGCTCAACGCCCCGTCGCGGCTGGGCGCGCTGACCGAACAATACGTCGAACTCACCAGCCGCGTCGACCCCGCGGAACAGCGGCTGGCCGAGTTGCGCAACGAATTCGACAGTACGGCATTGACTTCGGTGTCCGGCAATGTCGCGGGCGCCAAGGAGAGGCTGGCGTTCGCCGACCGCAACATCAGCACGGCCCGTGAGCTGGCCGGCCACGCCGAAATCGGGAAGCAGACGGGACTGGTGGATGCCTACCACGCCGCAGAATCGGCGCTCGGGCAAGCCCGAGCGCTGCTGGACGCGATCGACAACGCGGCCACGGACATCAGGCACGCCATCGCGACGTTGCCGTCGGTCGTCGACGACATCGACGCGGCCGTCCGACGCGTCGACGAGCAGCTGCAGAACGCGCCGAACGCGACTTCGGGTCATACCGCCGAGCTGACCGCGGCCCGCGACGCGGCGACCGGGGCGTTGGACTATTCGCGCAGCACCGGCGGTTCCGCCGATCCCCTCGGCGCATTCGCCCGGCTCGCCAAGGCCGGCGCCGCCCTCGATCGGGTCCTGGACGCCGTGGCCCAGGAGCAGGCGAACACCGAGCGGCTCAACCGGTCCTTGGAGCAGGCACTGTTTACCGCCCAGGCGCGGGTGCGCGGCGTCTCCGAATACATCGACACCCGTCGGGGCAGCATCGGCGCCGAGGCCCGGACCCGGCTCGCCGAAGCCGGACGTCATCTGCAGGCCGCGCAGGACAAGAGGGCGACCGACGTGACCGAAGCGATCGCGCACGCCAACGCGGCGTCGACGCTGGCCGCCCAGTCGCAGACCCTGGCGAATGCCGACGTGCAGCAGGCGCAACGCGCCTACGCCGGCCGCGGCGGCGGCGACACCGGCGCCATGATCGGCGGGATCATCATCGGCAACGTGCTCAGTGGAGCGATGCGCGGGGGGTTCGGCGGCTGGAGCCCCACGTCGTTCGGCTCGTCGGGCTCCTCCGGCGGCGGCCTGATGGGTGGCGGCGGCCGGTTCTGATCCCTAAAGACAAACCGACCCCCGGGCACCTAGTGCCCGGGGGTCGGCTTTGCACTACTCAACAGTGACGGCGGCGCGCCGCCGTCAGCCGGTTTCCGCTAGGCCCAGCTGGACCCGACGGCGCTGTCGGTGCTGGCCATGTTGCTGCCGGCGCTTTGCACCTTCTGGCCGTGGGAGTTGGCCTGCTCGTAGATCACCTGGAAGTTGCGACCCAACTGGGTGATGAACTCCTGGCAGGCCACCGAACCGGCGCCACCCCAGAAGTCACCAGCAGCCAGCACATCGCGAACGATGGCCTGGTGCTCGGCCTCCAACGACGCCGCCTGCGCGCGAATCGTCGCGCCATGGGCGTCGACGTCGCCAAACTGGTAATTGATGGTCATGTTTACGTCCTTTCGAGTCGTGAAAAGTTGGGGACGACA
>NZ_LZIC01000101.1 GCF_001667185.1 Mycobacterium sp. 852002-50816_SCH5313054-b | reverse complement strand
GAGGAAGAAGTTCTCGCAACCGGTCAAATAGTGCATATAGCGGTCATAGACCTCTTCGGACTGGATCGCGATCGCCTTTTCCCGGTTGGCCTCGAGCGCGGTGGCCCACGTTTCCAGGGTCCTCGCGTAGTGGAGCCGCAGCGACTGGACGCGCGTGATCTTGAAGCCGGCCTCCTCCGCGTGCTCCTCGACCGACGGGATCGTCGGCAGCCAGCCGCCCGGGAAGATCTCGGCCAGGATGAACTGGGTGAAGTGAACGACTTCGTGGGTCAGCGGAGTGCCCTGCGCCCTGGCCTCTTTGAATGTCGGACGCGTGATGGTGTGCAGCATCATGACGCCCTCGGCCGGCAGCACCCGGTGGGCCATCTTGAAGAAGTGGCCCCAGCGCTGGCGGCCGAAGTGCTCGAAGGCGCCGATGGAGACGATGCGGTCGACCGGCTCGTCGAACTTCTCCCAGCCCTCCAGCAGCACCCGCGTCGAGCGGTTCGTGTCCATCTGGTCGAACATCTTCTGCACGTGGTCGGCCTGGTTCTCCGACAACGTCAGGCCGA
>NZ_LZIC01000100.1 GCF_001667185.1 Mycobacterium sp. 852002-50816_SCH5313054-b | reverse complement strand
GCAAGTTGCCTCATGTCAAGATGCGCGCGAAGGGTGCTTCGTTGCCTCACGTGAGCGTGCGCGCTTGGTGATTGGAGCGGGGGTGCCGTCTGCGGCTTTGCTGGTGGCCAGGGTGAAGAGCTGGGTGGTCAGCGCCTGGATTTGGCGGCCGGTGGCGGCTGGATTGATCAGCGAGTAGGTCCGTTTGAGTGCCACGATGCGCTGCACAGTCATGCTCGGGTTATCGATCACGCGGTGAAACGGGGTGGTGGCTTTGTCGTGTTTCCTGGACACCTTGGCGCCTGTGCGGACTTTGGAAATCTGTTTCTGCTGGGGGTAGAAGTAGTTGGTCATCTTCGACTGCAGTTGCCAGATCTCGTTGAGCAGCAACAGTTCTGACGCGGTGTCGTAACGGTAGTAGCCGACCGTGGTGCGTACCACCGTCCAGTTCTTCTGCTCGACGTGACACCGTCGTTCTTGTTGCCCGGCCGTGAGCGGGTGAAGGTGATGCGGCGGTCCTGGCACCATGCCAGCAGGTCGTCGTTGATGAATTCCGATCCGTTGTCGCAATCCACGCCCAGGAGGGGGAACGGCATCGCGGCGGCGATGTAATTGAGGGCGGCCAGTACGTGTTTGGCCGTCCTGTCCGGCATTGAGCGGCTCTCGGTCCAGCCGGTGGCGATATCGGTGACCGTCAGCGTGAAGGCATGGCCCCCACCACGGTTGCCGCCGTCGTGGAAGACCGTGTCGATCTCGACGAAACCAGGCGCAGCGTCGTCCCATTGAGCCCAGGTGCGCACCGGGATCTGACTTTTGAGCAGCGACCCCGGCTTAGTGCCCACACGTCCCCTGATCGTGTATTTGGCTCGCTCATCGGCCAATCGGCGATCGATGGTGGCAGCCGACATCGACACCAGCAGCGTCGCCGTCTCGTCACTGATGACCAGCTCACGGAAGTGGCGCAGCACGGCCACCAATTCTGTGAGCATGGGGGCAAGCCGTTTGCCAGCCGGCATTCCCAGCACGGTCCAGCAGACCGTCAACGCCGCGATGACATCATCGCCGTACCTCACCGGCCGAGGACTACGCGCAGTCACGATCGTGGGCACCAGTGCGGCGTTGAGGGCCTTGCGGGCATGACTTCGGTGCCAGCCGGTATTCGCGCACAACTCGTCGAGAATCCGACTCTTTCCGCGCTTACTGGCCTGCCGGTAACGGATCGCTGCCGCCTGCGTCACTGCCCTGCGCTCGCCCAAAGTCAACCCCATCACTTGGGCCTACCGAAGTCATTGCTGACCAATCAGGCAGGCGCGCCGTCCACGCGCGCATTTTCAGTGAGGCAACGACCCACCCTTTCGCGCGCATTTCAGATGAGTCAACCCGGTCGG
>NZ_LZIC01000099.1 GCF_001667185.1 Mycobacterium sp. 852002-50816_SCH5313054-b | reverse complement strand
GGGGAATCCGTGCCGCCGGTCATCGAGGTTGATTTGCTTGATCTCGACTGCGACCACGCCCCCACAAACACCCCGGTCTGCGAGCGCGCCAAACCGCCCGGGTCAATGCGCGCGGATTCCAACGCCTCCCAACACACCTCCAACAACAACCGCTGCTGGGGGTCCATGCTTAGCGCCTCGCGCGCCGAAATCCCGAAAAACTCCGCATCGAACTCGGCCGCCCCCGCCACAAACCCGCCAACGCGGGTGTAGGTCTTACCCACCGCATCAGGATCGGGATCAAACAACTCCGCCACATTCCAGCCACGATCAGCCGGGAACTCCCCCACCGCGTCAATGCCACCGGCCACCAAATCCCACAGCGCCCCCGGCGAATCCACCCCACCGGGAAACCGACACGCCATCCCCACCACCGCAACCGGCTCATCCAACCCCGGACGCGATTCCACCTGCGGGGCCGCCGCAACCGACCCGTCCAACAGCCGGCCCAGGTGCGTGGCCAACTCGCCCGGGGTGGGATAGTCGAACGCCAGCGTGGGCGGCAACGCCAACTCGGTTTCGGTCTTGAGCCGGTCCAGCAACTCGGTCGCTTTGACCGAGTCGAATCCCAAGTCCTGGAAAGGGCATTCGGGATCGATGTCCTGGGGGCTGGAATTGCCCAACACCGCCGCCGCCTGCGCGCACACCACCTCCACCAGCAGGTCGTGCTCTTGGCGGCGGAGGGTCCGCTGCTGGCGGCGGAGCGTGCGCAGGCGTTGCGCCCACCCCGAGGCGGCCGCCTCGCCCGCACCGGCGTCCTCGACCTCGCGCTGCGCCGGCGGGCGGATCGTCCCGTCTAAGCGGGTGAACTCATCGCGCAGATAGAGCTGCACACAGTCCCTTCGCCTGACCTTGCCGCTGGTGGTGAGGGGAATCGAACCAGGGGGCACCAGAACAAGATCCGCCACACCCAGACCGTGCGCCTTCGATATTGCCGTGGCGACTTCACGCCTGACGACGCCCATCCGCTGCATGGCAGCCTCTTCGGGTTCGTCTGGATTCTTGAGTTCGGCGATAGCGACCAGCTGCTCATCGCCGCTATCGTCCGCAACCCCTATCGCCACGCAGCGGCCCCGGGTGACCGCCTGGATTGTCGCCTCCACGTCATCGGGAGAATGGTTGCGCCCGTACACGATCAAGAGATCCTTGATGCGGCCGATGATAAACAGCTCGCCGTCGGAGAAGAAGCCTAAATCTCCGGTTCGCAGCCAAGGGCCTGCGGATGTACCGGCCGACCCAGCGACCAGGGTTGCCCCGAACATGCCTTCGGTGCCCGGCGGATTCCCCCAATAACCTTGCGCGACATTGCCACCTTGCACCCAGATCTCGCCGACGGTTCCCGCCGGACACTCGATACTGGTCGCGGGGTCGACGATGCGCACCGCCGGCGATCTTGGCACCCCGTAACCGACCAGCGGTGTGCCGCCGTCGCCCGCGCAGCGCTTCGCATGGCCCGCCGTCAGCTTGTCGGATTCGAAGTGAACGATTTCTGGTGGCTGGCCCGCTTCGCGCGTCGCGATGTACACCGTTGCCTCGGCCATTCCATATGCGGGCCGCAACGCCTTTTCATGAAAGTTGAAGCGGGCGAACCGCTCGGCGAAACGTTGCAGTGTCGCTGGTTGTACCCGCTCGCTCCCGTTGAGGATGCCGAGCACGTTGCCAAGATCAAGCCCGGCAATGTCGTCGTCCGAGGTTTTTCGGGCCGCCAATTCGAAGGCGAAGTTCGGCGCTGCGGAGAATGTGTGGCTGTGGCTCGCCAGCGATTGCATCCATCGTGCGGGTCGTTGCAGGAACGACACCGGGCTGGTGATAAAGGCGGGACGTCCCGACAGAACCGGGAAGACGATGGCCAGATACAAACCCATGTCGTGATAAAACGGCAGCCAGGACACCATCGTGGTGTCCTCCGGGGACACCCCACCAAACATGTCGGCATTGATCTGCTCGAAGTTGGCCAGAATGTTTTCGTGCGAGATCTCCACTCCCGCCGGAGTGCGGGTCGACCCCGAGGTGTACTGCAAATACGCGATGTCTGGCCGGCCCTCGACCTCGGCAGTGGGACCGTTCTCGGAGTCGAGATCAAGCAAATCAACCTCGATGACCGGCGGCACGGATTCACCGGGCTTCGACTTGACGTACTCGGCGATGTTGCCCGCGACAGCGGATGTCGTCAGAATCGCCGAAGGTGACGCGTCACTCAGGACCGAGATAAACCGCTCATCGGTGACGCCGCCCTGCGGAACCGACAGCGGAACCCCGATCTGACCCGCGTGCAATGTGCCTAAAAACGCGGCGACATACCCGAGTCCCTGCGGCGCCGCGATCACCACGCGATCACCCATTGATCCGCACGCTTTGAGTTCCCGTGCGACATTCACCGTTCGGCGATACAGCTGCGACCACGTCAGGAACTCCGCAACGCCCGCCCAGTCCTGCTCGTAATCAACAAACGTGAACGCTGTTTCACCGGCCTGCTGACTTGCGCGTTCCCGCAGCACAGCGGGAACGGAGGGCCGGGTCACAGCTTGTGACGATACCGGTGAAAACGGCATTTTCGCACCGAAAAATATACGGCGAAATCGTCAGCATTCGCCCAGGTCAGCCACACCAATTCGGCCTCGCACACTGGCGTCAGCCAACACGCTGCAAGCGGGCGAAGTTCTCCACCAAATCAGTGGCGGCCGCGACGCTTTCGGCGGGCTTGGTCATCCGTGGGGCAAGCTCGCGGGCCCGGCTGCGGTATTCCGGGGCAAGGATCCGGCGCAGGTCCTTGACCAGCGAGTCCTCTGTGGTGGTCGAAAGACGACGAGAGGTGCCCACCCCCAACCGTTTGAGCGCAGCCCCCTCCAGCGGCTGATCGTAGAACGTCCAGAGCACCACCTGCGGAACTCCGGAGCGCAGGCACGTGGCCGTGGTTGCCGCGCCGCCGTGATGCACGACCGCGCGGCAGGCCGGAAAGATCGCCTCGTAATTCACCGCACCCACCACCTTGACGTGCTCGAACTGGTGGATATCGCTGAAGTCGCTGACGCCGGCGCATACCAGCGCCCGCTCGCCCAGCCGCGCGCAAGCCGCAGCGATCATGGCCAGCCTGTCGGCGGCAGATTCGACGGCGAGACTGCCGAAGGCGAAGCAAATCGGCGGTGTTCCCGCCGCAATCCAGGACAAGACCTCGTCGTCGGCATCCTGCGGGAATCCCAGTGTCAGCGTGCCGACGAGGGGGCGTTTGCCATCCCATTTCGCCCACTCGGCTTCCAGTCCTGGAACGAAAAGCCGGTCGTAGCCCTGGATTTCAAGGGATCCACGCTCTTCGATCCGGCGCGGCCAGGGGCGCGTTGCGGTGGGCAGACCGAGTAGCCGACGCTGCGCGTCCTCGGCTTCCTTCGCCGGACCGCCCCACGTCAGCCGCTCGTACCCCCTCATTGCGGCGCGGCCCAGCGGCGCCGGCAACAGGGGCATAACTTTCCCGTTGGCCCGGATCGGGAACCAATGCAGCATGGCGAACGGAATGTCGTAATACTCAGCGACATTGAAGGGGAACTGCTCGAAACCGTAGCCGGAGATGATCAGGTCGGCCCCGTCCGCCAGCGACTTCAGCGTATCGAAGGCTTCCTCCGTCCAGCATTGGCTGACGATCTCGGAGATTTCGCGCCCCAGCCTGTCCAGCTCCTGCATCCGCCACGGGCTGCGGAATAACAACGTCCAGTAGTCGCGCTGGACGTCCATGATGATCCGCGAGTCGAGACCGTAGCCGACGGCCGCAACCCCGGCCGCCTCGGCGAAATCCACCAGGTTGGGGGGTACCGCGATGCGCACGTCATGCCCTCGGCGCACCAGCTCACGGCCCACCACGACCGAGGGCTCGACATCGCCGCGCGCTCCATAGCACGCCATCGCAAATTTCATTGCGACTCTTGACCTTTCAGTTGTGTCAGTGCCCCGATTCGGCGGCGGCACGGTAACCGCGGACGGCCAGTGGCCCGAGTACCGCCGCCAGCCCAAGGGCCCAGATCACCGTCACCAGGAGCGGCCACAGCACGGGCCCACTTTGGGCGAGCCCCCGCATCGACTCGATCGTCGCCCACATCGGTTGGAGGCGGATTTCCAGTCGCACCCAGGAAGGCAGCGTTTGAGTGGGGACGACACCGGAGCTGGCGAACACCGCACCGGTGGCCGGCACCCCCAGCCACATGAGCGCGGAACCGGTCCTGGCCCGTACCGCGATCGCTATCACTGCCATCGAGAAGACGACAACCACCAGCACCGGCACCAGGATGAACGGGATAACAGTGAGCCAGCCGCCCTTGAAGCGAAGCCCGAGCCCGACACCGACCGCGGTGATCAGCGTGGCACTCACGAGCGTGCGCGCGGCCTCGGCGAGCAGCCTGCCGGTCAGGGCGCTGGCACGGTGTACGGGAAAAACCCAGAGTCTGCCGATCAGACCGCTGTCGCGGTCGATCCACATGCGGCGGCCCGTTGCAAGCGCCCCGAACATCGCACCGGCCACGGCACACATCGGCACCAGGCCGTAGAGACTTTCGGTGCCGCTGATCCTGAGAATCGACTTGCCCACCAGCAGTTTGTAGGCGATCAGCAGAAACGTCGGGAACACCAGAGCCTGGATCAGCACCATCGGCTGCCGCCGCCACCGGGTGAGTAGATGGCTTGCAAACAGCAGGGTTTCGGCGCCCAGCGAACTCCGCGGCGGTGCGTGCGCGCTCATTGCGGGCGCCCCTGCACCCGCACCGCGATCGCGCCGAAGACCACCAGCAGCCCGAGACACCACGCCAAACTGGTCGCCACATTGCTCGCCGCGACATGGCCGGTGGTGAACCCACGCAGGGTTTGGGTCACCTGCGAGACCGGCTGGTTGCGCACGAACGGCTGCAGCCAGTCGGGGAACGAGTCGGCCGGCGCCATCCCGGTGGACAGCATGACCAGCAGCATTTGCGGAACGAGGAGCAACTGGTCCAACACTCCGCTGCTCGCGAACCGACCTTGCGAGGCTACGGAGAGAACCCCGGCCGCATCGGCGGCGAGCGATAGCGCGAGCGTCAACATCAGGACGAGGACGGCGAAGGCGGCCACATCCATCAACCCGCCGAACAACCGGAAGCCGAACGCGTACCCGACAGCGATCGCGGCAAGCAGGCCGAGGGCACCGCGGAACAGGCAGTACGTCATGCGAGCCATCAGCGGTGTCACCGCGGAGATGGGAAGCGTGCGGAGCCGATCCGCGAAGTCGCTCCGCTCGTCTTGGGCAGCGCGGTCAATGGTCGTCAGCGCGCCGAGAAAGATCACCTGGATGACGACGACCGGCAGCACGTACTGGGGGTAGCTCATCCCACCGGTGTCGATCACATTGCCCAGCATGAAGTTGAAGACGACGAAGTTCAGGCCAGGCGACACGACCGCGAACACCAGATCGTTGCGCATCGCGTTCTGCACCACACGCTCGGTGAGAGCAGGAAGAGCGGTCACGTGGTGACTTTCGCCGTGAGGTGCAGAAACGCTTCGTCCAACGACGGCTTGCGCAGCGCGATATCGAGTAGCTCGACGCCCAGCCGGTCCACCCGGCGAAACACCTCACCGAGCGTCGCGACACCGTCGGGCGAGAGCACCGAGACGGTGTTCGCCTCATAATCGGCTTCGGCGCCCTCGAGATCGGCGACCGCGGCGAAGATCTTCGCGAGGTCGGCCGGATTGACCGGACTCACCGTGCAATAGCCCAATCCCACGCGGCGTTTGAGGTCTTCGGCGGTCCCGTTGGCTACCACACGACCTTTGTCCAAAACGACGATCGAATCGCTGAGCACGTCGGCTTCTTCGAGATATTGGGTCGTGAGCAGGATCGTGACGCCCTGGGCGGATAAGGACGACACCAGGTTCCACACATCGCGGCGACTACGCGGGTCCAACCCGGTGGTCGGCTCGTCGAGGAAAAGCACTTCCGGCGGAACCATCAGGCCGGCGGCGATGTCGATGCGGCGCACCATGCCACCCGAATAGGTGTGCACCGGCCGGTCGGCGGCGTCAGACATATCGAACTCATGGATCAATGCGTCGGCTCGTAGGCGCGCATCTTTGCGTCGCATCCCCCGCAGCCGGCCGAACAACACCAGGTTCTCCCGGCCGGTGAGCTCAAAATCGAGCGCGGCCAGCTGCCCGATGCTCCCGATGCTGGCCCGGACCTGGGCCGCCTCTCGGACGACGTCGTGCCCCGCCACCACCGCTCGGCCGGAGGTAGGCCGCAGCAACGTCGACAGGATCTTGATCGCGGTCGACTTACCCGCGCCGTTATGACCGAGCAGAGCGCACACCGACCCCGTCGGAACGAAAAAACTCACGTCCTGCAATGCGTGTATTTTTCCGTCGAAAGCTTTTGCCACGCCGTCTAGCTCGATCACGAAGTCAGACCATACCCGTCGGTATACGCGTGTTGAATAGAAACCGGCTCTTGCGGTGTCGCGCAGGCCTTCTCGCCGCGCTCGGCCGCTCGACGCGCCGACTGCGCGGGCGGACGACCGGTTAGGCCCGCCGAGTCCGTCATCCGTGGCCACCGGGAGCGCCGTGCAAGGCCATTCCCATCCCGTTGGTGGTGGCAGCACCGCCGACCCCGCCGGTCCCGCCGGCCCCGCCGGTCCCGCCGTCTCCACCGTTCCCGCCGGTGGCGTTCGCAGCGGAGAAGGCGGAGGTGATTGCCGCCAAGCCCCCAGCCCCACCGCCGCCACCAATGCCGGTACTGCCGGTGCCACCGTCGCCGCCACGGCCGCCGTCGGCGGCACCGAAGCCGTTCGTGACGACCTGGCCACCCGTGCCGCCGAGCCCACCGGAGGCGCCGTTGCCGCCGGTGCCACCGCCGCCGCCGGTGCCGACGGCCGACGAGGTAATGGTCTGAATGGTCACGTCACCGCCGTCACCACCGGTCCCGCCGACCCCGACGCTCCCGGTGCCACCGGCGCCGCCATGGCCGCCGTCGGCGTTCCCGAAGCCGTTTGTCACGACCCCGCCACCGGCCCCACCGGCACCACCGGAACTGCCATTCCCGCCCATGCCACCGTCGCCGCCGGTGCCGATGGCCGCCGAGGAAGTGGTCTGGATGGTCACGCCGCCGCCGGCCCCACCGATCCCGCCGACGCCGAGGCTGCCCGCTCCACCGGCGCCGCCATGGCCGCCGTTGACCGTTCCCGTTCCGTTCGTGATGACCGCCCCACCGGCACCACCGGCACCACCGGAGCTGCCGGATCCGCCACTGCCACCGTCGCCGCCGGTGCCGGTGCCAGACGCAGTGCCTTGGATGGCCACGCCACCGCCGGCCCCACCGGCGCCCCCGACACCGTTGCTGCCGGTACCGCCGCCGCCGCCGTGGCCGCCGGCGCTGTTGCCCGTTCCGTTCGTTTGGACCGCCCCGCCGTTACCACCGACACCACCGGAGCCGCCGTTCCCGCCATGGCCGCCGTCGCCGCCGGTGCCGGTGGCGGGCGAGGAACTGCTCTGGATGGCCACGCCACCACCGCTTCCGCCCGCCCCACCGACGCCGGTGGTGCCGGTGCCACCGTCACCGCCATGGCCGCCGGTGCTGTTGCCCGTTCCGTTGGTGAGCACCTGACCACCGGTTCCACCGGCTCCACCTGAGGCGCCGTTCCCACCGGTGCCGCCGACGCCGCCGGTGACGGCGACCGAAGAGGAAGCGCTCTGGATAGCCACGCCACCGCCGGCCCCGCCCGTCCCGCCAACACCGGTGGTACCGGCGCCGCCGTTGCCGCCCACGCCGGCGTTGACGGCTCCGGTGCCGTTGGTGAGAACCTGCCCACCGACCCCACCGCCGCCACCCGAGGCGCCGTTCCCGCCCATGCCACCGTTGCCGCCCGTAACGGTGGCCGAAGAGGAACCATTCTGGATTGCGACACCGCCACCGGCCCCGCCGATACCACCGACGCCGCCGCTGCCGGTGCCACCGTCACCGCCATTGCCGCCGCCGGTGATTCCCGTTCCGTTCGTGACGACCACTCCACCGGCCCCACCGGCACCACCGGAGGCGCCGTCCCCGCCAGTGCCACCGGCGCCGCCGGTGACGGGGGCCGTCGAGGAGGCATTCTGGTACTGCACGCTGCCGCCGGCCCCACCAACACCACCGATACCACTGCCGCCGGTGCCACCGTTGCCGCCATGGCCGCCGAGGGTGCTGCCCACCCCGTTCGTGACGACCACCCCGCCGGCGCCACCGACACCACCGGAGCTGCCGTGGCCGCCATTGCCACCGGTGCCGCCGGTGACGACGGCCGCAGAGGCACCATTCTGGAACTGCACGCTACCGCCGGCCCCACCGACACCACCGAGGCCGTTGCTGGCCGTGCCACCGTCGCCGCCATGGCCACCGGTGGTGTTGCCACTTCCGGCCGTGATGACCTGCCCGCCGGCACCACCGACACCACCGAAGGCGCCGCTCCCGCCGTTGCCGCCGGTGCCGCCGGTGGCGGCGACGCTGGAGGCGCCGTTCTGGATAAGCACGGAACCGCCGGCCCCACCGGCACCACCGACACCGCCGTTGCTGGCGCCACCGTCGCCGCCCGTGCCGGGTGTGACGGCCCCCGTGCCGGCCGTCGACACCGCAGCCCCGGCGCCGCCGGTGCCGCCGTTACCGTTGCCCGGGGCGGCGCCGCCTTTACCGCCGTTGCCTCCCTGCGAAATAGCAGCGCCGCCGCTACCGCCGTTACCGCCGCCGCCATTGCCGGCGCCGCTCCCGCCGTCGCCGCCGTCACCGCCGATGCCCGCCGGCGCAAGGGCGGCGCCGCCGTTGCCGCCGTTGCCGCCGTGACCATTGCCGACGGCGTTGCCGCCGGTGCCGCCTTCGCCGCCGCTGCTGCCGCTTCCGCCGGCGCCACCGTTGCCGCCGTCCGGATGGAGCGCGGTGCCGGCCGCGCCGTTACCACCGGCGCCGCCAGCCCCGGAGGTACCGGTGGTGCCGCCGGTACCGCTGCCGCCCGGGGTGCCGAAGATGCCGGCGGACCCGCCGGCGCCGCCGGCGCCGGCGAGGCCGCCAAGCCCGCCCGCGCCCCCAGCGCCACCAGTGCCGTTGTTGATGCTGAAGTCGCCGACCCCGCCGGTACCGCCGGCGCCGCCGTTGCCGCCGGATCCGCCGTGGCCGCCCTGCCCGCCGGCGCTCAAGAACCCGATGGCGCTGCCGCCGGCGCCACCGGCCCCTCCGGCACCGCCCGCGAAACTCGAGCCGGGGGCGCCTGGAGCGCCGGTGGCGCCCGTGGCGCTGTACCCGCCGTCTCCTCCGGCGCCGCCGGCACCGCCGGCCCCGCCGAACAGCGACTCGCTGGTCCCGCCGGCCCCACCACTACCCCCGGCACCGCCTACCAGGCCGGGCACCGCGCTGGAGCCGCCGTTGCCGCCAGCCCCGCCGAACCCGGCGGGACCACCGCCCAGCAGTCCATTCCTACCGCCGGCCCCGCCGCTACCCCCGGCCACACCGGCCGCCGTAGCAGACGCGCCGGCCCCGCCGTTGCCACCCTGGCCGAAAAAGCCCGCCGACCCGCCGCTACCGCCGTTTTGCCCGCTCCCCGGCGCGCCGGCCGCGCCGTTGCCGCCGTTGCCCCACAAGATCCCTCCGTCGCCGCCGTTGGCGCCCGGCGTGGTGGCGTTGGCACCGTCGCCGATGAGCGGACGCCCCGTTAGCGCCTGGACGGGCCCGTTGACCGCGTCCAGCGCCGACTGCAACGGTGAAGTATTGGCCGCCTCCGCCGCCGCATAGGAAGCGCCCGCGTTGTTCAACGCATTGACGAACCCGGCATGAAACGCCTCCGCCTGCGCACTCAGCGTCTGCTGCTCCTGCGCATAGGTGGCGAACAACTTCGCGATCGCCGCCGACACCTCGTCCTGGGCTGCGGCCGCCACCGACATCGTCGAGGGCGCCGCCGCTGCATAGGCCGCCCCGATCGTCCGTCCGACCCCGGCCAAATCCGCCGACGCGGTGGCCAGAGCTCCCGATGTGGCGATCACATAGGAAGACATTGGGTTCCACCTTGGTGGGGACGGCTAGAGAACACGGGTGATTTAGGCGTACGTTACGCGTGTCTAATAGGGTTTGGAATCCGATTCATAAAGTTTGATCCGAGCGCGAATTGCGTACCTGGGGCTCACGCAGCACCCGGACGCCGCCGTTTTGTGACTGATGCGACAGGAGCGACTGAACGTCAGGTGTGCTGCGGTGATCGGCGCTGGGGATTACGGCGGCTGAACTGGGCCGACTATTGATTCAAGCGGGCTGACGCAGCGGAAGGCCGGCAGCGCGATACATGGCGTCGATGACGGTCATGTTCTCGATCGCTTCTTCCGGTGTCGTCTTCACCGGTTCACCGCGCAGCACGGCCGCGGCGAAAGCGTCAAGCTGATGCGCATAGGTAGAACGTCCCGCGGTGAAGTTCTCCACGCGCTTCCCGGTGGTGGATCGGACGGAGAATCGCTGGAAGGGGATCAGCGGGTTGAGCCGCAGCTCGCCGCGGTCGCCCACCACCTTGACGGACAGGTGCGGTAGGTCGGTCGACCACATCGAGCAGTGGATCCGGCCGGTGTGGCCGCCGTCGAACCGTAACTCGGCGGTCATGGCTCGGTCCACGTCAGGGCCGCGCAGTTTCGCTCGTGCCGCAACGACCTGCGGAGTCGAACCGCCGAACCTGCGCACCATGTCGACCGCGTAACACCCGAGGTCCATCAGCGCGCCACCGGCCAGCGCGTAGTTGTAGCGGTTGTGCGATAACTTCGGCATCCAATAGCACCATCGCGCCTCCACCCGCCGCAGCTTGCCCAGCTCTCCCGAGGCGAGGATTTCCTCCACGCGCGACGCGCACGGATGGTAGCGGTAGTGAAATGCCTCCATCACGACGCGATCTGACTTGGCGGCCAGGTCGGCGACCTCGCGGGCCTCGGCAGCATTGGCAGTGAAGGGCTTTTCACACAGCACGTGCTTACCCGCGTCAAGCGCGGCCCGGGTCCACCGGCCGTGCAAGCCGATCGGCAGCGGGTTATAGATAGCATCCAGCTCCGGATCGGCGAGCAGCGCTTCGTAGCTGTCGTGCACCCGGGCGATGCCGTGTTTGGCGGCAAAGTCTCGGGCGCGGGACGCATCGCGTGCGGCCACCGCGGCCACCACAACCTCGGCGTTTTCCCGAGCGGGTTTGATGAGCGCCGACGAGGTGATGCGCGCGGCTCCCAGGATGCCGATCCGCACCGGTGCACCGCTCCCAGACACGGACGGGATGCTAGCAGTCGGTTTGGGAAATGCCCGGGGATTTCTCGATCGCAATACGTGCGGCCGCATTTCACCGCTTTCATCGATGGAGCGACGGCTTATCGACCGGTTCGATTTACTTGTGTCGCCGCCCGTTACGGCGCGACACTCGCCGACATACACTCTGGCGATGGTTGCCGCTGATACCTTGCGCCGCGTGGGAAGTCGGTTTCGCGCCATCGCGGCTTCACGCAAGACGAGCCCTGTCCCCCGGGCGATGGTGATCTCAAACGTAGGCAGTTTCGGAGGAGGCGGTGCGCTCGACTTTCGCGACATGGTGTTGGCGATCCACCAAAAGCGGCCCGACGTAGACGTGGTCGCCGTGTGCCCGTGGAAGGGAAGCCTGGTGACGGAGTGCGCTCGGCACGATATCCGGACCAAGATCACCTGGATACCGGGCTGGGCTTTTCTCGTACGGTCGGGCGCGCCACGCATCGAGGCGCTGATGGGCACGATTCCGTATCTCGCGCTGCTGTTTGCAGGTGTATTGCACGCCACGTATGTGCTTGTTCGACTGCGTCCAACGATGGTGCTCACCAATACGATGGTCATACCTGCGCACGCGATCGCTGCCAAACTGCTCGGCATCCCGCATTACTGGCTGGTCCGCGAGTTCGGCAGAGATGACCATCGGCTTTGGTTCCTCTTGGGCTACCGCAGAACCATTCGCCTCATTGGCCGGCTGTCGGAGGCGGTGATCTGTAATTCACACGCAGTCGAGAATGCTCTGCTCGCAGTAGATCCAGCGATGACGACGCACGTGGTCTACCCGGTCGTCGACAGCCCACTCGGCATCCCACCAGAGCGGCAACCGGGCGAACGGATGCGAGCCGTGCTGATCGGTTACTTCTCTGAAGCCAAGGGACAGCGCATTGCGGTGGAGGCGGTAGCCATCGCCCGGAAGGCGGGCGTCGACATCGAGTTGACATTGGTCGGCGCCGGCAACCAGAAACCCCTTCGCGAACTTGCTCGACGCCTGGGCGTCGAGGACCTGGTCAACATTCAGGGGCGCACCCGCGACGTCGGACGCTACTGGTCCGCGGCCCACGTCGGCCTCATGTGCAGCCAATGCGAGGCGTTCGGCCGCGTCACCGTGGAGGCCATGAGAGCCGGACTGCCGGTGTGTGGGACGAACGCCGGTGGCACACCGGAGATCATCGATCCAGGAGTCAACGGCCTGCTCAGCGCTGCCGGCGACGCGAACGCACTCGCGGCCAACCTGATGACGCTGGAATCGGACGAAGACCTACGTCGTAAGCTCGCCTCTCGCGCGGTGGAAACGCCACGCTTCCAACGTGACCGTCATGACGATGAATTCACCGCCATTCTTGGCCTGTGCTGATGCGCAACTTCAGAAAGCTTTCCACCCATCCGTGCGTAAAGCGCGATGCTACGATCGCGATTCGCCGAGACCGGGCCAAGCGTTGAGCCACCGTCGGCTGAGGAGTTGAAGTTGGCTGTCGACGATCTGAGTGCGCGCGAGGCCGAACGCGTTGTGTGGGACGTGATCGTCGTGGGCACCGGCATGGGCGGCGGGATGCTGGGCTACTCGCTGGCCCGCTCGGGCCGGCG
>NZ_LZIC01000098.1 GCF_001667185.1 Mycobacterium sp. 852002-50816_SCH5313054-b | reverse complement strand
CGGGCGGCCCGGCCGGCCGCCCGTGCGGCATCGGGCGCGGCCGCGCGGGCGGGGGACCGCCCCGCACGGGGTGCATGGGCTGGCTTCCGGTCTGGCCGCGCGGCGGCGCCGTCGGGTTGGTCCGCTCCGGCAGCGCCGACCACGCCAGGGTGGGCGGCCCGGAGTCCCGCGCCTGCCTCGGCTGGGGTGGCCGGTTGGTCTGGCCCTGCTGCGGCCCGACCGCGAAGGTCAGCCGCGGTCCCTGCGGGTTGCCGACGTTGATGCTCTGGCCGTCGTGGATGTCGATGACCGGCATCCGGTAGCCGTTGACGTAGGTTCCGTTGAGCGAGCCGTTGTCGATCGCCAGCCACCGGCCCTGGTCGAACCGCACGATCAGGTGCGCGCGGGAGATCCGCGGATCCGGAATCCGCATGTCGGCGTTGGTGTCACGCCCGACGACCACCTCGTGGCCGGCCGCGAACGAGCGTTGAGACCCGTCGTGCCGAATTGTCAGGACAGGCGGGGCGGGTCGGGTCACATAATCAAGTATCGGTCCGCGGTTCGAGTGGTCTCCATGGGACTCGCCTGTGACTTGTCTTTATTTCCGTTCGGCCACTCAAAGCTGATTCATAGCCTGCTGAGACCCGCCGCCCACCGCGATCCGGCATGATTCCAGCGTGAGGGGAGTTACGGGAGGGGACAACCATTGACCGACGGACACAAGGGGACGACCCGGCGCATTGACGTCGGGCGACGGCTACTGAGCAATCCGCGCCTGGCCCGCGAGGCCCTGCGCGCGGGCTTTGAGTCGATACCCTCGGCGACCGTCGCGCACCTGTTTCGCCGCATTCCGCCCGTCAGCTCCACCCCGAACGCCGAGCAGGCATCGGCGCCCCCCGCCGAGGTCAGCGGGTCGCGCCTCGCGCTGAGCAGCGGCGCGCCGTTTGCCGGTTACACGGTCCTGCGCCAGCTGGGCGCCGGCGGGATGGCCGAGGTCTATCTGGCTTTACACCCCCGGTTGCCGCGGCGCGACGTGATCAAGGTCCTCGCCGAGGCGGTCACCGCGGATCCGGAATTCCGGGAGAGGTTCAACCGGGAGGCCGACCTGGCGGCCACGCTGTGGCACCCGCACATCGTCGGCGTCCACGATCGCGGCGAATTCGACGGCCAGCTCTGGATTTCCATGGACTACGTCGAGGGCACCGACGCCGCCCGCCTGGTCAGGGAGCGCTATCAGGACGGGATGCCGATCGACGAGGTGTCCGCGATCGTGCAGGCCGTCGCCGGCGCGCTCGACTACGCCCACGATCGCGGCCTGCTGCACCGCGACGTCAAACCCGCCAACATCCTGCTCACCCACCCCGAGTACGGGGAGCGCCGAATCCTGTTGGCGGACTTCGGCGTCGCGCGGCACCTCGCCAACATCAGCGGTATCACCGAGACCAATGTCGCGGTGGGGACGGTGGCCTATGCCGCGCCCGAACAGCTGACGGGATCCAACATCGACGGCCGGGCCGACCAATATGCGTTGGCCGCCACGGCTTTTCATCTGCTCACCGGTGCGCCGCCGTTCCAGCACTCGAACCCGGTCGCGGTGATCAGTCAGCACTTGCACGAGGATCCACCCCGGCTCAGCGATTACCGCCCCGAGCTGGCGCACCTCGACGACGTCTTCTTCAAGGCCCTCGCCAAGCAGCCCGCGGAACGGTTCGATCGGTGCCGCGCCTTCGCCGCCGCCGTCGGCGAGGGCGTCTCCGACGCCGGGACCGAGCCGGGTGACGACACCACTTCGGTCGCGCCGCCGCGCCGGCGCGGGTCGGTGGCGGCGCTGACCCACAGGTTTTCGTCCCGGGCGCGGTGGGCGACGGCGTTGCTCTGCGCGGTGCTGATCGCGATCGCGGCGACCTGGTCGACCCTGTACTCGTTTCAGCCGGACAGCCCCCCGGCCAATGTCCCGGCCCTCGCGTCGAAACCGTCCGTGCCGGCGCCGGGCGCCGCGGCCGCCCGGCCCGGGGGGCCGACGCTCAACGGCACCTACCAGTTGACGTACGACCGCAGCAAGCAGACCACCAACGGCATTCCGATCCGGCACGACGGCCCGGCCGCCAGTTGGTGGGTGTTCCGCTCGGTGTGCACCACCGACGGATGCGCGGCGACCGGGACCCAACTCGACGACGTCAACCACCAGGTGGCCAGCACCACCGATGGCGGTCACACCTACGCGCTGCGCTTCGTCGGCGGCTATTGGCAGGGCGGGTTTCAGCAGGAGCGGGCGGGCTGCACCCAGCCCAACGGGCAAGTGCGGGCCACGCAGCAGGAAACCGTCGCGGGGTCGTTGGCGCCGCAGGCCGACGGCACGCTGCGCGGCACGGTGACCCAGACGGCCCTGTCCAATGAGTGCGGTGCGCAGGGCGCTGTGGTGCGCGTGCCCGTCATCGCAACCCGGGTCGGTGACGCGCCGCCGAACGTGCCGGTGGCCGATCCCACTCAGGTGATCAGCGCCTCGACCGCACCGCCGCACCCGGCCCCGGCCGTCCTCGGCGGGGCGTGCAGCGACGTCGACAAGCTCGGCTACGACCCCACCAACAACGAGCAGGTCGTCTGCGAGGGCAACACGTGGTCCAAGGCACCCATCACGATGGGCGTGCACGCCTCCGGTAGTTCCTGCGACCGGCCCAGCACCTCGGTGTTCGCGATGACCACCTCCAACGACGGCCACCTGCTGCAGTGCGATCCGGTGACGCGAACCTGGACGCGCCCGTCGGCATAGCGCCTTTGGTCGCGCCGGTCCAGGCCGGCGAGCGCGCGTGTCTGTACGCCGACACGCCGCGTGGCGTGGCATTCTGGGCGCGCTCGCGGACCGAGTGATGGCGCGTCAAGGCCCCACGCTGGTGCCGCCCCCGCACGTGGGCCATCACCAGCCGCCAGTGCTCGGTGTCATGGACCCTGACCCATGGAACCACGGTGAATGATCTCGATCGGGCGGAAATCGGATTGACGATCGGAGCCGGCCGAACGGCCTGCCTCCCACGAGTCACCTGTGCGAAAGCGCCACGCCCTCCGGTCCGTGGTCTCGCTAGACTTGGGCTGTAGTCGACTTCCCCTTGAGTATCGTTTCGGCCGTTGTCGGTGCCCGCCTCTACCCTGGTGGGCATGGCCTTCGCCACTGAACATCCCGTAGTCGCGCATTCGGAATACCGCGCGGTCGACGAGGTCGTGCGCGCCGGCGGCCGCTTCGAGGTCGTGAGCCCGCACGCGCCGGCCGGCGACCAGCCCGCGGCAATCGAGGAGCTGGAGCGCCGGATCCGGGCGGGGGAGCGTGACGTGGTGCTGCTCGGCGCCACCGGCACCGGAAAGTCGGCCACCACCGCGTGGCTGATCGAGCGGCTGCAGCGCCCCACCCTGGTAATGGCGCCGAACAAGACGCTGGCCGCCCAGCTGGCCAACGAGCTGCGAGAGATGTTGCCGCACAACGCCGTCGAGTACTTCGTGTCGTACTACGACTACTACCAGCCGGAGGCCTACATCGCGCAGACCGACACCTATATCGAGAAGGACAGCTCGATCAACGACGACGTGGAGCGGCTGCGGCACTCCGCGACGTCGTCGCTGCTGTCGCGCCGCGATGTGGTGGTGGTGGCGTCGGTGTCGTGCATCTACGGCCTGGGCACCCCGCAGTCGTACCTGGACCGCTCCGTCGAGGTGCGGGTCGGGGGCGAGGTGCCGCGGGACGGCTTGTTGCGGCTGCTGGTCGACGTCCAGTACACCCGCAACGACCTGTCCTTCACCCGCGGCTCGTTCCGGGTGCGCGGCGACACCGTGGAGATCATCCCGTCCTACGAGGAGCTCGCGGTCCGCATCGAGTTCTTCGGCGACGAGGTCGAGGCGCTGTACTACCTGCACCCGCTGACCGGCGAGGTGGTCCGCCAGGTCGACTCCCTGCGGATCTTCCCCGCCACCCACTATGTGGCCGGCCCGGAGCGGATGGCGCACGCCATCTCCACCATCGAGGAGGAGCTCGCCGAGCGGCTGGCCGAATTCGAAAGCCAGGGCAAGCTTTTGGAGGCCCAGCGGCTGCGGATGCGCACCAACTATGACATCGAGATGATGCGCCAGGTCGGGTTCTGCTCGGGCATCGAGAACTACTCCCGGCACATCGACGGCCGCGGGCCGGGATCGCCGCCGGCGACGCTGCTCGACTATTTCCCGGAGGACTTCCTGATGGTCATCGACGAGTCGCACGTCACGGTGCCGCAGATCGGCGGCATGTACGAGGGCGACATGTCGCGCAAGCGCAACCTGGTCGACTACGGTTTCCGGTTGCCGTCGGCCGTCGACAACCGCCCCCTGACCTGGGAGGAGTTCGCCGACCGCATCGGTCAGACGGTGTACCTGTCGGCGACGCCCGGCCCGTACGAGCTCAGCCAGTCCGGCGGCGAGTTCGTCGAACAGGTGATTAGGCCCACGGGGCTGGTGGACCCGAAGGTGGTGGTCAAGCCCACCAAGGGCCAGATCGACGACCTGATCGGCGAGATCCGCAAGCGCGCCGACGCCGACCAGCGGGTGCTGGTGACGACGCTGACCAAGAAGATGGCCGAGGACCTCACCGACTACCTGTTGGAGATGGGCATCCGGGTGCGCTACCTGCACTCCGAGGTGGACACGCTGCGCCGGGTGGAGCTGCTGCGCCAGCTGCGGCTGGGCGAATACGACGTACTGGTCGGCATCAACCTGCTGCGCGAGGGCCTGGACCTGCCGGAGGTGTCGCTGGTGGCGATCCTCGACGCCGACAAGGAGGGCTTCCTGCGGTCGACGCGCAGCCTGATCCAGACCATCGGCCGCGCCGCGCGCAACGTGTCCGGCGAGGTGCACATGTACGCCGACAAGATGACGGACTCGATGAAGGAGGCCATCGACGAGACCGAACGGCGCCGCGCCAAGCAGGTCGCCTACAACGAGGCCAACGGCATCGACCCGCAGCCGCTGCGCAAGAAGATCGCCGACATCCTCGACCAGGTCTACCGGGAGGCCGACGACACGGAAGCGGTGGAGATCGGCGGGTCGGGCCGCAACGCGTCCCGCGGCCGGCGTGCGCAGGGCGCGCCCGGCCGCGCGGTCAGTGCCGGTGTGTTCGAGGGCCGCGATACGTCGAACATGCCCCGCGCCGAACTGGCGGACCTGATCAAGGACCTCACCGCGCAGATGATGGCCGCCGCCCGTGACCTGCAGTTCGAGCTCGCGGCGCGGTTCCGCGACGAGATCGCCGACCTCAAAAAGGAACTGCGCGGGATGGACGCCGCCGGCCTGAAGTGACGCACACCGCCAACATCGCCGGCAGCTGGCGCGAGCTGCTGGGCGCCAAGTACCTGGGCACGTCCGTCGTGCTGGCCGGTGGCGTCGCGCTGTACGCCACCAACGAGTTCCTGACCATCAGCCTGCTCCCGAACACCGTCGCCGAAATCGGCGGCAGCCGCCTCTACGCCTGGGTGACCACCCTGTACCTGGTCGGGTCGGTGGTGGCGGCGACGATGGTCAACCCGATGCTGGTGCGCATCGGGGCGCGCCCGTCGTACCTGATGGGCCTGGCCGTGTTCGGTGTCTCCAGCCTGGCCTGCGGGGCGGCGCCCAGCATGGAGGCGCTGATCGGGGCGCGCGCCCTGCAGGGCGTGGCCGGCGGGCTGCTGGCCGGCCTCGGCTATGCGGTCATCAACGCGGCGCTGCCGCGCACGCTGTGGACCCGGGCCTCCGCGCTGGTGTCGGCGATGTGGGGGGTCGCGACGGTGGTCGGCCCCGCGACCGGCGGCCTGTTCGCGCAGTTCGGGTTGTGGCGGTGGGCGTTCGTCGCGATGGCGATCCTGACGGCGCTCATGGCCGTGCTGGTTCCGGTCGCGCTGCCCGCGGGCCGGGCCGGCGCGGCCGCCGAGACACCGGTGCTGCGGGTGCCGGTGTGGTCGCTGCTGATGATCGGCGCGGCGGCCCTGGCGGTCAGCGTCGCCCAGATCCCGCACAACATCGTCGCGACCGCCGCGCTGCTCGCCGCCAGCGTTGTGCTGGCCGGATTGTTCGCGGTCGTCGACCGTCGGGCACGTGCCGCGGTGTTGCCGCGCAGCGTCTTCGGGCCCGGGCCGCTGAAGTGGATCTACGTCACGATGGGCCTGCTGATGGTCGGCGCGATGGTGGACACGTACGTGCCACTGTTCGGTCAGCGGCTGGCGCATCTGACGCCGGTGGCGGCCGGATTCCTGGGTGCGGCGCTCGCGGTCGGCTGGACGGTCTCCGAGATCGTCAGCGCGTCGCTGGAGAGCCCGCGGGCGATCGGTCGGGTGATCGCGATCGCACCGGTGGTGGTGGCGTCGGGCCTGGCGCTGGGCGCGCTCACCCAGCGCGACAACGCGTCGGCCGGGATCGTCGCGGCCTGGACCGTCGCGCTGCTGGTGGCCGGAATCGGGATCGGCATGGCCTGGCCCCATTTGTCCGTACGCGCCATGGATTCCGTCGACGACCCGACCGAGGGCGTCGCGGCGGCCGCGGCGATCAACACGGTGCAGCTCGTCTCCGGGGCGTTCGGGGCCGGAGTGGCCGGCGTCGTCGTCAACGCGACCCACGGCGGCGAGGCAATGGCTGCCCGCTGGTTGTTCGCCGTCTTCACCGCGCTGACCGCGGCCGGCGTGGTGGCTTCCTATCGCGCCACCCGCGGCGACCGCTGAACCAGGTCTGCTTCGTCGTCATCGCGTCGACTTGACGACCTGCGAGTAGTGGAATTGCCAACGCTCCACGATGCGGAACCCGAGGTAGCTGGGGAATCGATACGCGGGGGCGCGCCCGAAGGCGGTCCCCGGCGGCAGTGCTGGTCCGGCCTGGTGATCGGGCAGCGACGTGTCCCGATTGGTGATGGTCCAGATGGTCGTGCACTTGTTGATCTTGGCCGTCGTCAGCCACACCGCGACGTGGCCGTCCCACAGCCAGCCGACCTTGGGGCCGTAGGCGCCGCGTTCGACATCGACCAACGACTTGAAGGCGGCGGGCCGGGTGGCCAGCAGGGCGCGGATCGGCCCCGGCCGCCAGGGCACGGTGTTGTCCACCATCACGCAGTCCCCGGGCGACGCGTGGGAGCTGACCAGGTCGGCCACCTGGCTGTAATCCCAGCCCTCCTTGGCGTACGGCCAGCGCTGGACGAACAGGTAATTAGGCAGCGCGGCCGCGGCGAACAGCAGCACCACGGCCGCAATCGACCACGGTTTGCGCGCGATGGTCACGATGCAGACGGCCATGACGACCGCCGCCGCGGGCGCGGTGAGGATCAGGTACCGCGGAAAGTAGATCGGTTCGATGGCCGCCGAGTAGATGACGACGAGGGCGGTGGGCAGGACGATCCAGACCAGGCAAATGGTCAACAGGCCGCGGGTGTTGCCCGCCGGACCGCGCGCGCCCCTGAGCCGGGCCGCCACCGCCGCGACGATGAGGACGCCCGTGAGAATGGCGAACGGAACGCTGTGGTCGAAGTACTGCCGCAGGATGATGTCGAACGCGTAGTGCCAGCTGACGGGAAAGAGCCAGTTGACCTGGTAGACCTGGCCGTGGGCGAACACGATGAACGGCGTCACCGCGCCGACCGCGACGGCCGAGCTGACGGCCCACCGGATGACCGCAGACTTGCGGGATCCTCTCGGCGCCAGCACCGGCAGCACCGCGGCGTACACCGGCACCAACAGGATCAGGTTGAGGCTCAGCACGATCGAGAGCGCCAGCGCCGCCGCGTAGCAGACCCACGGGCGCGCCCTGTTGCGCCGGACGGCGGTGACCAGCAACACCGTCAGCCAGATGGCTGCGGCGGCCGCGAAGGCATACGAGCGCGCTTCCATGCCCGCCCACGTGGTGCGCGGCAGCATCGCGAAGACGGCGCCCGCGCACACGGCGGTGGCCCGCCCGCGGACGAACTGCTTCGTGAACACCGTGACGCCGGCGGCGGCGGCCCCGACCGCCAGGGCGCTGGGCACCCGCGACCAGAATTCGGTCGGCGGAAATATCGCGAACCAACCGTGCATGAGCAGGTAATACAGCCCGTGAACGGCGTCGATGTGGCCCAGCAGCTTCCACAGCTCGGGCAGGGTCCGGCTGGCCGAACCCGAAACCGTGGCGCCCTCGTCGAACCACAACGACGGCCTACAGGCCCAGGCGGCGCTGACGACGGCGGCGAACGCCGCAATGGCCCACGGATCGAGCCACCTGCCGCGCCGGCGCGCGGGATCGGGCTGGTCAGCGGCGCCGGCGGCGTCGGAGGCCCGCTGCTCAGCGGTGGACATGGCCATGATGCTTGTCACTGTAGGGCGCGCCGCATGAACCGGCTCACCATCAGTCCGCGGTGCCGCAACGGCGCATTGACGTTGCGGGCCGCGTCCCGCGAAAAGGTCGGGAATGCAAGGCTTTCCGCTTTGCCGTGGTCAATGGGCGGTTTCGGCTCCGGGCAAACTGTTCGTTGGCGCAGCGTGGCCCCGCAATTGACGGTCGCGCCACGCCGCGCTGACCCACTAATCAGATCCCTCTTTTTCCGGCAAACACGATACTGTCTTGGGTTGGCGGACCAACCGAAACTGGGAGGGTAAATGAGTGCCTATCGGACCGTGGTGGTCGGGACGGACGGCTCGGATTCATCGTTTCGTGCGGTGGACAAGGCAGCGCAGATTGCCGGAGACGACGCCAAGCTGATCATTGCGTCGGCGTACCTGCCGCAGCATGAGGACACCCGGGCCGCCGACGCTCTTCGGGACGAAAGCTACAAGGTGTCGGGCACCGCCCCGATTTACGCGATCCTGCAGGACGCCAAGGAGCGCGCGCACAAAGCGGGAGCCAAGAACGTGGAGGAGCGGTCGATCGTCGGCGCCCCGGTCGACGCGCTGGTCAAGCTGGCCGAGGACGAAAAGGCCGACCTGCTGGTCGTCGGCAACGTCGGCCTGAGCACGATCGCCGGCCGGCTGCTCGGCTCGGTGCCGGCCAACGTCTCACGTCGCGCCAAGGTCGACGTGCTGATCGTGCACACCACGAACTAAGCCGCGCCTACCAGCCCCGCTCGCGCCATTCGCCCAGGTGGGGGCGCTCTTCGCCGAGCACGGTGTCGTCGCCATGGCCGGGGTAGATGACGGTGGAGTCGTCGTACACGTCGAACACCCGGGCGGTGACGTCGTCGAGCAGCTGGGCGAAATCCCCCGCCTGCCACGTCTTGCCGACCCCGCCGGGGAACAGGCAGTCGCCGGTGAACAACTGCGTGACCCCGCCGGTCGCCGGCCCGTCGAGGGCCAGCGCGACCGATCCCGGCGTGTGCCCACGCAGGTGGATGACGTCGAACCGCAGCTTGCCGATGTGCAGGGTGTCGCCGCCCGCGAGCAAACGCGCGGGTTTGACCGGCAGCGGTTCGGCATCGATCTCGTTGGCGGCGGTCGGAGCGCCGGTGGCGGCGGCCACGGCCTCCAGCGCCTGCCAGTGATCGAAGTGCTGGTGGCTGGTCACGATCAGCGACAGCCTCGGCGCATAGCGCCGGATCAGGTCGATCAGGAGGTCGGCGTCGTTGGCGGCGTCGATCAGCAGCGTCTCCCCGGTCTCCGCACACGTGATCAGATAGGCATTGTTGTCCATCGGGCCCACCGACGCCTTTAGAATCGTGGCGCCGGGTAGGGTCCGGCGGGCCGCGGTACCAGGGTCGACGTGTCCGGTGTAGTTGTCGTCGGGCACAACCGGGGCAGTCATAGCGGCCACGTTACTGGTCGAACGTTGCTTGTCGGTACGGGCACATAGCATGGAATGCGCCGTGCGCAATAACCGCTGCAGCACGTGAAGGATTCGCTGATAGTTGCTGAAAGAAGGCAGCGTGGCTGACCGCCTCATCGTCAAGGGCGCCCGCGAGCACAACCTGCGGGGCGTCGACCTCGACCTGCCGCGCGAGGCGTTGATCGTGTTCACCGGGCTGTCCGGATCGGGCAAGTCGTCCCTGGCGTTCGACACCATCTTCGCCGAGGGCCAGCGCCGCTACGTCGAGTCGCTGTCGGCCTACGCCCGCCAGTTCCTGGGCCAGATGGACAAGCCGGACGTCGACTTCATCGAGGGTCTGTCCCCGGCGGTGTCGATCGACCAGAAGTCGACCAACCGCAACCCGCGGTCGACCGTCGGGACCATCACCGAGGTCTACGACTACCTGCGGCTGTTGTACGCCCGCGCGGGCAGCCCGCACTGCCCGGTCTGCGGCGAGCGGATCGCACGGCAGACGCCCCAGCAAATCGTCGACCAGGTGCTGGCGATGCCGGAGGGCACCCGCTTTCAGGTGCTCGCCCCGGTGGTGCGCACCCGCAAGGGCGAGTTCGCCGACCTCTTCGAGAAGCTCAACGCCCAGGGCTACAGCCGGGTGCGGGTGGACGGCGTGGTGCATTCGCTGACGGACCCGCCGAAGCTGAAGAAGCAGGAAAAGCACGATATCGAGGTGGTGGTCGACCGCCTCACCGTCAAGGCCAGCGCCAAGCAGCGGCTCACCGACTCGGTGGAGACCGCGCTGAAGCTGGCCGACGGCATCGTGGTGCTGGAATTCGTCGACCACGAGCACGACGCCCACAACCGCGAGCAGCGGTTCTCCGAGAAGCTGGCCTGCCCCAACGGGCACGCGCTGGCGGTCGACGACCTGGAGCCGCGGTCGTTCTCGTTCAACTCGCCCTACGGCGCCTGCCCCGAATGCACCGGCCTGGGCATCCGCAAGGAGGTCGACCCCGACCTGGTGGTGCCCGACCCGGAGCGCACGCTGGCCGAGGGCGCGGTGGCGCCGTGGTCGACGGGCCACACCGCGGAGTACTTCACCCGCATGATGGCCGGGCTCGGCGAGGAGCTGGGCTTCGACGTCGACACGCCGTGGCGCAAGCTGCCGGCCAAGGCCCGCAAGGCGATCCTGGAGGGCTCCGATCACCAGGTGCACGTGCGGTATCGCAACCGGTACGGCCGCACCCGCTCGTACTACGCCGATTTCGAGGGCGTGCTGGCGTTCCTGCAGCGCAAGATGGCGCAGACCGAGTCCGAGCAGATGAAGGAGCGGTACGAGGGCTTCATGCGCGACGTGCCCTGCCCGGTGTGCGAGGGCACCCGGCTCAAGCCGGAGATCCTGGCGGTCTCGCTGTCCGCCGGGGGGCGCGGCAAGAAGTCCATCGCCGAGGTGTGTGAGCTGTCGATCTCGGACTGCTCGGAGTTCCTGAACGCGCTCACCCTGGGGACGCGCGAGCAGGCGATCGCGGGACAGGTGCTCAAGGAAATCCAGTCGCGGCTGGGCTTTTTGCTCGACGTCGGTCTGGACTACCTGTCGCTGTCGCGCGCGGCGGCCACGCTGTCCGGCGGGGAGGCCCAACGCATCCGGCTGGCCACCCAGATCGGGTCCGGCCTGGTGGGCGTGCTCTACGTCCTCGACGAGCCGTCCATCGGCCTGCACCAGCGCGACAACCGTCGGCTCATCGAAACCCTCACCCGCCTAAGGGATTTGGGCAACACGCTGATCGTCGTCGAGCACGACGAGGACACCATCGCCCACGCCGACTGGATCGTGGACATCGGCCCGCGGGCCGGCGAGCACGGCGGCGAGATCGTGCACAGCGGAACCTACGCCGACCTGCTGGCCAACAAGGACTCGATCACCGGCGCCTACCTGTCGGGCAAGGAGAGCATCGAGATCCCCGCGATCCGCCGGCCGGTCGACCGGCGCCGGCAGGTCACCGTCGTCGGCGCCCGCGAGCACAACCTGCGCGGCATCGACGTGTCGTTCCCGCTCGGGGTGCTCACCTCGGTGACGGGCGTGTCGGGCTCCGGCAAGTCGACGCTGGTCAACGACATCCTGGCCACGGTGCTGGCCAACCGGCTCAACGGCGCCCGGCAGGTCCCGGGCCGGCACACCCGGGTCACCGGCCTGGACCACCTGGACAAGCTGGTGCGGGTCGACCAGTCGCCGATCGGTCGCACGCCGCGGTCGAATCCGGCCACCTACACCGGCGTGTTCGACAAGATCCGCACTCTGTTCGCGGCCACCACCGAGGCCAAAGTCCGTGGCTACCAACCGGGTCGGTTCTCGTTCAACGTCAAGGGCGGTCGCTGCGAGGCGTGCACGGGCGACGGCACCATCAAGATCGAGATGAACTTCCTGCCCGACGTGTACGTGCCGTGCGAGGTCTGCCACGGCGCCCGGTACAACCGGGAAACCCTGGAGGTGCACTACAAGGGCAAGACCATCTCCGAGGTGCTGGACATGTCGATCGAGGAGGCGGCGGAGTTTTTCGAGCCGATCACCGGCATTCACCGCTACCTGCGCACGCTCGTCGACGTCGGGCTGGGCTACGTCCGGCTCGGCCAGCCCGCCCCGACGCTGTCCGGTGGTGAGGCGCAGCGCGTCAAGCTGGCCGCCGAACTGCAGAAGCGCTCGACCGGGCGCACCATCTACATTCTCGACGAGCCCACCACCGGGCTGCATTTCGACGACATCCGCAAGCTGCTCAAGGTCATCAACGGCCTTGTCGACAAAGGCAATACGGTCATCGTCATCGAACACAACCTGGACGTCATCAAGACGTCGGACTGGATCGTCGACATGGGCCCGGAGGGTGGCGCCGAGGGCGGAACCGTTGTCGCCGAAGGCACTCCGGAGGACATCGCCGCGGTGCCCGAAAGCTACACCGGCAAGTTCCTCGCCGACGTCGTCGGCGCCCCCGCCCCGCCGCGGCGGGCGACCCGCCGTCGCAAAGCCAGCGCCTGAGCCGATCCGCCCGCCACGACACATAAACGTCGCACACGACACGCCGAAAAACGTTGCGACGGTTTATGTTTCGCGGCTCGCGCCGGCGGGTCGATGGCCCTGGGGCGCGTCGAGTCTGCGGTAAACGCGTCGAGACTGCGCTCAGCGCCTTGATTTCGCGAATTCCGCGCGCTGACCGCAGGCTCGATGGCTGAAGCGATCAGCGCGGCGCGATCAGCCCGCGGCGGCACCGGTTTTCGACAGCGGTGACGGGAAGCGGGGGCTGATGCGCACGCCGCCCAGCCACGAGGTGAGCTCGTCGGCACGGCGCTGCAGGGCGCGCCGTCCGTCGCGACCGGGATCCTCGAGGAGCTGAAGCCTGACGCGGGCGCCGTCGTCCTGATACCAGCCGCCCACCACGCGTCCGTTCCACCACGCGGTGGGCCCCGCGTTGCCATTGCGGTCGAACACCAGGTCGCGGTGGTCCCCGAGATACCACTCGCGGTGAAGCCAGCCCATCGTGGTGGCGTCCAGCCCGGGCAGCAGGGCGCACCACGGGGGCACCTCGGGCTCGGGATCCAGGTCGTCGGGCAACGCCCAGCCGGTGCCGCCGGCGCCGCCCTGCAGGTCGACTTCCACCGCCCCGATATCACTCAGGGCCTTGCGGGCCGCGGTCAGCGTGGTGCCCAGCCACCACTTGATGTCGGCGACGGTCGCGGGCCCGAAAGCCGCCAGCCAACGGCGGGTCAGGTCGGCCTGTGCGGCGTGGAGGGGTGGGGCCTGCACGGGCGCGCCGAGCCAGTCTCCGGTCCTGGCCCAGCGCGGCCGCGACGTGGTCCAAGCCCCGTCATTCGGCCCGCGCACGATCTCGCCCCGCGCCGAGAGCACCGTCAGCACCCGCGGGGCGAGCGGAACCTGGCCGCCCCAGCGCTTTCCGGGCGCCGGGTCGTAGCTCCCGACCAGCTCGGGCAGCGCGGCCCGCAGTTCGGTGCTGCTGGCCGGCCCGCTTTGACTGAGATGGCGCAATACCGCGGAACAGGCGCGGTCGAGCCAGCGCTCGCCGTCGGCGGCCACACCGGCCTTGCGCACATCGGCGGCCAGCCGGCGCCGTTCGTTCTCGGCGACCCGCGCGCTGGAAGCCGACTGAATCATGGGCAGGTCGTCGCTGCTGACCAGCCACAGCGTCCGTCGCATCGCCAGCTGCCTGACCGCGGCGCGTTGCCCGTACAGCTGCAGCTCGAGGTCGTCGGTCAGGAAGCCGGGGGAGCGCGCCCACAGCGACAGGTACGGGGTCGCGGGATCGGTCGCATGCAGCCCCACCAGCCCGGCGATCACCCGCGTCAGCGGCGGTGGGTCGCCCGGGGAAAGGAAATGCCTGCGCGCCAGGCGGTTACGCCGCTCGTCGATGGTGAAGCTGCGCACCTCAACGCTCGTCGGAGCGCATCGACTCGCGGATCTGCCTCAACCGATCCTCGGCCGCGCGCTCGCGCTCCTCGTACTGCTCGTCGACCGAGCGGCCCTCCGTCGTGTCGGCGTCGACCTCGGCCGCACCCTGCGCGGTCGCGTAGCGGGATTCGATTTTCTCCCTGACGGATTCGAAGGTCGGCACGCCGGCAGCGTCGTACCCGGGGTCGGGAGTCGTTGGTTCGTCGGGCATGCCGTCACGCTACTGCGCCCGGCGATCGAAATAGCGCACCATTTGCTGCCAATACACCAGGGTGAGGCACATCTGCACCGCGATCGCGATCGCAGCCGGCATGCGGCGATGACGCCAGGCGGCGACGACGGCCGGTCAGCGCGCATGCGGATGTCATCGCGCTGACGAGCATGGCCGCGTCCCGAGATCGACGGCTGATCCACAGTTCCTCGCCCAGCATCGCCCTGGTTGACCAGGCGCGTTGGTGCGCCGGCCTGCCGAAGACAAACGGGTTGGCCGCGAACCACAGCGCGAGCAACGCCGCATGGCTCCGGCGCCGCGTCCACACGGGCACCAGGATCAGCGGCGTGCTCGCCCAGCGCGTCCAGGCGCTCCACGGATTGCAGTGCCGCGCGAAGATCGCGCGCCTGAGGCGGGCGGCGGGCGAGGGTGGGGTCACGGCTTCGAGTGTGCGCGCGGGCCCGGGGTTTGGCGAAGTTTCCGGCGCCTGCCGGACAATCGATTGGGGTGGTGGCCTAAACGCCTCTTCGAAATTGCACTGGCCGAAATTCGTTGTCTTCCGGGGCCGCCGCTGACAACTTCGCGGATTTGTGGTCGCCGGAGTCGATGCGCACGGTGACAAACCAGCTAACTTCGCCGCACCCGCCGGCCGCCGCCCGGAGAAATTGGAACTAGAAGCAGCTGGCCTCGTCCGGTTAAATCATCTAAGTGAGAAGGGGTCTAGGGGCCTCGAACAGGCCTAATTGTCCCGTTCGTACCCAGCCACGCGGACGCGTACACACGTGGTTAACCGAAATGCAGCCCCCGCGGCGATCACCTGGTCCGCGGCGCGGGGAAGACCGCTGTACCGTTACAAGCAAATTTTCGTTCACAGCAGTTCAGGAATGTGGACAATGATCTCGGCTAAAGCGGCGGTGTCGTCACCACAAGCGGGGATCCATCGCGCAATTGGAGCGGTAATTTATTGCGCCGAGATAACGAAATACTTCAAGAGCGTTCGCACTAATGATCCGAGCAGCGCAGATCGGGAATGAAGGGACAACTATGGAAGCGGCTCAGCTGGCACGTAGGGCGACCGATGGCCCTTGGCTGGAGGGCAGTTGGGGATGGCGCGACGACGCGACGGGATGCCGGGTCACCGCGTCGACGCCGCAAGCGCAGCCTGAGCTATGGGAGCAATACCTGGACGGCGCGTTTCAGAGCTATCGGCGGCACGGACTGGAATCGGTGCTCGACGTCGACGCGGTTCGGGACGGCGCCGACACGGCGCTGTTCTTCGCTGCGATCGATCCGGAAGGCCGGGTCGTCGGAGGCACCCGCGTCGTGGGGCCGCTGCGGGCGCCCGAGGACTCGCACGCGCTCGACGAGTGGGACGGCAACCCCGGCGCTGCGGTGCTGCGCTACATGATCGCCAACCGCATCCCGTTCGGTGTCGTCGAGGTCAAAAGCGCCTGGGCCAATTCCCAGGAGTACGGCAGCCGCGCGCTCTCCAGGGTGTTGGCCCGCACCGCGCTACCGACGATGACGCTGATGGGTGCCCAGTTCGTCATGGCCACCGCGGCGGCCCATGTCCTGGACCAGTGGCAATCATCCGGGGGCGTGGTGGCCTCGCGGATACCGGCGGCCGCCTATCCCAATGAGAACTACCGAACCAAAGTCATGTGGTGGGATCGCCGGACCATTGCCACGCATGCCGAACCCGATCAATACAAGCTGATGTGCGCCGAGGACGCGGTCATCCTTCGTGCTTCGGCTTAACGAACGACGTGCGCTCGGCACGCCTATTGGGCTGGCATTGAGCGGAATTCGACTAGCGCGAGCGCACCGGTGAGCACTTGGCCGATGCTCCCGACGGTCTAGGGTCGAGGGGTGTCCACCACCGAGCGGCCTGTGCGCGACGTCACGGCGTTGCCCTTGGCCCCGAAAAACCCGCTTTCGTACCGCGAACGGTTGAAGGCGATCAGGGAATTCCACACCGGCACGAACAAGCTTCGCGACGCCGGCGGACCCGTCACCCGGGTCACGTTGGGACCCCGCCGGCTGATTCCGCCGATCGTGTTGGCGACCTCTCCGCAGGGGATCCGCGACATCGTCAGCGTGCGAGACGGTTCCGTCGACAAGACGAGCACGGTGGCCACCGAGCTGCGCCGGCTGCTGGGCGGCAACCTGTTCGTCCTGCCCCACACCGAGTGGTTGCCACGCCGACGAACACTGCAGCCGGTGTTCACCCGCCAGCGGGTCCGCCAGTTCGGCGGGCACATGGCCGAGGCCGCCGAAACAGTGTGTGCCACGTGGGGGGACGGCACCGAGATCGATCTCGATGCGCAGTGCCGCACGTTGACATTGCGGGCGCTGGGTCGCTCGGTGCTGGGTTTGGACCTCGATGAGCGATCCGACGCGATCGCCGAGCCGCTGCGGGTGGCCACGAGTTACGCGGTACGGCGAGCCCTGCGGCCGCTGCGCGCGCCGGAGTGGATGCCCACACCGGCGCGGCGGCGGGCCCGGGCGGCGGCTCGTGCGATTCGCGAGCTTGCCGACGAGATCCTGCAAGCGTGTCGTGCCGACGCCGACAGGGAGGCGCCGCTGGTCCACGCGCTCATCGCGGCCACCGACCCGGAAACCGGCGAGTCGTTGACCGACACCGAGATCCGCGACGAGATGATCATCTTCTTGTTCGCCGGCCACGACACGACGGCGACGACTATGACGTACGCGCTGTGGGCGCTGGGGCGCCATCCCGACGTGCAGGAGCGGGTGGCGGCCGAAGTCGCCGAGCTCGGCGACCGCCAGCTCACCCCCGACGACGTCGCGCGGCTTGATTTCACGGTCCGGGTCGAAGCGCAGCGGATCGTCCCACAGGGTCGGATCGGTCTGGACCGCCATCCTTCCGAACGCCAGCATGGTGCCGGCCTTGACGCGGTAGCCGGCGACTTCGACATCGCGCGTCGCCATCCGGGTTCCGGTCGGCCCCGGCGGGCACAACCTCAGCGCCTCCTGCAGGACCCGGACCGTGAAATCAAGCCGCGCCCGTTGGCAATACGTTCCGTTCGGCGGCGGGCCGCGCTCCTGCATCGGAGATCACTTCGCGATGCTGGAG
>NZ_LZIC01000097.1 GCF_001667185.1 Mycobacterium sp. 852002-50816_SCH5313054-b | reverse complement strand
CTCGGCGTCGACCGCGTCGAGGTGCTCGGTTGGCTCGTCGAGCAGCACGATGCGGGCCGGCGCAAGCGCGGCGCGGGTGCGCCGGGGGCGCCGGCGCGGGGCCCGGGGCCGGGTTGGCGGGCGGCGTCGGCCCCCCGGCCGAGTTGCCCAGGGCCAGCAGCATTTCGGCCGTTCGGCGGGACAACTGCCAACCCCCTTGGAAGGGGGTGAACTCCATCGGAAACGTGAATTTGCCGTTGTTCGCCTGGGCGGTATTGACCGTCACGGTGGCCCGCACGTGGGACGGATTCTTGTCCGACCACGCGACGTCGGTCGCCGCGAACGTCATCGGCAGGTAGCCGTTGTCCCGCAACGCGTTGGTGAAGTTGTCCAGGGTGGCCGCGCTCTCGGCGGTCGCGCCCTCGACGAGGCCCACCTTGTTGCCGCCCGGCACGTTGGAGTCGGCGAGCCGGTTCAGCACGTCGATCAGGGCGTCGGCCGCCGGCAGCGGAGCGGTCGGGGGAGTCGCGACGACGAGCGGAGTCGACGTGGCCGGGCCGCGCGACGTCGGCGAGGACACCACCTTGGGGCCGGCGTGCGAGCATCCGGCGAGCCCGATCGCCGCCACCGCGGCGGCGGCGCTCAGCACAACGGACAGGCCTTGCTGCATGCGGTTCGTTCTGGTTAGGCGCCCGCGGCCACCGGCGGGCCAACGGGTGCAATGGATGTCACAGCGGGGGCCGCAGCGCCGGGGAAGACGGCGCCGGCGCAGCCCGTGGCGAGCGCTTTTGGGGCCACGGTCGTCCTTTCGCTCGGCGCGATTCGTGGCAGAGATTACCAGTGGAACCAAAGTCTTAACTTTTCGTGAGCATTTGACTGCGCACATCAACCGGCAATCGCCGGTAGCGTTGAAGTACCACCGCGAATCTCGGGGCGGGAAAGGAGCGCAACATGGGTGACTCAGAGCGTTCTGAAGCATTCGGCAACACCGGTGACGCTGGCATGTCCAGCGCCGACGCTGCCGAACTGGAACAGTTACGCCGTGAGGCAGCGGTGCTGCGCGAACAACTCGAGCACGCGGTTGGAACGCCCGGCAGCACTCGGTCTGCCCGCGACGTGCATCAGCTCGAAGCCCGCATCGACTCCCTCGCGGCGCGCAATTCCAAGTTGATGGACACCCTCAAGGAGGCGCGCCAGCAATTGCTGGCGCTGCGGGAAGAGGTCGACCGCCTCGGGCAGCCGCCCAGCGGCTACGGCGTTTTGCTGGGCGCGCACGAGGACGACACCGTCGACGTTTTCACCTCGGGCCGCAAGATGCGCCTGACGTGCTCGCCCAACATCGAGGTCGCAACGCTCCGGAAGGGGCAGACGGTCCGCCTCAACGAGGCCCTGACCGTCGTCGAGGCCGGCACGTTCGAATCGGTCGGCGAGATCTCCACCCTGCGCGAGGTGCTGAACGACGGGCACCGGGCGCTCGTGGTCGGGCACGCCGACGAGGAACGCATCGTGTGGCTGGCCGAGCCCCTGGTCGCCGAGGACCTGCCGGACGGCGTTCCCGACGCACTCAACGACGACACCAAGCCCCGCAAGCTGCGCCCGGGCGACTCGCTTCTGGTCGACACCAAGGCCGGCTACGCCTTCGAGCGCATCCCCAAGGCCGAGGTCGAAGACCTGGTGCTGGAAGAGGTGCCCGACGTCAGCTACCAGGACATCGGTGGCCTGACGCGCCAGATCGAGCAGATCCGCGACGCCGTCGAGCTGCCGTTCCTGCACAAGGAGCTCTACCGCGAGTACGCACTGCGCCCGCCCAAAGGTGTGTTGCTCTACGGCCCGCCCGGCTGCGGCAAGACCTTGATTGCCAAAGCGGTCGCGAACTCGTTGGCCAAGAAGATGGCCGAGGTGCGCGGCGACGACGCCCGCGAGGCGAAGTCGTACTTCCTCAACATCAAGGGCCCGGAGCTGCTGAACAAGTTCGTCGGCGAGACAGAGCGGCACATCCGGCTGATCTTCCAGCGCGCCCGCGAGAAGGCGTCGGAAGGGACGCCGGTGATCGTGTTCTTCGACGAGATGGATTCGATCTTCCGCACCCGCGGCACCGGCGTCTCCTCGGACGTCGAGACGACGGTGGTGCCGCAGTTGCTCAGCGAGATCGACGGTGTCGAGGGCCTGGAGAACGTCATCGTCATCGGCGCCTCCAACCGCGAGGACATGATCGACCCCGCGATCCTGCGGCCCGGTCGCCTCGACGTGAAGATCAAGATCGAGCGCCCGGATGCCGAGGCGGCGCAGGACATCTTCTCGAAGTATCTGATCGAGTCGCTGCCGCTGCACGCCGACGACCTCGCCGAGTTCGACGCCGACCGCACCGCCTGCATCAAGGCGATGATCGAGAAGGTCGTCGAGCGGATGTACGCCGAGATCGACGACAACCGGTTCCTGGAGGTCACCTACGCCAACGGTGACAAGGAAGTCATGTACTTCAAGGACTTCAACTCCGGGGCGATGATCCAGAACGTCGTCGACCGGGCGAAGAAGAACGCCATCAAGTCGGTGCTGGAGACCGGTCAGCCGGGCCTGCGCATCCAGCACCTGCTCGACTCGATCGTCGACGAGTTCGCCGAGAACGAGGACCTGCCCAACACCACCAACCCCGATGACTGGGCGCGGATTTCGGGCAAGAAGGGCGAGCGGATCGTCTACATCCGCACCCTGGTCACCGGCAAGTCGTCGAGCGCGTCGCGTGCCATCGACACCGAGTCGAACCTGGGTCAGTACTTGTAAACATTTGTCGGTCACACCGACTAACGTCGCCCGGGTGCGGCTCGAATTCCATCCCGGTGACGACGACGCGTACCTCGAGTCGCGCGACGCACTGCTCGGCGAACTCCACGCCTGGCTGGGTGCGTCCGAGTCCGAGCGGGACGATGTGGTCTCCGACGTTGCGTTCTTCCTGGACTGGCGGTATCGCGAATCGAGCGGTGTCCTCGACGAGTTCACGCCCGGCGAGCTGGCGGAGTTTCTGGTCGACTGGTGTCCGCGCCGGTTGACCGGGCGCCCGGACGCGGCGGTGGGTTTGTGCTACGCCATCGGTGTCTACGTCGATTTCATGGCGGCCACCGAACGCCTCGCTGGCGGAGTCGAGCGTGCGTCCCGGCTGCGAAGAATGGTCGACGATCTCGCCCCGACCGTGCTGGCTGAATCGCGCGACCCTACACGCGCCGCGGACCCGTCCAGCTCAGACGAGGACGATGAGAGGTTTCAAGCTGCGCTGGCGGAAATTGAAGAGCGGTACGGCCCCGGACCGATCGAGGAGCCGGATCCCTACGAGTTGCCGTTCATCTATATCCCGCCGCCGCCGGCCGACGTCGAGACCGCGGCGACAGCGGCGCCGTTGCTCGCGAAACTCGAATCCCTGCGCGACTATCTGGACGTTGACGGAAAACAGCTGACCGACAAGGGAAACCTGAAGCTGGCCGATGGTCGCGCGCTGGTCGAGCGGCTCGACACCGGCGACGAGATGGACCCCCGGATCGGCGACAAGACATGGCGGACCTCGTCTACGGCGGATTTGCCGCAGTTGAACTTCATCCTGGCGATCGCCAAGGCGGTCGGGGCCGTCCGGACGCACCAGCGTCGGTTGGTTCCGGTGAAGGCATGGGCCACTCGCCCGACCGTCCAGCGGGCCGCGGCGCTGTTCGCGGCGATCGTCGAACTGGGCACGTTGGAGTCGCTGTACTCGGGCCGTATCTGGTACCTCGACGAAATGCACGAGTTGCTCGACGACGGGATCGTGCATTGGCTGGCCCCGCTGCTCGCCGACGACGCCGCGGAGATTCCTTTCGCGTCCGTCCTCGAGTGGGCTCAATCGGTGGTTGATCGGCGGATCGCGACCCGCGCGCGGGACTGGGTGCGGGATCTCGACGCGTTCACCCGGCGGGACATGAGTCGGATCTTCGAGGTCTTAGAGGACGCGGGCGTGGTGAAGTGGGCCGGCCGCATCGAGGTCCCCGAGGAATTTGGGCCCAGCCACTGGACGGATGGCACGCTGACGCTGACTGCCCTTGGTCGGCACGTCCTGCCGGATTATCTCGATGACGCCGGGTACCTGCTGCGTCGCGGGGACAGTCTCGCCGCGGGCGATGGCGCAGAGTTGATCGACGCGATGTTGGCGGCGGCCGATACGCAGCACGAGTCCCTGGTGGCCGGGTGGCAGGCCGGCCGTCCGGTTGCCGAGCGGGTGCAGATGCTCACCGAGGCCATCGCGGCGGCGTCGAGCGCCGCGAGTCGGATGATGGGCTTCGTCGCGCTGCATATGTTCGACATTGAGGTGGTCGAGCCGCTGGTTCGCCAGCTATTGGATACGCCGGTTGCCGGACATGCGGCGCTGTGGTTGATGTCGGTCGACCGCGCCGACGCCGAGACCCTCGGCAGCTTCGTCGATACCGCGGTGCTGGTCGACGTGCTCGCCGGCAGCGTGGACGACCCGGAAGAGCTATGCCGCCTTTTCAGCGCTGCAGAGGAACCGTTGCAGCTGCTCGAAAACATGTGGCGGCACCGCGCGCCCGAGACGGCGCCGGTCCTCGATGCGCTTGGTCGCCACCTGCCGGACCGGACGCTCGCCAAGGCCGCGCGCAAGGCCGCGGTACGCCACCGCAGCTGGATCGCGAATCGCCCCTAGATCACGTCTCGAGCGAGTAGCTGTTGGTCAGGTTGTCCTGCAGCACTTGGGCGGCTTCGGTTCTGGTGTCCACCCGCAACTCGTCGGTGAGCACGCGCGGCTGGTAGCTCCACCCGCCCGGCAGCTCCAGCCGGCTGGCCAGCCCGGGCAGGTCTTCGCGCTTCAGGTTCGGGTCGGCGACCTGGCTCCACGTCTGCATGACCCAGCGCTTGCCGTGGGGGTCGATGAGTTCGTAGACCTCCTCGCCGGCGTTGAAAACGAACACCGTATGCCGGCTCACCTTGTTGACGGTGAAGGGCGACGGGTTCATCGAGGACAGCAGGACGGTGGCCTGCAGGATCATTTCGATGCCCCCGAAGGTCTTCGTCACCTGCGGGCCCTGCTGTTCCTTCTCGATGGAGTTCATCAGCCAATAGCGGGGGCCGTTGAGCAACGCTGCGGCCGCGCCGTTTTCGGCGGCGATCGCGTGCGGGTCCAACGCCGACCACAGCTCGGCGGGGCAGTCGTTGAGCGGGAAGCTGTTGTAGACGGTGGCCTGCGGGCCGGCCTCGCCGGGGGTCACGAGAAGCACTTCGCCGTAACGCATTCCAGCCAGGTCGGTCATCCGTGTGAAATTAATCACTGGCGCCGGTGGCGTCAACTTCACACGCCGTCGCCGCCACGGCGCCGCGGTAGCGGTTGCGCGCGATCAGCGTCGCGTGCAGGTCCTCGATCAGCGGGTCGAGGAACGTGGAGCGGTATTCGGCATCGCCGGCCGCGCGGGCGCTGATGTACATGAACGTCAACGCCCCGAGGAACAAGGTCATGTGGATCAGCGAATCGGGAACCGGCAGCGTGAATCCCAGCACCGTCGCGGTGCTTGTGTAGGTGTGGGTCCATTCGTTCAGCAGCGACGGCGTGAGCACGATCAGGCCCAGCACCAAGTAGATGGTTGCGGTGACCACCGCGACCACGAGGATTTGCGCCATTTGCGACGCGGCCAGCACGAAGACGACGTTGAGGCGTTCGGCCCGGGTCAGCGGCGCGCAGTCGGGGGTGTCCGGCATGTCCGCGAAGGGCGTCTCGGCAAGCCGTTCACTGTCTTTGGGCAGCGCCGCCATCGTCGACCGCAGCGCCGGCCTGGCCCGTTCCCAGGTCGCCGAGACGACGAAGGCCACGGCGATCGAGAGCAGAAAGGCGATCGCCAGCCCCAGCCGTTGCCCGCTGATCGTCTTGGCCATGATCCACACGTAGGTGTTGAAGAAGACCAACGCGGTCAGCAGCACCACCGGCAGGGCGCGGACGACCAGGGCCCCCACGGTGGCAAGGTGCGACAGCATCATGCGCACCGCCCACCCGACGACGGATCCGACGCCGCAGCCGGTCAGGATCAGCACCGCGGCCGCGACGATGGCCTCCTGCACCAGTTCCCTGGGTCCGCCCACGGTGATCCCGACGCACGCCACGACGATCACCGCGAGGGTCGACACGGCCGCGCGGGTCCGGCCGCGCCGTGACCGCGACACCACCCAGCCGACGACCGCCATCAGCGGAAGCGCGACCGCGAGGATCCCCAGCACTACCACTTGGGGGGCCGTCGGGTCCCCGGTGATGTCGACATCGTGGCCGCCGGTGAGCAGGTAGATCGGCAGGATGCAGGCCTGCAGAGTCCCGTAGGCGGCCAGCATGGGGGCCGACCGCGGCCAGAGCCGTCGCCACCGGGACCGCCGGGTCAGCACCGAGGGCAAACCGCGCTCGAGGAACCAGCTTTCGGCCCCATACCCAGGAGAAGCGCTCGCCGTCCCCGGCGACCGCCGCAGAGAAGAGCTCATGCGGGCTCACCCTAGTGGCGACGGCCCGCACGATGGCCGATACCGCGCCGAATTCGGGTCCCCAGATCACCCCGCCGAGCGGGCTGCATCGTCGGCGGGCCTATCTTGAAGTAATGCAAAGGATTATCGGGACGGAGGTCGAGTACGGCATCTCGTCGCCGTCGGACCCGACCGCCAACCCGATCCTCACCTCCACGCAGGCGGTGCTGGCCTACGCGGCCGCCGCCGGCATCCAGCGCGCCAAGCGCACCCGCTGGGACTACGAGGTGGAATCGCCGCTGCGCGACGCCCGCGGTTTCGACCTGAGCCGCTCGGCCGGTCCACCCCCGGTGGTCGACGCCGACGAGGTCGGCGCGGCCAACATGATCCTGACCAACGGGGCGAGGCTTTATGTCGACCACGCGCACCCGGAATACTCCGCGCCCGAGTGCACCGACCCGCTGGACGCGGTGATCTGGGACAAGGCCGGTGAGCGCGTGATGGAGGCCGCCGCCCGGCACGTCGCCAGCGTGCCCGGGGCCGCCAAGCTGCAGCTCTACAAGAACAACGTCGACGGCAAGGGCGCCTCCTACGGATCGCACGAGAACTACCTGATGTCGCGGCAGACGCCGTTCTCGGCGATCATCGCCGGGCTGACCCCGTTCCTGGTGTCGCGCCAGGTGGTCACCGGCTCGGGCCGGGTGGGCATCGGGCCCGCCGGTGACGAGCCGGGCTTCCAGCTGTCGCAGCGCTCGGATTACATCGAGGTCGAGGTCGGGCTGGAGACCACGCTCAAGCGCGGCATCATCAACACCCGCGACGAACCCCACGCGGACGCCGACCGGTACCGCCGGCTGCACGTGATCATCGGCGACGCCAACCTCGCCGAGACGTCGACGTACCTGAAGCTGGGCACCACCGCACTGGTGCTCGATTTGATCGAAGAGGGTCCCGCGCACGGGATCGACCTGAGCGACCTGGCGCTGGCGCGCCCGGTCCACGCCGTCCACGCGATCAGCCGCGATCCGTCGCTGCGCGTCGCGGTCGCCCTGGCCGACGGCCGCGAGCTGACCGCCCTTGCGCTGCAACGGATTTACCTCGACCGGGTGGCCAAGCTGGTCGACGGCCGAGACCCCGACCCCCGCGCGGCCGACGTCGTCGAGACCTGGGCGGACGTGCTCGACAAGCTCGAGCGCGACCCGATGGACTGCGCCGAGCTGCTGGACTGGCCGGCCAAGCTGCGGCTGCTCGAGGGTTTCCGGCAGCGCGAGAACCTGAACTGGTCGGCGCCGCGGCTGCACCTGGTGGACCTGCAATACTCCGACGTCCGGCTGGACAAGGGCCTGTACAACCGGCTGGTCGCGCGCGGTTCGATGAAGCGCCTGGTAAGCGAACACCAGGTGATCGATGCCGTCGACAATCCGCCGACGGACACCCGCGCCTACTTCCGCGGCGAATGCCTGCGCCGGTTCGGCGCCGACATCGCCGCGGCCAGCTGGGACTCGGTGATTTTCGACCTCGGCGGCGATTCGCTGGTGCGCATCCCGACGCTGGAGCCGCTGCGCGGCAGCAAGGCCCACGTCGGGGCGTTATTGGACTCGGTGCACAGCGCGGCGGAACTGGTGGAACAACTGACCAGCTAACGGACGTTAGACGGGAAACGTCGGCGTTGACCGGTAATGTAGAGAAGACCAGCGGGCGTGTGAGCGGCCGATAACTAAGCAGGAGGCGGCGATGGCTCAGGAGCAGACCAAGCGTGGTGGTGGCGGAGGCGATGACGATGACTTCGGCGACGCCACGGCCGCTGGCCAGGAGCGTCGCGAAAAGTTGGCCGAAGACACCGACGACCTGCTCGACGAGATTGACGACGTCCTTGAGGAAAACGCCGAGGATTTTGTCCGCGCGTATGTCCAAAAGGGCGGACAGTGACCTGGCCTTTCTCGAATCGCCTGTCCACCAACTCCGCCCTTCCCGGGAACCCGGCTATAGACCTGTCCTCGTTTGCTGATTTCCTCCGCCGTCAGGCGCCCGAGCTGCTGCCGGCAAGCCTCAGCGGCGGCTCCGGGGGCGGCGCGGGTGCCCAGCTGCCGCATGGGACGACCATCGTCGCGTTGAAATACCCCGGCGGCGTGGTCATCGCGGGCGACCGGCGCTCCACGCAGGGCAACATGATCGCCGGGCGCGATGTCAAGAAGGTGTACATCACCGACGACTACACCGCGACCGGCATCGCCGGCACCGCCGCGATCGCCGTCGAGTTCGCCCGGCTGTACGCGGTGGAACTCGAGCACTACGAGAAGCTCGAGGGCGTGCCGCTCACCTTCGCCGGCAAGGTCAACCGGCTGGCGATCATGGTGCGCGGCAACCTGGCCGCGGCGATGCAGGGGCTGGTGGCCCTGCCGCTGCTTGCGGGCTACGACATCCACGCGCCGGACCCCGAAAGCGCGGGCCGCATCGTCTCATTCGACGCCGCCGGCGGCTGGAACATCGAGGAAGAGGGCTACCAGGCCGTCGGGTCTGGCTCTATCTTCGCCAAGTCGTCGATCAAGAAGTTGTACTCCCAAGTCTCCGACGTCAATTCGGCGGTGCGCGTGGCCGTGGAGTCGCTCTACGACGCCGCCGACGACGACTCCGCCACCGGCGGGCCGGATCTCGTTCGCGGCATCTATCCGACGGCGGTCACCATCGGCGCCGAGGGTGCGGCCGACGTGCCGGAGAGCCGCATCGCCGAACTGGCCCGCGAAGTCATCGAAAGCCGTTCGCGCGCAGATACTTTCGGCCCGGACGCCGAGCCGCGGGGGGATAAGTGAGCTTCCCTTATTTCATCTCGCCCGAACAGGCGATGCGCGAGCGGAGCGAGCTCGCGCGCAAGGGCATCGCGCGGGGCCGCAGCGTGGTGGCGCTGGCCTACGCCGATGGCGTGTTGTTCGTCGCGGAGAACCCGTCGCGGTCGTTGCAGAAGATCAGCGAGATCTACGATCGCGTGGGTTTCGCGGCCGCTGGCAAGTTCAACGAGTTCGACAATTTGCGCAGGGGCGGAATCCAATTCGCCGACACCCGCGGCTACGCCTACGACCGCCGCGACGTCACCGGCAGGCAGCTGGCCAACGTCTACGCCCAGACCCTGGGCTCCATCTTTACCGAGCAGGCCAAGCCCTACGAGGTCGAGTTGTGCGTTGCCGAGGTCGCCCACTTCGGCGAGACGAAACCGCCTGAGCTGTACCGGATTCTGTACGACGGGTCGATTGCCGATGAGCCGCACTTCGTGGTGATGGGCGGCACCACCGAGCCGATCGCCACCGCGCTCAAGGAGTCGTACGCCGAAAACGCCGACCTTCGTCAGGCTTTGGGCATCGCCGTGGCGGCGCTGCGCAAGGGCAGCGCGGAGGCGTCCAACGGCGACCAGCCGTCCATCGACGTGAGCAGCCTGGAGGTTGCCATCCTGGATGCCAACCGGCCGCGACGGGCGTTTCGGCGGATCACCCGTCCCGCCCTGGAAAGCATGCTCGCCGAGCTGGATTCCAAGGGTTCGAAAGCGAAGCGCAAGGCCCCCGATTCGGGCGAGAAGTCCGGCGACTAGATCGGCCCTGCCGGTCGCCGGCGAGCTGGGGCTGCTGGTGCCTGTGGGACCGGTGGGTTCCGCCGTCGACCGCGCCGGCGGGATCGGATCGGGCCAATAACATCCGTGGGCGCGGCTTGCTCACCTTCGCGGTCACACAACCAGTACCCTCGATTACGTGCAGCGACGAATCATGGGCATCGAGACCGAGTTCGGTGTCACCTGCACGTTCCACGGCCACCGCCGCCTGTCTCCGGACGAGGTCGCGCGATACCTGTTCCGCCGGGTGGTGTCGTGGGGCCGCAGCTCCAACGTTTTCTTGCGCAACGGCGCCCGCCTCTACCTCGACGTGGGCAGCCATCCCGAGTACGCGACCGCCGAATGCGACAGCCTGGTCCAGCTCGTCACCCACGACCGGGCCGGCGAATGGGTGCTCGAGGACCTGCTTGTCGACGCCGAGCAGCGGCTCGCGGACGAGGGCATCGGCGGCGACATCTACCTGTTCAAGAACAACACCGACTCGGCGGGCAACTCCTACGGCTGCCACGAGAACTACCTGATCGTGCGGGCCGGCGAGTTCTCCCGGATCTCCGATGTGCTGCTGCCGTTCCTGGTCACCCGCCAGCTGATCTGCGGGGCGGGCAAGGTGCTGCAGACCCCCAAGGCCGCGACCTTCTGCCTTTCCCAACGCGCCGAGCACATCTGGGAGGGGGTCTCCTCGGCCACCACCCGCAGCCGCCCGATCATCAACACCCGCGACGAGCCGCACGCCGACGCCGAGAAATACCGTCGGCTGCACGTCATCGTCGGCGACTCCAACATGTGCGAGACGACCACCATGCTCAAGGTCGGCACCGCCGCGCTGGTCCTGGAGATGATCGAGGCCGGCGTCCCGTTCCGCGACTTCTCGCTGGACAACCCGATCCGCGCCATCCGCGAAGTCAGCCACGACGTCACGGGCCGCCGCCCGGTCCGGCTGGCGGGCGGGCGGCAGGCCAGCGCCCTGGACATCCAGCGCGAGTACTACAGCCGCGCCGTCGAGCACCTGCAGACCCGGGAGCCCAACGCGCAGATCGAGCAGGTCGTGGACTTGTGGGGTCGCCAGCTGGACGCCGTCGAGAGCCAGGATTTCGCCAAGGTGGACACCGAGATCGACTGGGTGATCAAGCGCAAGCTGTTCCAGCGCTACCAGGACCGCTACAGCATGGAGTTGTCCGACCCGAAGATCGCCCAGCTGGACCTGGCCTACCACGACATCAAGCGCGGCCGTGGCGTCTTCGACCTGCTGCAGCGCAAGGGCCTGGCCACGCGGGTGACCACTGATGAGGAAATCGCCGAGGCCGTCGACCACCCGCCGCAGACCACCCGCGCCCGGCTACGCGGGGAGTTCATCAGCGCCGCGCAGGCCGCGGGCCGCGACTTCACCGTCGACTGGGTGCACCTCAAGCTCAACGACCAGGCGCAGCGCACCGTGCTGTGCAAGGACCCGTTCCGGGCGGTCGACGAGCGGGTCAAGCGGCTGATCGCAAGCATGTAGGCGCGCCGCGTGGCGCAAGCGCGCGAACCCCATCGAATAACCTGGTGCAAATGGCGACCTCGAAAGTCGAGCGGTTGGTCAACCTCGTCATCGCTCTGCTGTCCACCCGCGGCTACATCACCGCCGAAAAGATCAGGTCCAGCGTCGCCGGCTACTCCGACAGCCCCAGCGCCGAGGCGTTCTCGCGGATGTTCGAGCGCGACAAGAACGAATTGCGCGACCTCGGCATCCCCCTGGAGGTCGGTCGCGTATCGGTCACGGACCCCACCGAGGGCTACCGGATCAACCGCGACGCCTACGCGCTGCCGCCGGTGGGGCTGACGCCGGACGAGGCGGCCGCGGTGGCCGTCGCCACGCAGCTGTGGGAGTCACCCGAACTGATCACCGCCACCCAGGGCGCGTTGCTCAAGCTGCGCGCCGCCGGGGTGGACGTCGATCCGGACGCGCCGGTCGCCATCGCGTCCCCGGCCGGGGTCCCGGGCCTGCGCGGGTCGGAGGACGTCCTCGGGATCCTGTTGTCCGCCATCGATTCCCGCCAGGCGGTGCAGTTCCCGCACCGGCCGTCGCGGGCCGAGCCCTACACCACCCGCACCGTCGAGCCGTGGGGTGTCGTCACCGAGAAGGGCCGCTGGTATCTGGTCGGCCACGACCGCGACCGCGACGCCACCCGCACCTTCCGGCTGTCCCGGATCGGCGCGGATGTCACGCCGATCGGCCCGCCCGGCGCGGTGACCGTGCCCGAGGGCGTTGACCTGCGCAAGATCGTGGCCCAGACGGTCACCGAGTGGCCGGGTGGGGGACAGGCCCGGGTCTGGGTCGCCGACGGTCGGGCCACCGCGCTGCGGCGCGCCGGAAGGTCGATCGGCGCGCGGGAGCTGGCCGGCCGCAGCGGCGAGGTGATCGAACTCGACATCGCATCCGCCGACCAGCTGGCGCGCGATGTCGCCGGCTACGGGCCCGACGCCGTCGCGCTCGAGCCGCAATCCCTGCGCGACGACGTCGTGGCACGGCTGCGGTCGCACGTGGAAGTGGGCCGCTGATGACACCCGTGTCGACCCGGTTGATCCGGCTGCTCAACATGGTGCCGTACTTCCAGGCCAATCCGAAGGTCACCCGGGCCAAGGCCGCCGCCGACCTGGGGGTGTCCGCCAAGCAGCTGGAGGAGGACCTCAACCAGCTGTGGATGTGCGGTCTGCCCGGCTACTACCCGGGTGACCTCATCGATTTCGAGTTCTCCGGCGACACCATCGAGGTGACCTTCTCGGCGGGCATCGACCGGCCGCTCAAGCTCACCTCGCCGGAGGCGACCGGGCTGCTGGTGGCGCTGCGGGCGCTGGCCGACATTCCGGGGGTGGTCGATCCGGAAGCGGCGCGCAGCGCGATCGCGAAGATCGAGGCCGCCGCCGGCGCCGTCGGGCAGGACACCTCGGCTGCGGCGGCGGTCGACGAGCCCGCGCCCGTCGAAAGCCGCGCCGCGAGCGCGGTGCGCACCGCGGTGCAGTACAAGCACGCGCTGGCCATCGACTACTACTCCGCCTCGCATGACACCCTGACCAGCAGGATCGTCGACCCGATTCGCGTCCTGCTGATCGGCGGCCACAGCTACCTGGAGGCCTGGTCGCGCGAGGCCGAAGGGGTTCGGCTGTTCCGCTTCGACCGGATCGTCGACGCCACCGAGTTGGGCGAACCGGCCGCCGCGCCCGAACCGGCGCGGCACGCGCCGCCGGACACGTCGCTGTTCGACGGCGATCCGGCACTGCCGTCGGCCCGGCTGGCGGTGGCGCCGGCGGCCTCGTGGATGTTCGAGTACTACCCGATGCGGGAGGTGCTCGAGCTGGCCGACGGATCGTGTGAGGCCGTGATGACGTACGCCTCCGAGGACTGGATGACGCGCCTGGTGCTGGGCTTCGGGTCGGCCGTGCGGGTGCTTGAACCCGAGTCGCTGGGCCGACGGGTACGGGATGCCGCCGCCGCGGCCCTGGAGTCCTACCAGGTCGCGGCGCGGCCCCGGTAGCTGAGGCCGCCGCTGCGGTAGCATCGGGTGGACGTCTGGAGGTAATCAAAGTGGGCAGTCTTAGTCCGTGGCACTGGGCGATCCTCGCTGTCGTAGTGATCCTGCTGTTCGGTGCCAAGAAGCTCCCCGATGCGGCGCGCTCGTTGGGCAAGTCGATGCGCATCTTCAAGTCCGAGATGCGCGAAATGCAGACCGAAGGCAAGCCTGAAGCTCCCTCGATCGAGACCGCTGCGCCCGTGCAGTCGCAGCGGGTCGACCCGCCGGCGGCCACCGAGCAGGGCCACACCGAAGCGCGCCCGGCGTAGCCGCGTCGCCGGGGTGCCCGAGCGCCACTGACCGACCGCTAACACCGTGAAAGGTTTCAAGGTTTCAGCGCGCACCGCCGGCTTGCTGAAACGGCTCAATCCTCGCAATCGGCGCAGCCGCAGCAATCCCGACGCGACGATGTCGCTGGTCGATCACCTGACCGAGCTGCGCACCCGCTTGCTGATCTCGCTGGCCGCGATCCTGTTGACGACGATTTTCGGCTTCGTCTGGTACTCGCACCCGATCTTCGGGCTGGAAAGCCTCGGCGAGTGGCTGCGCCACCCGTACTGTTCGCTGCCGCAGTCGGCGCGGGCGGATATCAGCGCAGGCGGGCAGTGCCGGCTGCTGGCCACGGCGCCGTTCGACCAGTTCATGCTGCGGCTCAAGGTCGGTATGACGGCCGGGATCGTGCTGGCCTGCCCGGTGTGGTTCTACCAGTTGTGGGCGTTCATCACGCCGGGGCTCTACCAAAAGGAGCGCCGCTTTGCGATCGCGTTCGTGGTGCCCGCGGCGGTGTTGTTCGTCGTCGGCGCGGTGCTGGCCTACTTCGTGCTGGCCAAGGCGCTGGGCTTCTTGCTGACCGTCGGCAGCGACGTGCAGGTGACCGCCCTGTCCGGGGACCGCTATTTCGGCTTCCTGATCAACCTGTTGGTGGTGTTCGGGGTCAGCTTCGAGTTCCCGCTGCTGATCGTCATGCTCAACCAGACGGGCATGCTGACCTACCAGAAGCTCAAGGCGTGGCGGCGCGGGCTGATCTTCGGCATGTTCGCCTTCGCGGCCATCTTCACACCCGGATCCGACCCGTTCTCGATGACGGCGCTCGGGGTGGCGCTGTCGGTGCTCCTCGAGTTCGCCATCCAGATCTCGCGGTTGCACGACAGGCGCAAGGCCAAGCGCGAGGCCCAGGTCACGATTCCCGACGACGAAGCCTCGGTCATCGAGCCGCCCGAGCCGGTGCCGGCGCCCTCCTTCACCGCCGGTCAACATGACGACGTCACCTAGACCTCCTCTCCGCGAGCGCGCGTGTTTGCACGCCGACACGCCGTATTTCCTGTACATCTGCGCGCCCTCGCGGGATCTGGCGACGGCGTGACCGAACTGGCCGAGCTGCCTCGGTTCACCGCGGAACTGCGCTTTACGCTCGACGACTTTCAGCGGCGGGCCTGCGCGGCGCTGGAACGGGGCCACGGGGTGCTGGTGTGCGCGCCGACCGGCGCCGGTAAAACGGTGGTCGGCGAATTCGCGGTGCACCTGGCGCTGGCCTCCGGCGGCAAATGCTTTTACACCACGCCGCTCAAGGCGCTGAGCAACCAGAAGCACACCGACCTGACCGAGCGCTACGGCCGCGACCGGATCGGGCTGCTGACCGGCGACATGTCAGTGAACGGCGACGCGCCCGTCGTGGTGATGACCACCGAGGTGCTACGCAACATGCTCTACGCGGATTCGCCCGCGCTGCAAGGGCTTTCGTATGTGGTGATGGACGAGGTGCATTTCCTGGCCGACCGGATGCGGGGACCGGTGTGGGAGGAGGTGATCCTGCACCTGCCCGAAGAGGTGCGGGTGGTCAGCCTCTCGGCGACGGTGAGCAACGCCGAGGAGTTCGGCGGCTGGATCCAGACCGTCCGCGGCGACACCACCGTCGTCGTCGACGAGCACCGGCCCGTTCCGCTGTGGCAGCACGTCCTGGTGGGCAAGCGCCTGTTCGACCTGTTCGACTACGACAACGAGGCCGACAAATCGCGCGTCGACCCCGACCTGGTGCGCCACATCGCGCATCGCCGCGAGGCGGACCGGATGTCGGACTGGCAGCCGCGCCGAAGGGGCGCGGGGCGCGCCGGGGTGGGACGGCCGCGCTTCTACCGGCCGCCCGCGCGGCCGGACGTGATCGCGATCCTCGACTCCCAGGGCCTCCTGCCGGCGATCACGTTCGTGTTCTCCAGGGCCGGTTGTGACGCCGCAGTGCAGCAGTGCCTGCGTTCGCCGCTGCGGCTGACCACCGAGGAGGAGCGCGCCCAGATCGCCGAGGTGATCGACCACCGCTGCGGTGATCTGGCCGACGCCGACCTGGCGGTGCTCGGCTATTACGAGTGGCGGGAGGGGCTGCTGCGGGGTCTGGCGGCCCACCATGCCGGGATGCTGCCGGCGTTCCGGCACACGGTCGAGGAGCTGTTCACCGCCGGCCTGGTCAAGGCGGTGTTCGCCACCGAAACCCTGGCGCTGGGCATCAACATGCCCGCGCGCACGGTGGTGCTCGAACGGCTGGTCAAGTTCAACGGCGAGCAGCACGTGCCGCTGACGCCGGGGGAGTACACGCAGCTCACCGGCCGCGCCGGCCGGCGCGGCATCGACGTCGAGGGCCACGCGGTGGTGCTCTGGAACCCCAGCGAGGAAACCACCGAACCCTCCGCGGTGGCCGGGCTGGCCTCCACCCGCACCTTCCCGCTGCGCAGTTCGTTCGCACCGTCGTACAACATGACCATCAACCTTGTGCAGCACATGGGCCCCGAACAGGCGCACCAGCTGCTCGAGCAGTCGTTCGCGCAATACCAAACCGACCGTTCCGTCGTCGGCCTGGTCCGCGGCATCGAGCGCGGCCAACAGATGCTCGACGAGATCGCCGCCGAGCTCGGCGGGCCCGACGCGCCGATCTTCGAATACGCCCGGCTGCGCGCGCGGATTTCGGAGATCGAGCGCGCGCAGTCCCGCGCGTCGCGGCTGCAGCGGCGGCAGGCGGCCACCGATGCGCTGGTCGCGCTACGGCGCGGCGACATCATCACGATCACCCATGGCCGGCGCGGCGGGCTGGCGGTGGTGCTGGAGTCGGCGCGCGACGGCGACGACCCGCGCCCGCTCGTGCTGACCGAAAACCGTTGGGCGGGGCGGATTTCGTCGGCGGACTATTCGGGCGCGACGGCGCCGGTCGGCTCGATGTCGTTGCCCAAGCGCGTCGAATACCGCCAGCCACGGGTGCGGCGGGATCTGGCGTCGGCGCTGCTGTCGGCCGCCGCCGGGCTGGAGGTTCCGGCGACGCGCCGCAGCGCTCGCGCGGACGTCGACGGCGCGCTGCACGACCCGGAGCTGGCGTCGCTGCGGGCGGAGCTGCGCGGGCATCCCGCCCACAACAGTGCCGGGCTCGAGCCCCGGATGCGGGAGGCCGAACGCTACCTGCGCATCGAACGCGACAACGCGCAACTGGACAAAAGGGTGGGCGCCGCCACCAACTCGCTGGCCCGGACGTTCGACCGGATCGTCGGGCTGCTCACCGAGCGCGGCTTCATCCGGGGTCCGGCCACCGATCCCCACGTCACCGACGACGGCAGGTTGTTGGCCCGCATCTACAGCGAGAGCGACCTGCTGGTCGCCGAATGCCTGCGCACCGGCGCGTGGTCGGGTTTGACACCGGCCGAGCTGGCGGCGGTGGTCTCGGCGGTGCTGTACGAGACCCGCGGCGGTGACGGCCCGGGTGGCGCGCTTGCGGCCGAGGTGCCCACACAGCGGTTGCGCCAGGCGCTGCAGCAAACGTCGCGGTTGTCGACCGCGCTGCGCGCCGACGAGCAGGCGCACCGGATCGCCCCGAGCCGCGAACCCGACGACGGCTTCGTCAACGTCATCTACCGGTGGGCCCGGACGGGGGATCTGACCGCGGCGCTGGCCGTCGCCGACATCCAGGGCGCCGGCTCGCCGTTGTCGGCGGGGGACTTCGTGCGTTGGTGCCGCCAGGTGCTAGATCTGTTGGACCAGGTGCGCAACGCCGCACCGGATCCAGAGCTCCGGGCCACCGCCAAGCGCGCCATCAACGACGTTCGGCGCGGCGTCGTTGCAGTTGACGCCGGGTAGGCTAGGCCCGAGCTACCGTTACAGGGCGCTAATAGCGCGAGACACAAGGGAACTGAGGAGAGACGATGAGCGGACCGCAGGGATCGGAGCCGGGCCACGAGTGGCAACCGCCCGGTCAGACCGGCGATCAGTCCTCGGAGCCTACGCAGGTCGGATCGCCCTGGCAGCAGCAGCAGCCGGGCCAGGACGCGACGTGGCAGGCTCCGGCCTACACGCCGGCCACCCCGCCCGCCGAGTATCCGCAGTACCAACCGCCGACCGAGCAGGCCTACCCGCAGCAGTACCCCCAGCAGCAGCCCGGTTACGGCCAACCCGGGCAGTACGGCGCGCAGCCGCCCCAGTACGCCCAACCCGGCCAGTACGGCCAGCCCGGGCAGTACGGTCAGCCGGGGCAGTACGGCCAGCCCGGCCAGTACGGTCAGCCAGGGCAGTACGGCCAGCCCGGCCAGTACGGTCAGCCGGGGCAGTACGGCCAGCCCGGGGAATACCCGCAGCAGTACCCGCCCTACCAACAGCCGGCGAGGAAGCGCTCCACGGCGCTGATCGGCGGCGTGGCCGGCGCGATCGCCCTGCTGGTCGTCGCGGTCGTGCTCGTGCTCGGCTTCTGGGAGCCCGGGTTTTTCGTCACCACCAAGCTCGACGTCAACAAGGCCCAGGCCGGCGTCCAGCAGATCCTCACCGACGAGACCAACGGCTACGGCGCCAAGAACGTCAAAGACGTCTCCTGCAACCACGGCCAAAACCCCGTGGTCAAGAAAGGCGGCACCTTCGACTGCGACGTCAGCATCGACGGCGCCAAGAAGCACGTCACGGTGACCTTCCAGGACAACAAGGGCACCTACGAGGTCGGCCGGCCGCAGTAGCGGTCAGCCGGGCAGCGCGTCGAGCGCCTTCTGCAGGCGGGAAATCGGCGAGCCGACGCCCAGCTCGGTCGCCAGTGTGGCGGTGCGTTTCGGATGGGCGGCCGCCAGCGGCAGGGCGTCGGTGGGTGTCGACAGCGTGATCGGCGCGTCGGTGGCCACCCGCACCACCCGTTCGGCGGCCTCGATATAGTCCGTTGCGGCCAGCAATTTGCCGCGTAAACCCTTGGCCATCTTGGACTTTGGATCCTGTGCGGCGGCCAGGATCTGTTCCAGCGAACCGTGCTGGGCCAGCAGCGTGGCCGCCGTCTTGTCTCCGATGCCGGGCACCCCGGGCAGGCCGTCGGACGGGTCGCCGCGCAACAGCGCGAGCTCGGCGTAGGCTGCGCCCGCGCGTTCACGCGGCACGCCATACGTTTCGGCCACCTCGGCCGGCCCGAACAGTGTGGCCTTGGTCAGCCCGCGGCCGAGGTAGAGCACCCGAACGGGGACGGGATCGTCGGCCACCACCTGCAGCAGGTCGCGGTCGCCGCTGACCACCACCACCGGATCGGTACGCTCTCGTGCCGCCAGCGTGCCCAGCACGTCGTCGGCCTCGAAACCCTCCGCACCCGCCGTCGGGATCCCGAACGCGTCCAGCAGCTCCATGATCATGTCGACCTGGGGCGTCAGGTCGTCGGGCACTTCCTCGATGTCAGGCTCGCCGGCCGGCTCGGGTTCGGCGACCCGGTGCGCCTTATAGGACGGGATGAGGTCCACCCGGAACTGCGGTCGCCAATCGAGGTCCAGGCACACCGCCAGCCGGCCGGGCCGCTGCCGGGTGATCACCACCGCCATCGCGTCGAGGAACCCGCGCACGGCGTTGACCGGCCGGCCGTCGGGGGCGGTGATCGACGACGGCACCCCGAAATACGACCGGAACCACATGCTGGCGCCGTCGAGCAGCACGAGCGGAGAGGGCATGCGGGCTATCTTGTCATGCCCCCGAACGTCGACTTGCTGTCGACCACTTGCGCAAATCGGCGCAACAACTCGACGTTCGGCACAGGGGTTTAGCCTGGCTGCCATGGATTCCCACCGATTCGACGCGGGCGTGTACGCGCGCCGGCTGGCCGCGGCGGCCGCGGCGACCGCCGACGCGGGGCTGGCCGGCCTGGTGATCACTCCCGGCTACGACCTGCGGTACCTCATCGGCTCGCGCGCGCAGACGCTCGAGCGCCTCACCGCGCTGGTGCTGCCCGCCTCCGGCGACCCGACGGTCGTGGTGCCCCGGCTGGAGTTGGCCGCCCTCAAGGGCTCGGCCGTCGCGGAACTGGGCCTGGCCGTGCGGGATTGGGTCGACGGCGACGACCCCTACCGCCTGGTGGGGGCGGCCTTGGGCGGCGGGCCGGCCGCGACCGCCGTCACGGATTCCATGCCCGCCCTGCACCTGTTGCCGCTGGCCGAAGTGCTCGGCGTGCTGCCGGTGTTGGCCACCGACCTGCTGCGCGAGCTGCGGATGGCCAAGGAGGAATGCGAGATCGACGCGCTGCGCAAGGCCGGCGCGGCCATCGACCGGGTGCATGCGCGGGTGCCGGAGTTTCTGCGGCCGGGCCGCACCGAGGCCGACGTCGCCGCCGACATCGCCGAAGCGATTGTCGCCGAAGGCCATTCGGAGGTGGCGTTCATCATCGTCGGCTCCGGGCCGCACGCGGCCGACCCCCATCACGGCTACTCGGATCGCGAGCTGCGGTCAGGCGACATCGTCGTCGTCGACATCGGCGGCGCGTATGAGCCGGGCTACCACTCCGACTCGACTCGCACCTACAGCCTCGGTGAGCCCACACCCGATGTGGCGCAACAGTATTCGGTGCTGCAGCGGGCCCAGCGCGCGGCCCTGGAGGCCGTCCGCCCGGGCGTGACCGCCGAGCGGGTCGACGCCGCCGCCCGCGACGTGCTGGCCGAGGCCGGGCTGGCGGAGTTTTTCGTGCACCGCACCGGGCATGGCATCGGCCTGTCGGTACACGAGGAGCCGTACATCGTCGCCGGCAACGACCTGCCGTTGGCCGCGGGCATGGCGTTCTCCATCGAGCCCGGCATCTACTTTCCCGGCCGGTGGGGCGCCCGGATCGAGGACATCGTCGTCGTCACCGAGGACGGCGCCGTGGCCGTCAACAACCGGCCGCACGAACTGATCGTGGTGCCCGCGTCCTAGCAGCGATGACGGCCCCGCCGCGTACGTTGGGCCACGTGTCGATCCTGGACCTCACGCTGCTTCCGCTGCGCATCGCGCGTCACGTCGCCGACGCGGTGCTGCACCCCGTCGCTCCCGCGCCGGCGCCGCCCGCCGAACTCGTCGTCGTCGACGGGATGCCTGAGGGCGTGCCGCCCGCGGCGCGACGCCCCGAGCCGCGGCTGCCGGTGCCGCCGAATTGGCCGTTCGGCGAGGAGTTTCCGCGCACCTGCGGCACCGGCCGACTCGCCGGGGGCGCCCTGTTCTGGACCGACTTCCTCTACGACGACCACGGCGCGACCGGCCTCCCGGTCGGCGATCTGAAGATCCAGGCGCCGCCGCGCGGCACCTACGTCTATCCCGACGGTCCCGCCGCGGGCAACGGCGCCGACATCTTCCGCGCCGCGATCGGGCTCACCGAGACCCACACCTGGTGGCGCATCGACTGGAACACGTTGCTGGACGCCTCGGTGCCCATCGCGCTGTTCGCCTTCGACACCGACCCCGCCCGAACGGCCGCCGCGGACTGGCCGGCCGGCGCGGGCGTGCGCTCGGAGGGCATCGACATGGCCCTGCTGCTGTCGGGGCGCGGAGCCACGTTGATCGATCTGACCACCGGGGCCACCACCCCGGTCGAGCACAGCGTCGACATGCAGTCGCGGTCGTTTGTGGCGCAGGTGCCGCGATCGCTGGTGGAGCCGGCCGGAAGCTGGACGGTCCGGCTGGCCGCGGGGTTGGCCAACGCGGCGGGCGACGGGTTCGCCGACGTGCCCGCCGAGCGCGGGGCGCTGCCCGGGCAGCCCAACGTCTACAACGTCGCGTTTCGCTCCAACGGACAGGAGCCGCCGCACCTGAACTTCTGGTCGGATGCCGCTCAGGCCGCGGCCCTCAGCCATGGCGACGTGTCCGCGTTCGCGGCGACGGTGCCCTGGGCTCGGCTGTCCGCCCGCGACACCGAGCCCGAGCCGGTCATCACCGGCCCGTCGACCCGCTGGTACGTGTCCTCGGTCGAGCTCGGGCAGGGCGTGGCAGGGGGGTTGGCCGCCTACGACATCTTGAGCACCAAGCCGCAATTCCTCGGGCGCGTCCAGCCCTATTCGATCTGCCTGCCGTCCAGCTACGCGCCGGGGCGCGCGCTGCCGTTGACGCTGTTGCTGCACTCGCTCTCGCTGGGCCAGAGCCAGTTCGCCGCGATCGACCCGCGCCTGTTGCACGAGGTCTGCGAGGGCCGCGACTCGGTGGTGGTCACCCCGCTGGCCCGGGGCCCGTCCAGCTGGTACTTCGACACCGGCGAACTCGACGTGTGGGAGGTGTGGGCCCGGGTCGCCGAACAGTTGGGCACCGACCCCGATCGCACCGTCATCGCCGGCTATTCGATGGGCGGGTATGCCGCCTACAAGCTGGGATTGAGCTACCCGCAGGTCTTTTCGCAGGCGGTGGTCCTGGCGGGTCCGCCGGCCTGCGGTGTACGGCTGCTGCCCGGCGTCGACATCCCGGCCGACCTCGACCTGGACTCGCCATGCGCCCGTGAGGGTGACACCTGGAAGCTGCTGGTGAACGCGCGCTGGCTGCCGTACGTCATCGCCCACGGGCTGGTCGACGAGCTGGTGCCGTTCGCCTCGGCCGCCGAACAGGTGCTCGAGCTCGACCGGCTGGGCTACCGGCACCGGTTCACCGTCTATCCGCTCGAGGATCACATCGCCTGGGTGCTGCAGGACAAGTTCGAGGATCCCATCTCGCACATGGAAACGGCTCTGCGCCAAGCCGATCCGGGGCACATCACTTTCGCGTGGTATCCGCAATTGGTGCGCACCGATCTGGGCATCGGGCCGCACCAGGTGTGGTGGCTCTCGGAGTTGACCGCCGATCCGTCGGTGACGGCGCGGCGCGGGGCCGTGGCTGAAGTCGACGCGCGGTCCTATGCCCGGCCCGACCCGACGCACACGATTCGGCACCACCGCGGCTTCATTCCGCACTTCGACCCGACGCCGGGGCTTTACAGCGAGCTGGACTGGCAAGTGGGCCGGGCCGTCGCGCCGCTGCCGTATCTGACGCTGCGCCTCACCGGGGTCGCCAGCCTTGCCGTCGACGTGGCGCGCGCCGGGCTGGCCGCGCTGCCGTCGTCGACGATCACGGTGGCCACCGATGTCGCCACGCGGATCACGCTGGCCGGCCTGCCCGCCGGGGTTGGCGTGCAACTCGACGGGGAGCCGACCGGGCCGACGGTGGCGGTGCCGGCCGGACGGCACCGCGTCACGCTGCGCGTCCCCTCCCTTCGTGGTTCGCGAGCGTAACCGCACTGCGAATTTCGGCCCGGGTTTTCGCAGTGGCGTTACGCTCGGCGCGACCCGGGCGACTGGGTGAATAGCGACGACCGACGACCTCGACGAGAATTCGGCCGTGGTTCCGCTAGTCGTCGATCCCCAGGCGCTGTTCGCCGTGGGTAGCGCCGTGATTGCCGCCGGCGAGGGCCTGGCGGCGAACCTGACGGTGCTGACGGCGGGTTTTGCGGCCCACACCGGCCTGGATGCGGCTGGCGCGGTGTTCGGCCTGGCGTATCAGGACGCCGGCGAGTCGGTGCTGCAGGCGGCGGCGGCCGCCATCAACGCGTGCCGGCAGAGCGGGGCCCTGATCCAGCAAGGCGCCGCCAACTATTCGCAGGCTGAAGCGGCCTCCACGCTGGGCGGTGGCGCCGGCGCGCTGCAGGCGCCACCCGCGCAGCCCAAAATGTCGGCGCCCGGGCCGCCGGGGACGTGGGGTAAGGGGCAGCCGCCACCGCTGCTTTGGGCAGTGGTGCAGTCGTTCGTCGACGACGTGTGGCCCGACGGCGACGTGGCCGGTTTGCATGCGGCCGCGGCTCGTTGGCGCGGCTTTGCGGGGTCCGCGGGCGGGATGCGCAGTGCGCTGAACGCCGCCAAGGCGCTGCTGGACGCGCACCAGATCCCCGAAGGGGAAAAGATCGATGACGCGTTGTCGCAAATCGGCGACTGCATGGGCAAAATCGGCGAGGCATCCGGAAAGCTCGCCACCGCCCTCGACAACTTCGCCAACGAGGTGGCGGGCGCCCAAAGCCACATTCGGGATCTGTTGAACCGGCTCGGATCACTGACCGACCTCGGGCACGACGTGATGTTGATCATCAAGGGCGACGCGCTCGAGGAGATCAAGAAGATCGCCAAGGACATCAACGACGTCCTGCACGACTTGGGGCGGGAGGCCCGGGCCGCCGAACAGGGTGTCAAGGCGGGTTTAGGGGTCGTCGACGGCTTGGTCGTCAAACTGGAGAAGTACGTGCGCCGCGAGGCCACCCAGTTTTTGGGTGATGCGGTCGGCAACCAGGTGGCAACGGTTTTCGACGTTTTCGCCAACGCGAACGAGGGCGCGCTGAAGGGTGCCGTCGGGATGGCGCTGTCCATCGGGGACCTCGACCCGCGGTGGTTCCTCGTCGATCCCCACGGCGCGGCCGCAACGTGGACGGACATGGCGAAAGGCCTGTGGAAAGGAAGTCTGGTCAACGGGTTCGTCAACCCGCAGGAGTTCGTCGACGCGAACTGGCAGCAGCTCAAGGCCCTGCTGCACCTTGATGATTGGAGCACGGCACGACCGGGGTTGGGGTTCGGTGAGAACGCCTTCGACGTCGCGATGTTCTTCATTCCCGGTGCTGGCGAAGCCGGCGCGGCCACGGAGGCCGGTGGGGCGGCCCTGCAAGGCGCCGAGGCCGCGGAAGCCGCGGGCGCGGCAGGGCGAGCGGGTGCGGAGGCGGCCGGTGGGCTCGCGGGCGCCCGCGGTGCCTTGGCCGATCTCGCCGGAGCAGGCAGGGGGCTGACAAACGATCTCGAAGGCGTAACCGGGCGGCTGCCCAAGATCGAGCCGCCGCCCGTCGGAGGCCGCCCGGTGGACTTGCCGGCGCCGAAGCCGCTGGAGGCGCCTGTCGAATCGGTGCCGCGCCCGCCGGACGCCGCGCCAGGTGCGCATGAGCCTGGGCCTCTAGACGCGGCGCCGCCGGAGCCTGAACGTGCTGTGCACGAACCACCCCCCGAACCGTCGGCCGTCGCACCGGCTGCGGGTGGTCCGCATGATCCGGTTCCGGCGACCTCTCCCGCTTCGCACCCGCCATCCATACCAGCGGCAGCCGATGAACGCGTTCCCTCGACGATGCCCCAATTGGTTGATCATTCGCCGGTTCGAGGACCCGTATCGCCTAGCGGAGTTCCTGTCGAACCTGCGCCTGTGGCTGCGCACCCACCGCAGCCGGCGCCCTCCTTCGCGTCCGCGGCGCCGCCGCATTCAATGCCCTTGGGAGGTCGACCTGCTGAACTTCCGTCCCCCGGCGGCGGTTGGCACGGGCATGGCGAGGGCGGCCCCGCAGGCGCGCCGCATGGACGGCCACCGCATGCTGGCGGACCACATGGGTCTGGCGATCGACCAAACACACACGGATCAGATGACAGCTCCCCGAACCATCGGGGAAGTCCGCACGACAGTGGCACCACCGGCGAAACGCCTGACGGGCCTGCCGGTGTTCACGAGCCACCAACCCCAACAAAAGTTCCAGGTGTCGACTACTCATTGCCGGCCACCGATGCATTGCGGGTGCTCGACCAGCCCGGCGCTGAGCTCAAACGTTTGGCAGATGGTGGCGTTCCGTCCAAGATCTTTGAAGGCTACGAACCGTTAGCTGGACGAACCCCGGTCGAATTCGAACGGGAGTTCGCTGTCCGAGGCCCAGATGGCAAGACTTTTTGGGATTGGGATGTTCAAGCGCCAAAGAATGGTTTCGCCGGACATCCGTTTGAGACCAATCACATTCCGACTGATCTCCGCCTCGACCGCCTTGGGCCAAACGGCGGCGGGTTCTTGTCACCGGAGGGGATCCCGTTGGCCGAGCGAGCAACTCCACCGGGCCTGGCCGCCCAATACCATTTATTCGAAGGTACCGGTCGAGAAATCCCCCCAGGCCAGGATTGGGTCGTTCAACACGGCCCCGCAAAAGGTGCGTTCGGCCAACCCGGCGGTGGGGATCAATGGATCGTGCTTGATAAATCGACCGGGAAGCCGGTTCCAGTCGACGAATTGATTAAGGCTCGACTTCTTAGGGAAATAACCCCATCGAAATGATATGCTGCTATTGAAATCGGAGGAGTTCATGGTGATTTTGGAAGCGGACGATCCAGATATCGCCGAGCTTATTGTTCGGTACAACAGGTGGAGAAGAATATACGGATACGCAGGAGAACCGCCTCCCGACGAAGCGGACTGGGACGGCGGGCGTCTGTATTTCCGGTTCGGTTACCCCTATCCAGATTGGTGGGCATACATACTTGAAGGCACTGACGACGGCTATCGCGTCCTTCGAGCGTCGACTGAACGGAGTATCGCCCCCGTAGAATCCTCGATGGGCATCTTCGCAAGGATTAAAGATGCTGGAAAGTTTATGATCTATCAGGTGGCAGAGTCGCTGCGAATTAACTGCCGCCTGGAGCCGCTGAGTTGGAAATGGGACGACGCAGGGCTTGATCCGCGGGTATATGCAGATATTCAAAGCGATCAGGTGGTAAACTATTCACTCCGAAGCAATCCGCATGCATATATTATTATGACACGGGGCGACATGCCCTACAGTCACATCCTTGCGCTCTCGTATGATGAGCTTGACGCCGAACTCCTTGACGGCTTTCCCCAGACCGTTACATCGCGAATCGACGGTGAGTTGCGATAGCCGCAGAAAACTACTCTCCCCGGTCCAACAAATCCGACGACCCCAGCACTCGCTCCACCTGCACCTCGATAACCACCCGCCGAGGGTTGGGACGTGGCGTCCGGTAGCGCTGGGCGTACCGCAGCTCGGCGTCACGCACGGCGTCGGCGTCGCTGTTCACCTTGGACCGGCCTTCGAGCGACAGCCATCGGGCGCCGTCGACCTGACTGAGCACGGCCACCCCGGCGCGGTCGGCGTTGACGGCCTTCTGCGAGCCGCCGGTGGTGATCACTCGCGCGATGTGAGTCTTGGGATCGAAGGTGAAACCCACCGCCACCACATGCGGGGAATTGTCGGCCCGCAGCGTGGTCAGCATGGCCAGGTGACGTTCTGACAGGAAAGCCAGCGCGTCGTCGGTCAGCCGCGTAGTGGTATTCGCCATCACCGCCCACGCTAGCGCAGGTGATAATCGCAGCCGTGGACGACACGGGCGCGGGTCCAGTACTAATCCTGGGCGGCCGCAGCGAAATCGGCGTCGAGCTCGCGCGCCGCCTGGCACCCGGGGCGACGGTGGTGCTGGCCGCACGCAGAGCCGACCAGCTCGACCACGAGGTCGCGACGGTCAAGGCCGCCGGGGCCGCCGCGGTGCACCCCCGGGAATTCGACGCCGACGACCTCGCCTCGCACGGCCCGCTGGTCGCCTCGGTCGTCGCCGAACACGGACCCATCGGCACCGCGGTGCTGGCCTTTGGCATCCTCGGCGACCAGGCCCGCGCCGAGGGCGACGCCGCGCACGCGGTGTCCATCGTGCGCACCGACTACGTCGATCAAGTCAGCATGCTCACCCACCTGGCCGCCGCCATGCGCACCGCCGGGCGCGGCTCGCTGGTGGTGTTCTCCTCGGTCGCGGGGGTCAGGGTGCGCCGCGCGAACTACGTCTACGGCTCGGCCAAGGCCGGCCTGGACGGCTTCGCCAGCGGGCTGGCCGACGCGCTGCACGGCACCGGCGTCACACTGTTGATCGCGCGCCCGGGCTTCGTCGTCGGGCGCATGACCGAGGGCATGCGGCCCGCGCCGCTGTCCAGCACCCCGGAGCAAGTCGCCGCGGCGACCGCGCGGGCGCTGGCCAAGGGCCGACGCACCGTGTGGATCCCGTGGTCGTTGCGCCCGATGTTCTTCGCGATGCGGCTGTTGCCGCAGTTCGTCTGGCGCAGGATGCCGCGATGATCGTCGTGGTCGGCATCGGCGCCGACGGGATGGCGGGGCTGGGAGAAGCATCGCGCGCCGAATTACGCAGGGCCACAGTCGTTTACGGGTCCAAGCGTCAGCTCGACCTGCTCGACGACACGGTGCCCGCGCCCCGCCACGAGTGGCCGTCACCGATGCTGCCCGCGCTGCAAGCGCTACCCGTCGACGACGAAATCCACATCGTCGCCAGCGGCGACCCACTCCTACACGGCATCGGCGGCACGCTGATCCGCCTCTACGGCGCCGACAACATCAGGGTGCTGCCTCACGTGTCCTCGGTGACGCTGGCGTGCGCGCGGATGGGGTGGAACGCCCACGAGACCGAGGTGATCAGCCTGGTCACCGCGCGACCGCACACCGCGGTGCGCCGCGGCGGCCACGCGATCGTGCTGTCGAAAAACGCCTCCACCGCCAAGGAACTGGCCGCACTGCTCAACGCATGCGGCCGCGGGGACTCCGAGTTCAGCGTGCTCGAAAACCTCGGCGGCCCAACCGAACGTCGGCGCGATGCCGCCGCGCGCCAGTGGGCCGACAACCCGCCCCAAGACGTCGACGACCTCAACCTCATCGCCGTGCGCTACCTGCCCGACGAACGCAGGTCGCCATATCCCGATGACGCGTTCGCCCACGACGGGCAAATCACCAAGCACGGGGTGCGCGCGGTGACCCTGGCAGCGCTGGCGCCGCGACCGGGGGAGCGGCTGTGGGACGTCGGCGCGGGCTCGGGCAGCATCAGCGTGGAATGGTGCCTGAGCTGGCCGGGCTGCACCGCAGTGGCGTTCGAGCGTGACGACGCGCGCCGCCTGAACATCGAATCCAACGCCGCGGCCTTCGGCGTCGCCATCGACGTCCGCGGCGTTGCGCCGGAGGCGTTCGATGGCGCCGAAGCGCCGTCGGCGATCTTCATCGGCGGCGGCCTGACCCAACCCGGTCTGCTCGATGCGTGCCTCGACCGCCTTTCCCCAGGGGGGCGGCTGGTGGCCAACGCGGTCACCGCCGAATCGGAAGCCCTGCTCGCACAGTCATATTCGCGTTTAGGCGGTCAGCTGCGACGTTTCCAGCACTACCACGGCGAACCGCTGGGCGGCTTCACCGGATGGCGCCCGCAGATGCCGGTCACCCAATGGGCGGTGACGAGGTGACGGTGTATTTCATCGGCGCGGGCCCCGGCGCGGCCGACCTCATCACGGTCCGCGGCCAACGGCTGCTCCAAACGTGCGCAACCTGCCTCTACGCGGGTTCGATCATGCCCGACGACCTGCTGGCGCTGTGCCCGCCCGGCGCGAAAGTCGTTGACACCGGCCCGTTGACGCTCGAGCAGATCATCGCCGAAATCGCCGATGCGCACGCCGCCGGCCATGACGTGGCGCGGCTGCACTCCGGCGACCCGTCGCTGTACAGCGCGCTGGCCGAGCAGTGCCGCCGACTCGACGCGCTGGGCATCGACTACGAAATCGTGCCCGGCGTGCCGGCTTTCGCCGCCGCGGCCGCCGCCTTGAAACGCGAGCTCACCGTCCCCGGGGTGGCGCAGACGGTGACGCTGACGCGGGTGGCCACCCTGTCGACGCCCATGCCGGCGGGCGAAGAGCTTGCCACGCTGGCCCTGTCTGGGGCGACCCTGGTGCTGCATCTGGCCGCCGCCCAGATCGACGCCCTCGTCCCGCAGTTGCTCAAGAGCTATCGCGCCGAAACGCCGGTTGCGGTGGTGGCTTTCGCCAGCTGGCCACAGCAGACCGTGCTGCGCGGCACGCTGGCCGACATCGCCGGTCAGATGCACGACGCTAACGTCACCAAGACCGCGGTGATCATCGTCGGCGACGTGCTGGCCGCAGAGGGATTCACCGACAGCTACCTGTATTCGGTCGGGCGGGCCCGGGGGAGCCGGCACTGATGCGGGTGCTATTGCTCGGCGGCACATCGGAGGCTCGCGCGCTGGCGAAAACCCTGCACCCGCAGATCGACATCGTCAGCTCGCTCGCCGGACGCGTGCCCGATCCGGCCCTGCCGGTCGGCCCGGTGCGCATAGGCGGCTTCGGTGGCGTCGACGGGCTGCGGCGCTGGCTGCGCGACGAACACATCGACGCCGTCGTCGACGCCACCCACCCGTTCGCGGCAACGATGACGGCGCACGCCGCCGCAGTGTGCACCGAACTCCGCATCCCGCATTTGGTGTTGGCGCGTCCCGCGTGGCCGCCCGGCGACGCGATCGTCGTCGCATCGGACGTGGAAGCTGCGAGAGCGGTTGCCACGCAACGTTACTCACGGGTCTTCCTCACCACCGGACGTTCGGGCGTCAAGGCCTTCGCCGACAGCGACGCGTGGTTTCTGATCCGCGCGGTCACCGCGCCGGACCCTGCCTTGCTGCCGCGCCGCCACCAGCTATTGCTATCGCGCGGCCCGTATCGCTACGACGGCGAGCTGTCGCTGCTCCGCGAGCACCGCATCGACGCGCTGGTCACCAAGAACAGCGGCGGCGCCATGACCCGGGCCAAACTGGATGCCGCCGCCGCGCAGGGCATTCCGGTGGTGATGGTGGCCAGGCCGCGACTTCCCGCCGGAGTGACGGCGGTGGCCACGGTCGACGAGGCCGCCGAATGGGTTGAAGCGCTGGATTAGCCGGTCAGGTCTTCGCGTTCCATGTCGGCCAGCAGCGCATCGCGCGCGCGGGCGACGCGAGACCGGATGGTGCCGACCGGGCAACCGCAGACCGCGGCGGCGTCGGCGTACGGCAGCCCCAAAAGCTGGGTGAGCAACAGCGCTTCGCGCTGCTCGGTGGTGAGGTTGGCGATCAACGCCGTCACCTCGACGACGTCTTCGAATCCGCGCGCATGGCGGTCACCGCCGAGGAAGTGATCGGGATCGGCGCCGGCGGCGGTGCGCGGCCGCGACTGGGCATGGCGGATGTGATCGGCCACCACCCGGCGTGCGATGGCCAGCAACCAGGTTCGCGCGCTGGACCGTCCGGAGAACCGCTCGATCGCGCCGATCGCCCGCAGGAACGTTTCTTGCGCCAGGTCGTCGGCGGTACCCGCGTCGGACAGGTAGGTGACGAACCGCCAGACGTCTTGTTGGGTCGCTTTGATGAAGGCCTCGAGCGCTCGCTCGTTCCCGCGCGCGGCCGCCAACGCGAGTTCGGTAACGGCCTCGTCGTCGCTTGACGCGGTCATGGCCAACCACCTTCGTTGTGCGGGCGTCGCCAGTCTACGACCGGTTGTCGTAGACGCTGCGGTGGGGTGTGGAGCGGTGCGGTTGATGGGCCACAGATGCCGGCGGCGACCGCCGGGCGCCTCCGACGGCCAGTCGCGATCACCGGCGTCCTTACCGGAGGTGTGCGGCCGCCGGGTCCGCATCTGTTCGCGCGCCACCAGCAACGCGAATACCAGCCCCAACAGCAGGGGCATGTGGCTGGCGATGCGCGTCGCGGTCACCTCGCCGGCGAAGGCGTCGACGACCACGTAACTCAACAGCGCGACGGAATACACACCGGTAATCGCGGCCACGCCGATCGCGGTGGCGGGCCAAACGCCCGCGGCGATCATGGCCAGACCCAACGCCAGCAACCACGCGGTGGACTCGTGCATCAGGTGCTCGCCCGACATCGCGCCGTGCATGTGGCTCGACACCATGCCGAAATCGATGCCGCTGATCTGGGCGGTCGCGATCGCCACCTGGAACACGCCGACACCGATCAGCCCCCAGCGCCGGTAGCGCGACCGCAGCCAGCGCATCGAGCGGTGATACGTGGGGGACTGCTGCTCGAGGCTCGCCATGATCTTGTCGACCAGGTCCGGTCCCTCGCCGGGTTCGATGGAGGACAGCCGGCGCGACTGCACCGCCGCGCCGATCAGCCAGGTGCGGCAACCCCGACACGATTCCAGGTGGGCATCGACCTGTTGCGCGAGTACCTGCGGACGCTCGCCGTCCAGTCGCGCAGAAAGCGCCTCACGCGCAACCTCACACCGCATCCCTGCATCGTTGCGCATGCTCGGTCGGCGCGCAAAGGCGTCCAAAAGCGGAGCAGGGGAACCAAACCGTCCGGCAAACCGACCACTGAAGACAAGCCCGCCCGTGACGACGTCCACCGAAGAGGTATTCGTGTTCCTGCCCGAAGGCTCCCGACGATGACCGCCCCGATCTGGATCGCCTTGCCGCCCGAGGTGCACTCCGCATTGCTCAGCAGCGGTCCGGGTTCCGGGCCGCTGCTGGCCGCTGCGGAGGCGTGGTCGTCGGTGGGCGCCGAATATGCCGCCGCGGCAGACGAACTCATCGGGGTGCTGGGGGCGGTGCAGGGCGCCTGGGATGGGCCCAGCACCGAACGGTACGTGGCCGCCCACGCGCCGTATCTGAGCTGGTTGCTTGAGAGCGCGTCGGGCAGCGCGCTCGCCGCAGCGTCGCACCGAACGGCCGCGGCCGCCTACGCCGCCGCGCTGGCCACCATGCCGACGCTCGCCGAACTCGCCGCAAACCACGCCACTCACGCGGCGCTCGTCGCAACCAACTTCTTCGGCATCAACACCATCCCCATCGCCGTCAACGAAGCCGACTACGCGCGCATGTGGCTGCAGGCCGCCGAAACCATGACCACCTACCAAGCCGTCACCGACTCGGCCCTGGCGGTGGTCCCGACGGCCACGCCGGCGCCGCAGATCGTCGTCACGGGCGGGGAGGCCGGCAGCGCCCGGGCTGCCAACGTCACCGAGTCGTGGCAGGACCAGCTCGCGGCGCTCCTGCAGCAATACACCAAAAACTTCGCGTGGCCGGTGTCGAAGGACCTCAACCCCGCCGGCTGGCCCATCCCCGCCGTCCCGTTCGCCAGCGGCCTCACCTCGGCGCTGATGCAGGTCCCCGGAATGTCGCCGGCCCTGGCCAGCGCGCTCGCGTGGGCCACCTTCCACACGCTGATGATCTTCTGGCCCTTCGGGCAGCAGGCGATCCAGCTGGCTGTATCGCTGGCCCCCGCCCTGGCCGCCGTTCCCACCGCCGGCGCCGCGGGCCTGGCGGCGGGCGCCGCCGTCGCAACCGGCATCGCGGTCCCGGTGTCGGCGGCCACCTCGGTTCCGGCGGCCGCGGCGGCGCCGGCGCCGGTGGGCGCGATGCCGGCTCCCGCGACTGCCGCCGCCCCGGCCAGCGCGAGCAGCCCCGCCACTGTGCCCGATCCCGCGGCGCCGAGCTCGACCCCCGGCATCGGCGGGGGACCGGTCGGTGGCGGCCCGGAACTGGGGTTCGGTCCGTCGGCGTCGACGGGCGTCAGCGCGGGCATCTCCGACGTCCTCTACGCCGTCGGCAGCTCCGGGTTGCCGGCGCGCGGCAGCGCCGCTGGCCGCACCCGTCGCACATCCGACGAATCCGCGCCCGACGACGTCGACGCACCGGCCGCCGCCGGGGCCGACATGAAGCGGGCCCGCGCCCGACGGCGCCGCGTGGCAACCGCTCCAGACCATGCCCACCGCTACGAATTCATGGACGTGGCGCAGCCGGACCCGCAAGCGCCCCGCACCTCCGAGCAGGCCGCGCAATCGGTCGGATTCGCCGGGGCCGCAGCCCAATCCGGCGCGGCCCGGCCCGCCGGATTGACGACGCTGACCGGGCCCGGGGGCAGCGACGGCCCACCAATGCCGATGCTGCCCGGCAGCTGGGGCCGCCCACCCGCCCAATACGGCTGACTGACAAGCAGTTCGCGCCTTGCCCAGCGCTCAAGAACCGGGTGGGAGATACCCTAGGGGGTATGGTATACATGAGCGGAGCCTAGTTCCCGCGATGAAGTGCGATTTGTGTCTGCCGACCATCATTTTGCAGGCCGAATGGCCCTATTGGCCGCTTCGGCGCGGGCTGAGACTCCGTACGGGACGACCAGGTCACGAGGGAAAGGAGACACCGGTGGTCACTTTTCTCAAACGGGCTTGGGTGCCGCTCGTCGTCGTGGTGGCGGTCATTCTCGGTGCCATCGCCGTCACCCGACTCCGCGGCGTCTTCGGCTCCGACGCGATCTTTACCGCCACCGGTAGCAGCGCCGAACCGCTCGAGCCGTCGCACGTAAAGCGGGTGACCTACGAGGTTTACGGGCCCGGCGACACGACGGGAAGCGTGAGCTACCTGGACAAGAAGGCCCAGCCGGAACAGGCGAACTTCACCAGCCTGCCCTGGACCTTCACGATCACGACGACGGTGCCGGCCGTGATCGCCAGCGTGGTGGCGCAGGGCAATAGCGACAGCATCGGGTGCCGCATCACCGTCAACGGTGAGCTCAAGGACGAGAGGTCCTCGGCCGGCCATCACGCGCAGACTTCCTGTCTGGTGAAGGCCGCATGAACGCCGCCGATAACGACGCCCGACCGAGATTCATGCGCTTCGTCGAAAGGTTCGCATGGCCCATCATCATCGGATGGCTGCTCTTGACCGTCGCGCTGAATGTGCTTGTGCCGCCGATCGAATCGGTCGCACGCAAGCACGCGGTCACCATGTCGCCCCAGGACGCGCCCGCGATGATCGCGGCCAAGCGCATCGGCGCGACTTTCCACGAGTCGGACTCCGACAGCATCGCGATGATCGTCCTCGAGAGCGAGCAACAACTCGGCGACGGGGCGGACCGCTATTACGACGGCTTGGTCCAGAAGCTGCAGGCCGATCCGAAGCACGTGCAGCACGTGCAGAACGTGTGGGGAGACCCGCTCACCGCCGCCGGCGTCCAAAGCCGCGACGGCAAAGCCGCTTACGTCCAACTCAACCTGGCCGGCGACCAGGGCAGCACGCTAGGCAACCAGTCCGTGGACGCGGTGCGCAAGATCGTCGACAAGTCGGACCCCCCCAAGGGGCTCAAGGTCTACGTCACGGGTCCGGCACCGCTGACGACGGACATGAACGAAGCCGCCGACAAGAGCATGTTCAAGATGATGGGCGTGACGGGCGTGGTCATCATGATCATGCTGTTCATCGCCTACCGTTCCATCAGCACGGTGCTCCTGGTTCTCGTCATGGTCGGTTTCGAGATGGGCACGGCCAGGGGGCTGGTCGCGCTGCTCGGAAACAACGAGCTGCTGGGGTTCTCCACGTTCGTCGTCGCCATGCTGTCGTCGCTGGCGATCGCGGCGGGAACCGATTACGCGATCTTTCTCATCGGTCGGTACCAGGAGGCGCGCCAGGCAGGTCAGGATCGAGAAGCGGCCTGGTACACGATGTTCCGCGGGACCTCGCACATCATCCTGGGCTCGGGGTTGACCATCGCCGGAGCTACCTTCTGCCTGCATCTGGCACGGCTGTCGTATTTCAAGGCGCTGGGCATCCCGTCCGCCCTGGGGCTGCTCGTCGTCGTCGCGGGAGCGATGACCGCGGCGCCGGCCGTTGTCGCGGTGGCCACCCGGTTCGGTTTGCTCGACCCGAGGCGGATGATCAAGACGCGCGGGTGGCGACGCATCGGCACCGCCACCGTGCGCTGGCCCGGAGCGGTGTTCGCGGCCTCGCTGGCCATCGCCATCGTCGGCATCCTCGTCATGCCCAGCATGAAGATCAGCTACAACGACCGCTACTACACACCCGCCAACGTGCCGTCGAATGTCGGATACGCGGCAGCGGAGCGCCATTTCAGCGCCGCGACGATGAATCCCGACATCCTGATGATCGAGAGCGATCACGACATGCGCAACAGCGGCGACATGATCATTCTCGACCGGCTCGCCAAGGACGTCTTTCGGTCGCCGGGAATCGCGATGGTGCAGAGCATCACCCGGCCGTTGGGCGGACCGATCGAGCACACGTCGATACCGTTCCAGATCAGTGCCCAATCGATTCCCATCCAGCAGAACCTCCAGTTCATGAAGGATCGCACGGCCGACATGCTCACGATGAGCGACGATCTGGGTGCCATGGTCGGCTCGATGGAGCGAATGCAGGGCTTGCTCGGACAGATGAGCAGCGCGACTCATCGCATGGTCGGCGACATGGGCGACACGCAATCCACGCTGAACGAGATGCGGGACCACTTGGCGGACTTCGACGATTTCGCGAGGCCGTTCCGCAGCTACTTGTATTGGGAACCACACTGTTTCAACATCCCGGTCTGCTGGGCCTCGAGGTCGGTTTTCGAGGCGATCGACGGCGTGGACAAGTTCAGCGCGAACATGAGCACGCTGATCAAGGACATGAACAACGTCGACGCGATCATGCCCCAGATGATGGCCCAGTTCCCGCCGATGATCGCCGTCGCCAAGTCCATGCAGGGCACCCTGCTCACGATGCACAGCAGCTTCTCGGGTCTGGTGACGCAGATGGCCCAGATGACCGATACAGCGAGCGCGATGGGTCAGGCCTTCGACGCCTCCAGGAGTGGTGACTACTTCTACCTGCCCCCGGAAGCGTTCCAGAATGCCGACTTTCAGCGTGGTCTGAAACTCTTCCTCTCACCGGACGGCAAGGCCGGGCGCTTCATCATCACCCACGACGCGGACCCGGCGACTCCGGCGGGCATCGCCGCGGTCAAGCCCGCGCTGAACGCCGCGCACCAAGCCGTGAAGGGAACGACGCTCACCGGCGCCAAGTTCTACCTTACCGGGACGGCGGCGATCTACCGCGATATCCAGGCCGGCTCGCAATACGACTTGCTGATCGTCGGGATCGCCGCCCTGACACTGATTTTCGCTGTCATGGTGATCATCACACGAGCGCTGGTCGCTTCCCTGGTGATCGTCGGGACGGTGCTGCTGTCGCTGGGCGCCGCGTTCGGGTTGTCGGTGCTGGTGTGGCAGCACCTCTTCGGTCTGGAACTGAACTGGATCGCGCCGGTGTTCGGATTGATCATCCTGCTGGCCGTGGGATCGGACTACAACCTGCTGCTGGTATCACGGTTCAAGGAGGAGATCGGGGCGGGGCTTCGGACCGGCATCATCCGCTCGATGGGGGAGACCGGCGGTGTCGTCACGGCGGCGGGGCTGGTGTTCGCCTTCACCATGATGTCGATGGCCGCGAGCGACCTGCGCTCGATTGGGCAGGCCGGCACCACGATTGGGCTCGGCCTGCTGTTCGATACCCTCGTCGTGCGCTCCTTGATGACGCCGTCGATCGCCGCGCTGCTGGGGCGCTGGTTCTGGTGGCCGATCCGGGTGCGGCCGCGCCCGGCAAGCTCCATGCTTCGGCCGTTCGGACCGCGTAGGTTGGTGCGCTCACTGCTGCTGGGCGAGGAAGCCGATACCGCCCGGATCACCACGCCGGTTCCGTCAATGGTGGGCAGCAACGGGGGTCGCGGGTCGCCGAAGTAAGCGGCACCGTTTGCCGACGCGGCATGCGGGTACTTCGGCCACCATGACTACGGCAACACAGCAACGGCTGCGCGCCGTTGCGCTTATCTGCACGTTGAAGAAGAGTCCCGCGACCTCGAGCAGCGAGCTGATGGCCGACAAGGTGCTCGAGCAGCTGCGCAAAGCCGGCGCCGATGGCGAGAAGGTCCGCTGTGTCGACTTGAACCTCCTGCCCGGAACGGAATCCGACATGGGGCCGGGCGACGAGTGGCCGCAGCTCCTCGAAAAGGTCCGGGCTTCCGACATCGTCGTGGTCTCCACGCCGACGTGGGTGGGCCACATGTCCAGCGTCGCCCAGCGCGTCCTGGAGCGACTGGATGCCGAGATCTCCGAAAAGGACGACGCCGGCCGGCCCACGATGGTCGGCAAGGTCGCGCTGGCCGCGGTCGTGGGCAACGAGGATGGCGCGCACAAGATCGTCGCCGACCTTTTCCAAGCCCTCAATGACATCGGATTCTCCATTCCGGCGCAGGGCTGCACGTATTGGAACGGCGAGGCAATGCAGGGCGGGGATTTCAGCGACCTCGATGACGTGCCGGAAGTGGTCGCGACCACCACCGAATCCGCCGCCCGTAATGCTGTGCACCTCGCCGCTGCGCTACGGCAGAGCCCCTATCCGCCGTACGAGTGAGAGGTCACCCCGGATAACGCCGAGGGGTGAACACCCGGTCACCGAGATCGTCCGCGTACCACTGGGTTTGCGACGAGCCGACGATCAGCAGGCAGCGCATGTCGACCTCGGCCGGGTTGAGATCGGCCAGCCGCACCACTCGCACATCTTCCTCTGGCCCGGACACGTCGCGGCCGATCACCACCGGCGTACCCGGCTCGCGGTGGGCCATCAGCACGTCGCGCATCGCGCCGACCTGCCAGGTCCGCGCCTTGGAAGCCGGGTTGTAGATGGCCAGCACCAGATCGGCGGCGGCCGCGGCGGCCAGGCGCGCGGAGATCACCTCCCAGGGCTTGAGCCGGTCGGACAGCGAGATCACCGCGTAGTCGTGTCCCAGCGGCGCGCCGACCCGGCTGGCGACGGCCTGCGCGGCCGTCATCGCCGGAACCACCCGGATCCGCACTCCAGGCCACTGTTTGGCCTCCTCCAGCACCGCGGTCGCCATCGCGAACACCCCGGGGTCGCCCGACGACACCACCGCGACGGTGCAGCCCTGCTCGGCCAGCGCGCAGGCCAGCCGCGCACGCGCGGGTTCGTCGGTGTTGTCGCTCGGGTGGCGCCGTTGCCCCTCGCGGACCGGGACGCGATCCAGGTAACCGCCGTAGCCGATCAGGTCGGTCGCGGCGGCCAGCTCGCGCCGGCTCTGCGGCGTCATCCAGTCGTTGTCGCCCGGCCCCAGGCCGACGACGGCGACGGTGCCCGCCCGCTGGTTATCCCGGTGCCCCCGACGGCCACCGGGAAGCATGGCCAGCGAAAAGTACGGCACGTCGGTCTCGTCGACCTCCGCGGCGGGCAGTATCCGCTGCCCGGACGTGCTGGCCCGCTCGACGTAGAACGCGTCGTCCAGCTGCCCCGTCGCCGAAAGGGCTTCGCGCACAGCCGGATAGGAGCGGCCCAGCTTCAGCACGACCGCGGCGTCGGCGTCGGCGAGCCGGCGGGTCAGCTCGGCCACCGGCAGGGTGCCCGGCAGCACCGACAGCACCTCGTCGCCGGCCACCAGCGGCGTGGCGATGGCCGCGGAGGCGGCGCTCACCGACGTGACGCCCGGGACGATGACCGCGTCGAAGCGCTCCGTCAGCCGGGTGTGCAGGTGCATGTAGGAGCTGTAGAACAGCGGGTCGCCCTCGGCCAGCAGCGCGACGTCGCGACCGGCGTCGAGGTGCGCGGCGATGCGCCGCGTCGCCTCGGCGTAGAAGTCCTCGAGCGCGCCCGCGTAGCCGCCGGGATGGTCGGTCGCCTCGGTGGTCACCGGATAGACCAGATGTTCCTCGATCTGACCGGGCCGCAGGTAGGGTTCGGCGATTCCTCGGGCGATGCTGCGGCCGTGCCGGGCGCTGTGGTAGGCCACCACGTCGGCCTCGCCGATCAGCCGGGCGGCCTTGACCGTCACCAACTCCGGGTCGCCGGGCCCCAACCCGACGCCCCATAGGGTGCCCCGCGCGCTCATTCGGCGTCGCTCGCGATCGCGTTGACCGCGGCCGCGGCCATCGCGCTACCGCCGCGGCGGCCCCGCACCACCAGATAGGACATCCCGCGCGGACGGTCGATCAGTTCCTGCTTGGACTGCGCCGACCCGACGAACCCGACCGGCCCGCCGAGCACGGCAGCCGGCGCGGATACGCCCTCGTCGATCAGCTCCAACAGCCGGAACAGTGCGGTGGGGGCGTTGCCGATCGCCAGCACCGCGCCCGGCAGCTGCTCGGCCCACAGCTCTACGCCGGCCGCCGAACGGGTGGTGCGCCGGCGTGCGGCCAGGTCGGCCGCGCGCGGATCGGCGACCAGCGATACGACCTGATTGCCGGCGGGCAGCCGGGCGGTGGTGATGCCGGCGGCCACCATCGATGAATCGCACAGCACCGGGGCGCCGCCGTGCAACGCGGCGCCGGCCCGCGCGACGACGCCGTCGGTGTAGGCGACGTGGTCGGCGACGTCGACCTGCCCGCACGTGTGGATCAACCGGACCACCACCCGCGCGACGTCGTCCGGAAATCTCGCCAGGTCGGCTTCGGCGCGGATGGCCGCGAACGACTGCCGGTAGATCTCGGCCGCGTCGCGGATGTAGTCGAGCACCCGCTCACCTTAAGGGCTGGTCGCGAAGCAGTCGGTAGCCCTGCCCGGTGGCGACCAGCACCTGACCGGCCGGCGGGCTGCCGCACGCCCGCTCGCAGCCGACGAAATGACGGTGCTCGCCGGGAGCCGCGTCCGGCGCCTGCAGCGACAGCGCGGCGTCCGCCCGCACGTCGGCCGTCGAGTGCGCGCACCCCGGGCTGCCGGTGCAGGCGCTGACACTCAGCCAGGGGGAGTTCTCGTCGAAGACCAGCCCCAACGGCGCCAGCACCCGCAGCGCGGTGTCCGCGACCTCTTCGCTGAGATCGCACACCAGCACCGAGCGCCACGGCGTGACCACCAGCGGGGCCTCGAGCGCGGCCAGAAACTCCGCGACCCGCGCGCGCAGCACGCCCAGTGGCACCGCTGCGCCCAGCGTCACCCGGCCGTCGTGCTGGTTGATCCACCCCACCGGGCCCTTCGTGACGGGCGGGAACGGTGCGGCGCTGAGGTCCGCATCGGGCAGCAAGTCGGCAAGATCGGCCAATTCGCTGACGCGCCAAGCCTTTCCGCGGATCTCGACGAACCGCACGGCCAGCGCGACCAGTGCCTGCGCCACGTCGCCGACGTCCAGCCGGACGCCGGTGTCCCGGCCGGTCACCAGCAGCGCGACGCCGTCGTCCAGCGCATGCACGCCGACGTCGGCGCCCAGCCCGGACACGTCGGCGCGGCCGTCATCGACGCTGAACCAGAACCGGCCGCCCAGCTCCGCGAGCCTGGGCTCGGCGCAAATCGCCGCGTCCAGCTCGTCCACCCACCCGCGCACGTCGGCGGCCCCGCCGACCCGGCCGGACAGCGGTGACGCGACGATGTTGCGGACCCGCTCGTGCGTCGGCGACGGCAACAACCCGGCGGCCGCGATCGCCTCCACGACGGCCGTGACGTCGGTGATGCCGCGCACCTGCACGTTGCCCCGTGCGGTCAGCTCGAGCGTGCCCGAGCCGCACTCGGTCGCGACGCCCGCCAACGTCGCCAGCTGGGTGGCGGAAACGCTGCCGCCGGGCAGCCGGACCCGCACGAGCGCGCCGTCGGCGGCCTGATGCACCTGCAGCGCACCCGGGCAGGCGTCGGTGGCGCGGTCTCGGGCCATCACCACACCGTACGACCGCCGGGCAAGGGGCCGGCCGCGACAGTTGAGTAGCCGACTACGCTAGCCGCCCGGCAACGCCGGGCCGGACACTGCGATTGCCCCATTTCGTCCAGGTCAGGAGCGTGGAATGGAACAGCGCGGTGGTCATGCGGTGGTGCTGGGAGCAAGCATGGGCGGCCTGTTGGCCGCCCGGGTGCTCGCCGACTTCTACGACCGGGTCACGGTGATCGAGCGAGACATCCTGCCCCTCCATCCCATCAACCGCCGCGGCGTTCCGCAGGGCAGGCTGATCCACGCCCTCGCCGCGCGCGGCACGCAGGTTCTCGACGAACTGTTCCCCGGATTCGTGGACGAACTCACCGCCAATGGCGCCGGCATCTGGGATGACGGCGACTTTTCGAAGGTGTCGATATCGGTCGGGGGGCACACCACCCCGCGATCCGGCAGGGCGCCGAATCCGCCCGTGGTTCTCTTCCCGAGCCGGCCGCTGCTGGAATGGAACGTGCGCCGGCGGGTGAAGTCGTTTCCCAACATCACGTTCCTCGAATGCCACGACGTGGTCGGCCTGATCACCACGCCGACCCGCGACCGCGTCATCGGGGCCAGGGTCGTGGACCGCGTCCTGGAGCGGGGCAAGGCGCTTCCCGCCGACCTCGTGGTCGACGCGACCGGCCGGGGGTCTCGGATGCCGGTCTTCTTGGAGGAACTCGGCTACGGCCGTCCGCGGGAGGACGAGGTGACGGTGCAGCTCGCCTACGCGTGTCAGCTGCTGCGCCTGGAGCCCGGCGCGATCCGCCAACACATGATCGCCCTTTTCCCCGAGCCCGGGCGGCCCAAGATGTTCGGCTTGATCAGAAACGAAAACGACACCTGGATGTTCGGTGTCGGAGCCATGGCCGGGCTGCAGCCGCCGGGTGAGACCGCCGAAATGATCGAATACGCCGAGGATTTCGTGCCTGCACACGTGTTGGACGCGCTGCGCGCGGCCGAACCGCTGGGCGGGGTGGTACACCATCGCGTGCCCTCGAACCGCTGGCGGCGTTACGACAAGATGCGGCGCACGCCCGATGGCCTGCTGGTGGTCGGTGACGCGGTGTGCAGCTTCAATCCCATCTACGGGCAGGGGATGACGATCGCCGCGATCGAGGCGACGGTGCTGCGCGACTGCCTGCTCCGCGGGGATCGTGGCCTGCCGCGACGCTTCTTCCGCTCGTCGGCGAAAACCGTCCGGGTGGCCTGGCAGACCGCCGCGGGTTCCGACTTGGCCCTTCCCGAAGTGCAAGGGCGCAGGCCGATGTCGATGCGCATCAGCAACGCCTTCCTGGAGCGGGTGCTGACCGCCGTCGAGGTCGACCCGGTGGTCGCCGGGCAGTTCATGCGGGTCACGGCGATGGTCGACCCGCCGGGCCGGTTGTTCCGTCCGTCGATTCTGCGGCGCGTCGCCCGAGCCCGGGGCCGCCGGTCCTGCGGCAGCCTGACAGCCGAGGCCGAAGTTAACCACAAGGAAGAGAAGGGAATTCAGATGTCGAACGACAACATCGAGGTGACGAAGAAGGGCTACGAGGCATTTACCGCGGGTGACCTGGAAGCGGCGTTGGATGTCTTCAGCGACTCGGCCGAGTGGACCATCAACGGCGACAGCATGATTGGCGGGACGTATCGGGGCAAAAACGAGCTGACCGAACTGTTCATGCGGCTGTCGGAGAAGGCGACCAAGGTCGATACACAGCGCTACCTGGCCGACGGTGACGTCGTCATGGTCCTCACCCGAGTCACCGCCGGCGACGAGAGCGCCGACGAAGCCGATGTGTTCGAGTTCCGCGACGGCAAGGTCGTCAAGGCCCACTCGTTCGGCGACACCGCCATGCAGGAACGCGTGTTCGGCAGCAAGCGGGTAGCGACCGGGTAGTCGGTGGCTGGAACCTGTCGCTACGCCGACCCGACCGGCGTAGCGTGCAGGCCAACGAGAGGTCAGGTGATTGCATGACGCCGAAGCGCCCACTGAAGGTCGCGATCATCGGCGCCGGGATGTCCGGCATATGCATGGCCGCCAAACTGCAGGACGCCGGCATCGACTCGTTCACCATTTTCGAGAAAGCCGACGACGTCGGAGGCACCTGGCGCGACAACACGTATCCCGGGCTCACCTGCGACGTGCCGTCGCGCTATTACTCTTACTCGTTCCGGCCGAACCCCGGCTGGTCGCACTGGCTGCCGCCGGGCCCGGAGATCCATGCGTATTTCCAGCGGGTGGCAGAGGAACGGGGCATCCGTTCGCACATCCGGTTCGGTACCGCCGTCACCGCAGCCCGATACGACGATGGGCGTTGGCGGCTGACCACCCCCGACGGCGAGGAGACTTTCGACGTCCTCGTCACCGCGACCGGCGTCCTGCGAGTGCCTCGCTATCCGGAGATCCCCGGGCGGGACACGTTCGCCGGACCGGCATTTCATTCCGCCCGCTGGGACCACTCCGTTTCGCTGCCGGACAAGAGGATCGGTTTGATCGGCACCGGCTCGACCGGCGTGCAGATCACCGCGGAACTCGGCGGCAAGGTGCGGCAATTGAAGATCTTTCAGCGCACCGCCCAGTGGATCTACCCGCTGCCTAACCCGCGCTACTCCAAGCTGACCCAAGCGGCGCTAGCCCGGTGGCCCGCGCTGAACGGTGTGCCGTATCGCTTCTGGGGATTTTTCGTCCGGTATGTGTTGGGCCGTGCGCCGATCCGCCCGGGGTGGCAGCGCCGACTGGTGCAGGCCGAATGTCACTTGAACCTGCGGCTTTCGGTGCGCGACCCGGAACTGCGGGCCAAGCTCACCCCCACCTACCAACCGATGTGCAAGCGGCAGGTCATGGCGGGCCATTTCTACCGTTCCGTGCAAAAGCCCGGCGTCGAGGTGGTCACCGAGCCGATCGACCACATCGAGCCCCGCGGCATCGTCACCGCCGACGGCAACCTGCACGAAGTGGACCTGCTGGTCTTTGCCACCGGCTTCGACGCCCGCGCCTACGTGCGCCCATTGGAGGTGATCGGGGAGGGCGGCCTCACCCTGGACGAGGCCTGGGCGGACGGCCCGATCGCGTACCGGTCCGTCGCGGTGCCGGGGTTCCCGAATCTGTTCATGCTAATGGGCCCGCATTCACCGATCGGCAACCAGTCACTGGTACCGATCGCCGAGGACCAGGCCGACTACGTGATGTGGTGGATCAAGCAGTTGCGCGACGGCGTGGTGCGCGCCGCGGCGCCGACGGAAGCCGCCACCAAGGAGTACAACGAGAGCATGAAAGCCGCGATGCCGCAGACGATTTGGGTCACCGGGTGCAGCAGTTGGTACCTCGGCAAGGATGGCTTGCCCGAGCTGTTCCCGTGGGCACCGGAGACCCATCGTGAGCTCTTGCGCGAACCCCGGCTCGCCGATTTCGACGTGCGTACCACCTGAGCGTCAGGACGTTCCCGTCCGCCGCGCGTAATCCTGGCGCTTGTCGGTTTCCAGGTCGCTGGTGAAGACGCGGTCCGTGCCCACGGCGCGCCCGATCGCCTCCGCCATGCCTTGCGGCATCAGTCGCTGCGCCGACGCCATGATGCCCATCGAACGCGGAACGACCACGCGCCGTTTCGGTTTGGCGATCACGCCGACGACGGCCCGGGCGACGTCTTCCGGCTCGGCGTTCCTGAAGCCCCGGGCGTGCCCGACACCCGCGATCATTTCGGTGTTGGTCAGGGTCGGCATGATCGTCGAAAAGTGGACGCCGCGGCCACGGTTCTCCATGCGAACCGAGTCGGTGTACCCGAGCACCGCGTGCTTGGTGGCGCAATAGGTGGCGATCCCGGCGCACGGCAGCACGCTACCCATCGACCCGATGTTGACGATGTGACCGCGCCCGCGCGGCATCATCCGTTGCGCGGCCAGCTTGGTGCCCAGGATGACGCCGCCGATGTTGACGTCGAGCACCCGCTGGGTGATGTCGTCGGGCTCGTCGACCGCGCTGCCCGCGGCGATGACCCCGGCGTTGTTCACCAGCACGTCAAGGGGGCCCAGCTCGTCCTCGACGGCGTCGAGAAAGCCGGCGAAGGATGCGCGGTCCGTCACGTCCAATCGGCGGCACACGGTCAGCCCCAACCGGGTGCCGGCCTCCCGCACGGCCGCCTCGTCGATGTCCCCGATGGCGACTTTGGCGCCCGATCCATGCAGCGCCGTGGCGATGGCCAGGCCGATCCCTCGGGCACCGCCGGTGACGGCCACTGTTTTTCCGGAGACGTTCATCACCACAGTGTTGCGCCAAGCGTGCATCCACGGTGATGTTCGCGCGAATTTCCGCGCCGGTATACGTTCGGCGCGATTGGATCCACGTCACCCCGGGCACACTCGTTCCCGTGAGGACGGAGGAATACGCCCCGGGGCGTTCGGTCGACGTGTTCGGCGACTCATCCCAGCCCACGGTCTTGCTGTGGCACGGCATGCAGACCGACGCCCGCGCCGCCGTCCGCCCCCTGGCCGGCATGCTCGCCGACCGCGGCGCGGCGGTGGTGGCGCCCGATTGGAATTCGCACGCCGACGACGGCGGACGCGCTGACCTGTTGCGATCGCTCGACTTCGCCCGCAACTTCGCAACCGACGCCGCCCTCGTGCTCGCCGGGTGGTCGCTGGGCGGGTGCGCCGCCGCGGGTCTGACGCTCGATGCCGCGCGCTTCGACCTCACCCTGGCGCATACGGTCTGCCTGGCCGGCGCCTTCATGGTCCCCGATCCGATCTCCGGTCGGCCGCCGAGCGACATGCTGTCCGCCGACCGCATCGGTGCGCCGTTCACATTGCTGCACGGCCTCGCCGACGACGCCGTGCCGGTGGCCGCGAGCAGGGCCTTCGCCGCCGACCTCCTGCGGATCGGTTGGCCCGTCGAGCTGGTGGAGCTGAGCGCCGAGCACGGCTCGATCGCCGGCGCCGACTACGACCCGGTCGCGGACCGCTACGAGCCCGCGCGGGGCGGACGGGGGCTCGAGGTGGCCGGCGAGGTCGCCGCTCGCATCGCGGCGACCCTGCGGTACGAATGATGGGTGGCTGAGCCGACCATCCTGCTGCTGTCGACGTCCGATACGGACCTGATCAGCGCCCGTTCCAGCGGCAAGAACTATCGGTGGGCCAACCCGTCCCGCCTGTCCGATGAGGAACTACCGGACCTGCTCGCCGGTGCGGAGGTCGTGGTGGTCCGCATCCTCGGCGGATACCGCGCCTGGCAGAGCGGCATCGACACCGTGATCGCCAGCGGCGTCCCGACGGTGCTGGTCAGCGGCGAACAGGCCGCCGACGCCGAACTGACCGGCCTGTCCACCCTGGCCGCCGGCATCGCGGTGCAGGCGCACATCTACCTGGCCCACGGCGGCGTGGACAACCTGGGTCAGCTGCACGCCTTCCTCTCCGACACGGTCCTGATGACCGGCTTCGGGTTCGCCCCGCCGGAGGTGACCCCGACCTGGGGTGAGCTGGACCGGCCGGGTACCAAGCACACCGACGGCCCCACCATCGCGGTGCTCTACTACCGCGCCCAGCAGCTGGCCGGCAACACCGCCTACATCGAGTCGCTGTGCCAGGCGATCGAAGACGCCGGCGGGCGCGCGCTGCCGGTCTACTGCGCCTCGCTGCGCACGGCCGAACCCGAACTGCTGCACCGACTCGGCGACGCCGACGCCATGGTCGTCACCGTGCTGGCCGCCGGGGGGCTGCGGCCCTCGACGGTGGCGGCCGGCGGTCAGGATGACACCTGGAACGTCGAACACCTTGCGGCCCTGGATATCCCGATCCTGCAGGGCCTGTGCCTGACCAGCGCCCGCGATCAATGGCGCGACAACGACGACGGCGTTAGCCCGCTCGACGTGGCCAGCCAGGTGGCGGTGCCCGAGTTCGACGGCCGCATCATCACGGTCCCGTTCTCGTTCAAGGAGATTGACGACGACGGGCTGATCTCCTACGTGGCCGACCCGGAACGCTGCGCGCGCGTCGCGGGCCTGGCGCTCCGGCACGCGCGGCTGCGCCACGTCGCGCCCTCCGACAAGCGGGTGGCACTCGTCTTTTCGGCGTATCCCACCAAGCACGCCCGCATCGGCAACGCCGTCGGACTGGACACGCCGGCCAGCGCGGTCGCGCTGCTGCGCGCGATGCGCGAACGCGGCTATCAGGTTGGCGACCTGCCCGGTGTCGAGGCCGGCGACGGCGACGCCCTGATCCACGCGCTCATCGAACGCGGCGGCCAAGACCCCGACTGGCTCACCGACGGCCAGCTGGCCGGCAACCCGGTCCGGGTGTCCGCCAAGGACTACCGGGCCTGGTTCGCGACCCTGCCCGCCGAACTCACCAGCGCCGTGCAGACGCATTGGGGCCCGCCGCCCGGCGAGTTGTTCGTCGACCGCAGCCGCGACCCCGACGGTGAAATCGTCATCGCCGCAATGCAAGCGGGCAACCTGGTCCTGATGGTGCAGCCGCCACGCGGCTTCGGGGAGAACCCGGTCGCCATCTACCACGACCCGGACCTGCCGCCCAGCCACCACTACCTGGCCGCCTACCACTGGCTGGATGCCGGGTTTCACGCCGACGCGGTCGTCCACCTCGGTAAGCACGGCAACCTCGAATGGCTCCCCGGCAAGACGTTGGGCATGTCGGCGGCCTGCGGGCCCGACGCCGCGCTGGGCAACCTGCCCCTGATCTACCCGTTCCTGGTCAACGACCCCGGCGAGGGCACCCAGGCCAAGCGGCGCGCGCACGCCGTGCTCGTGGACCACCTCATCCCGCCGATGGCGCGCGCCGAAACCTACGGCGACATCGCGCGTTTGGAGCAGCTGCTCGACGAGCACGCGAACGTGGCCGCACTGGATCCCGGCAAGCTGCCCGCCATCCGTCAGCAGATCTGGACGCTGATCCGCGCCGCCAAGATGGACCACGACCTCGGGCTGACCGAACGGCCCGCCGAGGACGCGTTCGACGACATGATCCTGCACGTCGACGGGTGGCTCTGCGAGATCAAGGACGTGCAGATCCGCGACGGGCTGCATATCCTCGGGCAAAAGCCAACGGGCGGGCCCGAACTCGATCTCGTGCTGGCCATCCTGCGGGCGCGGCAGCTGTTCGGCGGCGAGCTCGCCCTCCCCGGACTGCGGCAGGCCTTGGGTCTGGCCGAGGACGGCACCGACGAACGGTCGTCGGTCGACCGCGCCGAGGCCGCGGCCCGGGAATTGGTCGGGGCGCTGCAGGCCACCGGCTGGGATCCCGGCGCCGCCGATGGGCTCACCGACGACGCCGACGTGGCCGCGGTGCTGCGGTTCGCGGCCACCGAGGTGGTGCCCCGGCTGGCCGGGACCGCCGCCGAAATCGACCAGGTGCTGCGGGCGCTGGATGGGCGGTTCATCCCCGCGGGCCCGTCGGGGTCACCGCTGCGCGGCCTGGTCAACGTCCTGCCCACCGGGCGCAACTTCTACTCCGTCGACCCCAAGGCCGTCCCGTCCCGGCTGGCCTGGGAAGCCGGTGTGGCCCTCGCGGATTCGCTGTTGACCCGGTACCGAACCGACCACGGGCAATGGCCGCAATCGGTGGGCCTGTCGGTGTGGGGCACCTCGGCGATGCGCACCGCCGGCGACGACATCGCCGAAGTCCTTGCGCTGCTGGGCGTCCGGCCGGTCTGGGACGATGCGTCGCGGCGCGTCGTCGGCCTGACGCCGATTCCGCTGCCCGAGCTCGGGCGCCCGCGCATCGACGTGACGGTGCGGATCTCGGGGTTCTTCCGGGACGCCTTCCCGCACGTCGTCACCATGCTCGACGACGCGGTGCGACTGGTCGCCGACCTCGACGAACCCGCCGACGACAACTACGTGCGCGCGCACGCCCAGGCCGACCTGGCCCAGCACGGCGACCAGCGCCGCTCCACCACGAGGATCTTCGGGTCCAAGCCGGGAACCTACGGCGCCGGGCTGCTGCAACTGATCGACAGCCGCAATTGGCGTGACGACGCCGACCTCGCGCAGGTGTACACCGCCTGGGGCGGATTCGCCTACGGGCGTGACCTGGACGGGCGCGAGGCCGTCGACGACATGAACCGCCAGTACCGGCGGATTGCGGTGGCCGCCAAGAACACCGACACCCGCGAGCACGACATCGCCGACTCCGACGACTACTTCCAGTACCACGGTGGGATGGTCGCCACGGTGCGCGCGCTGACCGGTCAGGCGCCCGCCGCCTACATCGGCGACAACACCCGGCCCGACGCCATCCGCACCCGCACGCTGTCGGAGGAGACCACCCGGGTGTTCCGCGCCCGCGTGGTCAACCCGCGCTGGATGGCGGCGATGCGCCGGCACGGCTACAAGGGCGCGTTCGAGATGGCGGCGACGGTGGACTACCTGTTCGGCTACGACGCCACCGCGGGGGTGATGGCCGACTGGATGTATGAGCAACTGACCGAGAGCTACGTGCTGGACGCCGAGAACCGCAAATTCATGGCGGAATCCAACCCGTGGGCGCTGCACGGCATGGCCGAACGGCTGCTCGAGGCCGCGGGCCGCGGCATGTGGGCGCAGCCGCAACCGGAAACGCTCTCTCGCCTGCGTCAGGCGCTGCTCGAGACCGAGGGCGAGCTGGAAGGCTGACCGCCGTAAGTTGGCGAGCAGACGCAGAATCGCATAAACAAGACTATTCTCGTGCGATTCTGTGTCTGCTCGCCGGTGTCAGTCCGTGAAGTCGATCCGGACGCTGATCGGGTCGGACTGCAGGGCGCGGAAAGTTGCGGCGACGACCGGTGACAGCAGCCGCGATGTCGCGAAGGTGCTGGCCCGCTTCGCCGGATCGTCATCGGGTTCGAACCGGGCGATGCCGGAACGCCACCGGTTCCGTTGGCGGATGAGCACTTTAGGGTCGTCCGCGATGTTCAGGGCCCACCCGGAGCGTCGCCCGTGCTGGGAAATCACCCAGGCGCCTTCATCGTCGAAGTTGGCCGAAACCGGAACGCGGCGACGGGCCCCGGATTTCCGTCCGGTCGTTTCGAGTTCGGTCGCGAACGTCGTCCGGATGCCGAGGCGACCGAGCAAAGCCACGGCGGGATTGGCGAGGTAGCGACCGATCAGGCGCTCCCTGCGGAACTTCCGGACGGCCTGCCGGGTGGTGCTGGGGTCAGCCGCGTCGCTCGACATCGCAAGCCTCCGGTCCTGTCGAGGTAGATCGATCGGTCTACCAGTTCGAGGCCAATCTAGTAGAATAATCGGTCTACCGCAAGTGGGTGCTGAACGGGAGTGTGAGGACGGTCGATGTCTGCACGGGAGCGCTTGATTACCAGCGCAATTGCGCTGGTTCGTACCGCCGGGGTCGCCGGCGCGAGCGTGTCGGCGCTGCTCGACCACTCCGGCCTGGCGCGCCGCACGCTCTATCTGAACTTCCCGGGCGGCAAACCAGAACTCGTGCAGGCGGCCACCGACGCCGCCGGCGCCGAGCTCACCGCCGTCCTCGAGGCCAGCGTCCAAGACGCCGATCCGGCGCGCGCGGTGGCGGCCTTCCTGCAGAGGTGGGAAGCGATGCTGGCCGACAGTGACTACTCGGCGGGCTGCCCGATCGTCGCGGCGACGCTGGGCCGCGCGGAGGCGCCCGGCGCCGCCGACTCCGCGGCCGCGGCTTTCAGCACATGGGAGGGCCTGCTGGCCCAGCTCCTCCGCGAAGCCGGCGTCGAGCGATCGGCGGCCGCCGATCTGGCCACCACCGCGGTTGCCGCGGTGGAGGGCGCGGTCATCCTGTCCGTGGCGCAACGGTCGCCGACCCCACTGCGACGGGTAAGGCGGGTGCTCTCCGCCCAATTTCCGTCGGTTAAGCCTGTCAGATGAAGTCCGACCCGCCGTCGACGTTGACGGTGGCGCCCGTGACGTAACCGTTCCGCCGCGACGCCAGATAGGCGGTAATCGACGCGACCTCTTGGGGAAGTCCGGCGCGACCCAGGTCGCAGGGCTGGTGAAAGTTGTTGTCGATCCAGGTCATGACGTCCACCGGGTTGGTGGCGTCGAGGCCGTCGGCGGCGAGGATGTCTTTGAGTACCTCGGTGAAGCTGGCAGTGACGATGGTCCCGGGACACACGCAATTGACCAGGATGCCGTCTTTGGCAAGGCTTTTGGACAAGTTCTTGGTGATGCTGGCCAAGGCCGCCTTCGAGGCCGTGTACGCGACGATGCGCGGGTTCTGCCGCTGGATCGAGTGCGCCGACAGCGTCACGATGCGCGCCCAATCCGCCGAACGCAGCAACGGCAGGGCGGAGCGGATCGATCGCACGGCGGACATCGTGCCGAGCGCAAAGGCGTCGCTCCATTGCGCGTCGTCCAGCTGCTCGAAATACCCGTCACCCGGTCCTATCGTGTGGACGAGACTATTGAGTCCGCCCCAACGCTCGGCGATCGCGGCGAAGCCATCCGCGATGGACGCGGCATCGGCCATGTCCACGCTGATGCCCACAGCATCCGGGGCCCCCGCCTCGCGCAGTGAGGTGACAGCGGCATCCAGCGCTCCTTGGCCTCGGGCCATCACCGCCACGCTGGCTCCCTCGGCCGCAAGGGTTTCGGCGATAGCCAGCCCCATACCCTTGCTGCCGCCCGTGACCACGGCGGTCGATCCCGCGAAGCCCAGGTCCATTCGTGTCTCCCTCCGGTTTGTGGTGCGGTTGGCTAAACCTGGGCGATCGCTTTTGCCGTCACGCCCAGGCCGCCCAAGCAGAAACGGAGCGCGCGTTGGCGGACGCTGTCGCGGTCACAATCGCCGGTCGCCCATTGCCGTTCGATGGCCGCCCACACCACGGCGTGGATGGCCTGCGCGTCGGTCACCGGATCGATGTGACGGAATACCGCGCGCTGCAGGCCGCGTTCAAGCGCTTCGCCCAGCGGCTTGAGCAACTGCTCGTAGGCCGGCTGAACGAGTTCGGGGGAGGCGAACATCTGGGATTGGGCCTCCATCGACACCCGGCGCAAGTCGGATTTGATGTGGTCGTCGAACGCCAGGTCGAGTCGTCCGTCGATCCACGCCGCCACCGCGCCGATCTCCGTGGTGGCGGCAGCCATTCGCCGGCGCAGTCGCCGTTCCTCGACCCGCGCCATTTCGAGAAAGAGCGCGGCCACGAGTGCGTCCTTGGACTCGAAATGCCGATAGAACGCGCGGGTGCCCAAAGACGCGCGTTCGAGAACCGCGGCGATGCTGAGGCCGCGGACTCCCTGCTCCCGCACCGCCGTCGACGCGGCGGCCAGAATCTCGCGGCGCACCGTCGGGTCTGGAGGAAGTTTGTCGCGTCGGCGCGTGCGAGGGGTGCTCACGGGGTCAGGCCGTCGCATCGTAGGCGGCGAGGTAGTCCGCAAACCGCTCACGAACACCCTCGGGGGTCAGGCCGTAGTCGGCCAGCTCATAGTCGTGGGTGCCGCGCGAGCCCGGTCGGTGTCCTTGCGCCCATCGTCTGACCGCATCCAACGTGGCGTCGGTGAAGGTCAAACCCAAAGACTCGTAACTGGTTTGCAGGGTGCGTACCGGATCAGTCTGCAAGTCGGCGAAGGAGACGTCGGCGAATCGGTCATCGCCCATGCGGTGACGGAAATCCATTGCCCGCCGCACACCTTCGACCCAGCTGTCGAGTTGCTCGGCGCCAAGCTCCCTGGCGTCGTTACGGTCGCTGCTCCAACTGCGCACGTACTGGATGAGGCTGCACACCGAGCCCATCACCATGGCTGGATCGCGGTGGCTCCACAAGAATTTGGCGTTCGGGTAGGCCTCGACGAGCGCGTCGAGGGCGAACATGTGCACGGGCGTCTTGAGGTGCCACAGAACCGGTGGGCAGTGCCATTGCAAGAGCTTGAGCACCCGCCGGTGAAACGTGTACGTCCCGCGCATGTCGCAATCCATCAGCCACGCCAGATACCGGGGAGCGCGGACGGCGCCGTCGAAGTGGAAGGTGCGAAAGCTCATTCCCATCAAGTCCTGGCATTCGGTCGGTGCCGTGGGCTCGGAGTTGTACAGCGTTTTCATCAGTGGAAACATGTCGTCGAGCATCTTCAGGCCGGCCTCGGCCTGCGCGATTCGCGGGTCGCTGTGCTCGGTGGCCGACTCCGGCGGCGGGGTCGGTGCCTGGGACTCCCACATGCGCAACGACCGGAACTGGGGGTCGGCCGCCACCAGTTGGCTGAGCGCGGTGGTCCCGGTCCGGGGTAACCCGATGACGAAGACGGGTCCGCCGACCACTTGGTCGTCGATCTCGGGGTGCCGAGCGTAGGCCTCTTCGACCTTGAGGCGCTGGATCAGGGCGTTGCTGACGGTGGCGTGCTGGATGACCCGGCCCGTGTCGTTGAGGTCGGCCTCGGTGTTCAGGGCTTCGACGATGCGTTCGAGGCCCTCGCGGTAGTAGGGCGAACCGAAGTCATCGAGACCGGTTGCGGCGCAGGCACCTTCCTCGAGCTCGTCAGCGTCGAAGGTCATCGTCCGAACCTTTCACGCACGGCGCGGCGGCGGGCCGCGAGGATGGATTTCCGCTCGTCGGGGGTGACCAACGTTGTGTCCGAGGGCAATTGCGCCACAACTTCGGCGACGGGCACGACTCGCGTCGTCGGCGTCGGCGCCGTTGTGGTGCGCACACAGCGCAGGATGATGGGACCGTTGCTGTGGCCGGCGGTGTCGAGCCAATTCGCGACCCCGGGATCCTCCGCGCACAACACCACGCGCACGAGGCCATCGGAATCCACCGCCGCCTGATGGGCGTTCAGGCTGGATTGGTGGCGGCCGTAGTGGATGGTTTCCCACCACGGGTTGCCGATGGAGTAGCTCCAGTAGATCCCTTCCGGCGGTTCCACTTCGACGATGAGCGCCTCGCCGGGGTTCAGCTCCCACCGGCCGATCACCGGCCTGTTCTCCGCGGCGGCTCCGATATCGGTGCGATCGACGGGTGGCAGGAACCCGTTCGTCGGGGCCGCCGCACCGAACTGCAAGAAGAACGCCAGGTTTTCCTCGACGAAGTCGCCGAGGGCGACCAGTTGCCTCGTCACCGCCCGGTCCGTATCGACCTGCCGGCCGGTGGCCTCCGCCGCGTGGCCGAGCCGCGCGATGCGCAGCGACGACGCCACCTCGGTGTCCCAGTCGTAGAAGAAGTGCCGCACCGTCAGCGTGGGATGCTCGCCGTCGATACGCATCCAATTGCCCGCCTGCTCAGTGGCTGACAGCACCACCTCGAAGTTTCCGTCGGCATCGATTTCGAGTTCGTCGACCAGTGCGTTCGCCGTTGCCGCGATGCCGTTCATCGTCTGCAGCCCGACGTAGCGGGCGGTGCCGCGATTGCCGAACAGTCGGTAACTGTGGCCGCCGCGCAGCACCGCACGCGCGTAAATGCAGTCCGGACACTCCATCCCCCAGGTCACGACGTCGTCGGTGCTGGTGCGTTGCACGGCCAGGATCGGATCCCGGTCGAACCGCAGCACCTCATCGATACCAGCGGTGAGCAGTACCAGCAGATGCCGGAATCCGGCGGCGAGGTCGATTCGATTTCGACTCGCCGACTCGGATTCCACGACCCGCGCGGCCTCGCGGAGCCTCTCTAGCAGGTGTGACCACGCCTGTGCCAGGTCGATGTCGCCGGGGTCACCGGACAGCGCAGCTTCGGCAATCGAAAACGGCAACCACGCCATCGGCTTCCTCGGGTCGCTCACATATCCCCGTTTCGGTCGTTGCTACGGAGCCCTTAAATGAAAACTGGGTTTACGTTTAACGCCCGCTGACTATCGCAGCCCATGGACGCGAATGTCAACGCCGCATCCGCTCAGCGGTAGGTTGACACCGTGACACCCACCTTCGCCGACCTCGCCAAGTCGCAGTACATCCTGCTGACCACCTTCACCAAAGACGGAAAGCCGAAGCCGGTTCCCATCTGGGCCGCGGCCGACGGCGACCGGCTGCTCGTGATCACCGAAGCAAAATCGTGGAAGGTCAAGCGGATCCGCAACACGCCGCGAGTGACGCTGGCCACCTGCACCATGCGCGGCCGCCCGACCAGCGAGGCCGTCGAGGGCACCGCGGGCATCCTCGACACGTCGGAAACCGCCGCCGTCTACGACGCGATCGGCAAGCGGTACGGCATCGTGGGCAAGGTCTTCAACTTCGCCAGCAAGCTGCGCGGGGGCATGCAGAACAACGTCGGCCTCGAGCTGAAAGTGGCCGCAAGCTAGAACAAATGGGCACCGTACTGATCCCGATTCCGGATCGCGACTTCGACCCGACCGAGGTCGCCGTCAGCTGGCGCGTGCTCACCCGGAACGGGCATCGGGTGGTCTTCGCCACCGAAAGCGGCACCCCCGGCGTCGCCGACGACATCATGGTGACCGGTCGCGGCCTGGACGTCTGGTCGAGGCTGCCCGTGGTGGGCGCCGTGCCGCTCGTCGGGCTGGCGCTGCGGGCCAACAAGGACGGCCGCGGCGCGTACCGGGACATGGCGGCATCGGCCGAATACCGGCATCCGGCCAGCTGGTCGCGGGCCGGGCTCGACGGCATCGACGCGCTGCTGCTGCCGGGCGGCCACCGCGCCCGCGGAATGCGGGGCTACGTCGACAGCGACACACTGCAGCGGCTCGTCGTGGACGCCTTCGCCCGCGGGCTGGTCGTGGCCGCGATCTGTCACGGCGTGCTGCTCGCCGCGCGCAGCGTCGATCCCGCCACCGGTCGCTCGGTGCTCTACGGGCGCAAGACCACGGCGTTGACCTGGGCGATGGAGCGCACCGCCTGGAATCTCACCCGCCTCACCCGATTCTGGGATCGCAACTACTACCGGACCTATACCGAGGAGCCCGGCCAGCCCGGTGGGTACATGTCCGTGCAGTCGGAAGTCACTCGCGCCCTTGCGGATCCGGCCGATTTCTGCGACGTGGAGCGCGGCTCGCCGCACCGGTGGCTCAAGTCATCGGGGATGGTGCGTGATACCGCCGCCGACTCGCGCCCCGCATTCGTCGTCGACGACGGCAGCTACGTGTCGGCGCGCTGGCCAGGCGACACGCACACGTTCGCGACCGTCGTATCGCGAAAGCTGAAGTAACCAGCGGTTTTTCAGTGCTGGGTCAGGATCCCGTAGCGTTGCCACCACTGGTACAGGCTGTCGAGGTTGGGCCCGCCGTTGACGGTGGCCAACAGCAGCTGGGCGTCGCGGGTCCAGGCGATGTTGGCGCGGTCCGCGACGCTGCCGCAGACCACCTTGCCGCCGATCTGGCTGGGGTTGGACCCATAGCTCCAGGTGCCGGGCAACGGGAAGGTGTTGTCGGCCGGGCACGCTGAGACCAGCATGCCGCTGGCGGTCGTCTGGAAATCGCCGGTCAGCGCGTCCAGGTCGTCGTAGAGGGTGAACCGCGCGTACGTCGGGGTGCCCGAGTCGGCGCTTTGGCTGCAGTCCAGGCTGGCGACGGCGGTCGGGAACGGGTCGGTGGCCCGCGCGCACGCTGCGGCGGTGTAGCCCGGCGGCAGTAACCCCAGGATCTGTTGCTCGGACGGGCTGAAGTTCTTAGCCGAACCAGCCTGGGACGCAACCGTTCTCGCGGCGCCCTGGGTGGGCGCACGGGCGTCTCGGTTCCAGAGGGCGAAGCGTCCGAGGCCGATCAGGACGGCAAGCACAAGCAGCGCCGCGCCGAGGCCCACCCATAGGGCGCGTCGCCGAATCGCCAACCCGCGCATCGTCGTACCTTAAAGGCGCTACGTCGTCGCCCCGGCCGCCAGATGCTCGCCGAAGAACGCGAAGACGCGGTTCCATGCGTCGTCGGTGGCGGCCTCGTCGTAGCCGAAACCCGTGATGCGAAGCAGCGGTTGGGCGGGAAGGGTATTGGCGAAACTGTGCCCGACGCCGGGGTAGACCTTGGTGTCGGTGGTGATCTGCTTGGCCTCGGTCGCCGCTCGGAATTTCTCCGGCGCTCCGCGCCCCAGCGGGTCGCGGCCGCCGAAGCTCGCGACGATCGGGCATGCGCCGTCCAGGGTCTTGTCGAGGTTGCGCGGCAGGGGAGTTCCGTAGAACGGCGCCGAGGCACCAAAACCCTTGGGCGACATGACGAGGGCGAAATGGCCGCCCATGCAGAAGCCCGCGATGCCGACCTGCCCCGAGCACTCGGGCAGCGCCTTGAGGTAATCGCGCGCCGCCAGGATGTCGTCCAGGGCGCGGCCCCGCTGCGCCTGCATCTCCCGCATGACCCGGGTGATGCAGCGGATGCGGCCACCGCGGGCGTACATGTTCGGAGTGATGGCCACGTACCCGCCCCGGGCGATGCGCGCGTTGGTCGCCTGCTTGTCCCGGCCGTAGCCGAACGCGTCGTGGATCACCACGACGCCCGGCCACGGGCCTTGTCCCTGCGGAACGTCCAGCAGCGCATCGATCGGTCCGTCGGGGGTGTCGATCTCAATCGTTGTCATAGCGTCATCTAACTGCAGCCGGGACGGACGCCACCAGGGGAACTCCGGGACCGCCCGCAGACGTTGCCGTGACATGTTGTCCCGGCTGTTGTTGATTTACGCGGTCGTCGAGCTGGCGGTGGTCATCGCCCTGGTCTCGACGGTCGGATGGGGCTGGACTCTGCTGGCGTTGCTAGCCACCTCCCTGCTCGCGTGGGGTGTGCTGGCGCCGATGGCGGGATCGCAACTCGTCCGCCAGCTCCGGCAGCTGCGCTCGGACCCCAGCGCGCTGAGCGACGGGACGATGGTCACGCTGGCCGCCGTCCTGATCCTGGTCCCGGGGCTGGTGACCACGGCGTTGGGGCTGTTGCTGCTGGTTCCGCCGATCCGCAAGCTCGCGCGCCCCGGCCTGGCCGCGCTCGGGGTGCGCGGGTTGCGGCGGCGGATGCCGCTGATCACCGACGCGAGGCTGTTCGGCACCGACGGCCGCCGGGGCTATCCCGGCGACGGCCCCGCCGACTACATCGACGGCGAGGTCGTCGACGTGCGGGAGTTCCGGGCGCCCGCCCTGCCGACCGAGATGCGCGGGGGATTCCCCGGACACCCGGGGTGGGATTGACCGCAAACGGCGGTCGCCGCACGTAGTTTTGGCCTGTGCCATCTGCTGATCGTCCGCCTCCTCAGCAGTCCACCACGCTGCTGGTCAACGGCCGGGTGCACAGCCCGACCCACCCCGACGCGACCGCGATGGCGGTGCGCGGTGGCGTGATCGCCTGGCTGGGCAGCGACGACGTCGGGCGCGGCCAGTTTCCCGGCGCCGAGGTCGAGGACCTGGACGGCGGCTTCGTGGCGCCGGGATTCGTGGACAGCCACATCCACCTCACCGCGACCGGCCTCACGCTCAGCGGCCTGGACCTGCGGACCGCCGCGTCGCGCGCCCGGTGCATCCAGATGGTCGCCGACTACGCCGCGGCCCACCCCGGCCAGCCGGTGTGGGGGCACGGCTGGGACGAATCGTCGTGGCCGGACAACACCCCGCCGGCCACCGCCGAACTGGACGCGGTCCTCGGGGACCGTCCGGCCTACCTGGCCCGCGTCGACGTCCACTCCGCGCTGGCCTCGACGGGGCTGCGGCGGCTGGTCGCGGACCTGCCCGCGGCGGCCGGCTTCGCCCCCGCGGGGCCGCTGGTCGGCGACGCCCACCACCTGGTCCGGGCGGTCGCCCGCGACCTGCTGACGCCCGGGCAGCTGGCCGAAGCCCGGGCCGCCGCCCTGCAGGCCGCCGCGGCGGCCGGCATCGTCGCGGTGCACGAATGCGCGGGCCCGGAGATCGGCGGGCTCGACGACTGGCTGCGGCTGCGTGAACTCGCCCACGGCGTCGAGGTGATCGGCTACTGGGGCCAGGCGGTGACCACGGCCGCCGAGGCGCGGGCGCTGACGAACGAGACGGGGGCGCGCGGGTTGGCCGGCGACCTGTTCGTCGACGGGGCGCTCGGATCGCACACGGCCTGGCTGCACGAGCCCTACGCCGACGCGCCGGATCGCGTCGGCACCTGCTACCTGGACCCCGACGCCATCGAAGCCCATCTGCGGGCGTGCACCGAGGCGGCGGTGACGGCCGGTTTCCACGTCATCGGCGACGCCGCGGTCTCGGCGGCCCTCGCCGCATTGGAACGGGTCGTTGCCGACCTCGGGGTCGCCGCCGTCGCGCGCTGCGGGCACCGCCTCGAGCACGTGGAGATGGTCGACGCCGAGCAGGCCGCCAAACTGGGTGCGTGGGGCGTCATCGCCAGCGTGCAGCCCAATTTCGATGCGCTGTGGGGCGGCGCCGACGGCATGTACGCGCGGCGACTGGGCGCCGAACGAGGCGCGCTGCTCAACCCGCTTGCGCTGTTAGCATCCCAAGGCGTGCCCCTCGCGCTAGGTTCCGACGCCCCGGTGACGGGCCTTGACCCGTGGGCGAGCGTGCGCGCGGCGGTCAACCACCACACCCCCGGCAGCGCGGTGTCGGCGCGGGCCGCATTCGCCGCCGCCACCCGCGGCGGCTGGCGGGCGGCCGGCGTCCGCGACGGGCAGACGGGCACCCTGGCGCCCGGCGCGCCGGCCTCGTACGCCGTGTGGGACGCCGGGACCCTGAACGTCCACGCGCCCAGCGACGCCGTTCAGCGCTGGTCGAGCGATCCGCGCTCCCGGGTGCCCGCTTTGCCGCGCCTGGGGCCCTCCGACGCCCTGCCGCGCTGCCGTCGAACCGTCCACCGAGGCGCCGTCGTTCATGGCTAGGGAGTGGTTCGGACGCGAGGAGCGACCCGACCAGGATCCGGAGCCCACGCCGGTCTCCGAGGACCCGATCAGCGAGGAGGCCGAATCCGACCGCGACGAAGAGCCGCTCGAGGTCCGCGTCGCGCCGGAGGAAGCGGCGTCCGACGCACCGAGTCGGGCCGATCGGCTGGGCAAGCTCACGCGCCGGGCGCTGGCGGGGCTGGCCGCGGCTGCGGCAGCGCGGCTGCCCGGGGCCCGCGCCGCGCTGCTGCCGCGGCTGCCGCGACTTGCGCTCGCCATCATGGGTGGCCTGCTGCTGTTCACCAGCTTCCCCGTCATGAATTGGTGGTGGGGCGCCGTCGTCGCCGCGGCGTTGCTGGGGTGGGTGCTGACGCGTCCGGCCACCACAACGGCGGGTGGTTTTGGCTACGGATTCGTCTTCGGCCTGGCCTGCTATGTCCCGCTGGTGCCGTGGATCAGCCTGCTGGTGGGCGCCGTCCCCTGGCTGGCGTTGGCGACGACGTGCGCGCTCTTTCCCGGTCTCTTCGGGTTGGGCGCCGTCGTCGTGCGGCGGCTGCCCGGCTGGCCGGTCTGGTTCGCGCTGCTCTGGGCCGGCCAGGAGTGGCTGAAGTCGGTCTTCCCGTTCGGCGGCTTTCCCTGGGGTGCGGTGGCGTTCGGTCAGACTCAAGGTCCGTTGTTGCCGTTGGTCCAGCTCGGCGGGGTCGCACTGCTGTCCACCGCGGTCATGTTGGTGGGGTTCAGTGCCACCGCGATCGCGCTGGAGATTGTCAAGTGGTGGAAAACGGGTCACGGCCCCCAAGGCACGCAAACCCCGGGGCCGCCACCCGCCGTGGTGCTGCCGGGCGTCTGCATCTGCCTGGTGTTGTTCGCCGCTGTCCTCGTCTGGCCGCAGGTGCGCCACGCCGGCGCCGGGGCGGGTGGGGACCCCTCGGTCACCGTCGCGGCGGTACAGGGCAATGTGCCGCGGCTGGGTCTGGACTTCAACGCGCAGCGCCGCGCGGTGCTGGACAACCATGTGCGGGAGACCCTGCGGCTGGCCGAGGACGTGCGTTCGGGGGCGGCCCCGCAACCCCAGTTCGTGATCTGGCCGGAAGATTCCTCGGACATCGACCCCCTCACCAACGCCGACGCCGCCGAGCAGGTCGCGCGGGCCGTCGCCGCGATCGGCGCGCCGATATTGATCGGCACGGTGCTCGACGTGCCCGGGGGCAAGCCGGACACCTACACCTACACCAACACCGTCATCGTGTGGAACCCGGTCAGCGGGCCGGCCGACCGCCACGACAAGGAAATCGTGCAGCCGTTCGGTGAGTACCTGCCGATGCCGTGGCTGTTCAAGCATCTCTCCGGGTATGCCGACCGGGCCGGCCACATGGTGCCCGGCAAGAGCAGCGGAGTGGTGCACATCGCGGGGGTGCCGGTCGGGGTGTCCACCTGCTGGGAGGTCATCTTCGATCGGGCCCCGCGCAAGGCGGTCCTGAACGGCGCCCAGCTGCTGGCGGTCCCCAGCAACAACGCCACCTTCAACCAGACGATGAGCGAACAACAGCTGGCGTTCGCCAAGGTCCGCGCGGTGGAGCACGACCGCTACGTCGTGGTCGCCGGCACCACCGGGATCAGCGCGGTCATCGCCCCCGACGGCGGCGAGCTGGCGCGCACCGACTTCTTCGAGCCCACCTACCTGGACATGCAGGTGCGCCTCAAGACCAAGCTGACGCCGGCAACCCGCTGGGCCCCGATCTTGCAGTGGGCTTTGGTGCTGGCGGCCGGAGCGGCGATCCTGGTAGGGATACGGCACAATGGATGGTTCGTGCGTCCGGTCCGCCTGAGGTCGCGGCCCCGCGGTGGATCGGAAGACGCCGGCGAACCCCCGCCCGACGAGGGCGACGCCCAGACCGCGCAAGACGCTGCGCCGGACGAGGGCGGCGGTGACGACACTCCGCCCGACGAGGGCGGGCAACCCGATTTCGGGCGAGACAGAGGAGCTACATGACCACCGGCCAGCCGGCGCCCCGGGTCCCGGGCAGCCGTCCCAGCGAGCGCGTCCTGGTGATCATCCCGACGTTCAACGAGCGGGAGAACCTGCCGGTGATCCATCGGCGGCTCACGGCCGCGTGCCCGGGCGTGCACCTGCTGGTCGTCGACGACAACAGCCCCGACGGCACCGGGCAGCTCGCCGACGAGTTCGCGGCGGCCGACCCCGAGCGCGTGCACGTGATGCACCGCACCGCGAAGGACGGCCTGGGGGCGGCGTACCTGGCGGGATTCGCCTGGGGTTTGGGCCGGGACTATTCGGTGCTCGTCGAGATGGACGCCGACGGCAGCCACGCGCCCGAACAGCTGCACCTGCTGCTGGATGCGGTCGACGCCGGTGCCGACGTGGCGATCGGTTCGCGCTATGTCGACGGGGGCGCGGTGCGAAATTGGCCGTGGCGGCGCTGGGCGCTGTCCTGGACGGCCAACACCTACGCGCGGCTGGCGCTGGGCGTCGGCGTCCACGACATCACCGCCGGCTACCGGGCCTACCGCCGCGAAGTCCTCGAGACGATAGGCCTCGACGGCGTGGACTCCAAGGGCTATTGCTTCCAGATCGACCTGACCTGGCGCAGCGTGTGCAGCGGGTTCGTCATCGCCGAGGTGCCGATCACCTTCACCGAGCGGGAACTCGGTGTCTCCAAAATGAGCGGATCGAACATCCGCGAGGCGCTGGTCAAGGTCACCCGATGGGGCATCGAGGGGCGAACGAACCGTCCTCGCGCGATCCGCGCCAACAACCGCAGTTAGCGGCGGCGCGGCCGCAGGTCAGCCGCGGCGGCGCGACCTGATCAGGTCGAGGCGCTCCTTGAGCAGCTCTTCGAGCTCTTCGACCGAGCGACGTTCCAGCAGCATGTCCCAGTGGGTGCGCGGCGGCTTGACCTTCTTCGGCTCGGGCAGGTCGCCCTCGATGAGGGTGCCCTCCATGCCGTTGCGGCACAGCCAGGTGCCGGGGATGTCTGCGTCATCGGCGAAGGGGACCTCGAACTCTTCGCCGTTCTCGGTGCGATACCGCGCGATCTGGCGCGGCGCGAGGTCGTGGTTGCGGTCGGTCTCGTAGCTCACGGCTCCAAGGCGACTGCCTCTCAGAACGCGATCGGCCATGCGTGCTACTCCTTTGGGTGCTACGGGCTGTGGTGCAATTCAGTTCCGCTTAAGCAAACGATATGACGGTCGGCGTAGTTCCCGGGCCGACACGCGGCATACGCGACGCGACCTTCAATGATACCGGGGATGTGAAAGGCGGCCGACTACAGTCGGCAGGCGTGACCCGCCGCTCCCACCCCCAACCGTGCCGCTGGTGTGGTCGAGACGTGACCGACGCCGGCATGGGGCGCCGCCGCCAGTACTGCCGCCAGTCGTGCCGGCAACGCGCCTATGAGCAACGCGCCTCGTTGACCCGGGGCTTGACCGCCGAAGGGGCCGGCGCCCTGCCCGCCGACGCGGTGGTGCTGTCGGCCGACGATGCGGCCGACCTGTCGGATCGCGTCTACCAGGTGCGATGCGCGGCCGAGGACGTCGCCACCGCACTGGACGAGGGGGCCGGGGCGAGGGAACTGCGCGACCTGTGCGACGTGCTGATCCGGGCCGCCCGCGCCGCCGACGGATGGCGCCGAGCGGCCGTCTAACCCGGTTTGACCACCACCGATGGGCAGCCGAGTACAGTCGCGCCATGGGCGGCGGACCGGCCGTACGCGGGCGTACAGGCGAAGCCGGTCCTCCTCTAGCAGCCGGGAGCGTCGGACGTTTTTGAAATCGTGCCGGAGTTGGCCATACTCACGAGCGACATTCTCGGGTCGGAGAGCAGCACGACGCTGGTCGAAAAATCCACGAGACCGAATCATGCAGCAACGTCCGTGACTCGGCCGGGACGCTCGGCCGGGACGTTCGGCAAGGCCGCATCCGGCGGCGACACGACGGCCACCTGCCGGGTGAGGGTTAGGCGAGGTTACTAGATGGTGGACCAACTCCAGCATGCGACCGAGGCGCTGCGCAAAGCGCTGGTCCAGGTGGAACGCCTGAAGCGCACCAACCGCGCGCTGCTGGAGCGGTCGAGCGAGCCGATCGCCATCGTCGGCATGTCGTGCCGCTTCCCCGGCGGGGTCGAGACCCCGGAAGACCTGTGGCGGATGGTTGCCGACGGCCGCGATGTGATCACGGAGTTTCCCACCGACCGCGGCTGGGACGTCGCGGGACTGTTCGACCCGGATCCCGACGCGCGCCACAAGACCTACGCCCGCACCGGGGGTTTCGTCGACGGAGTCGCGGACTTCGATCCGGCATTCTTCGGGATCGCGCCCAGCGAGGCGCTGGCGATGGATCCCCAGCACCGGATGCTGCTGGAGCTGTCCTGGGAGGCCTTGGAGCGGGCCGGGATCGATGCGGCCGGGCTGCGCGGCAGCGCCACCGGGGTGTTCGCCGGGCTCATCGTGCAGGGCTACGGCATGTTGGCCGAGGAGATCGAGGGCTACCGGCTCACCGGGATGACCTCCAGCGTCGCCTCGGGGCGGGTCTCGTATGTGCTCGGCTTGGAGGGCCCGGCGGTGTCGGTGGACACGGCGTGCTCGTCGTCGTTGGTGGCGTTGCACATGGCGGTGCAGTCGCTGCGGACGGGGGAGTGCGACCTGGCGCTGGCCGGCGGCGCGACCGTCAACGCCACGCCCACCGTCTTCGTGGAATTCAGCCGGCACCGCGGGCTGGCGCCGGACGGGCGCAGCAAGGCCTACGCCGGCGCCGCCGACGGGGTGGGCTGGTCCGAGGGCGGCGCCATGCTGGTCGTCGAGCGGTTGTCGGACGCCCAACGGTTGGGTCACCCGGTGTACGCGGTGGTGCGGGGCTCCGCGGTCAACCAGGACGGCGCGTCCAACGGGTTGACCGCGCCCAACGGCCCCTCGCAGCAGCGCGTGGTGCGTGCCGCGTTGGCCAACGCGGGATTGTCGACGGCCGACGTGGACGTGGTCGAGGGCCACGGCACCGGCACCACATTGGGGGACCCGATCGAGGCCCAGGCGCTACTGGCCACCTACGGCCAAGATAGGGCGGAGCCCGGAGAACCTCTGTGGCTGGGGTCGATCAAGTCGAACATGGGCCACACGCAGGCCGCCGCGGGCGTGGCCGGCGTCATCAAGATGGTGCAGGCGATGCGCCACGAGACGTTACCGGCGACGCTGCACGTGGATCAGCCCAGCCCGCACGTGGATTGGTCGGCGGGGTCGGTGTCGCTGCTGACCGAGGCGCGCCCCTGGCCGGCCGGCGGCCGGGCTCGCCGGGCGGGTGTGTCGTCGTTCGGGATCAGCGGCACCAACGCGCACGTGATCGTGGAGGCCGTGCCCGCGGTCGAGCCGCGGCAGGCACCCCCCGGGCGCGGGGCGCTGCCGTGGGTGGTGTCGGCAAAGTCGGCCTCGGCGTTGCGATCTCAGGCCGGCCGGCTGGCCGCGCATGTGCGCGCCCACGGCGATCTCGACATCGCCGATGTGGCGTGGACGCTGGCGGGCCGGTCGAGCTTCGAGCATCGGGCCGTCGTTGTCGGCGGCGATCGGGATCGGTTGCTGGCGGGCCTCGACGAGCTGGCCACCGACGAGCCCGTGTCGGTCGTTCGCGGCGCCGCCGCGCCGGCGGGCAAGACCGTCTTCGTCTTCCCCGGACAAGGCTCCCAATGGCTGGGCATGGGTATCGAATTGCTCGACGCCGCACCGGTGTTCGCGCGCCAGATCGAGGCGTGTTCGGAGGCTTTCGCCGAGTTCGTCGACTGGTCGCTGACCGATGTCCTGCGTGGCGCGCCCGGCGCCCCGGGCCTGGATCGGGTGGACGTCGTGCAGCCGGTGCTGTTTGCGGTGATGGTGTCGCTGGCCGAACTGTGGAAGTCGGTCGGCGTGAATCCCGATGCCGTGATCGGGCACTCGCAAGGCGAGATCGCCGCGGCTTATGTCGCCGGCGCATTGTCGTTGCGCGACGCCGCGCGGGTGGTCACGCTGCGCAGCAAGCTGCTGAGGTCGCTGGCCGGCCCCGGCGGCATGCTGTCCATCGCGTGCAGCACCGAGCGTGCCCGGGAATTGCTGGCGCCCTACGGCAATCGGGTCAGCATCGCCGCCGTCAACGGCCGGTCCGCCGTCGTGGTGTCCGGCGACGTGGCCGCCCTGGACGAACTCGTCGCCTTCTGCGCCGACCTGGAGCTGCGCACGCGGCGGATCGACGTGGACTACGCGTCGCATTCGGTCGAGGTCGAGGCGATTCGCGGTGAGCTCGCGGAGGCGCTGGCCGGTATCGAGCCCCGCTCGTCGCGCACGGCCTTCTTCTCGACCGTGACCGGAAACCGTTTGGAAACCGCGGGATTGGACGGCGAATACTGGTACCGCAACATCCGGCAGACCGTTCAGTTCGACCAGGCGGTGCGCAGTGCATGCGAGCACGGGTACCGGACTTTCATCGAATCCAGCCCGCATCCCGCGTTGATCGCCGGGATCGAAGACACCGCCAATGATTGCGCAGCCGGCGACACCGAGGCCATCGTCGTCCCCACCTTGGGTCGCGACGACGGCGGGCTGGAGCGGTTCCTGACCTCCGCGGCCACTGCGTTCGTCGCGGGAGTGAGCGTGGATTGGCGGGGCGTGCTCGACGGGGCAGGCTTCGTGGAGCTGCCGACGTATGCCTTTGACCGGCGGCGGTTTTGGCTGTCCGGGGAAGGTATCGCCGCCGACGCCGCGGGCTTGGGACTGGCGACCAGCGAGCACCCACTGCTGAGCGCGGTCGTCGAGCTGCCGGCCTCGGGCGGGGTGGCGCTGACGGGCCGGTTGGCGCCGAGCCTGCAGGGGTGGCTGGCCGACCACGCCGTATCCGGTGTCGCCGTGTTCCCGGGTGCGGGGTTCGTGGAGTTGGCGATCCGCGCCGGCGACGAGGTCGGTTGCTCGACGGTCGATGAACTGACCCTGCGGGCGCCGTTGATGTTGCCCGCCAAGGATTCCGCATCCGGCTCGGTAGCGGTGCAAGTGGTGGTGGGGACCGAGGAAGAAGACGGCCGCCGCAGCGTGTCGATTTTTTCGCGCCACGATGCCGGCTCCGGCTGGGTATGCCACGCCGAGGGCATCCTCAGCACCGGGTCGGTCGAGCCGGGAACGGATCTGTCGGTGTGGCCACCGGCGGGCGCGGTCGCGGCCGATCCGGCCGACGGCTACGAACGGCTGGCGGCGCGCGGGTACGGCTATGGCCCGGCGTTCAGGGGACTGACCGCGACGTGGGTGCGCGGCGACGAGGTGTTCGCCGAGGTGCGGCTGCCGGACGCCGCCGGGGACGTCAACGGATTCGGTGTGCACCCGGCTTTGCTCGACGCAGCGCTGCATGCCCTGGTGATGGGCCGCCAAATCGCGGGCCAGACCGACGAAGTGGTGTTGCCGTTCTCGTGGGAGGGCGTGTCGTTGCATGCCGCGGGCGCGTCGGCGGTGCGCGCGCGCATCGCGCCGGCGGGAGCTTCAGCGGTGTCCATCGAACTCGCCGACGGGCTCGGACTGCCGGTGCTGTCGGTGCGGGCGATGGCGGCCCGTCCGGTGAGCGAGCAGCAGCTGCGGGCCGCGGTGTCCGGCGCGGGCCCGGACCGGCTGTTCGAGGTGAGCTGGTCGCCGGCGAAAGCGATCGTCTCCAACGACAAGCCGCCCGCCCACGAAGTGTTGGAATCCCTTGCCACCGGTCGGGATCCGGTAACGCAGACGTATGAGCGCACGCACCAGGCGCTGGCCGCCGTGCAATCGTGGTTGACCGAGCACGACTCCGGCGTGCTGCTCGTGGCGACCCGGGGGGCGGTGGGGTTGCCGGGTGAGGACGTCACCGATTTGGCCGGCGCGGCGGTGTGGGGGCTGGTGCGGTCGGCGCAGACCGAGCACCCCGGCCGCATCGTGCTGGTGGATTCCGACGCGCCGCTGGACGATGGCGCGATAGTCACCGTGCTGGCGGTCGGCGAGCCACAGGTGTTGCTGCGTGGCGGCACCGCTTATCTCGCGCGTGTGCGGGGCAGCCGCGCGGTCGACGGCATCATGGCCCCGCCCGCGGACGGGCCCTGGCGGCTCGGCATCAGCAGCGCGGGCACCTTCGAAAACCTGCAACTGGAGCCGGTTCCCAACGCCGACGCCCCGCTGGAGCCGGGCCAGGTTCGGGTGGCGCTGCGCGCCATCGCCACCAACTTCCGCGACGTCATGATCACGCTGGGCATGTTCACCCACGACGCCCTGCTCGGCGGCGAAGGCGCCGGTGTGGTGGTCGAGGTCGGGCCCGGCGTCACCGAGTTCGCGGTCGGCGACTCGGTGTACGGATTCTTCCCCGACGGCAGCGGCACGTTGGTGCCCGGCGACGTGCGCCTCCTGGTGCCGATGCCGGACGACTGGTCCTACGCCCAAGCCGCCGGCATCTCGGCGGTCTTCACCACCGCATACATGGCGTTTATCCACCTGGCCGAGGTTCAGCCGGGACAGCGGGTGCTGGTGCACGCCGCCGCCGGCGGCGTGGGGATGGCCGCGGTTCAACTGGGCCGGCATCTGGGCCTGGAGGTGTTCGCCACCGCCAGCCGCGGCAAGTGGGACACGTTGCGGGCCATGGGCTTTGACGACGACCACATCTCTGACTCCCGCAGCCTGGAGTTCGAGGACAAGTTCCGGGTCGTCACCGGCGGCCGAGGCATGGACGTGGTGCTGGACTCCCTGGCCGGCGAATTCGTCGATGCCTCACTGCGGCTGGTCGCCCCCGGCGGCATGTTCTTGGAGATGGGCAAGACCGACATCCGCGACCCCGGTGCCGTCGCCCGGGAATACCCGGGTGTGCGCTACCGCGCCTTCGACCTGTTCGAGCCCGGCCGTCCCCGGATGCAGCAATGGATGCTGGAGCTCGCCGGGTTGTTCGACGCCGGGATCCTCAAGCCGTTGCCGGTCACGACGTTTGACGTGCGACGCGCGCGCACCGCGCTGCGCTACCTGAGCCAGGCCCGCCACATCGGCAAAGTCGTCATGACCGTGCCATCCGGGCCAGGCGCCGGGCTGGCTGCCGGCACCGTGCTGATCACCGGCGGAACCGGCATGGCGGGTTCGACACTGGCCCGTCATCTGGTGGCGCACCACGGCGTTCGGGACCTGGCGCTGCTGAGCCGTCGCGGCGCCGACGCGCCCGGCTGCGCCGAACTGATCGTCGAGCTGGAGGCGGCCGGGGCCCGGGTGCGGGCGGTCGCATGCGATGCGGCCGACCGCGACGCGCTGGCGGCGGTCATCGCCGATATGCCGCTCTCGGGTGTCATCCATGCGGCGGGCGTGCTCGACGACGCGATGGTCACGTCGCTGACGCCGGAGCGCATCGACGAGGTGTTGCGGGCCAAGGTCGACGCGGCGTGGAACCTGCACGAATTGACCCGCGATCTGAATCTGTCGGCGTTCGTGATGTTTTCGTCGATGGCCGGACTGGTGGGTTCGTCGGGTCAGGGCAACTACGCGGCGGCCAACGCCTTCCTGGATGGGCTGGCCGCGCATCGGCGGGCGCACGGGCTGCCCGCGATGTCGCTGGCGTGGGGGCTGTGGGATCAAGCCAGCGCCATGACCGGTGGGCTGGACGCCGCCGACCTCGCTCGGCTGGGTCGCGACGGGATCCTGGCGCTGTCGTCGGCCGAGGCCATGGAGTTGTTCGACACCGCGTTGATCGTCGACGAGTCCTTCCTGGCACCCGCCCGCATCGATCTCGGTGCGCTGCGGGCCCACGCCGTCGCCGTACCCCCGATGTTCGCCGATCTGCTCAACGCCCCGACCCGGCGCCGGGTCGACGACACCCTGGCCGCCGCGAAGTCGAAATCGGCTCTCGCGCACCGCCTGCACGGGCTGCCGGAAGCCGAGCAGCACGCCGTGCTGCTGGACCTGGTGCGCTCGCACATCGCCACGGTACTGGGCAACACCAGCCCCGAGGCGATCGACCCGGACAAGGCGTTCCAGGAGTTGGGCTTCGACTCGCTGACGGCGGTCGAAATGCGTAACCGGCTCAAAAGCGCGACGGGGCTGGCCCTTTCGCCAACGCTCATCTTCGACTACCCGACGCCCAACGGCCTGGCCAGCTACATGCGCAGCGAACTCGCCGGACTGCCGCAGGAAATCAAACAGGCCCCCGCCGTTCGCGCCACCGCCGACGATCCCATCGCGATCGTCGGCATGTCCTGCCGCTATCCGGGCGGAGTGAATTCCCCCGACGACCTGTGGGACATGCTCACCGGGGGCCGCGACGTGCTCTCCGAATTCCCGAGCGATCGCGGCTGGAACCTGGCCGGGCTGTACCACCCCGACCCCGACGTTCCGGGCACCTGCTACACCCGCACCGGCGGCTTCGTGGACGGTGTCGCCGATTTCGACCCGGCCTTCTTCGGCATCACGCCCACCGAGGCGCTGGCGATGGATCCGCAGCAACGGCTGTTCCTCGAGTTGTCCTGGGAAGCCCTGGAGCGCACCGGAATCGAGCCCGGTGGCTTGCGCGGCAGCGCCACCGGCGTGTTCGCCGGGGTGTACACCCAGGGCTATGGCATCGGCGCCGCGCCGGCCGCGGAGGGCTTCCGGCTCACCGGGCAGTCGTCGAGCGTCGCGTCGGGGCGTATTTCCTACGCGCTGGGGCTGGAGGGCCCGGCCGTCTCGGTGGACACGGCGTGCTCGTCGTCGTTGGTGGCGTTGCACCTGGCGGCCCAATCGCTCCGTTCGGGCGAGTGCGACCTGGCCCTGGCCGGCGGCGTCACGGTCAATGCCACGCCGGACATCTTCGTGGAGTTCAGCCGCATGCGCGGGTTGTCGGCGGACGGCCGCTGCAAGGCCTACGCGGGCGCGGCCGACGGCACCGGATTCTCCGAGGGCGGCGGCATGCTCGTGGTGGAGCGGTTGTCGGACGCGCAGCGGCTCGGGCATCCCGTGCTGGCGGTGGTGCGGGGTTCGGCGATCAACCAGGACGGCGCCTCCAACGGGTTGACCGCCCCCAACGGCCCCTCGCAGCAGCGGGTGGTGCGCGCCGCGCTGGCCAACGCCGGGTTGTCCGCGGCCGAGGTCGACGCGGTCGAGGGCCACGGCACCGGAACGACTTTGGGCGATCCCATCGAGGCCCAGGCGTTGTTGGCGACCTACGGTCAGGATCGCAGCGAGCCGCTTCGGCTGGGGTCGATCAAGTCGAACATGGGTCACACGCAGGCCGCCGCGGGCGTCGCCGGGGTGATCAAGATGGTCCTGGCGATGCGCCACGAACTGATGCCCGCCACATTGCATATCGACGAGCCCAGCCCGCATGTGGATTGGTCGGTGGGCTCGGTGTCGTTGCTGACCGAGGCCCAACCCTGGCCGGCTACCCGAGCGCGGCGCGCCGGCGTGTCGTCGTTCGGCATCAGCGGCACCAACGCCCACGTGATCATCGAGGCCGCCCCGGTCGAGGCCGCGCCCGCCCCGGAACGGCCCGGGCTACCGGTGCTGCCGTGGCCGGTCTCGGCGAAGTCATTGTCGGCGTTGAGCTCTCAGGCCGCCCGGCTGGCCGGGCACCTACGCGAGCACGGCGAGCTCGACGTGGCCGACGTCGCGTTTTCGCTGGCGGGCCGCTCACACTTCGAGCATCGGGCCGTGGTCGTCGGTGCCGACCGCGACCAATTGCTGTCCGGCCTCGACGAGTTGGCCGCCGGCCGGGCCGCCACGGTCGTCCAGGGCACGGCGACGCCCGGCAAGACTATCTTCGTCTTCCCCGGCCAGGGCTCCCAGCTGCTCGGCATGGGAATGGAATTGCACGCCGCATATCCGGTATTCGCCGAGGCGTTCGACACCGTGCTGGGCGAGCTGGACCAGCACCTGTTGCGGCCGCTGCGGGACGTCGTGTGGGGCGGGGACGAAAACCTGCTGCACACCACCGAATACGCGCAGCCGGCCTTGTTCGCCATCGAAGTCGCCCTGTTCCGGCTGCTCGAATCCTGGGGTGTGCGGCCCGACTTCGTCCTGGGCCACTCGATCGGTGAGATCTCCGCCGCACACGTCGCCGGCGTGCTGTCGCTAGAGAACGCGGCGGTCCTGGTCGCCGCCCGGGGCCGCTTCATGCAGGCGCTGCCGGCGGGTGGGGCGATGATCGCCGTGCAGGCCGCCGAAGCGGAGGTGCGGCCGCTGCTGACCCCCAGCGTGGGTATCGCGGCGGTCAACGGGCCGGCTTCGGTGGTGATTTCGGGCGCGCAAGAAGCAGTGGCCGCGGTGGCCGATCGGCTCCGCGCCGACGGGCGCCGCGTGCACCAACTCGCCGTGTCCCACGCCTTCCACTCCCCATTGATGGACCCGATGATCGACGAATTCGGCACCGTCGCGGCCGGACTGGCCGTCGGCAAGCCCACGCTCCCGATCGTCTCGAACGTCACCGGGCAGCTGGCGGGCGACGACTTCGCCTCGGCGGCGTACTGGAAGCGGCACGTCCGGGAGGCGGTGCGATTCGCCGACAGCGTGCGCTTCGTGCACTCGGCCGGTGCCAACCGGTTCCTCGAGGTCGGCCCGAGCGGCGGGCTGACGGCGGCGATCGAAGAGTCGCTCCCGGATGCCCCGATCACCATCATGTCGGCGCTGCGCAGGGACCGCCCGGAGCCGGCGACCCTGACCAACGCCGTCGCGCAAGGGTTCGTCGCCGGGATGGACGTGGACTGGCGCGCCGCACTGGGGACCGGCAGCTTCGTCGAGTTGCCCACGTACGCCTTTGAACGGCGGCGCTTTTGGCTTGCCGGCGATGGCGCCCCGGCCGACGCCGCCGGGCTGGGGCTGGCCGCCGGCGAACACGCCTTGCTGGGGGCGGTGGTGGAGCTGCCCGGCTCCGGCGGCGTGGTGCTGACCGGTCGATTGTCCCCGACCGCGCAGGGCTGGCTCAACGATCACGCCGTCGGTGGCGTGGTGCTGTTCCCCGGTGCGGGATTTGTCGAGCTGGCGATCCGCGCCGGCGACGAGGTGGGCTGCGGAATCGTCGACGAGCTGAATTTGGCCGCGCCGCTGGTGTTGCCGGCCGGTGGCTCGGTCGCGGTTCAGGTCCTGGTCGGCGGCCCGGACGATGCGGGTGCCCGCGCGGTGTCGGTGTTCTCACGCGCCGAGGCGGGGTCCGGCTGGTCGCTGCACGCCGAGGGTGTCCTGCGTGCGGGGTCGGTGCAGCCGAGCGCGGACCTGTCGGCGTGGCCGCCGGCGGGGGCCGTCCCGGTGGATCTCGGCGACGGGTACGAGCAACTGGCCGAGCGCGGCTACAGGTACGGGCCCGCATTCCGCGGCCTGACGTCGATGTGGCGCCGCGGCGACGAAGTCTTCGCCGAGGTCGCGCTGCCCGAGGACGCCGCGGTGTCGGTGACCGGGTTCGGGGTCCACCCCGCGATGCTCGACGCCGCGCTGCACGCGGTGATCCTGGCGTCGGACGATGGCGAGCTCGCAGCGGGTTCGATGCTGGTGCCGTTCTCCTGGCAGCAGGTGTCGTTGCATGCCGCCGGCGCGGCGGCGGTGCGGGCGCGGATCGTGCCGGTGGGCCAGTCGGCCGTGTCGATCGAGCTGGCCGACGGGTTGGGGCTGCCGGTGCTGTCGGTGGCGTCGATGGTGGCCCGGCCGGTGACCGATCAGCAGCTGCTGGCCGCGGTGTCGAGCTCGGGGCCGGACCGGCTCTTCGAGGTCACCTGGTCGGCCCAGCCGCTGTCCGCGGTGCAGCCGGTCTCGGTGTCAGCCTGGGGGACAGCGGAATTGGACAGCGCCGAGGCCGAACGGGCGGCGGTGCTGTTCGAATCGGCGCCGGTGGCCGGCGACGTCGTGACGGAGGTATACGCGGCCACGCGCGCGGTGCTGCCGGTGCTGCAGTCGTGGTTGGCCCGCGACGGGGCGGGGACGCTGGTGGTGTCGACCCGCGGCGCAATGGCGTTGCCGGGGGAGGACGTCACCGATCTGGCCGGCGCCGCGGTGTGGGGTCTGGTGCGGTCGGCGCAGACCGAGCATCCCGGCCGAATCGTGCTCGTCGACACCGATGCCCCGCTGGATGCCGACGCGGTCGCCGCGGTGCTGGCGGCGGCCGAGCCGCAGGTGGTGCTGCGCAATGCGACGGTCTACACCGCGCGGGTGCACGGCAGCCGCGCGGTCGGCGGTCTGTTGGTGCCGCCCGACGACGGGCCGTGGCGGCTCGGCATGAGCAGTTACGGCACCATCGAGAACCTGCGGCTGGAGCGGATCCCCGATGCCGACGCGCCGCTGGCCCCCGGTCAGGTTCGGGTTGCCTTGTCGGCCATCGCCGCCAACTTCCGCGATGTCATGATCGCGCTCGGACTCTATCCCGACCCCGAGGCGGTCATGGGCATCGAGGGCTCCGGCGTCGTCATCGAGATCACCTCGGCTGAGGGGCGTTTCGCGGTGGGCGACCGCGTCATGGGCCTCTTCCCGGACGGCACCGGGACGATCGCCACCACCGACCAGCGACTGCTCGCCAAGGTGCCGGCCGGATGGTCGGACACCGCTGCCGCGACCGCCTCGGTCGTGTTCGCCACGGCCCGCTACGCGCTGGTCGACCTGGCGGGCGCGCGGCCCGGCCAGCGGGTGTTGGTGCACGCCGCCGCCGGTGGGGTCGGGATGGCCGCCGTGCAACTGGCCCGCCATCTCGGTCTGGAGGTCTTCGCGACGGCCAGCCGTGGCAAGTGGGACACGCTGCGGGCCATGGGCTTTGACGACGACCACATCGCGGACTCCCGCACCCTGGAATTCGAGGAAAAGTTCCGCGCGGTCACCGGTGGGCGAGGCGTGGACCTGGTGCTCGACTCGCTGTCCGGCGATTTCGTCGACGCTTCACTGCGGCTGGTTGCCCCCGGTGGGGTGTTCCTGGAGATGGGCAAGACGGACATCCGCGAGCCCGAGGCCGTCGCCCGCGACCACGCCGGTGTGCGCTATCGCGCCTTCGATCTCTTCGAGGCCGGACCGGAGCGCATCGCGCAGCTGCTCGACGAGTTGACGGCGCTGTTCGGCGAGGACGTGCTGCAACCGTTGCCGGTCACCAGGTTTGACGTGCGCCGCGCACCCGCGGCCCTGCGGTACCTGAGCCAGGCCCGCCACGTCGGCAAGGTCGTGATGAGCATGCCCGACGCCTGGGCGGCGGGCACGGTCCTGATCACCGGTGCCACCGGCATGGCGGGTACGGCGTTGGCGCGCCACGTCGTGTCCCGGCACGGCGCGCGCAACCTGGTGCTGATCAGCCGGCGCGGGCTGGACGCGCCGGGCGCCGCGGAGCTGGTGACCGAGCTGACCGCCGCCGGCGCCCAGGTGCAGGTGATCGCCTGCGACGCGGCGGACCGCGAGGCCGTTGCGAAGGTGCTCGCCGATATCCCGGTGCAACGACCGCTGTCCGGAGTGATCCACGCGGCCGGGGTCCTCGACGACGCGGTGATCTCGTCGCTGACGCCGGAACGCGTCGACGCGGTGTTGCGCGCCAAGGTCGACGCGGGGTGGAACCTGCACGAGCTCACCCGCGACCTCGATGTGTCTGCGTTCGTATTGTTTTCGTCGATGGCCGGGCTGGCGGGCGCGTCCGGCCAGGCCAACTACGCCGCGGCCAACTCCTTCCTCGACGGGTTGGCCGTGCACCGGCGGAGGCAGGGGTTGCCGGCGATATCGCTGGCCTGGGGCCTGTGGGATCAGACCAGCGCCATGACCGGCGCGCTGGGCACCGCGGACCGTGCCCGGTTCGGACGGGACGGCATCGTCGCGATGTCCTCCGATGAGGCGCTGGATTTGATGGACACCGCCCTGATCGTCGACGAGCCGTTCATGTTGCCCGCCCACATCGACCTCGCGGCACTGCGGGTCAAGTTCGACAACGGCACGTTGCCGCCCATGTTCGTCGACCTGATCAACGCGCCGACGCGACGGCAGGTTGACGACTCACTGGCCGCGGCGAAGTCGAAATCGGCTCTGCTGCAGCGCCTCGAAGGGCTGCCCGAAGACGAGCAGCAGGAGGTGTTGCTGGACTTGGTGCGGTCCAACATCGCCACGGTGCTGGGCAACTCGAGTCCCGAATCCATCCACCCGGACCGGGCGTTCCAGGAGTTGGGTTTCGACTCGCTGACCGCCGTCGAAATGCGCAACCGGCTGAAATCCGCGACGGGACTCGCGCTTTCGCCGACGCTGATCTTCGACTATCCGAACTCGGCCGCGCTGGCCGGCTACATGTATCGCGAGCTCGTCGGCTCGTCGGAACAGCAGGCCCCGGCCGCCGCGCCCGGAGAGGCTGAAATCCAGCGCGTGGTGGGGTCCATCCCCGTCAAGCGGCTGCGCCAGGCCGGAGTGCTCGAACTGCTGCTCGCGCTGGCGAACGAGGCCGACAGCGGCGGCCCGGCACCCGCCGCGGCGACCACCGAAACCGACATCGCGGGCATGGACCTCGACGCGCTGGTCAACGCGGCCCTGCTGAACGAGGACGACGAGTAGCCAGTGAGAATCGCGATTACCGGGGCCAGCGGCGTACTCGGCCGCGGCCTCGCCGGCCGGTTGCTCAGCGAGGGCCACGATGTTGCCGGCATCGCCCGGCACCGGCCCGAAAGTTGGCCGACCGCGGCCGACTTCGTCGAGGCGGACATCCGTGACGCGCAAGCGGTCAGGCGCGCCATCGCCGGTGCGGACGTCGTCGCGCACTGCGCGTGGGCACGCGGCAGCGAGCAGGTCAATATCGGGGGAACGCTCAACGTCCTCGAGGCGATCGCCGAAACCGGAACCCGGCGCATCGTTTTCCCGTCGTCGGCGCACGTCTACGGCGGGGGAGACGCGCCCAAGACCGAGCATGACGCGAGAACCCCCGTCGGCGCCGACGGCCGGCACCAGGCCCGCGTCGAGCAGATGCTGGAGGATTCGGACCTGGAATGGGTGGTCGTCCGCTCCGCGCTGATTCTCGGCCGGAGTGTCGACAACTGGGTACGCCGGGCGTTGGCGTTGCCGGCGTTTCCCGGCGGGGCAGCCGATCGTCGCGTCCAGGTCGTCCACGTCGACGACGCGCTTCGGCTATTCAACCGTGCGATCGTGGACAGCGAAGTCGGCAGCGGCCCGGTCAATCTCGCCGCACCGGGCGAACTGACCTTCCGGCGGGTCGCCGCTGCGCTCGGGCGCCCGATCGTGCGGTTCGGCGTACGGCCGGCCGAGCTGCGAATGCTGCAGGGCGCTCCCTTCATGGATACTGCGCGGTTGCGCGAGCAGTGGGAATTCCGGCCGGCATGGCGCTCGGTTGAATGTGTCGAGGATTTCGCGGTCGTGGTACGCGGCCGAGTCACCGTGGGCAAGCGGGTGGTATCGCTGCCCTGGCGGATGACCAGCATCGGCGACCTGCCCGCGGTCGACGCACCGAGCGAGGACGGCGTGAAACCCAATTGGGCTGGCCCGGCAGGGGATAACGGGGAGTTCGACACCCCTATCGACCCGCGCTTTCCCACTTTTCTGGCCACCAATTTGTCGGAGGCACTGCCCGGCCCGTTCTCGCCGGCGTCGGCATCGGTGACCGTGCGCGGGCTGCGTGCCGGCGGCGTGGCCATCGCCGAGCGGCTGCGGCCCGGCGGCATCATCCAGCGCGAAATCGCGATGCGCACGGTCGCGGTGTTCGCCAACCGGCTCTATGGCGCCATCACCTCGGCGCATTACATGGCCGAAACGGTGCCCTTCGCCAAACCCGCGACGATCGTCAGCAACAGCGGATTCTTCGGCCCCAGTATGGCGTCGTTGCCGATCTTCGGTGCGGAGCGTCCACGCTCCGAAACCAGCCGTCTGCGAAGGCAACTGCGGACCGTCCGCAACATCGGGATATTCGGCGTCAACCTGATCGGGCTGTCCGCCGGGTCGGCCGGCGACACCCACGAGTTCGTTGCCGATGTCGATCGCCTGGAACGCCTCGCCGGCGACGACGTCACTCGCCTCGACGATCGCCGGCTGTTGAGCCTGATCGCGTTGGCGCGCGACGAGGTGGTGCAGGGCTGGGTGCTGGCCTCGGCGTCGTTCATGCTGTGCGCCGCGTTCAATGTGTTGTTGCGGGGTTTGTGTGGGCGAGACACCGCCGCGCCCGCGGGACCGGAATTAGTCAGCGCGCGATCGGTCGAGGCTATGCAGCGGTTGGTGGTCGCCGCACAGCGCGACCCGAAAGTGACGGCGCTGCTGGCTGAACCGGGGGAGCGGCTGGGCAAGCTGGCCGTCGAGGCGCCGGAGTTTCACGCCGCGGTGCTGGCCGAGCTGGCGCTGATCGGACATCGCGGCCCGGCCGAACTCGAGATGCTCTCAACCAGCTACGCCGACGATCCCGAGCTGCTCGTACGCATGGTGACCAAAGCGATGAGCGCAGCTTCCGCGCCGCAGCCAGACCGTACCCGGATTCCGGTGCGGGCCAGGCCGATTGCGCGCCTGGCGGGACACCAGCTGCGCGATCGCGAAGTCCGTCGCGACAAAGTGGTGCGGGCCAACTGGGTGCTGCGCAACCTGATGCGCGAGTACGGGCGCAGGTTGGTCGAAACCGGAATCTTGCAGACCGCCGACGATGTGTTCTATCTGCTGGTCGACGAGCTGGATGCGCTCCCGGCAGATGTCGTGGGCCTGGTGGCCCGGCGCCGGGCCGAACGACGCAGGTTGGCCGCGGTCGTCCCACCGCCGGTGTTCAGCGGCACCTGGCAGCCAACCATGACGACGGCGGCCGCTCTCAGCAGCGGGGACACCCTGCACGGGGTGGGCGTCTGCGGCGGACGAATACGTGGCCGGGTGCGAATCGTGCGGCCCGAGACCATCGACGACCTGCAGCCCGGTGAGATCCTCGTCGCGGAGGTCACCGACGTCGGCTACACCGCCGCGTTCTGCTACGCCGCGGCGGTGGTGACCGAGCTGGGTGGCCCGATGTCGCACGCCGCGGTCGTGGCGCGCGAGTTCGGGTTCCCCTGCGTGGTGGACGTCCAGGGGGCCACCCGGTCCCTGCCGCCGGGCGCCCTCGTCGAGGTCGACGGCACGACCGGAGAGATCCGCGTGCTCGAACTGGCCCCGGATGGCGCGCTGCCGAGCTAGTCGAACTCCATATCCAAGTCCAACGGCCCGCTCAATCCCAACATCGGTTTCCAGCGTGCCGCCGCCACACGACGCGGGTTGGTCATGCGCCGGGCGAGCACTGTGAGGGCTCCGGCAAGCTCGGTTCGGGCGAGGTTCGCTCCAAGGCAGTAGTGCGCTCCGCCGCCGAAGGTCAGAATGGGTGGCGGATCGTCGCGGGAGATGTCGAACCGGTCCGGATGCGGATAGACCTCTGGATCGCAGTTGGCCGCAAAGGTATTCACCGAGATGAAGGTGCCGGCCGGAAATGTGTAGTCGGCGAACGTCACGTCCTCGAGGACCGTGCGGAGGGTGACGCACACGGCCGGCGAATGCCGCATACATTCCTCGACGGCTCGCATGGCGAGGTCGGGATTGTCGCGGAGCATCACCAGCTGGTCGGGATGATCGCACAGCGCGTGCATGGACGCGGCGAGTTGATTGCGGGTGGTGTCGGTGCCGGCGCTGAGGATACTGAACGCCAGCATGCGCATCTCCGCGTTACTGAGTCGGTCGCCGTCGTCCTGGGCGCGGATCAGTTCGGAGATCAGGTCGTCGGTCAGCCGGCTGCGCCGTTCGGCGATCATGTCGTCGATGTAGGCATCGAATTCATCCCACGCCCGGATGACGATGTCCTGCTCGTCCAGCAGATTGGAGTCCAGCCTCACGATCTTGAAAATGTCCTCCGCCCACACGGAAAACTTCTCCCAGTCCTCGGGGGGTGCGCCCAGCAGCGCACAGATGATCGGAATCGGGTACGGCCGGGCGATGTCGCGGACGAAGTCGCACCCGCCCGCCTCGGCGACCTGATCGATCAGCTCGTTGATCACCGTCTCGATGGTGTGCTCCATGCGGGCGGACGCCCGCGGCGTGAAGGCTTTGGACACGAGGCTACGCAGCCGGCGGTGTTGCTCGCCTTCCATGCCGAGGATGGTGCCCAGCACCCGTTCGTGGAGCGGGCCATCCGTTATTCCGCGAGCCGACATGTGCAGGCCGGGCGGGAACACGAACCGGGGGTCGCGCAGGATCCCGCGGGCAAGCTCGTAGCCGAGCACCTCCGGTCCCAACGGACCGATTGCGATCGGCGATTGCTGTCGCACTTCGTGGATCCGCGGGCCGACCTCGTGCACGGTCTCGGTGATGTCGTAGTGCAGCGCCGGAAGTCCGGCGTCGAAGACGCTGGGTGCTGCGGTGTCGACGGTCATCGTGTCTCCTTGTTTTGCACATTGCATGTGTGAGCCACACCCGATCAGCGTGGTTGATAGCGCTTCGGGAGAACTTCGATCGGGGCCGAAATGGCCTCACCCGGGGCCAGCTCGCCGGCATCCGGCAGATCGGGCATCAACCGCGCCGTCGAGGTGTCGACGATTGTGGTGAAGTTGTCTCGCACTCGCTCGATGGTGAGGTCGGCGTCGTAGTGGCCAGTGTTCTGACCGAACACCCGGATGCCCACGTTTCCGCCACCCGCCTCGAGGTTGGCGCCCGACACGGGACAACTCTCGTGAACCAAATAGGCCACGGCCGGTGACACCAGGCCGGCCGGAAAGTGATCTTCCATCAGTTTCGTGAATGCGGACGGGTTGTTGAAATGCCGCACGGCACTGGTATTTGCTGCTGGCCCCAACGCGTTGACCTTGATGCCGAGCGGAGCCCCTTCTAGGGCGAGACCGCGGGTCAGCCCGAAGATTCCGCCCTTGGCGGCACCGTAGATGGACAGATATTCCACTCCGAACATCGCTCCGGATGTGGTGTTCACGATGCGGCCGTAACCGGCCTCCCGCATGTGGGGCCATGCCGCCCGGGACATCCACACGGTCCCCATCAGGTGCACGTCGATGACGTCGCGGATGTCGGCGTCGGAGATCTCGTCGAACTGTGTCATGAAGCAGATTCCGGCATTGTTCACCAGGATGTCGACGCGACCCCACACATCGAGCGCGGTCTGCACGACGTGGCGTGCGCTGTCCGGGTGGGCGACGCTGTGCGTATCCGCGACCGCCTCGCCGCCCGCCGCGCGGATCTCGTCCGCTACCTGTTCGGCGTTGGCCCGCAGCAGGTTCCGCCCATCGGGGCCGACACCGAGGTCGTTGACGACGACCTTGGCTCCCCGCTCGGCGAGCAGCTTGGCGTGCGAGCGCCCAAGGCTCGGCTCCCGCCCCCCGGCGCCGGTGACAATCGCGACCCTGCCGTCGAATCGGAGTTCGCTCATGATGCCGCCGTCGCTGGGATCCGCAGCGGCAACAGCGGTCGATACCCGGGCGCGAGCTCGAAATCGGGTATGCGCCGTGGCCATTCGGTCGCAACAACGTTCTCCGTGCGCGCCAAACGCGAACCGACGCCGCGGTAGAGCGCCATCGGCAGATCGTTCAAGTCGAGCTCAGGAATTTCTCGTGGGTCACCAGCCTCGGCCACGCCGCCTCCGATCACGGAATATTGGTTGCCAGGAAGGTCAGCGGCAGACCCAGGATCGACACGTCGTTTTCGTCGAGGTAGGTGCCCCCGCCTTCCAGTCGCTGCCGGAACCGCGTTGTGGCGCCGTAGCGCTCGGCGACGGCGTCGGCCGAAGCCGCTTCCGGAACCCCGATTACCACGGTGAACACGCCGTCACCGTGACGCTCGAGGAACTCGGTCACCGAAGCGGCGACCTCCCCGGCCGACCCGGGTATGGGGCTGATCAGCTCGATGCCTCGATTCCAGTCAAGATGGATGTCCAGGCCGAGCTCGGCCAGTTGCAGGGGCTCGAAGACAAACCCCAGATCGCTGAACATCTGTGCCGCGGCCGCATGTCGTTCCGGCGCCACAGCGAACACGACGTGATGGAGCGAAGGCTGTTGTGTTGCCGTCATGTTGTCAGGACTCCACGAGGAAGCAGTAGGGGCAGGTCGTTGTAGGTGACGATGCCGGGCGGTGCGGCGACGACGGCGGGTATCGCGGTGATCGCCGGCACGGCGGTGATGGTGAGCCCCAACATGATGTAGTCGTCCAGCGTCGTGCCTTCAAAGTCCGGCGGCGGAAGGAAGCTCAGCGTGGTCTTGATGGTCGGTCGGCCCTGCACCTCGACCGTGTAGCCCATGTCCAGGGGCCAATCCGGTTCCAGCGCTTGCCCTTTGCGCCATTGACCACCGATTTCGATGATCTCTCGGCCAGCCAAGATTCCTTTCCAGCGAACGTGGACGCCCGCGACGCAACCCGTCGCGATGGTCCAGTCTCCGGGCAGGGGCAGATCCTCGGTGGTCTGGGCGTACTCGGCTTCACAACGGACGTCGTCGAGCTCGACGCCGAGGGCATCGGCGAGCAGCAACACGGCGTCCCGGAAGACGCCGGACCCCTTCTCGGTGATCGCCGGCAGATCCTGCTGGCCGATGGGATAGCCGAAGCCCATGGGGATTTCGGTCGCCGGCGAGTCGTAGATCGTGGTATCGAAGGATTCCAGCACCGACACCTTGTCCACGCGATCCGAGAGCCCCGCCGACACGATGGTCAGCAGTTGGATGAAGCCGGGGTTGATGCCGGTGCCGAAGATCGTCGATCCGCCCGCTTCGCACGCCCGTGCGATGCGCTCGCGGCCCGCACCGAGGAAGTGGCCGGTGATGAACCCGGCCGTGCCCACGACGTTGACGCCCGCCTCGAGGATGCGGACCAGCTCGCCGACGTTGGCGAACATCGGGTTGTAGACCACACAGTCCGGCTTCAGCGCGAGCAGCGCCTCAATATCGTTGGTGGCCTTCACATCGAGCGCTTCGATGCCGCACAGTTCGCCGACATCGCGCCCGACCTTCGCCGGCGACCAGGCGTAGCACCCGATCAGCTCCAGCGTCGGGTTTGCGGCGATCGCCCGGACCGAACTCTTGCCGACGTTACCGGTCGTCCACTGAACCACCCGGTAGGTCACGGGTGCGGCGCCGCGTGCTGTTGGGCGGCCTGGCGGGCGAGTCGTTCGTCGTGGATCCTGACGAGTTCGCGGAACCCAAGCCGGTGGTACTTCGGGATCGGCTGGATGCCCCACACGTCCTGCGCGGTCGGCTTGCCCTCGGCGCCCTCCGGTGGTCCAAACGGCGGGTACGGGTACTTGCACTCCAAGGTGTCGTTGGAGTAGCGGATCTTGAGCAGCTCGCTGCAGATCTCGGTGAGGCTCAGCGTGGGGTAGCCGTAATAGACCGCCATGAACGGCAACGTGAACGCGCCCTCGATCACCAGTGCCACCAGGCACACCAACACGGCGCGCTTGATCCATTTGTGCATTCGCGCGTAGTAGGGGGTTGTCCCAGGCTCCAGGTCGGTGGTGGCCGGGTCGTTGTCTTCGGCGGTTGGCGGTACAGAAGGATTGGTCATGGCACTGCCCCTTCTAGTCGGAGAAGATTTCGCGATTGACGGTGTGCAGGTACGGAATGGCGAGGAACGGGGTGATGTAGAAGATGTCGTAGAGCCACCAGCCGATCACCGGGAAAACCACACCGGCATAGCGCACGTCGGCGAACATGGTCATGTTGAACACGTAGGCGGACCAGATCACCACGCCCATCCAGCAGGTGACGACCATCCACTGGTGGCCCCACCGCTTCATCTGGAGAAACCCGATCGCCGCGGCCACCCGCATGGAGAACACCGTCAGGATCAATCCCGCCACATAGGCTTTCTCGCCCGGCCCCGCAGCGCCCCCGACCCAGAGTTCGTTGTAATGCCAGAAATAACCGGCGTCGAACATGTTGCCCCACCCGACCATCAGCACCCGGTTGATCAAGGTGTGGTTGGCGACCAGGTCCAGGGCCCAGCCCAGACTGTTGAGCATTCCGTCGATCAGGACCAGATAACCGATGAGAGTCACGATCATGGGCCGCACCGACAGGCCGGCGCGCAGCGCTTGGCGCTGCAGCCACACCCCACGCATGAAAATGGGAAATCCGATCAGACCCGGCGCCCACATGCCCATCAGGGCGGCGCCGACGATCATCCACTTATCGGCGCGGCGCTGGGCCTGGCGGGATTCGTCGTGGTGATCCTCGAGGCTGACCGAGGAACCCGTCGGGGTAGGAAGAAGACTCACAGCTCCCACCACCCCCGCGCAAACGACATGTAGAGCTGGATTCCAAACATCACCAGCAAGTAGCCGTAGATGAATATCTGGAAGACGATGAGCGCCCTCTTGCGCTTCTGCTCCTGTCGGTCCATGCCGGTTGCTCCCTTCCTAAGACGAACTGGTGGCCAGGCTGGCTGCCGCGACTTCGCGTAGACCGTCGGTGACCGCGCCGTCGGTGCTCAGCGGCGCGAGTATGCAAGCGTCGGCCGCATCCAATTCGGTTGCACCGGCGGCGATCAGCTGCGCGGCCGTGACCAGCACCCTGGTCGACGGCGGCTCGAAGTGAAAGACTTCGTCGGCAGTGCGGATCGCGACCGCGCATCCGACCAGCCGTTGGGCCGTCGCCACGGGAATGCCGGATTCGGCGACGATCACCTCGGCCTCGCGGTCCGGCAGCAAGTACCGCATCGCCAGCGTGACGAACCGCTGGCGGAACGACGGTTTGAGCTCTTTGAGCGAGCTGCGGTATGCCGGGTTGTACGAACACACCAGCATGAACTCCTGCGGTGCTTTCACCACTTCGCCGGCGCGGTCGAGGTACAGCGACCGTCGGTGGTCGGTGAGCGAATGCAGGATCGCCAACGAGTCGTGCCGGGCTTCGACGACTTCATCGAGGTAGCAGATCGCACCGGCTTTTACGGCCCGCGTCAACGGGCCATCGGTCCAGACGACGTCGCCTCCGGTCACCATGAAGCGGCCGACGAGGTCGGAGCTGGTGAGATCGTCGTGGCAACTGATGGTGACGACGGGTCGCTGCAACAGTGAGCCCATGTGTTCGACGAAACGGGTCTTGCCGCATCCGGTTGGACCGGTCAGCATTACCGGAATGCGCCGGTGGAAGGCCCGCTCGAACAGCTGAATTTCGTTGCCGTTAGCGAAATATGTCTCGGTGGTCATCTCTTCCTCAGTCGGCGGTCACGCGGCGACCAGTTCACGGTGGACATGGGCCAGCACCCGGGGCAGCTCCTCGATGCGCCGGATCCGTTGCGACCGGCGAGGGCCGAACACCTCGGGAAGTGGATCGACTCGAGTCGGTCCCACGCCCACGTAGTACATCGACACCCCGGCATCGTTGGCCTCCTCGACGGCGTGCGCGGCATCAGCCCAGGCATAACGGCCCTCGTAGCCTTCATCGGAGATCAGCCCGTCTCCGATGACGATCAGCAGGCGTCGCTCGGAGGGCTGCGCCAGCAGTCGGCTGGTCAAATGCCGAAGCGGCGCACCGAGTCTGGTGTATCCCCGCGCGGCCAGGCCGAGCCCACTCGGCGGTACGAAATGGCGGTCTTCGAAGTCCTTCAGACACCGCACGTCGACTCGATGACGCGTGTTGCCGGTGAACACGAAAACACCATGAGGCTCGCGTGCCAGCGTCATGGCGCGCGAAAGTGCATCGGCACAGGCCAGTTCGAGCTGGAAAACTCGACCGCCGTGTACCCCCAGCGACGAACTGCCGTCGAGCAGCAGTGCGGTGGTGACGTCGCGGCCGCTGGGCAGCAAGTCACGGAATACCCTCGGCTCCTTCGCCTTGCCGGTAGACAGGTCGATGTAATGGTTGACGTATTGGTCGACGTCGAGGTCGCAGCCGTCTTCGAGGCGGTTCTTCATCGCACGATGGGTGTGTTCTTCGAACCACTTGCGTACGTCGACGGTCACCGGCGCCGGACGGCGGATGCGCCGACCGTCGGCATGCTCGATGACCGCGACATGGTCGTGCATGAATCGCTGTGTCCACATGTTCCATTCGGGATAGGGGATCCCGGGCCGGTGGTCCGGCGTGACGTCGAGATCGTTGTCCTGCGGCCGGCTCGGTGGCGGCAGGTTGGGATTGCGGACACCCCCGTCTCCGCCGACGGGAACCGAGTACGGCCGCGGAAGACGTTTCTGCATCGTCGTCCACGGCATCCTGCCGAAGCTGCGTCGCAACCTGTCGGCCAATCCGCGCGGCGTCGTGTAGGCCCGTGGCAAAGTGCCCAGCAGCGGATGAACCGTCAACGCCTGGCCGGTGGCCGCCAACGCCATGGCTCTGTTCAGCATCCGCGCGGCGTCCATGTCACCGGCTTCGGCGTGGAGCTCCGGTAGCGCTTGTCGGACCTCGGACAGCAGCCCCGGCCAGCGCGACGCGATCCAGCCGAGGGCGACGCCGGCCTCGACAAGCGTGAGCGCGCGGAGCTCGCGTGCGGATAGCTCGTTCAGGCGATATTCGGTGATGCGTTCTTTCGAGGGCGAACATTGGAGGGCCACACCGCATGTCAGGGTTCTGCGTGTCCAATCGGACTGCGATAGCCCGGGGGCGGGGTAGGGGATATGAACGAAGGTGAGCGCCGCGTTCAAGCCGAATCCGCGTCGTTCGCCCGTGACGAGCCGGACGCCTTCGCGACGTCGCTCGCTCAGCGCGACCGCCGTCACGGCGCAACTCCGTTCCAGCGCCATCGCATGGGCATCGGAATACTCAGCCATCGGCCGAATCCAGCATGTTGCGCCTACCCGGCCCGCGGTTCAGAACGTACCGATGTTGGAGAACAGCCAGTACCAGAACCAGATGATCAGGCCGGTGCCGCCCCAAGCTGCGACGTAGCGAAGGATCTCCCACAGATAGCCCACGATGTGACCTCCTTGGTGACGTAATGAATTTCGGCTCGCCCATCTCAGTCGGAGAAGAGTTCGCGGTTGACGGTGTGCAGGTACGGAATGGCGAGGAACGGCGTGATGTAGAAGATGTCGTAGAGCCACCAGCCGACGACCGGCAGCACGACCCCGGCGAATCGCACGTCGGCGAACATGGTCATGTTGAAGACGTAGGTAATCCAGATCACCACGCCCATCCAGCAGGTGATGACCATCCACTGGTGGCCCCAGCGTTTCATCTGCAGGAAGCCGATGGCGGCGGCGATGCGCATGGTGAAGACGGTCAGGATCAGACCGACTTCCATGGCCTTTTCGCCGGGGCCGGCCGCCCCGCCGACCCACAGTTCGTTGTAGTGCCAGAAGTAGCCGGCGTCGAACATGTTGCCCCACCCGTTGAGCAGCACGCGCGCCAGCAGCGTGTGATTTGCCACCAGGTCGAGCGCCCATCCGACGGTGTTGATCGCGGCGTCGATGATGACCAGGTAGCCGAGCAACGTGACCAGCATCGGGCGGACGGAGAGGCCATCCCGTTGGGCCCGGCGCAGCAACCGCGCCCCCCACAGGAATAGCGGCAAGCCGAAGACGCCGAGGGCGGCGGTGCCGATCAGGAGGCTGCCGGAAATGAGCCACTTGTCGGCCTCACGCTGCGCCAGCCGCGACCGCTCCATGTGTTCGTCGATCGTCAAACTCGGTGTGGCAGCGCCGCTTGATCCCGCTGCCGTGTCAATGCCGGCAGCACGCTGGCGCAGCTTCGGCAGATTCACGAACTCTCCCCGTCATGCTGATTAGATCGGCGTGTGCACTATAACAGGCTGACTGTAGTCAGCAGAAGAGTCGGCGGAGTTGCTGCGGAGCTGGTGGCGATCCGCTGCCGCTCCCGGAGCTTCATGGTGTTATTGCGGGGCACAACGGCAGGATTCGGACGTGACGCCGCCTGCCGCGTGCGCCCGGGACAGACCGTCCTACTGACAGAAGTCAGGCTGCTAATCGTTGACACACGGTTCAAGGCGCGCCTACGCTCAGCGGGCGCTCAGCCGTGTCGGTGCATGCAAAGGAGTAGCGATGACGCTCAAATCGCCGGCCGAGAAGAAGTATCGCGTGATCCAGTGGGGCGTGGGCAACGTCGGGACCGTGGCGCTCCGTCATTTCGCACATAACCCGGCTTTCGAGGTGGTCGGGGTGCTGTGCAATCGCCCGGAGAAGGTGGGCAAGGACGCCGGCGAGCTCGTCGGTGTCGCGCCGATCGGGGTGCTCGCCACCACCGACAAGGCGGCGATCGAGGCGCTCGACGCGGATTGCGTGTTCTACGCGCCGCTCTGGTCGGATCCCGACGAGGTCTGCCGCCTGCTGCGCGCAGGCAAGAACGTCGTCGCCTCGGGTGGCGCGTGGTGGTTTCGAACCGAGCACAGCCAAGCGGACATCGACAAGATCGATGCGGCCTGCCACGAGGGCGGAACGTCGTTTCATGCGGGCGGCGTCAACCCTGGATTTGCCGGAGACCTGCTCGTCCTGACGCTGGCCCGCATCGTCAGCCGGATCGACGCCATCCACATCTACGAGGTGGTGAACTTCGGCAAGGACACGTTGAAGTACTTGCACGAGATGGGGATGGGTAACACCCCGGAAGAGTTCATGGCCGGGCCGAATCTGCTGGGTAACGCCTGGCCGCTGTTCGCCCAATCGATGGCCATGGTGGTCGACGGCCTCGGGAAGACCGTCGACCGATACACGACGGACGTCGAGCTGGGAACGGCGATTCGCGACATCCCGTACGAAGGCGGCCCGACCAGCGACATGCCGGGCTTCCAGGGCTCGATCAAGAAGGGCACCGTCGCCTCCCAGCATCACAAATGGACGACGTGGGTCGACGGCAAGCCCCTCATCACCTTCCACGAGATGTACACCATGGACGAATACGATGCCATTGAGCCGCAGCCGGATTGGGGCGGCCACTATCACTACCGCATCGTGATCGAGGGCGACGAGCCCACCGAGTTGATCCTGCAGGCGCCGGCGGATCCGCAGGGCAATTACCCCAAGCCCGGCTACACGTGGACTGCGATGGGCCCGGCGAACACGGTTCCCGCCGTGTGCGAGGCCGCGCCGGGGTTCCTGACCCATAAGGAACTCGGCTTGGTGCCGTTGCGTGGCGTGGTGCGTTAGTAGCGTTGAGGCGTTGCGGAATCAGGGCTTCAGACTGCGCAACGTCCTTGCAACGTAGTCTTCCAATAGGGCGTGGCCGGTCGGCCAGTGGTTGGTGGTGATCAACAGGGCGTAGAGACCCAGCAGGAAGAACACGGCGCTGTTCATGGGAATCACTTGCGTATCCGCCTCGCCGCGCTCTTGGGCAAGCGCGATTTCCTGGGCGACCAAAACGATCAAGGGGTGATCCCTGCCGTCTTCGGTCTGCGGGCGGGTTTGGGAGAAGTGCAGCGCCAGAAAGTCATTGAAGAGCAGATCGCCCAGTCTGCGTTCCAATCCCACCACCAGGCGGACCGCCTCGTTCAATGCGGACGCAAGATCGTGCTTGGACTTCAGGAAATGTGCGAACTGCTTGGCTATGCGTTCCTCTTCGCGGTGCTCCAACTCCAGCAGCACATGCTCCTTGGTAGGGAAGTGGAAGAAGAATGTGCCGTGGGCGACTCCCGCTGCGGCCACGATGGCACTGACGTCGGCCTCGGCCATCCCGGCGCGGGCGAACTCCGCGATCGCGGCGCCCATCAAACGCTCCCTCGTCTGCAGGCGCTTGGCTTCTCGAGCCGACAGCCGATCCGTCACAGCCATTTCTTTCCTCACGGTTGACCCGACTCTTGTAAGAGTTGCGAGGCTAACCCGCCCATTATGCCGTGTTCCGGCCAGAAATGGTTGTACAACTTGATCATTGTTGTCTCACACCGGTCGCCAGAGATCCTGATCCCGCAAAGTCGTTGACTTTAGTCAGCAAGATTCCTAGATTGAACGGCGCATACCGCACGCGATCGAAGGAGCCCGGCATGGCACTGGAGCAATTCCGGTTGGACGGACAGGTCGCGATCGTCACGGGCGCCGGGAAGGGTGTCGGGGCAGGCATCGCCCGGGTCTTGGCGGAGGCTGGAGCCACGATCGTGGGGACCGCGCGCACCGAGGCGGATATCGTTGACACGATTGAGGGTATCGAGGCCGCGGGCGGCAAGGGTCTGGCGCTCGTCGCCGACGCGATGAGGCGTCCCGACGGGGAACGCGTGGTGAACACGGCCATGGATCGCTTCGGCCGCATCGATATTCTCGTCAACAACGTCGGTGGGTCGACCTACGCGCGATTTTTGGACATCACCGACGAAGACTTCCGGCACACGTTCGACTGGTGTGTGACCTCGGCCTTCATCATGAGTCAGCTCACGGCGCCGCACATGCTCAGTGCCGGACACGGTTCCATCATCAACATCTCGTCGGGCTCGGCGCGATTCGGCATCCGGGCGCTGACCGCCTATTGCGTCGCCAAGGGCGGCCTCGAAGCGCTCACCCGCGCCATGGCGCAGGAACTCGCTCCGAAGATTCGCGTCAACGCCATCGCCCTGGGTTCGTTCGCCACCGACGGTCTGCGGGGCAGCCTGGACTTGATGCCGGGGTCGCTGGAGAAGATGCAAGAGGCGACGCCGCTGCATCGACTCGGCGACGTGGAGGATCTCGGGCGGCTCGCGGTGTATCTGTGCACGCGCGATTGTTACGCGACCAACGCGACCTTCCACGTCGACGGGGGCATCGACTCCAACAATTCGCCGCTGCCCATTCCCGACTACTGACCCTGCGTTGCGATTGAACGCGTCATGATGGGTCATCGGTCATCGCTGAAAGGGTGAGAGCAACAATGCGCAGAGTGATCCAATTCTCCACCGGAAACGTTGGAAGGCATTCGTTGCGGGCCATCATCGGCAGGCCGGACCTCGAACTGGTCGGCGTGCACGCCGCCGGCGCCGGGAAGATCGGCCGGGATGCCGCCGAGCTCTGCGGGCTAAAGCGGCCGACCGGCATCATCGCCACGGACGACATCGACGCCCTCGTGGCCCTCGGCGCCGACTGCGTGGTGTACACATCTCAGGGGGAAACCCGGCCGATGGAAGCCATCGAACAGATGGCCAAGTTCCTCGCGGCGGGCAGCAACGTCGTCGGTACGTCGATGGTCTGGCTGGTCACGCCCCGCCACGCCGACGATTGGTTGCGGGAGCCCCTGCAGCGCGCCTGTGCGGCCGGCAACACCTCGCTGTACGTCAACGGCATCGACCCCGGTTTCTCCGGCGATACGCTGGTGCACTCGGCGGCCAGCCTGACCACTCGGGTCGAGTCGATCACCGTGCAAGAGATTTTCGACTACGGAAACTACGACGACGCCGAATTCACTGGCGCCGCAATGGGGTTCGGAACCACGGCGGACGACGACTCGCCGATGATGTTCTTGCCCGGGGTTATCGTGGCGATGTGGGGTGGCCAGGTCCGCAGCTTGGCGGACCATCTCGACATCAAGCTCGAGGACGTGCGCCAGCGCATCGAACGCTGGTTCACACCCGAGCGCATCGACTGCACCATGATGACGGTGCAGCCGGGAGGGATGGCCGCGGTGCGGTTCGCCACCGAGGGCGTCCGCGACGGCAAGCCGGTGATCACCCTCGAGCACGTCACGAGGCTCACCCAGGCCGCGGCCCCCGACTGGGAATTCCCGCCCGTGGGCCACACCGGCGTTCATCGTGTCGTCGTGGAGGGTGAACCGCGGGTGGAAATCAACACCCATGTTTCGCACCCGCTTTTCGATGCCACCGACGCCGGCTGCATCTCCACGGCGGGTCGCGTCGTCAACGCGGTCGACTGGGTGTGCCGCGCGCCCCAGGGACTGATCGGCGTGGAGGACATCCCGCTGTCCGCGACGATGCGCGGCCTGATGTGGAACGAGCAGTAGGTGGGACGCGTTGCCGGTAAACGCTTTCTGATCACCGGTGCTGCCCGCGGCATGGGACGCAGTCATGCGCTACGACTAGCCGAGGAGGGTGCGGACCTCATCCTGGTCGACATCTGCCAATCCTTGCCGCAGATCGAGTATCCCTTGGCCACCGAAGGCGACCTGGCCGAAACGACAGAACTGGTCCGGGATTTCGGCCGCCGCTGCGTGAGTCGCATCGTCGATGTTCGCGACGAAGCGCGACTGCGCTGTGCGGTCGATGAGGGCGCGGGCGAGCTGGGAGGTCTCGACGGGGCGGTCGCCAACGCCGGTGTGCTCACGGTGGCGTCCTGGGACACCACGACCGCCGATCAGTGGCGCACGGTGGTCGACGTGAACCTCATCGGCGTTTGGAACACCTGCGCGGCCGCGATACCGCACCTGCTCGACCAGGGTGGTGGCAGCCTGGTCAACGTCAGCTCTGCCGGTGCCATCAAAGGCTTCCCGCTGCAGACGCCCTACACCTCGGCGAAGTACGGCGTCGTCGGGTTGACGCTGGCCTTGGCGAATGAATTGGCGGCCCAGAACGTGCGCGTCAACACGGTGCTTCCCACCGGCGTTCCCACCGGGATGGTTCCGCCGTCGTTCGGGCCTCTTCTGGGTGAGCAACGGTCCGACCTGATTCCCATCTTCGTCAACGCGATGCCCACCCCGGCTGTGGAGCCGGCCGACGTCAGCAGCGCGGTGCTGTTCTTGCTATCCGATGAGTCCCGATACGTGACGGGGCTGCAGTTCAAGGTCGACGCCGGGGTCACCATCAACTAAGAACGCTTACAGCGGCCAGCTATCCGGCCCGACCTCATAGCGCAGCGGCGCGGCCGGAGGCAGCGGCTGTCGCTCGTTGACCGATACCGCATCGACGACGAGGGCGACATAGCGTCTCCAGCCGTCGCAGTCCGCATCCATGGTCGCCAACACGCTGAAGAGCATCGCGATCAGGCGAGGTAGGTCGTCGGTGACCAGGTCTGCGCGGATGCTGCCGACTCGCTGGCCCTCGCGGGCAAGCTCGCCGAGCGCCTCGTTGAGCGAAACCGAGATGTCGGATGTGAGTGACCCGGCCCGGCGGGCCGCGGTCAGCAGGCTGTGTTCACGGGCGCCCAGCGATATCGCCGCTTCGATCAGCTGGGTGAGCCCGCGCAGCGGGTCCTCGGCGCGCCGGGCTTTGTCGATCACCGGCGTGAGGTCCTCGGCGATGCTCTGATCGAGGGCGGCACGAACCAGGTCGGCCTTCGCCGGAAACCTGCGGTAGAGGGTTCGCTCACCGACGCCCGCCCGGCGCGCGACGGCCTCCACTGGTGCGTCGGGCCCGAACTCGGCATAGACGTCCCGCGCCGCGCGCAGTATGCGCTCGACGTTGCGCGCCGCGTCCGCCCGCAATGGCCGGTCTTCAACCCCGGACATGCCGACAGCCTAACCGACAGTTGACTGCCACCCGGACCGGCTTTAGGCTCTACAACTGTCAGACATCTGCCACTTAATGGGAAACGCGGTTTATGTCAACAACTTCCAAATCGTTCGGAACCGCCGACTCCCGCCCTGATGCCGATCTTCCGGTGCTGCCCCTCCCGCGGCCGGGGCGATGCCCGCTCGCGCCCCCGGCCGAGTTCGTGCAGTGGCGGGACCAACCGGGGCTGCGAAGGGCGATGTTCCAGGGCAACCCGGTCTGGGTGGTCAGCCGCTACCGCGACATCAGAGCGGCGCTGGTCGATCCGCGCTTGTCCGCGAAGACCATTCCGGACTCGATCATGCCGAAGGACGACGAGAACAGGGTCCCGGTGATGTTCGCGCGGACCGACGATCCCGAGCATCAACGGTTGCGGCGGATGATGACCACCAACTTCACCTTCCGGCGTTGCGAATCGATGCGGCCGCACATCCAGGAGATGGTCGACCACTATCTCGGCCAGATGATCGATAACGGTGCGCCGGCCGATTTGGTGCGTCAATTCGCCTTGCCGGTGCCGTCAATGGTGATCGCGCTGCTGCTGGGGGTGCCGCCCGACGACCTCGCGCTCTTCCAGCACAACACGACGAAGGGGCTTGACCAGAAGTCCACCGACGCGGAAAAGGGCCAGGCGTTCGGGGCCATGTACGCTTACATCGAGGAGTTGGTGGAACGCAAGGCGCGCGAACCCGGCGACGACTTGATCAGCCGCCTGGTCACCGAATATGTGGCGATCGGTCAACTCGACAACGCCACCGCGGCCATGAACAGCGTGATCATGATGCAGGCCGGCCACGAAACGACCGCCAACATGATTTCCTTGGGAACCGTTGCGCTGCTGGAACATCCGGAGGTGTTCCAGCGGCTCGGACAGACCGACGACCCTGTGGTCGTCGCGAACATCGTCGAAGAGCTGATGCGCTACCTCAGCATCGTGCACAGCCAGGTTGATCGCGTGGCGACCGAAGATCTGCTGATCGCTGGCCAGCTGATACGCGCCGGGGAGTTCGTCATGATGAACCTGCTCGCCGGAAACTGGGACCCCGAATTCGTCGACGATCCCGAATCCTTCCGGGCCGGCCGAAACCCCCGCGGGCACTTGGGCTTCGGGTACGGCGTACATCAATGCATCGGAGCGAACCTGGCTCGTGTCGAAATGCAGGTTGCGTTCACCACTCTGGCGCGCCGGCTACCCGGGTTGAAGTTAGCAGTGACGCCGGGCGAACTGAGCTTCAAAGACGCCAACATCTACGGCATGAAAGAGTTGCCGGTCAGTTGGTGAGCAAAGATCTGCGGTTCGACGACCAGGTTGCCGTGATCACCGGCGCCGGCGGGGGATTGGGCCGGCAGTATGCGCTGCTGCTGGCGGCCAGGGGCGCGCGCGTCGTCGTCAACGACATCGGCGGTTCGGTGACCGGGGACGGCTCCGACGGTGCCGCGGCGCGCGCCGTCGTCGATGAGATCCGTCAAGGCGGCGGCCAGGCCGTCGCCGACACGCACAGCGTGACGAGTCCCGCTGGCGGAGAGGCGATCGTCGACGCCGCCGTGCGCACCTGGGGTCGGGTGGACATCGTCATCAACAACGCCGGAATCGTCGGCGACGCACCCTTCGAGGACATGACCGCCGACCGGCTCGACCCGCTCATCGATGTGCACCTCAGGGGCGCGTTCTACGTGACGCGGCCCGCGTGGGCGGTGATGCGTGAGCGCCGCTACGGCCGGATACTCAACACCTGCTCGGCCGCGGGAATCCTTGGCGCCGAACGCATGAGCAACTACGGGGCGGCCAAGACCGGGCTGATCGGCTTCACCCGGGTGCTGGCCGCCGAAGGGGCCGCCCACGACATCAAGGTCAATGCCATCGCCCCGATCGCCTATACGCGGATGCTCGAGCAATCCCTGCAAGGCGCCGGGCGGCCTGGTGCGGCGGCGGCGCGGGCGGTGCTGGACGACCTTGTCGGCCAATACCTTCGGGAACTCGATCCGGCACTCGTGGCTCCGGTCGCCGCCTTCCTGACCCATCGGGACTGTCCGGTTTCCGGGGAGATCTACACGGCCGGCGCCGGGCACGTCGCACGGTTCTTCATCGGCAGGACAAGGGGTTTCTCCAGTCCCGGGCTGTCCATCGAGGACGTGCGCGATCACCTCGGGGAGATTCGCGACGAAGCCGGTTACACCGTTCCGCGCGGGCCCGCCGATGAAATGAGCGAGCTGTTCGCCGCCGTCGCCAACCGGCCCGGTTGATCGTCAGCTCTGCCTGCGGAAGCTTCGCCAGATCAGGAAACCGAGGCCCACCGCGGCGCCCAGCACCACGGTGGCCAGGATGGTCTGCAGCGCGTCGATCGCGATCCAGCTGGGCTCGTAAGAGCCGGTGGCGCCGACGCATTCGAAGCTCACACTGGTTCCCGACTGGCCGGGCTGGTAGCTGTAGTTGGTGGTGTTGTACGCCAGCTGGTAGCCGCTGTCACACACGAAGGGGCTCGTCCACATCGCGCTCGCCGGCATGGTTGCGGTCAACGACGCGGCGGCCCCGATGCAGATGCCGAGGGCCCCGATGATCGCCCCGATTCGGTCCGGCCACCCGCGCATGCCCCACGGCCGCCGGCGGCCCCGCGTGACGTGGCGCTTCGAGCCGACCTGTTGCGGAAAGCCGGGTGGCTGTCGGATGCCGGCGCCCGCGCCGTCGTCCGGTATGGCGCCCTGCCCGGAATACACGACCGAATGCCCCACCTTGAACGTCGCCCTGCCGTGCTTGAAGATGTTGTCGATCTGGTCCTGCGAAAGGCCCGCCCGGGCCGCGGCTTGCATGAAAGCCTCGCGATGCTGCGCCATTTCGGGCGCGGACGGCCCGCCGGGGCCCACCGGACCGCCGGAGCGCAAGCCCTCCCACAACGACTGTGCATACTGGCGTGCCCGATCGTCGGAATCGGCATCCTGTCCCGCGGCCGCCCTGGCCTCGGCCAGTTGACGTTCCAGCTCGGCGATGCGCTTTTGCTCGGCGAGCTGACGTTCCAGGTCAGCGATGCGCTTTTCGGCATCGTCGGCGTTCATCGGCAAATGGTCCCACGCCGAAACCGTGGGTGCAGCAAATTGCCCGCTCAGCAGCTGAAAGCCGTACCGACACCGTCGGGCGGCGGCACCGGCTTCAGGCAACCGAACGGCTGGATGCCGGCGGGTGCGAACCGCACCGCCGACTGATGGGCGTAGTTCACACAGAACAGGCCCGATTGATCGGCGCGGCAGCGGTAGTCGCCGAATGACAGCGAATCCCCGTTCGCCAGCTCGGGGCCGTTGCCGTTGAGGAACGGACCGGGGTCGGCGCGCGCCGCCCCGCCCGGAAGGTTGGTGCCGGCGAAGTCGGCCCACCCGCCGTTCCAGTCGCCGGAGGGCGGGTGCGGGGGCGGCGGGGGGGTGGGGAGGGTGACCAGGCACGCCGTCGTT
>NZ_LZIC01000096.1 GCF_001667185.1 Mycobacterium sp. 852002-50816_SCH5313054-b | reverse complement strand
GACGGGCGACCGCTGAGTCCAGGATCACTCGCGCGTGCCCCCACCGGCCGCCCGCCCGCCGTACCGCCATGGCCCGGGCCCCTCGGCGAACGCGCCGACTGGTGGTGGTACGACCCCTTCCAGCCGCAACCACCACCAAGCAACAATTAGACTGGCATCTAAGCTGAAATAGGTTGGGGCACAGAGGATTCTAATTCCGCTGGCCAATCGGATCTACAGCGCGTGGCGCAGATCGGGGCCCCGGGCCTCCGGGGATCTCTTCTGCTTGGCGGCGTAGAGATCGTCGTCGGCGACCGCGTACAGCGCGGCGACGTCAGCGCCTTCACCCGGTGCCGATGCCGCGCCGACGCTGGTGCCGGGGGTGTGCAGCCGCACGCCCGCGACGAACCGCTCGGCCGCCGTCGGTGTCCGGCCCGCGCGCTCCGCGATGCACACGGCGAATTCGTCGCCGCCGAACCTGGCCAGAACGGCGTTGGCCGGGGCCACTTTTCGCCACACGCTGGCGCGGCTGACCAGGTGCTCGTCCCCGGCGACGTGTCCGTCGGTGTCGTTGATCCGTTTGAAGTTGTCGATGTCGAGCGCGATGACGGTGACGGTGGCCGCCGATGAACGGGCTCGCGCCAGCAGGTCGGTGGTGGCGATCTCCCAGCCGGCCCGGTTCAGCAGGCCCGTGAGGGGATCGGTGCAGGCGGCGGCGACCAGGCTTCGCGTCACCAGCCCGAAGGACTCGGCGGCCCCGACGATCGCGACCACGAAGATCAGGTAGTCGATGTACAACTTGGCCGTGTGCGAGACCGCCAGGCCGACAATGGACGCCAAGGTGAGCAGGCCGGCCAGCAGCACCCCGCGGCGCGGCGAATAGAACGCGCGCAGGTACATCGCCAGGAACATCGGCGCGATCAGGCAGACGAACTCGGCGGTAATGGAGATGTGGAAGGCCATCACGATGGGCGTGGCCGCGATCGCCGCGGCCGTGGCCGGCGCGGGTTTGTCGGGTCGCACGGCCAGCCACACCAGCGCCGCCACCCCGAGGACGATCGCCACGATGCCCCCTGCCGGATTGCCCGTGGGCAGGCCGTGACGGAGCGGAAACACGGTGGTGAACACCACGCCGTAGGCGTACAGGAACGTGGTGGCGCCCAGATAGATCCGGAGCAGCCGAACCTGGTGCGCGGCATAAAAGCCGCTTCCCGAATCGGCGCGCAGCCGCAATTGGTGTCGGCGAGTGTCTCGACGGCCGAAGGGGCCTGCGTGGCGAAGACCCATCCCGTCACTCTCTGGTCAGCTGTGGTTATGCGAGCGCGCCCGCGATTATCTGAACCGTAATGGATGGGTCGGGCAATGTCCGCAAAAGAAGGGGACGGTTTTAATCCGTCCCACTTCAACATATTACGCACCCGGGGGCTTGCGGCAAGACCGGGGTCATGCCGCAAAATCGCTGGTCGAAGCGGAAGCGGAGCGAATCGGGGGTTGCGAAATGAGTGCGTTGTCAGCGGCGGGGAAAAGCCACGCGGTGGTGATCGCCGGGGGAGGGCCGACGGGGTTGATGTTGGCCGGCGAGTTGGCGCTGGCGGGGGTCGACGTCGCCATTGTCGAGCGGCGCGCCAGCCAGGAGCTGATCGGCGCGCGGGCGGGCGGATTGCATTCGCGCACCATCGAGGTGCTCGATCAGCGCGGAATCGCTGACCGGTTCCTCGCGGAGGGCCAGGTGGCGCAGGTCGCCGGGTTCGCCCAGATTCGATTGGATATCAGCGACTTTCCCACCCGGCACCCCTACGGGCTCGCGCTCTGGCAGGCCCACATCGAGCGGATCCTGGCCGGGTGGGTCGACGAGCTGGCGGTGCCGATCTATCGCGGACGCGAGGTGATTGCCGTCGCCCAGGACGACACCGGCGCCGACGTGGCGCTGTCCGACGGCCGGTTCCTGCGCGCCCACTACGTCGTCGGGTGCGACGGCGGACGCAGCGCGGTCCGTAAGTCCGTCGGCATCGACTTCCCGGGATGGGATGCGACGACGAGCTACCTGCTCGCCGAGGTCGAGATCGCGGGCGACGGCGAGCCGGACTGGGGCATCCGCCACGACGCCCTCGGCGTCCATTCGTTCAGCACGCCGGAGGACGGGGGGCCGGCGCGGGTCATGGTGACCGAGCGGCAGGTGACCGACACCGGCGAGCCCACCCTCCGCGAGCTGAGCGAGGCGCTCGTCGCCGTATACGGGACCGATCACGGGATACACAGTCCCACTTGGATTTCGCGGTTCACCGACGTGGCGCGGCAGGCGGCGGCCTATCGCGCGGGGCGGGTCCTGCTGGCCGGCGACGCCGCACACGTGCATCACCCGATAGGCGGGCAGGGCCTCAACACCGGTGTGCAGGATGCGGTGAATCTGGGTTGGAAGCTGGCCCAGGTGGTCAAGGGGATATCGCCCGACGGGCTGCTCGACAGCTACCACGCCGAGCGGCACCCGGTCGGTGCGCGCGTGCTGCGCAACGCGATGGCTCAGATGACGCTCCTTCGTCCGGATGACCGTCTGAAGGCGTTGCGCGACAGCATGTCCGAGCTCCTCGGCATGGACGAGCCGCGGCGACGATTCGGTGCGATGATGTCGGGCCTGGACATCCATTACGACCTCGGCGAAGGCCACCCGCTGCTCGGGCGCCGCATGCCCGATTTGGAGGTGGCCACCGGCGCCGGCCCGGCGTCGGTATTCAGCATGCTGCGCGACGCGCGGCCGGTGCTGCTCAACTTCGGCGTGGATGCGTGCGACATCGGCGCCTGGGCGGATCGGGTGAAAACGGTCGACGCGAAATACGGTGGGGCCTGGGATCTTCCGGCGCTCGGCGCGGTGACCGCGCCAACCGCCGTGCTGATCCGGCCCGACGGGTATGTCGCGTGGGCGGGCGAGCGAGACGGCGCCGGGCTCGCCGACGCCCTCACCGTGTGGTTCGGCGACGGTCAGCGGCGCCCGAACGCGCCGGGCCCGGCGTGAAACAGCCCGATCAACAGCACCCCGAGCGCCGTCGCGCAGAACGGCCACAGTGGCTCCCGCCCGTGAAAGGCGGCGTGCAGCGCCACCGCGGCCAGCACCAAACCGACCCATCCCGCAACGACATTCGGGACGGGGCCACCGCCGCACGCGTTCGGGTAACGCTGCCTGGTGATGCCGCGGACGAAATGGGGAATGGCGTTGCCGGCCAGCAGGCCGCCGAGGAATGCGAGCGCAAGCGCCGGGATCATCGCGTACGGCCGCCTTTCCGCGAATCGCGGGTCAGCACGGGAATCAGCACGGCGTCCACGATGCGCGCGACCTCGGCGTCGTCGAGCGGCTGGCCGGTGACCAGGACGCGCGTGAAGACGAGCGCGGAGGCGATCTCGGATGCCAACTCGTGGTCCGCCCCGGTCGGCAGCTCCCGGCGCTCGACCGCGCGCGCGACGAGACCCCCGATGACCGATCGCTTTGCGCTCAAGACTTGACCGCGGACATGCTCGGCAAGCTCGCCGTTTTCGCGCATCGCATTGAGCAGACCCAAAATCAAGGCGCCGTCTTGGGACGCCAGGCTGTCGCGCATCTGCGTGATCGCTTGAGCCAGGTCACCGCGGAGATCACCGGTGTCGACCTCCGCGGTCGCGGCCGTGCCGTGCCGCGACAGCGCCGCCATCACCAACTCGGGCTTACCCGGCCAGCGACGGTAGATCGTCGCCTTGCTGGCGCCCGCTCGCGCCGCGACCGCGTCGATGGTGAGCCGGTCGTACCCGGTGGCCGCCATCAATTCGAGGGCCGAATCCAGGATCGCGTCGGCGCGCGCTTCTCCCCGAACCACTCGGCCCTCCGCTGAACGAAACGGTTTCGTACACTTAGCTCCGACGATAGGTGCGCCACCGCCGCCCGGTCAAGGCGGGAAGGAACTGGACGTTCGCTCAGTTTGTAGTGCACGTGCCCGGCCAGAACGCCAAGATCGGTTTGCAGACCACGATGAGAGGCAAAGATGACCGACTCAGCCAGCGGGGTTAGTCCCGGCCACGTGCGAATCGGCGTTCAGCTGTGGCCTGGCGGGACGCCCGACTACCGCACCTGGCGGCAGGCCGTGCTGCACGCCGAAGAACTCGGCGCCGACGCCATCTTCGGCTACGACCACTTCCACAAACCGTTCGTCGACATCGTCGCCGGGGTTCCGCAGCTGCACGATGAACAGCCGGAGGTCAACAACTTCGAGGGCTGGACGGCGCTGGCGTCCTGGGGAGAGATCACCAGCCGCGCCGAGATCGGTCTGCTCGTCACCGGCATGCCCTACCGCAACCCCGACCTGGTCGCGGATATGGCACGCACGGTCGACCACATCAGCGGGGGCCGCCTGATCCTCGGGCTGGGGGCGGGCTGGTACTGGAAAGACTTCACGGTCTACGGATACGACTACGGCAGCGTTCGAGCCAGAATGGACCAATTCGACGAAGGCCTGGCGCGCATCGAGCACCGGCTCACCCACCTGACACCCGGCCCGGTGCGGCACATCCCGATCCTCATCGGCGGCGGCGGTGAGCGGCGGACAATTCCCATCGCGGCGCGCCACGCCGACATCTGGCACAGCTTCGAACCCATCGAGGAATTTCGTCGCAAGAACGATCTCCTCAAGCGGCTGGCCTCCGAGGCCGGACGCGACGAGGCCGCGATCGAACGGGCAATGGCGTGGACGGACGCCCCCACCGCCGACGCCTTCGTCGACGAGGGGGTCACGCTGTTCACCACCGAGATCCACCCGGACGGCGACGGCTACGACTTCTCCGAATTGGAGACGATGCTCGCCTGGCGCGATCGATAGGCCGAGCCGGTACGGCTAGTCCGGCGGCTCTTCCTTGGTGCCGTGGGTGGCGGCGTGTTCCCGCTCGCTGGGCTTGCCGGGTACGTCCTGGGCCTCCCGCTCGTTGGCGACCTTCTCGCCGAGCTCGTCGACGATGTCCTCCAGCTGCTGAGCGTGGCTCACGGGGTCTCTGTCGGGGTTCGTCATGTCGCTTATTCCATACCCAGCCGCGCGATTGGTAACCGCCCGTATTGGGAATGGGGACTGGGACAACATCAACCGGACGCGTCGCAGGGCTGCACACACGGCGCGGCGATGGAAGTATCGCAAGAGTGGCCACCAAGAAACCGCAAACGATCGCGTACCCGGCGCCGGAGAAACGCCCGCGCCACCATCAAACCGAAGCACTCGACCCCCACGTCATCGTCCTTTTCGGTGCGACGGGGGATCTGGCCAAACGCAAGCTGATCCCCGGCCTGGCCTACCTGGACCAGTCCGAGCTTGCCCCCGATATCCAGATCGTCGCGACGTCGCTCGAAGATCTCAGCGACGACGAATTCCGCGAGCTGGCCAAGAACGCGATCGAGTCGTTCGGCACGCACAAGCTCAACGACGAGCAGTGGGCCAACTTCGCGAAGATCATCACCTACGTCCCACAGGGCGCCGGGCCCGAAGCGCTCGCCGCCGCGGTTGAAGAGGCCGAGAACAATCTGGGAACCAATGTGTGCCGGCTGCATTACCTGTCGGTCCCCCCGAAGGCGGCGCGCGCCGTCATCACCATGCTGCGCGACGCCAAGCTCGTCGAGCGCTCGCGGGTGGTGATGGAGAAGCCGTTCGGCACCGATCTGGCCAGCGCGGTGGCGCTCAACGACTTCGTGCACGAAACGTTCGAGGAATCTCAGATTTTCCGCATCGACCACTTCTTGGGCAAAGAGGCCGCCCAGAACATCCTGGCGTTCCGCTTCGCCAACGGGCTGTTCGAGCCGATCTGGAACCGCAACTTCATCGATCACATCCAGATCGACATCCCCGAGGCGCTGGGGCTGGATCAGCGGGCGAACTTTTACGAAGAGACCGGCGCCTACAAGGACATGGTCGTCACGCACCTGTTCCAGGTCATGGCCTTCGTGGTGATGGAGCCCCCGACCGCGCTCGAGCCGTTCGCCATCAGCGAGGAAAAGAACAAGGTGTTTCGGTCGATGCTGCCGATCAAGCCGTCCAACGTGGTGCGCGGCCAGTACAGCGGGTACCGCGACGAGAACGGGGTGGCCAAGGATTCCGACACCGAGACGTTCATCGCGCTCAAGGTCGGCATCGACAACTGGCGCTGGGCCGGCGTACCGATCTATCTGCGCACCGGCAAGAAGATGGCCGAGGGCATCCGCATCATCTCGATCGCCTTCAAAGAGGCTCCGCGCACGATGTTTCCGCCCGGATCGGGCGTGGGGACCCAAGGTCCCGACCATCTCACGTTCGACCTCGCCGACAACTCGAAGGTGTCGCTGTCGTTCTACGGCAAGCGCCCGGGTCCCGGCATGAAGCTCGACAAGTTGTCCATGCAGTTTTCCTCGCAGGAGATCGACACCGTCGCGGATGTGCTGGAGGCCTATGAGCGGCTCATCCTCGACGCGATGCGTGGCGATCACACCCTGTTCAACACCGCGGAGGGCATCGAATCATTGTGGGAGCGTTCGGAAGATCTGCTCAACGATCCGCCCGTCGCCAAGATGTATCAGCCCGGCACGTGGGGTCCCAACGCCATTCATCAGTTGATCGCGCCCAACGCGTGGCGGCTGCCGTTCGAGCGGGAGTGGCGCGAAAAGAAGGAGGACTAGCCGCGTCAGGTTAGTTCGATCGACCCCGGGCAACACAGGGTCTATGACGAATCGAAACGACACCACAGCAGGCGCCGCGGCAGTCGAAGCGGTGACCCACGCCTGGGAGAAGGCATTGGCCGAGCACGATGTTGAGGCGCTCCTGGCGTGCTATGCGCCCGACGCGGTGCTGGAGAGCCCGGTCGCGGCCCACATCCTCGGCGGCAAGGGCGTGTGCCGGGGTCACGACGAGTTGCGTGCTTTCCTCACCGAAGTCGTCGCCCGCACACCCGACGAGCGCAAGTACCACCGCGCCGGATTCTTCACCGACGGGCGCCGGGCGACGTGGGAGTATCCCCGCGAAACCCCGAACGGCCAGCAGATGGACTTCGTCGAGGTGATGGAGATTGACAAGGCGTTGATCACCGCGCACCGCGTCTATTGGGGATGGCGGGGCGTGCAAATCCTTATCAACGATCAGTACCACCGGCCGTGACTGGCCGGCCCAGCCAGTCACGCAATTTCGCATAGATCTCGGCGTGGTTGAGCAGGTCGAAGTGGTGCAGGCCGGTGAGCGTCAGCCCGTGGTCGGGGTCGAACGGAACCCGGCGGGTCTTGCCGTTCCCGGAGGCGCTGCGGTGGCGGACCAGGCGGTCGCCGAGAACGGTTCCGACCGCTCCCGGGCCGGCGCTGGTCGCGACGAAGTGGTAGACGGCATGCGGCAGGAACGGCACCTCGTTGCAGCGGTCGCGCAGGAACTCGTCCGGGTCGCCGTCGCACCAGTCCTCGTCGAGCAGGGCGCCATACCGCAGATCCTTCGTGCCCGAGCTGCGGGCGTTGAGAAATGCGGCCAGGCCTTGGGTTTCGGGCAGTCGCGCGAGCGCCCACGAGGCGGCATTGACGCCCTTCTCCAAATCGGCGCCCAGGTGCGGGGAACCCAGGCAGACGACGTGGCTCACCGAGCCGGGCCAGCCGTGCGGGTGCTGGGTCCCGTAGTGGCACGCGCTGCGTGCCACCAGGCCGCCCATCGAATGACCGATCAGGGCGATCTCCTCGACCGGAACCGGCCACAGCGCCCGCAGCCGATCGATCAAGGAGGCCAGCGATTTCCCGTTGTCCGAGATGTGCAGGCCGGTGTTGTAGCGCAGGTAAACAGGGGTGAAGCCCAACTCGTCGCGCAGGCGGGCGCCGTACGGGGTCGCCTCCTCGCCGTCGCGCGGCCGGCGCCACCACGAGCTTTCGGTCATGCACCAGCCGTGCACGAACACCGCGATCCGCCCGGTAGCCTGCGGGAACGCCGCGGCAATGTCGTTGGCGTTCATCGTGATCGGCTTGCCGCGCCGGCGCATCTGCATGGTCAGCGCGAAACCGTTGCCGCGCTCGGTCAGCTCGTCGCCGTAGATTCCGTTGAGCGCGGCGATGAATCCGGCGACCCGCGGATCCGATTCGACCGTCTCGTCGTCGTCGCTGCCGCGCGCCTCGGCGGCCAGCGCACCGGCCCCGCGCAGCGCGGCCCGAAGCGCGCGGTCGACGGCGTAGTACGTCGCCGCGGCGGTCGTGTTGTGGACGACCTGCACGGGTTTGGACACCGGGCCGATGGAGCCGAAAACCCGCCGCGCGATGCCGCTGTGCGTGTCGCGCACCAGGCTGGTGAGCACGCGGGTGCCCTCGCCGGCGAGGTCGGCGAGTGAACGAATCTCCTGTCGCTGCATGAGCTGCTCCTCCCTGTTCCCGTCCAGGGTTCCCACTCCGGGCCCGGCGTAAAGCGGCCTTTACCAACCGAGAAACGCGGCTTTCGAAGAATTGACAGCCATTTTAGACGTAATCCAGTTTGTTACCCGCAGTGCGCAACTCGACGCCGGCTGACACGGTCAATGATCAAGCGCCAATTCGGCTCCGCATCGACATTCGGCTGTTACGATTCGGCGATCGCCAAATGTCTCGGCGTTATGTTTCGCGACTATTCAGTGGAGGGCGGGATTATGTCGTTGCTGAGCATCGCACCGGACGTGGTGTCAGCGGCCAGCGGAAACCTAGCGAACGTGGGCTCTGCGCTGCGCAGCGCGACCGCGGCGGCGGCTGGTCAGACGACCGCAATAGCGGCGCCGGCCGCCGATGAGGTTTCGGCGGCGGTCACAGCCCTTTTCGGTATGCGCGGTCAAGAATTCCAGGCGCTCAGCGCCAAGGCGGCGGCCTTTCACGACGAGTTTGTGAACCTGTTGAATGGCGGGGCCGCGCAATATGTGAGCGCCGAAGTCGCCAATGCCCGGCAAACGGTGATGAACGCGGTGAATACGACGGGCGCCGGTGCAGCCGCGGCCAGCCCGGCTCAAACGTTCAGCCAGAATTTCGGCCCTCTGCAGGTCGTCATAAGCGGGGGCGCCGGAGGCGTCGCTGAATCCGTCATCCTGAACGGTCCGTTGGGCCAAGTCGGGTCGTTGTCGCTGAGCGGGATCCCGTTCGCTGCGCCCGGCGGCTCGGGCATCGGGTTGGCCGTGAACGGGACCGGGAGCGTCAACACGCCCCTGGGCCCCCTGACGTGGTTGTCGGCGACCGGGAGCGAGTACGCCGGGCCCAGCGGCTTCGGGGCAACCCTCGGCGGGCTCACCCCAGTCGGCTACCAGGCAATTTCGGTGACCGGAAACGCTTTGGGCCAGATCACTGGCGGATCGTTCACCACCTTCGGTTTACAGTTCTTCTTCCAAGGGACCCAGTTCGGCATCATTCCGCAGTTCGGGAACCTCCCGCCGCTGATCTTCTAGCCGCGGGCCCCGCCTACCCTTGCCACGTGGATGTTGAACACCGCGGGGCACCGACGCTGCGCCCGCGCAGGTCGGCCCTTTACCTGCCGGGCAACAACTCCCGGGCGCTGGAGAAGGGCACGACGCTGCCGGCGGACGTGTTGATCTTCGACCTCGAGGACGCCGTGGGACCGGATGCCAAAGGCGACTCGCGGGCCCGGGTCTGCGACGCGATCTCGTCGGAGAGCTACCGGCCTCGCGAGCTCGTGGTGCGCATCAACGGCCTCGACACGGACTGGCACGACGGCGATTTGGCCGCCGCGGCCGCTTCGGCCGCCGATGGGGTGCTGGTGCCAAAGGTCGAAACGGGCGGACAGGTCCAGGCGCTCGCCGCGGCGCTCGACAAGCTCGGCGCCCCTGAGTCGCTGCGGCTCTGGGTGATGATCGAGACGCCGCGGGCCTTCCTGCGGGCGGAGGAGATCGCGTCGGCCAGCGACCGCTTGGCCGCATTCGTGGTGGGCACCAACGATCTCGTGAACGATCTGCACGCACTGCACGTCCCCGGACGCGCGCCGGCGCTGACCGCGTTGTCGCTGGCGGTGTTGGGCGCGAGGGCGGCCGGAAAGGCCGTTCTGGACGGCGTTTTCAACGACATCGCCGACGAAGACGGCTTCCGGGCCGAGGCCCGACAAGGTCGCGAGATGGGGTTCGACGGCAAGACGCTGATCCACCCGTCCCAAATCACCCCGGCCAACGAGCTGTTCGGCCCCTCGCACGAAGAGCTGGCCGACGCCCGCAAGATCGTCTCGGCCTACGATCAGGCCCGGGCAGCGGGAAACAGTGTCATCACGGTCGATGGCCGCATGATCGAGAGCTTGCACGTGCGTGACGCCCAGCGAATCATCGCCCTTGCCGAGCTCATCTCAGAGCGCGAATCGGCTTCCTAGCGCGCGGCGATCCACTGGGTGAGTGCATCCTCGAGCGCCGCCGTGACACTCACGCCGGCGGTGATGGCGGCCTCCTCGAACCGTTCGACCAGGTCCGAGGGGACGGCAGCGTTTACCTTGCAGCGGTCCGGTTTTGGCTTCCCCTGGGCACGGACCACCGGCTCGTGTCGCGCGACGGTCGCGTCCATGGTCTCGCGCAGGGCGGGAATCTCCTTGAGCAGGCGGGCGAGCTCGTCGCGTTCGATGCGGAGTATCTCCGACGGCCCGGTAGTCGTCACCGTCGCAGATCGGAGTTGCCCACGGCGGAGCACAGATTCGCCGATCACCTCGCCCGGCCCCAACACGGCAATGCGGTCCTGGCCGACGTAGACCCCGGCCTCCCCGCTGAGCATGATGTAGCAGGCGTCCGCGGGAGTCTGCTCGTGAATCAGCGGCCACGGCTTGGACCGTGCGATGCGGTGTGCCGCTTCGACGAGTCGCCGCAACTCACCATCCGAGAACTTGTCGAATGCGTTGAATTCACGTAGCCGGCGGACGTCTTCCTCCTGGTGTCCTTCCGCATCTACTTTCATTGCGGGCTCCTCATTCGCGATGTAAACCCGGACATCGAGGAGCCTAACGTGAATTTGCAGCAATGACGGGAAAGATATTCGGCGGCATGCGCCTGCCAGCCGGTCGGGTCCCGCCACCCGGTAGGTTGAACGCGAATCTTGATGACACCGAAGGGAGACACCGTGCGCCAAACCGCGGCCATGGCTGAGGCCGACCGCGCGTGGATGATCGACACTCTGCTCGCGCTGCTGCAGACCCCGAGCCCCGCGGGGCGCACGGACGCGGTGATGCAGCTGATCGGCGACATCTTCGACGACTTTGGCGTGCCGTTTACCCTGACCCGCCGCGGCGCGCTGACCGCCGAGCTGCCGGGGGAGTCCGCGACCACCGACCGGGCGCTGGCGGTTCACGCGGACACCATCGGCTGCATGGTGCGCAGCCTCAAGGACAACGGGCGCCTCGAGCTGATTCCCGTCGGCACCTTCTCGGCCCGGTTCGCCACGGGCGCCCGGGTGCGGATCTTCAGCGACGACCCCGACGAGTTCATCACCGGCACCGTCTTGCCGCTCAAGTCCAGCGGGCACGCGTTCGGCGACGAGATCGACACCCAACCCACGGATTGGAAGCACGTCGAGGTCCGCGTCGACCGCCAGGTCTCCTCGCGGGAAGACCTGGTCCGTCTCGGCCTGAACGTCGGTGACTTCGTCGCGTTGATCGCGAGCCCCGAACTGACCGCCGACGGCTTCATCGTCTCCCGTCACCTCGACGGGAAGGCCGGTGTCGCGATCGCGCTCGCCCTGGCCAAGAACTTTTCGGAGAACAAGGTGGTGCTGCCGCACCGCACCACGATCATGATCACCATCACCGAGGAGGTCGGGCATGGGGCCAGCCACGGCCTGCCCGCGGACGTGGCCGAGCTGGTCTCGGTGGACAACGCGGTGTGCGCGCCCGGCCAGCACTCCGTCGAGGACGGCGTCACCATCCCGATGGCCGACATGCACGGCCCCTTCGACTACCACCTGACCCGGAGGCTCTGCCGGCTCGCCGAGGAGCAATCAATTCCCTTCGTGCGGGACGTGTTCCGCTACTACCGCTCCGACGCCGCCGCCGCGATCGAGGCGGGCGCGGGCACCCGGGCCGCGCTGGTCGGCTTCGGGGTCGACGGCAGCCACGGGTGGGAGCGCACCCATATCGACTCGCTGGAGGCGGCGTACAACCTGCTGCACTGCTGGCTGCGCACGCCGCTGACCTTCGCCAAGTGGGACGCCAAGCCCTCGGGCAATCTGCGCGACTTCCCGTCGTCCAAGCAGCCCGCGCCGAGCGAGCAGTGGGTGCCGCTGGCCCGTGGTGAGCATGCCGAACCCGGCGACGCGTCCCCCGGATCGCCCTGGCCGCCCTCGGAGGGGCCCCAGGCCTGACGCGGCCTGACCACCCGGCACCGACTCGGCGGCGGCGCGGCAGCTCAGTTCTCACGCCGCTGCGAGCACACTGCGGAACCGGGGAGCGGCGGGGCCTTTACCGGACCCGGTGCGCCGGATAGTGTCGAGCCCCAAGCATTAAATCAATCAATTTATTTACGCATCGGGCGAGAATGACCGGGAGAGCGACATGCCAGAGGGCGTTGCCGACAAAAGCGAAACCGAACAGCTGGTGCTCGACTTCATCCATGCGGCGTACGGCCAGGACATGAACATCGACGCGATGACCGCGTTGATGGCGGACGACTTCGCCTGGCAACTGCACGTGCCCCTCTCGCCGGTGGTCGTCGGACGCGAGGCGGCGCGCGCCGAGCTCGAGAAGCACAACAGCCTCGCCACCGGCATGATCGAGGGAAGCGAAATTCGCACGATTGTGTCGAGCGGTGACACCGTGGTAGTCGAACGAATCGACGTGAATGCCATGAACGGCGTCACCGTGAAGTTCTTCGTCACAGCCATTTTCGAGGTCCGCGACGGCGCGATCACGCACTGGCGTGAGTATTGGGACGCCAGCCACGTTGCGCGACAACTCGGTATCGACCCGGCGCACATGTTCGATCCGCTGGCCGGCAACTCCTAGCCGGCGTGCACGTCCGGGGTCCGCACGTGCTCCGGGCGGAACCCGCGTCCGACGATGATCGGCGGGATGAACTGCAGGGGGCCCCGCCCGACGAATTTCGGAATGGGGATGGGGGACAGGTCGCCGGTCAGATTGGGTTCGACCGCCCGGTTCTGGATGAAGACCTGACCGGCCTGGATGATTCGAGTGGGCAACTCGCGGCGTTTCTGAACCTTGGCGAGGTCCGCATCGGTCAGCCGGTTCTCGCGAAGTGGACCGCACAAGATATTCGCCGCGGCGACCGCGTCGGCGACGGCGAGGTTGATGCCGATCCCTCCGGCCGGCGACATGGCGTGCGCAGCGTCGCCGATGCACAGCAGGCCTGTGCGCCACCACTTCTCGAGCCGGTCCACCCGCACGTCCAGGTGGCTGGTGTCGTCCCAGGAGCGCAGGTCGTCGACGTGTTCGCGCAGCTGCGGTCGTGCGGAGACCAGGCGTTCTTTGAACGCTTCCAGCGACCCGTCGCGCGGGTCGGTTCCCTTGGGCATGAGATGGGCGACCTGCCAGTAGTCGCCCCGGTAGATCATAGCCATGAGCAGGCCCCTGCGGATGACCCCGAATAGCTCTTGGGGGTCGCCGGGACGCCATTTCAACCGGAACCACAAGACGTCCATCGGGGAGTGCGCGGCGGCGATGGTCAGGCCGGCGGCAGCGCGAACGGCCGAGGTGCGTCCGTCGGCGCCGATCACCAGCTCGGCGTGCACCTCGAGGTCGGGCGTGCGTACCCCGGCGACGCGCCCGCCATCAAAGATCAGGTCTTTAACCTCCGCGTTGCGGATCAACGTGAATTCCGGGTAGACACTTGCCTTTTCGGCCAGAAAATCCAGGAAGTCCCACTGCGGCATCAGCGCGATATATGGCTGCCGAAAGCCCAGCCGGGTGAGCACGCTGAAGTTGCCGAAGGTGCGAAGTGAGCCGTCGGTGTCGAAGGCGACACGCGTGATCTTGGTGTGGGGTAGGCGCAAGAACTCGTCGATGAACCCGAGCTCGTCCATGATCCGCAGGGTGCTCGGATGCACCGTGTCGCCGCGGAAATCGCGCAGGAAGTCGTTGTGCTTCTCCAGGACGACAACCTCGACGCCGGCACGGGCGAGCAGAAGAGCGTGGACAAGTCCGGCGGGACCGCCGCCGGCTACACAGACCTGGGTTCGCAGAACGGTCATGCGCTGACCCTACGCGCCGACTATGGTGATCTCGTCCCGCTGCCGCAAGGCATTTCCAAGAACGAGATACCCCTCAGGACGTCGAGGCCGCCGCCGGAGATCGGTGGTGCCGCGCCTGGTTTCCGCCGCATCGCTTGGCTTCGTACATGGCGGTGTCGGCGTCGGCGACCAGCTGACGAAACGCCCGTTCGGCGTCATCGCATCCCACGCTGCGCAACGGCAGGGTGGCGGTTCCCACGCTGGCCGTCACCGGGGCGGGGATCGCCGCAACGGCATGACAGAGCCGATGGCCCCACCCGTTCGGCGGTTGTGTCGTGACGACGTCCGCGATCAGGAACTCTTCCCCGCCGACGCGGCCGATGATCGAGGTGTCCAGGCACGCGGCTGTGAGCGCCCGGGCCGCGGCCACGAGCGCCTTGTCGCCGGCCGCATGACCAAGGCTGTCGTTGACCGCTTTGAAGCGGTCGAGGTCGACCATGGCCACGGCCAGAAACATGTGGTCGCCACCGGCGAGCATCCGGCCGATGATGGCGCGGTCACAGGCGCGCCGATTCAATAGGCCGGTCAGCGGATCGCAATTGGCGCGCAATAAATCCACGCCCAGCGCCCGGACGACGATTTGGATGGCGAATGGCACTATCACGTTGAGTTCGAGCACGAGAAAGTAACCGGTGAAGGCCAGCGTCGCCTCGCCGACGAAGACCAGGCGCACCACCTCGAAGGCCCCCACTGCACCGGCCAGGCAAAAGTTGAGAGCCATATATCGGCCGGTGTGAAAAAACGCCACGTAGCCACCCGGAACGGCTAAAGCCGAACATGCCATCAGCGCGACGATCGGCTCGGTCTGCCAGAGGCAGCCGGCGGTCACGCTCGCACTGCCGGTCATCGCGAAAACGATCGATTGCCGCCGCGTGGGCCATCGGGACAACCACACCATCGCCATGCCCAGGCCGACGAGGCCGGCCAGCACCGAGACGGCCAGCGCCACGCGCGGGTAAAACGGGGTCTGCCCCCACAGGACGTTGACCGGCCACAGCGCCAAGGACGCAGAGACGACCGCGAGGACGCGGCGGGTGTTGGTGCTCAGACCGTGGGCTTGCAGGTAGCCGGTCAGCCAGTCGAAGTGGTCGGGCTGTCGCCACCACGCCGCCAACCACCGCATTGGTTGCCTTCCGAACGGGTATCCAGCGGCCGCACGGCGCCGGATTTTTATCATCGAGATTTACCAAACTAAACCGGATCGGACGCTGATTCCAACGAATGCTTTTATTCGACCGGAGGAATGCTTCGGGCGAATAACGTGGAATGCAAGTCTGATGTACCCACGCACTTTTCGGTGGACCGAATACATGACGCGCCACGATCATTCGCGTCGCAAAAGCGCAGGATCAGTGCGCGATCGACCGGTCCAGGGCCGCCAGCGATTGCTCCAGGTAGTCCGGGCCGAAGATGGGCATGGTGCCCACTTGGTCGCGGAAATCCTGCGGCGTGCCGCTCCAGTCATAGGTCAGGGTGACGTCGGTGCCGTCCCCGTTCGGGGCGAGGTCGTAACGCCAGAACCAACCGCCGGGCCGGTGGTTGCCCGCGTCGTCGAGCTGGCCGGGCATCCACCCGATCGCACGGTCCTTTTCGAACAGGTTCACCAGGTTGTGGACGACGTAGTCGCCACCGGCCTGGGTCAGGAACATGTTCATCGCGAACATCTGTCCGGCGCCGGTGATCGGCGCGACATCCACCGCGTCACGGACCCAGTCGGTGGGCTCGGTATTGCAGTGGTGGGACGGGTCCGCGAGGACGGCGAAGATCTGCGTCGGCGTCGCGGCGATGGTGCGGGTGGCGACGTAACGTTCGGCGGTGGCGGTCATGAGTTGTCCCTTGGTCCGTAGGCGCGGGCGATATCGGGGGAGTCGAGCCACCCCGAGTATGTCGGGCGGGAGGGCCAACCTTCAGGGGAATCGAGCCATTCTTCCTGCCGACCCCACGGCAGGATGTCGATCAGCCCGAACGAATGGCTGAGCTGCTCGGTGCCGCGCCCGTTCGTGTGCCACGTGCGGTACACGGTGTCGCCGTCGCGCAGGAAAACATTGACGCCGAAGCCCCCGCCGGGCGGGGCGTCCATGTCGGAGCCGAACGTGCTCTCCGAGGACGAGTACCACTCCATCCGGTTGCCGACCTTGCGCTGGTAGGCGAGCGCCTCCTCGATGGGTCCGTTGGTGACGATGACGAACCGGGCGTCGTAGTTGTCGAGGAACTCCAGCCGGGTGAACTGCGACGTGAAGCCCGTGCACCCGCCGCACTGCCACTCGGCGCCGTCCCACCACATGTGGTGGTAGACGATGAGCTGCGAACGGCCGGCGAACACATCCACCAGGCGAACGGGCCCGTCGGCGGCGGTCAGGGTGTAGTCGGGCAACTCGACCATCGGCAGACGCCGGCGCTGGGCCGCGATCGCGTCCAGTTCGCGGGTCGCGGCCTTCTCGCGCTTGCGCAGTTCGTCGAGCGCGGCGCGCCACGTCCCGGGGTCGACGACGGGGGGTAGGGCTTCGTTGTGCTCGGAGGGCATGGGATCCACCTTTGCGGTCATTTCTTGGCTCTGAAAGGTCTGACTGGTGGCGCGCCCGAAATTCATCGGTGCGGCATCCCGTCGGTAGCCTCACGCGGCATGAGCGACTTCGTCGTCGTCAAGGTCAAGCCCGGCAGCCGCAAGGGGCCGCTTGTCGAGGTCGGTCCCGACGGTGAGCTGACGATCTACGTCCGGGAGCGGGCGGTTGACGGCAAGGCCAACGAAGCGGTCACCCGGTTGCTCGCGGCACACCTTCAATTGCCGAGAAGCCGAATCGAGTTGGTGTCCGGAACGACGGCGCGGCTCAAACGTTTCCGGGTCAGGCCCAGCGCTACGCCCTGATCGCAGCGATCGCGACGATCGCGTCGATGACCGCGTCCGGCTGATCAAGGGAGACAAAGGTTCTCGCGTCGGGCACCTCGATCAGCTTCCCGTTGCCGAACAACCCGGCCAGGCGCCGGCCCAGGCCGGGCGTGAAGCAGCGGTCCTCTTGGCCCCACACTAGGGTGACCGGCTTGGTGAACCGGGGAAGGCGGGTGGCCACATCGTTGAGGTCGAAGGCGGTCACCTGGCGCAGCAGCGCCGCCATGTCGCGGCAGATGCGTGAGTCGTTGAGGCAGGGCTGCAGCCAGGCGGAGGTGAGGTCCGGATCGGGGCGCTTGATGAGCAGGCCGAAGCCCAGCGGCGAGTGGCGCAGCGCCCGCAACCGTAATTGCTGGAACATGGCCTTGATCGAGATGGGGCCCCGCAGCAGCCCGAACGCGATGTCGAACGGGAATGGTGGGCACTTGTCGAAGGCGTCGCAATTGGTGAGCAGCAGACGGCCGATCCGGTCCGGGTGGGCGTCGACGACCAGTTGGCACAGCCCGCCTCCGGTGTCGCTACCGACCAGCGTCACATCGGAAAGGTCGAGGGCGACGATCACGTCGTTGATCAGCTCGGCGATACCGGGCAGGGACAGCGCGGTGGCGTCGTGGACCGGGATGGTGTGCGAGCCCAGCGGCAGGGTCGGCACGATGCAGCGGAAGCCGCGCCGCGCCAGGGGATCGACGACCTCGCGCCACAGTCGCCCGTCGACCAGGATGCCGTGGACGAACAGCACCGGCGCGTGCGGCGAATCCTTCGGTCCGTACTCCTGGTATTCGATGGTGGCCTGCCGGAGCGCGAGCTGTGCCATGCGGTTGTCCCTCCTTGAGCTTTCGGTGCCGACCCCTCACCGAATAAAAGCTCAGCGGCCGCTGCCAGGGCCACCCCAGGAACTGCCATGCACTGCCAATGCCTGCTCAGGGCTCTAGATTCACCAGCGCCGTACCCGTCGACATGTCGAAAGGCACCGACACGTGGTCGTGCGCAATGGCCCAGCGGCCATTGAGCTTGCGAAAGCACGTCGTCGCTCGGACCCAGAAACCGGTGGTCTTTGCACCGTTGCGCAACGTGCCGCTGAGCCGATTGAGGCTGTGGGCAAACGCCACGTCCTCTCCCACCGTGATGGTGAGCTCGCGAACCTCGTATCCGAGGGGGCACTCGTATGCCGCGAAGACGCGTTCCCAGTTCTTCCGTTTTGCTTCCGCACCCACGTGTTGGAGCGGTGGTTCGATGTCGAACGACACGACGTCGGGCGCGTAGATCGACATCGCCGCCTCCAGGTCGTGGGCCCGAAGGGCGCTGGCCAGCTCGTCAACGAGGCGTCGGATCTCCGCGGGGTCGGTTTCAGTCGTCACAGACTCGACGGTAACCGGGGCGAGCGGTCGCGCTCGAGTCTTGACCTGTGCGGCTCGGCTCGGTTCGATGATCCATATGCCACACGGGGGAGGCTCGCCATGAGGACGTTCGTTCGCCGTCTTGTTCCCGCCGTCATGGCGGCGTTGGCATCGATGGCTGCCGTGACGATCGCGACGCCGGCGGTGAGCAGGGCTGACTGCGCGGACGGCGAGTGGTGGGACCCGACGGGCAAGGTCTGCCGGCCGCTGGGTGTCGGGCCGCAGCCGCTGGCATGCGACCCCGGGCAGTGGTGGGACCCGACGGCCAATGTGTGCCGGCCGCTGGGTGTCGGGCCGCAGCCGCTCGCATGCGACAACGGCTGGTGGTGGGATCCGGGCGCCAACGTGTGCCGTCCGCCGCTGGTACCGCCGGCGAGCTAACGAACGGTGGCTTCGCAAGATCGCATAGTAGACGCTGGCGTTCCTTCGCCATGCATAGTAAGCTCATAGCAAGTAGTGAACGTGCTCGTCTATAATCCGCAGAACGAAGGCGCCATGTACACCGCACCATCGCCTTTTGACGACCCGACTACGCCGATTGACGCTCAAGCATTGCGGGCATGGTGGGCACGCCAGCGACGCGAGACGCAGGCCATGCAGCGACGCAAGCCGGAGCGCGTCGCGTTCATCCGTCAGAGATTGTGAGAGGCGCCGGCCCCGCCGCTCAGCCGGCGGGGCACCGGGCGCGCAGCGTCGGGACGCCGGGACCGGCGAGCTCGTCGCAGTGGCGCCGCGCCCGGCCATCGCCATCGTCAGCGCCAGGGTCGTACCGCTGACCAGCGGGCCGGTGCCGGTCGCAAAGGAACTGTCCGTCGCCTCCATGCGCAGACCATCGATCGCACTCCGGCCGGCCACCGTGAAGTCCCGACGAGCAAAGAAGTTAGCGACCGGGGTGACGACGCCCACCGGGGGTGTGCGGAGGAGTCCGAGGGGCCGCCGGATGTCTTGAGCGTGCACGACGACCTCACCCAGCCACGCGGTGGTCGGGCCCAGTGGCGCGGTGGTGCTGGTGATGACCTGCCGGAATCGCTCGAGCGTCTCGGCGGGTGTCCCGCCTCGGTGCTCGGCCAAGCGCCGGTCGTTATGCAAATCGAAGTCGAATCGTGCGCCCAGGGCGCTGGTGAACCAGCGCAGGGGACCGGTGCTCGCGGCCGCCGTCAGGTGGGCAACCACCTCCTCGATAACCCACCGCCCGCACAATGATTCCTGCGCCCACTGCGCATCGTCGAGCCAGGCGAGGTCGTCCGCGAGCGCGGCGCGCTCAGCATGGACCGCCGACCAGAGAGCGTCGCGGTAGGCGCCTTGGAACATGCGAGCCTCCTGTGCGCAGCGAGATGACATCGGTGTAGACCTGCGTTAGCCACCAAAGTCATCGGATGACCGGCACGGGCGTCAGCTCGAGGCGCTCAGGATCTTGATCGCGAACACGAGCGAGTCGCCCGGCCGGATGCCGGCGCTGGGCTGACCGTCGGGATAGCCGTCCGCGGACGTCATTGCGACGGCGACGGTGGACCCGACCTTTTGTCCCGCAATGGCCTTCTGGAACCCTGGCACGACCCCGCCGAGCGGGAAGTCAACCGGGGCGCCCCGGTCGTAGCTGCTGTCGAACACGGATCCGTCGCGCCCGTTGACGCCCATGTAGCAGACGGAAACCTTGGCCGTGCTCGGGACCGCCGCCCCATCTCCGGCGTGCAGCGTGTGCACCTGCGTCTGGGCCACGCTGAAGGGTGCCGTCACGGTCACGCGCGGGGCCGTCGTATCCGTGGACCCGGTGACCGCGACGCTGCCCGTGGTTCCCGCCAGCGTCCACTCAGGCGTCGCGCCGTTCGGCGGCGCGGCGGTGGGGCAGGAGCCGGCGGCGGTGGCCGTGCCCGGCGTGGCGAGCATGACGGTGGCCGCGGCACAGGCCGCGAGCGCGACGGAGTAAGACACCCGGGAAGATTTCACGGCCGTCACGCTACCGCCAGCTAGTGGCGCCGTGCGTGGTGCCCGGCCAGTTCGTGTGCCACCGCATCGAACGCGCGCAGCGTGTCCAGCATGTGCGGCTCGTGGGAATGCGGCTGACTGGACAACTTGGCGGCGACCATCTCGGTCGCGCGATTGATGTAGATCATCTGACCACACATGCCCAGGCACAATGCCACGTTGTTGCCGGGGTAGGGGATCCACACCTGGTCGCGGTACATCCCGCCGGGCAGTTCGGTGTCCTCGGGGCAGGCGGCGAAGGCCTGACGCGAGTCGGGGCCGCCGGCGAGGGTGTCGGCGATCCACGCGGCCGGTATCACCTGCCGGCCGGTAAGCGAGACACCGTCGCGCAAGAACAACGAGCCGAATCGGATCATGTCGGTGAGGCAGGCGTTGACGCCGCCGTCGAAAAATCCGGTGCCGGCCGGGTCTACACCGATGCTGGCGTCACATTGGGCGCCGATGCGGCTCCACAGCAGTTCGGACATCAGTCCGGGCATCCGCTGGCCGCCGGCGACCTCGCAGATCCAGCCGAGTACATCTGTTTCACACGAGCGATATTCGAACGGCCCGCCGTGAGCCGACTTCTGCCGCAAGGTCAGCAGGAAGTCGCGCAGGGTGGCAGGGGCGTCCGGATTACGCTTGGGCGCCCAGCCCATCGCCTGGTCGAGGAGATGAATCTCCGCGGAGGAGTCGTCGTAGTTCTCCGAGAAGGCGATACCCGACCTCATGTCCAGCAGGTGGCGCACCGTCGCACCGTCATAACCGCAATTCGCCAGGGCGGGAACGTATTTCGTGACCGGCGCCTCGAGCTCGATCGCACCGGCCCCGTGCAAAACGCCGACGACGGCGGCTACCAGCGATTTGCTCACCGAGAACAGCAGGTGCCGGGTGTCGGCCGTGAGGTCGTCGAGGTACCTCTCGGCCACCATCGACCCACGATGGGCGACGGCCCACCCTTCGGTCGCGGTGGCCGCCATCACCGCGCCGACGCTGGTCGCTACTCCGTCGGTGTTGGTGACTGGGATCTCCGCGAGGGGAGCGGGGGCCGGGGGTATCGCCGCGACCGGGCCGGTCCCGCGCGAGATCGGCGCGGTCGGCACCATGTCTTCGACATGCTGGAACGACCACTGCGAGTAGGGCGGCGACAGCCAGTTGTCCAGTGAGATGCCGGCCGGTGCGCTCACGCGCGCGCGACGAGCCGAGAGACGATCGGCGCGGCGGGCGTCAGGGGCGTTGACGTGAACTTCGCCTTCATACCCTTGACCCAGCGCTGGCAGCGCTCGCTGAGCTGATAGTCGTCCGTCTGCAGGTGTCCACGGGTGACCAGCACGCCGAGTTGGGCGCCCTCGGAACGCAAGTCGCCGGGCGCCGCGACCCGCATGTAAAAGGCCTCGGAGCCGTCGAGCAGCGTGGCCCAGTCGTTGGCGGTCCGCGAAAAGGAGACCCGACCGTCGTCGTCGATGCGCCATACCCCGGTGCGTGGCGTCGCGGTGAAGATCTCGATATCCGGCGACGTCTCCGTGATGACCACCTGGCCCCAGACCTCGTCGTCGCCATAGCCCCGCTCCCAGCGCGCGTTGACCTCATCGATGTCGAGCTCGTACTCCACGTCCATGTACTCGAGCAGATGAAAGAGGAATAGCGGCATGTCGGCGTAGGCCTCGGCGGTCAAGTTCGTCATCGGGCTGGCGCCGCTGAGGCGCGGATTCACCTCACCGAGGTAGAGCTCGTTGGAGTCGAGGTCGTGCAGAAGGTCCACCTCGAAGTAGCCGAGGTAACCCTCGCGGCGCATCATGTCGCCCAGCTTTGACACCATTTCTCGCGCGGCGTGGGTCTGGGCGGGCGGCAGCACCTCGCGCCAGATGTCGTTGCCACACCAGCTGCCCCGGCTCGGAGTCAGCTCCGAATAACCGACGAGACTCGTCATCGCGGGGCCGACCACGGTGCCGTGGCGGGTCACGGCACCCTCGAGGCACACCTCGACATTGCGGATCCGCTTCATCACCTTGAGGTCCTGCCCGGCCAGGTCGCCGGCGTACTTGTCCCAGTCGCCCGGACCGTGGACAAAGAACGTCCCGCTGCCGGCGTTGCCGTAGGCGATCGAGATGACGAGGTCATCTCCCAATCCGGCGTTTTGCGCGAGCTCCAGAAGTTCGTCGTAGGAGCCGGCCCGCCCGATCGTGTTAGGCACGCTCGGCACCCCCGCCTCGTTCGCCAGGCGCGTCATGACGATCTTGGAGCCCAGGCGCTGGCGTAGCTCGAACGGCGGATGCATGATCTCGAGACCCGCCTGTCGTGCGAGGCCCTGGATTTCCTCGTTCAGCATCACGAAGCAGCACTTGCCACCGGGACCTTTACCTGCGATGAAGTCGAGCGTTTCGGGGTCGGACAAGAGGTGGCTGCACACCTCGTCCATGGAGTCGAAATCGCGGCGGTCGCGTCGGCGGGGCACGAACACGCGCGAGTGGGTGCCCTCGAAAGAGTCAAAGTAGGTCAGGTAGAAGAAGTTTCGTATCCAGCGGTCGACGCCCAGCAGGTTGAACGGGGTCGGCGAGATGAAGTACAGCGGCACCTTGTTCGTGTGAAAGAACGCGCGGATGTCCGACAGGCCGTTCAGCACGCGCGGCTTGGGTTCGCCCATGTTCAGGCCTCCAGGGGTGCTGCGGTCAGCGTGACGCTGATGAAATGACGTAGCTCCATTGCTCAAGTGTGCGCTACGCCCCTGGCCGTGGAGAAGTGCGGAGTGCCGCAAGGCTGGCCGAGTTATCGCCAGGGAGTTGCCGTGTTGAGTCAGGCCGGCAGGAGGTCTTCCAGCCTGGTGGGGTTCCCACCGTTGCGCTCGTTGGACGCATCGAGCAACGCAGTCGTGAGCGCGGCGATGTTGACGGTGTCTGCGCTGAGCGGCGTCGGCTGATTGAGATACTGCGGGCCGGTGTAGAAGCCGTTGACGACATCGATTTCGACCGGCTGCTCCAGACGCCTGCCCTGCAACAAACTCAGGAGCGCCTGCGCGAGTGCGGGATATCCGGAATATGGATTCCCAAGCCAGTCCAGCAGATACGACTCGTCGACGCTACGCACGATGTTGGCCGACGCGAGGGCGGCGATGGTGTCGGTGGGCGACGAGGGCGCTACGCGGGCAGGCGGTGGGAGTCGCACAACAGTGCGCATCACTTGCACCTGATAAGGGCTGGACGTCGACATCAGGTAGACCAGATTCAGGTCGCGGGTGTCGCGGTCGAAGTTAGTGAACTTGTCGATCATGAAGGCGCCGTAAGCGAAGCCCGGGGTGTCCTGCCACGCCAGCCACGTCGGTGGGATGCGGGTATTGAGATCGTCCATGCCGCTCCAGTGCATGAAGTTGCCGTAGGCCCGTTCGCGGCAGGGGTTGAAGATGGGAACCTCGTCGGACCATGGTCCCCACGGGTTTGGAGCGAACCGCACCACGACGGGTCCCGCGGGAAGAAGGGGATCCGGCTTGTTGGCCAAGGAATACGCAACGACCCACTGTCCGGCGTCCTCGATCCACAGCGCGGAAATCGAGGTGTAGTGCGCGGGGAGCGGCGCCAGGCCCACCGCCGAGACTTCGGCTGCAAGAGCATCGTCGACATTGGTGTGCGCGGGCGTCCACGACGAGTCGCCCGTGCAGTATCGTATGGTGCTCGGATCGGGGCTGCCTGGTTGCAAACTCATCCACGCCAAACAGAGCTGGTTTCCCCAGCCGCCGCCCAGCAGAACCACACCCTGCCCGTCCGGGCTGGGGAGGCCCGGATGTTGGGCGTTGTCCACGACCACGGCGGCGACTTGCCAAAATTTCGCGCCCGACCCGTCCCTGAACCGGCTGAGCTTGTATTCGAATTTGAATGGTCCCGGCATGCCGGGATTGGGCTTGCTCGTAAGCAAGGTGCTGACAGGAGGATTAGACCACCCAGGGGGAGTGACCTCGGCGTGGTCGGACCACACGGCCATGACGTACACCGTTTGGTTGTAGGTAAACGCCCCTGTGGGGGTCTGACCCTCGGGCAGCGTGAATGGCTGGTTATTCCCGATCTGAACCGCAAACGGGTCGAACCAATGACCGTCCTTGTCTTTGACCGGGTGCAGCGTGAATCCGCCTGGCTGCAACTCGGTGTCGTCCGTCCAGGCGACGAGGTCGGTGTTGGCCGCAGGGCCGCCACCGCCACCGGGCAGGGTGTCGCCGAAGAAGAAGTAGATGCGGTCACCGAGTTGGGTGCACGCACCGAGGTCGGTTCCCGTCGCGCCGCAGCCACCCCACTCGCCGGCGTTGGGAGGGTTCAAACTGGGCAGGTTCTGCGGGTCGGGCTCGCCGGTGAGCTGGCCGACGCGTTCCGTGCGGATGACGGTGGGGGAGTCGACCACCGCGGGGATGGGGGACGCTGGCGGTGGGGTGCCCGCTAGCGGAACCGGACACGGCAGCCAGGCTTGGTTGTGGACCTTCCACTCGACGTTGAGCAGGCCGCCCCGGTCGACCGAAAACGCCTCCACGTGATCGTATTTCGGGTAAACCGCTGCGGCGATCGGCGCGCCTGCGACGAACCGCTGGTCGGTGACCCCGACCGGACTTTGCCAGGCCCCGTTGTGGTTCTTCCAGAGCACGTTGAAAGCTCCTGAGGCATCGATGGAATACACCTCGAGTTGTTCGGCCGGCGCGTAGTAAAGGCCCGCGATCCCGCAGCCGGCTTGGGCGGTGGCCAGCCGGACCGGGCCCTTCCACGGATTGTTGTTGTCTTTCCACACGTCGTAGAGGCCGCCGTCAGTACTCGTGAAGAAGACCTCGAGTTGGTCGTTGAGTGGCTGATACAGCACCGTCAACGGCGCACCGGGGGAGGCATGGACCGTGGGTGTCAGCGATAAGGGCGCCTGCCACGCGCGGTTGTTGAGCTTCCAGACGTCGTTGACGACGCCCTGGTTGTCGGTCGTGAAGACTTCCAGCGTCTTGAACGTGGGGTAGTAGGCGCCCGCCACGTGTGCGCCGGGCGGGGCAAAGCCCGCGGGTGTGAGCCCAACGGCGCCCTTCCAAGGGTTGTTGTTGTCCTTCCACACGTCATAGAGCGCACCGTCGGCGCCGATGAAGAAGACCTCCAGCTGCTCGTTGAGCGACTGGTAGACGACCGCCAACGGCGCTCCCGGGACCGACGATCCGGCGGCCGTAAGCGCATGAGGCGCTTGCCAAGCACCGTTGTTCTGCTTCCAGACAACGTTCACGGCGCCGTGGCTGTCGATGGCGAACACTTCCAGCGTTTTGAAGGTGGGGTAATACGCACCGGCCACGTGCGCGCCGGGTGGGGCGAAGCCGGGAGGTGTCAGCCCAATCGGCCCCTTCCAGGGGTTGTCGTTATCCTTCCACAGGTCATAGAGCACCCCGTCGGTACCGACGAAGAACACTTCGAGTTGCTCGTCGAGTGGTTGATACACCACCGCCACTGGCGCCGCCGGGTTCACTGCGATGTTCACTAATGCCTCCCGGCCGGTAATGGCCACACTTCGTTCGCGCAATGCGGGTGCGAATCCACGCGTAAGAGTGGCTTTGGGGCCACTCGGTGACCCCACAGCCGCCTGATCAGCGCACCGCCGAACACCAAGCGGCGCAGGCGGATTCGAGGTCCGCCACGGCGCGATTTCACGAGGAGCACGATCACTTCACGTCCGGAGCCGGCGCGAGTGCTTCAACTACCTTCTTGCCGAGAATTCTTCCCAATGCCGTGTATGCGGCGAATTGACCCTCGTTGAACCACTGATTCGTTGTAGGGTCATGCGGGAATTCTTCGTTTGCAGCGGCGTACGTAAGGAGCCAGTCGGGACAACCCTGCCAGACAACGGCTTTCGCAAAGATCAGCTTGCCCGTTCGCTTGTCTGCTGGCAGTCCCGAGGCGTCGGGATAGAGGATTTTGCCGCGCGCCACGCAGCCGCGGCTGAGGCGCGGCTGCAGTGAGGCGAATGCCTTGTCGTCGTTCGGCAATTTTCCCGATCCCGGGGCAAGGCTCCCGACGCCGTAGTCGCCAGTTTCCTCGAGTGTGATCTTGACACCCAATTCGGCTTGCGCGAGCCGTATCGCGTCAGCGAGGCCGCTCAGCAGCGGCGGCGTGTCGCCCCCGCCGTCGATGCAGATGATTAGTCGACACCGCCGTCGAAGGGCCTCGACCAAACCCAAGTTCTCATAATGCCCACCGTCGGTCACCTGTACGAGACTTGCGTCGATCGAGTGGATCCCGAAAAGCTCGCGGTAGAAATAGGTGAACCCCCGCACGGTGGGCAACGAACCAAGCGGCCAGCTGCGCTGTGGTGTGCGAGGGGGAGTCCCTTTCAACTCGGCCATGACCGATGTGGGTGCGGGATCTCGCTCGACAGTCTTGTCGGACAGAATGGCCACATAGTTCGGATTCGGCAGCCAGGTTCCGAGCCTGGCACCCGAAAGAGCGAAAAGCGTTTGCAGTCCCTTATTTTGGCGACCCATCGTCGATGCAACCGCCGCTCCGCTTATGGCCATTGCGGCCTTCACCGTTAGGTCGCGTTTCAGGCGGGATGGACAGGCGGTCCACAATTCCTGCGTCTTGAGCCAACCCAGGTCCGGCCCACCGATGTACTGGTCACTCAACGTGTACGACACCGCATTGAGGCCCGGTGCCGGCTTTCCCTTTCCGGAGATGGCTGCGGCGGCGGCGAACACGAATTGCGGCCCGTCTTCGACGCCGCCGTATGCGTGCAACCAGGTGGCCTCGTCATCGGGGTACTCCTTGGCTTCGCATGTACCTCCGTTTCCCCACCAAAAGCGTTGCACCATGCGGCGCACAGCGAACGCTGATCCCAACCGATTGCGGTAAAACGGATGCAGACTCAGTGACGTGACATCGGTCGCCGACAGGATGATGATCGGCGCGATGACCACGACGAGCCACGCCCAAAGCCATGCCACGGGTCTGAGGTGGCCCGCGACGCCCTGGGTGAGGTAGCCGAACACGCCGGCGGCCACCGCGCCCAGCACGACCAGCCAGGCGACGGCGAGCACCGCCAACGTGAGCATTACGAGCAGCAGAGGTAGCACGCCGCGGGGCAGCTTGTCCCGCCACGAGCCGCCAGCGACCTGTTTTGGGATACGGCCGCGGTACTTCGACGCCATCGCGACGATTGCGGTGACGTATTGCAATCCCAAAATCGCGCCGATCGTTCCGCCGAGGTGCGATGAACCGCCGTTCAGCGACAGGTTGGACAAGAACCGCATCCACGCGGGGAGCAAGACGGTCACAACTAACACCGCAGCGGCGAAGACCCCGGCCACCTGCGCAGCCGTACGAAGGTGGCGACGCCTTCGCTCGCTCGTCGGCCCGACTTGCAACAACTCGATGGAAAGCGCCACACCGCTGGCCACGACGGCAACCGCGATCGGTACCGCGACGGCCCACCACGCCGCCGCATGATGCACCAGCGAAGGGAAATAGGCCGGGTTCCACTTGATTTGGAACTCACTGAGCTGCATTTTCGTGCCTGGCCAGTACCGCGGCACCGGCACGATCGCCGCGACGGGAAGGTACGCGAGGAGGTAACCTGCCAGGAACCCGATCGCCACCGGTAGCCAGAACACGATCAGCACCGATGCCATGAGGTTCTTGAATACTTCTAACAACGCTCGAACCATTGCCGGCACGGAATCCGCGATGAAGCTGGAATGGCGGCGGATGTGTTCGAACTCGACCGACCCCTCCTCAAATCGTTCGGACACGCGCAGTTTCCGGCTCGGGTCGACGCGGCTAGCCGGTGTGGCTATCGGCTTTTCGCCGGCGAGGTCGGTTTCATCGGCGGGAAATTCCTGGCAGCCGAGCAACCGCGCGCCCGCCGTGTATCCGCCACCGGAGACGGAGATGATGTAGTCGACGCAATCGACCAGTGCCGGGGATCGCGACTTGGTGGCCCATTCGGGGTCGTTGACGACGACGCTCGCCGGCGGCGTGGCGGAGAAGACCTGCAATGCCCCCATTGCGACGCAAGCCGATCGCACGCCTCCGCCCGACAAGCAAATAGCCTCAACGATGTCGCGTCGTTGGCGTACCGATTCTGCGCCCGGCACGTTGTACGCGTTGCGCCATCTCCACTGAGCCTCCGACACCGATTCGGGGGTGACTTCGGGAAGTTCAACATCCCGCCAACTGTCGTCCCACCAGCTCGCGCCCTGCCGATGCGGCGATCGTTGCAGCCTCGACCACGCCCGCAAGCCAAGCGCAACGAGTGCGGCCGGAACGGCCAACGCCGAGACAAAGAACGCGCAAACCTTCAGGGTCTCGGCGGCCCCCGTGGCCGTCGTCAAGAATCCGTTCAGGCCGCTGTACGGATCGCCGGCGACGCTGGTTCCGATTCGGAGACCGATGATTTCGATGACATTGGCGAGCGCCGCAACGATGATCGCCCAGCGCGCGATCTGCCCGAACCGTTCGCCAAACGGTGACACCGCCAGTCGGGAACACAGAAATGCGCACGCCCCCAGGGCGAGCACATATCCGAGCGTGATCGCGGCTTGAGGACCGCAAGCCGACCGAATGTCGTCTCGTAAACCAGCCGGCAATGACGATCCACGCGGACGGTCGCCGAGAATATAACGTTGCGAGTTGGGGAATTGCGCGAGGTCCCGAAAGTACCACCAAAGCGCGAGCCCCGACATCAGCAGGATGACCACGACGACGGTCTGGGCTAGGTTTAGCCGTTGCGGCCGAGGACGGCCGAACACGTCGGTAATAACGTTGCCCAACATATTGAGTCCTCAACGTTTCGACAGACATTCGACGCCCGTGGTGTCGATCATTACTACTAGCGGGCTTCAACGCAACCGTGGTAGGGAAAATCAGGCGCTAGCAGGGAGCCGTCAATCGCGATGCCAAACAGGTGCGTGGCCCATCGGGCACGCAGTTGTTATCACCCTCGCGAATTGGAATCGCATGATTGCACCCGGAGGCTCGGCCACAGCTGGTTTCAGACGCGTGCTGAGCGGCACCTACTCGCCGCCGGTGATGGTGCGCTCAGCGGGCAATATCTTTGCACGTAGAGGCGACCGCGCACTGGCGCGCACAGCCACAGACAGATACAGAAGTTCCAAGCTGCGCGAACCCGATTGGGGCGCGACCACTTTGCAGCGGTCCCGCATTCATGGAGTGCGTGAATGCTGCGCGGAAGCACTGGGGTCAGACCGGGTCTAGGCGACCCTTCCGATCAGGACGCGATGAACGCGAGCACATCCGGGTTGAGGACATCCGCGTGCGTCGTCAGCATGCCGTGCGGGTAGCCGGGGTAAGTCTTCAAGACGCCATTCTGGAGCAGGTCGACCGCGCGGGGCACCGCGCTGGCGAACGGAACGATCTGGTCGTCATCGCCGTGCATCACCAGGACGGGAACGGTGATCGTCTTCAGCTCTTCGGAGTAGTCCTGCAGCCAGGACACCACCGTCTCGTAGTGAGCCTGGGCGCTGCCGGACATGCCCTGCCGCCACCAGTTCGCGATGACCGCCTCGGACGGCTCCACCCCCGATCGGTTGAATCCGTAGAACGGACCCTCCGGCACCGCGCGGAAGAACTCCGATCGATTTCCCAAGACACCCGCGCGCACCGCGTCGAACCACTCCTGCGGTTGCCCGCCCGGATTGTCCTCGCTCCGCGCCATGCTCGGCGTTGGGGAGGACACGAGAACCGCCTTGGCGACCCGCTCCTGGTGGCGCGCCACATAGCAGGCCACCTCAGCTCCGCCCGTGGAGTGCCCGATATGGACGGCGTCGCGCAGGTCGAGCTGCTCGGTCAACGCGGCCAAGTCGGCCACCCAGTGCTTGATGTCATTGCCGTTCCCGGCCTGATCGGATCGACCATGCCCGCGCCGGTCGTGCGCGATGACCCGATAGCCGTGGCGCAGGAAGAACATCATCTGCGCGTCCCAGTCGTCGGCCGTCAGCGGCCAGCCATGACTGAAGACGATCGGTTGGCCAGAGCCCCAGTCCTTGTAGAAGATCTCGACACCGTCCGACGTGGTGATGGTAGGCATAGTCGTTCCTTCCGCAGTCGCTCCCCGTCATCCAGTGACAGTCAACCGCAAGCCACGAGTTTTTTCCTGCGAGTTCTCCAGCAAGTTGACAGATGCACTGACGAGCAGTTCGCTCTGTCGCCGTCAGCGCCGACGGGCGCACTGCCGCAACAGGTTCGGACGAGGGGCGGGTGCGCATATGGGATCTGCCGAGCCGCCGGCAACTGCGAACGCTACGCAGCCATAACGGGCCGGTCTACTCAGTTGTCGTCAACGGCAACGGGAACGGTTGCGTTGTGTGGCACGAGGGGCCATGGCGTTTGCGCTGCCTAATCGCTCGCCATCTCTAGGACCAGCTTGTGTCCGGGTGCGAGGCTGTCCAGTCTCCTGTGAGCGTCGTTGACGTCTGAGAACGGCAGCGTCGTCACGATCGGACCGCGGACACTGCCGCCGATGACGCGGTCCAGTTCGTCCTGGAGGATTCGTCGGTACTTGGCGGGCTGCAGCGCGACCAGCAGCGGCACCGAGCACAGGCGTTCCCGCGGAGACGCAAATGCGCGTGCCAGCGCGGTGGCGCCACCCAGCGCCGCATCCATGCGGCCGTGTCCGGGTCGTCCGCTCCATGCGGTGCGCACCACCGTGCCCCCCGGCGCGATCACAGCCCGAACCAGTGGGCTGCCGGTGTGGTCGATACCGGCGTCGATGCCGCCGGGCGCGAGTTTCTGCACCAGCGCCGGCCAGTTCGGATCGCGGTAGTCCACGACCTCAGCGCCGAGCGACTCCGCGCTAGCACGGGTGCGTTCCGACGCCGTACCGACAACGTGCAGCCCGTTCGCGATCGCGCGCTGGGTGGCAATCCTGCCAACTGAGCCCGAAATTCCTTGCACGAAAACGGTTCCCCCGCGCGGGGGAGCGGCGAGTTTCAGCGCCAGCGCGGCGGTAACGAGATCGAGCGCCAGCGCGGCGGCCCGCGCCGAGTCAAGCGCATCGGGCAGAGGTATCAGCCGGTCGGCGGGCACATCGAGATGGGTTGCGTAGCTGCCCATCCGCGCCAGACATCCGGCCACCCGCATACCGACACTGAATCCCCGGCGACCCGCGGCAGCGTTGACGGTTTCTAGCACACCGACAAAGTCGTAGCCGGGAACGAAGCCCGGTCGGGGCTGCAAGAGGTAGTCCCCGGAACGCGCCGCCGCGTCGGTCGACCCGACCGACGAGTGAGTCACCCGCACCCGCAGCTTTCCGCGCCGCGGCCTGCCCAGCGTGAATGTTTGGAAGCGAAGCACCTCAGGTCCGCCGAACCGGGTGACCCGCGCTCGGACCGCGTTCGGCTCTGTCACTGCGGGGCTCCCGCAGCAGCAGGAGAGGTCGCGATGATGGGTTGGTCCATGTTCGATTTCGCCTGCTATCGTCTTCCGTAAGCCTTACGAAAGCGTAAGCCATACGGGAGTTGGGGTCAAGACGATGCAGAAGCAAGCGCGTCGCCGGTGGGGCAGCATCAGCAGGGAGACGGTCGTCGACGGCGCCCTGGAACTCGTCGACAGCGAGGGCCTGGAGGCACTCAGCATGCCCCGACTGGCCCGACACCTGGGGACCGGTGTGATGACGCTCTACGGCCACGTCACCAACAAGGCCGACTTGGTTGATGCGATGGCCGAGCGGGTGTTAGCCGATTTGGAAACCGTCGAAGGCCGGCCTAACGAGTGGGATCGCGACCTGGCCGAGCACATGCGCCGTCTCCGACAGGTGGTCCTTCGCCACCCGTCCCTGGGGGCGGTGCTCGCCGCCCGCGGCCTCGCGACGCCCTCGGTCTTCCGCAATCTGGAAGCCGGCCTTGGGCTGCTGCGATCGGCGGGCTTCGGCCCCCGGACGGCGGTGCAGATCTACTACGCATTGCTGACATACACCCTGGGCTTCCTCGCCTGGGAGATTCCGCGGGTGCACCGCCAGCCCGCGGCCGCATATCACGAACAGTGGCAGAGCGCCCTCGCCGGCCTGGCGGCCACCGAGTACCCCGCCCTTCACGAACTGGCCGACGAACTGCCTGACACCGCCACCGAGACCCAATTCGAGGCCGGCCTACGCGCGCTCCTACGCGGTTTCAAAAACACATGAAGGCACGGTTCCGGTGGTGTGAGGGATGCAGTAATTAACCCGACATAATGTCGCTTATCGGTACAAAGGAATTGCAGCTGGCGGCCCGATCACGCATCCACACTGGACGATTGCCCCCTGCAAGCATGGCTCGCCCATATCGGCCCTCCGCCGTACGGCTCGACGGAGCCCCCAGACGCGGCCGGAAGCTCGAGCGCCCCGCGCGACGGCCGGTAGCGACGGGCCCGGTAGACCCGCCCGGCGCCGACCCCGCGGAACCCTTCCTCCTTCTCCCACCGCTTGATCGAAATACGTCACAGTGACGAATTAGGCTGGTGCGCACGGTCATTGCACTCATGCCGCCGCGGGCCGGAACCACGGTCCACGACCGCAACCAACGCTCATCCCAGCGCAACGCACGGCGACTTCGTCCTCTCATCGATCGGCATGCCGCCCCGGACGCGAAGCGATGCCGGGAGGCATCGGCCCCGCCGGGCACACTCGCCCACCGATGCCGGCGGAAGCGCACGGGTGCATTACGTCACGTGACGATTTGCCGCCCTCCACCCCCGGGGCGCGCTGACTAAAACAACTGGCGGTGTCGCATCTGAAAGGTACGGAAAAGTGCAGTGGGCTGGTGCGAAGCAATCGCACCAGCCCACTGTCAGGTTTGTGAGTTTCCTAGACGGCGGAGACTCCTATTGCCTGCGGCCCCTTGGCTCCTTGTCCAACCTCGAACTGAACACGCTGGTTCTCCTCCAGCGAGCGGTAGCCGCTGCCCTGGATCTCCGAGTAGTGGACGAAGAGGTCCTTCGCGCCGTCGTCAGGGGTGATGAAGCCGAAGCCCTTTTCACCGTTAAACCATTTCACAGTTCCCTGTGCCATTTACTTTCTTCTCTCATCTAAATGCGGGATGTACCTAAAACATCCACACGACTAAATTAGCACGAGCCGGTCCGTCATGAAAACCGTTGTGCAGCCGCGAAAATTAACGCGGCGCCCCGGCGGAGCGACGACCGCGTCTACGACCGGCGGTACCCGAGCGGCGGGGCTGCAACGGATGCGACGTGGCCACCTTCCTCGGTGCGGGAGCCCGGTGGGGCGCCAGTTCACCGACCACCGCATGCACGGCGGCCGAGTCGACGGTGACCTCTTGGGGAGTGACGCGGATTCCTGCGCGGCGCATCAGCGCGTGTGTGTCCTTGCGCTGCTCCGGCAGGACAACGGTCACGACGTCTCCCGCGTTCCCGGCCCGAGCTGTTCGCCCGGACCTGTGCAGGTAAGCCTTGTGCTCGGCGGGCGGATCGATGTGCACCACCAGTTCGATCCCGTCGACGTGCACGCCGCGCGCGGCGATGTCGGTGGCCACCAGCACCCGCGCCTCACCCGTGCTGAACGCGGCGAGGTTCCGGTCGCGTGCCGGTTGAGAAAGGTTGCCGTGCAGATCGACTGCCGGAACACCGGATTCGGTGAGCTGCTTGGCGAGTTTGCGCGCTTGATGCTTGGTGCGCATGAACAGGATTCGGCGCCCGCTACCGGAGGCGAGCCGGTGTACCAGCTCCTTCTTGGCCTGCGCGCCGGAGACGTGGAACACGTGGTGGGTCATCTCGGACACCGGCGAGTGGGAGCCGTCGACAGAGTGCAGCACCGAGTTTCGCAGGAATCGGTTGACGAGCTTGTCGACGCCGTTGTCGAGAGTGGCCGAAAACAGCAGCCGCTGACCGCCGCTCGGCGTTGCCGCCAGGATGCGAGTGACGCCGGGCAGGAAGCCGAGATCGGCCATGTGATCGGCTTCGTCGATCACCGTGATCTCGACCGAGTCCAAGCTGATCAACCGCTGCTTCATCAGGTCTTCGAGTCGGCCGGGGCACGCCACGACGATGTCGGCGCCGGACTTCAGCGCCGCCACCTGCCTGCCTTGCGGTACGCCACCGAAGATCGTTGTCACGCGGAGGTTGTTGGCGGCGGCCAACGGTTCCAGCGTCGCGGTGATCTGGCTGGCAAGCTCCCGCGTGGGAGCCAAAACCAGACCCGACGGTCGCGATGGGCGGCGCGGGTGTCCGGCCAGCCTGCTGACCATCGGGATCGAGAAGGCAAGCGTCTTGCCGCTGCCGGTCTTGCCACGCCCTAGGACGTCGCGGCCGGCGAGTGTGTCGGGAAGCGTTTCGGTTTGGATGGGAAATGGGTGGGTGATCCCCTGCGTGGTCAGCACTTCGATGAGTGCTTCGCGCACGCCGAGATCGGCAAATGTGTTGCCAGTAGTCACTTGATGTCTTTCAGCATCGGTTGTGCCGAGTCGGCGGCGAGATGCGCGCGATCTGTCAGCACAGGGTGGCGAGATTGCCGGTGGGCAAAATCGATCGCCGCGATACGAACTGCGCCAGATTCAGTGCGTCAGCCGCTGAATCTCAGGGCGGGCGCCGGAAGTATGAAGAAGCGTTTCACGACGTACTGGCCATCACTAGGACGGCCAGCGTTGTCCATAGCATAGCAGCACGGCGATCCCGTCCCCGCAAACGCGCCCTGGGACCGATGCCGATGCTGGTCAAATGCGCAGAATGATCCGTAGCGACGGAGATCGGAGACACATATATCAGTTTCTGCGGTTCCCTGATGCGGCCGGCCCGGAGGCAGAACTCGCGGTGCGGCGGAATGTCGGCCGGCCGTGGCATCTAGCCCGTCGCCACCACGGATTCGGAGTTCCACGGCGCCAGCCGTTCGGACGACGCCGCCGTTTCGGGAAGATCATCACTGACGTCCCAGGATGCGGCCAGCCGCCCAATGCCCAGTGCGACGGCGCAATGCACGCCGAGCTCCACCAGCTGGTCTTCGCTGAAATGCTCGCGCAGCTCGTCGTAAACCGCGTCATCGATGGCGAGATGGTTGGTGGCGAACAGCTCGGCGAAGCGCAGGGCGGATCGCTCGGCCGCCGAGAGGTGTTCGGCGTCGGCCGGCCGCTCCAGCGAGCAGACGGCGGCGTCGTCGAGGCCGTCGTCGATGGCGCTTTGGTAGCGCACCGCCATGCAGCTTCGGCACTGGTTGAAAAACGCGATGCGCAGCCGCACCAGCTCGAGTAGCCGGGGCGCCAGCGTTCCGTTGGCGCGCAGCGCCGCGGTCAACGAACCCAGCGCCTCGGTGACCGCGGGGAGACGGCCCATGATCGCGGCTACACCGAGGTTGATCCGATCCCCTTGACCGAGATCTTGTGTCGGCACCGCAGCGAACGCTTCGGAAGGCACGATTCGTGTCAATTCATCGTCTCCTCTACCCAGTTGGTTTCTGGATGAAAACCGTTCACTGGACACTACGACACTTGATTGCTCTGATAGAAGCACTCTTGCAGGCGGCAGAGTCAGAAGAGAGAGGACCACATTGATGCGTCCACGCACCGTAGGTGTTCTCCCGCTTGTGGTCGTACTCTCATTCGTCACACCGCCCGGCCAAAGCCTCGCGACGCCCGACAGTGGGGTGAATTCACAAACGCTCAACCAATCCTCGCAAGAGGGAAGAGATTTCATCATCCGCGAAAGCACCATCGCCGCGGGCGGTAGCACGGGCTGGCACTTCCACGACGGCACGTTGGTCGGCGCGATCAAGCAGGGGACGCTCACCCACTACGCCGCCGATTGCTCGATCGACGGCATCTACAACCCGGGCGACACGATCAACGAACCTGCGGGGCCCGAGCACGTGCACCTCGGCCGCAATCTCGGCGCGACGCCGGTAATCTTGGAGATCATCTACGTCCTCCCGTCGGGTAAGCCCCTGGCCGAGGATGCGGCAAACCCCGGCTGCCCGTTCTCCTGACGGGAAGACGCGACTTAGCGGCCGAACGGTGCTCCGTCGAAGCGCTCGCGGGTCGCGAATTCCGGAACCGACCGTCGCCGCAGCTTCGTCACCTGGCGCACCGGCTTGCCCAGTGGCACGACCGCGGCGATGGCGTACGAGTCGGGCACTCCGAGCAGCTCCTTGACGCGCGGCTCCTCGGCCACGGCCATCGTGGTCAACACCCCGCCGTAGCCCTCATTGCGCGCGGCCAGCAACACGTTCCACACGAACGGGTACACCGAGGCCCCGGGCACCACACCGACGCGGTCGAGGTCCTGATCGGTGGCGGCGACGACGGCGAGGTCCAGGCAGATCACCAGCACCACCGGCGCCTCGCGAATCGGGGCCGACATCTGCGCGGGCGGCTCGGTCGTGTCGATCGTCGACGGGTCGACGCCGCTCGGCCACAACGGATTCCACGGCGACTCGCCGTGTGCGAGCTGCGCGGTGTAGCGGCGGGCGGCGGGCAGTCCGAGGTCGGCCAGGGCCGACCGGGTGTGCGGGTCGCGGAGGACGATGACGCGCACGCCCTGCCGATTGCCGCCGGTCGGCGCGAAGCGGGCGTTGTCCAGGATGCGCGCGAGCACGTCATCGGGAAGCGGGTCATCGGCGAATTCGCGCACGGCGGCCGTGGACCGCATGACGTCGTGGAGCTCCATGAGCACCATCGTGCCGCAGGCGGTCAGGCGGCGTCGTGGAAGATCAGGCCGAGCGTGCAGCGCTCACCGGAGCGGACCACCGAAACCCCGTGACGCACGGGGGCGGCCGACCAACCCCGTGTCGAGCGGATCGGCCTTTCCCTGGTGGTGAAGACGTAGCCGTGCCCATGCGGCAGCGTGGTGGCGGTGCCGCGGGACTGTGCGCGCGGTCGCTGCTCGACGAGCAGGAACTCGCCGCCGGTGTGCGCCACGCCCGGCTCGTTGAGATTGATCACGACCTGCAGCGGAAAGACGAGTTCTCCGTAGAGGTCTCGATGCAGCGCATTCCAGTCACCCGGCCCGTACTTGAGTAACAAGGCCGTGGGTTTGGTTTGGCCGGCGCGATGGCATGCGTCCAGCCACTCGTCGAGCGTGTCGGGCCAGGGCGGCTCGCGGCGCAGCTTGGTCCACCAGTCGCGGGCGATCGGCAGGAGCCGGGGGTAGAGCGCCTGCTTCAGTTCCTCGATCGGCTGCGGGTAGGGCCGCTTGAAGTAGCGGTATTCGCCCTGCCCGTAGCGGTGGCGCGTCATGTCGACGGTGGCACGAAAGAGGCCATCGTCGGGATAGCGGGCAAGCATCGCCGCGCACTCGCCACGAGTCATCAGCTGCGGAAGCAGTGCGCCGCCAACGTCATTCATGTCGGCGGCGACCGCGTCCCAGTCCGCGGCGTCCACTCGCCGGTCCCATTTCGAGGGCATCAGAACAATCTGCCTGCCGCCGCGGGTATCGGTGCCTCCAGGTCGAGCAGGAATCGTTTGCGCTTCAGACCACCCGCGTAACCGGTCAGTGCGCCGTTTCTGCCGACCACGCGGTGACACGGCACGACGATGCTGAGCGGGTTGCGGCCCACCGCCTGGCCGACTTCGTAAGCCGTGGCGCCCTCGCCCAGTTGCGCGGCTAGCTCGCCATAGGTGGTGGTCTCGCCATATCCGATGTCGAGCAACAGTTCCCAGAGCCGGCGCTGACGCGGATTACCGGTCAGGGCGATCGGCAGATCGAACCGAGCGCGCTCCCCACTCAGGTATTCGCGCAGCTGCTCGACCGCCCGACCGAACAGGACGTCGGCGCGCGCCTCCACGTAGCGGCCCAGGGCATCAGCCGTCGGCGGACGCCAATGGTGCCGGAAATACACGCCCGTCAACGCATCGCCGTCGGCGGCCAGGGTCAGCTCGCCGAGTGGGCTGTCGGTCACCGTGTGTCGTGTCTGCATCGTCAAACCTCCTTTCACCGTAAACGATGGGCGGCCCGCAAACGTGAGCTCAGCAGGCCACCGCCGGCGCTAGGTTCGTTGCATCCGTTTTCTCACATTCGCCGATGCGCCGGCGTCTTCGGAATAGGAGTGACTGGATGTTAGGAGGAACCCGAATGCCTACCCCGGCCATTTGATGGATGTCGACCCGCACGTCAAGCCGCCGTTCGAGGCCGTGGTGGCCCGCCACGGTGCCACGGTGTTGCGGGTCGTTCGGGCGGTGGTCGGTCACGCCGACGCCGACGACGCCTGGTCGGACACGTTCCTGGCCGCCATGAAGGCCTACCCGCAGCTACCGGGCGACGCCAACGTCGAGGCGTGGCTGGTGACCATCGCGCACCGCAAGGCCATCGACATCGCCCGCGCGGCGTCGCGGCGGGCCGTCCCGGTCGCCGATCCCCCCGACTCCCCCGCCCGCGAGCGGGCCGACACGCACGATCTCGACCTCGACGCCGCGGTGGGTGCGCTGCCGCCCAAGCAGCGCCAGGCGGTGGCCTACCACTACCTGGCCGGGCTTCCCTATTCCGACATCGCCGCGATTCTCGGCGGCAGCGTTGCCGCCGCCCGGCGGGCCGCCGCCGACGGGATCGCCGCCCTCCGACGCACCTATCCCCGCCTCGACACCGCAAGGAACCACGAATGACCACACCCGATCTGACGAAGCACTACCCGGTCGACCGCGAGCAGCTTCGGCGCCTGCACGCCCGGCTGGAAAGGGACGCCCAGGCCGGCGACCTCCTCGACATCGCTTACCGCACAGTCGATTCCGTCGTCGGGCCGCTGCTGTTGGCGGCCACTCCCCGAGGACTGCTGCGGGTGGCGTTCGCTAACGAAGACCGCGACAGCGTCTTGCAGAACCTTTCGGAGCGCATCAGCCCGCGGGTGCTCGAGTCGCCCACCCGGCTGGATCCTGTTGCGCGGCAACTCGACGAATACCTCACCGGCCGCCGCCACGGCTTCGACGTCGCGCTGGACTGGTCACTGTCCCAAGGCTTTCGGCGCACGGTTCTCCAACACCTCAGCGTCGACGTCGGCTACGGCAGCACTGCCAGCTACGCCACCCTCGCCCGGCTGTCGGGCTCCCCCAAGGCCGTGCGCGCCGTCGGCACCGCATGCGCGACCAACCCCATTCCCATTTTCGTGCCGTGCCACCGGGTGATCCGTTCCGACGGAACGATGGGCGCCTACCGCGGCGGTACCGCCGCCAAGCGCGTCCTGCTGGACCTCGAGCGGACTGCCGAAAGTGGAACTAGCGACGCGTTTCTCAAATAGGGCCGTCGGTAGTTGCACCCTCGCGGGATACGGGCGCGGGCGACCAGTGCACCAGCTTCATCGTGGTCATCTCGTCGAGGAGCTCGGGACCGAAGCCGAACCCACTGCCGCTGGCGCGGCGCGGCTGGGACGCGCCCCCGGGGGCGCCGCCGAACACATTGTTGATCTTGACGGTGCCCACCGGCAGGCTGTGCCACGCCTCCTGCGCGTGCGCCATGTCGGCGGTCAGCACGGTCGCGGCGAGCCCGTAGCGGTCGTCGGCCGCCTCGGCCAGGGCGCCGGCGAAGTCGGGAACCATTCGCACCGCGGCGATCGGACCGAACGTTTCCTCGCTCATCACCAGCATGTCGGGCGTGCAGTCCGTCAGCACCGTGGGCGGGTAGAAGGCCCCCGGACCCGGTCCCGGTTCGCCGCCGGCCAAGACGTGGGCCCCACGCCGGACCGCGTCCTGGACGTGCGCGTGCACCTGATCGCGATGACGCTCGTCGACCAGCGGCCCGATCCGATCGGTCCACGATGCGGCCTCGTCGGCCAGCGCGCCGACGAACGCGTCAGCGATGGACTGGACGACATAGATTCGCTCCACCGACACGCCGACCTGACCCGCGTTGGCGAAGGCGCCCAGTGCGGCCTGGCCGGCCGCCCAGCCGGGGTCGACGTCGGCGTCGACGATCAACGCGTCGTTGCCGCCGTTCTCCAGCAGCGCCTTCGCGCCGCGTTCGGCGCAGGCGCGGGCGATCTCTCGGCCGGCCGCGCTGCTGCCCACGTGCGCGACCACGTCGACGCGCTCCGCCTCGGCCAGCCGGGCACCGACCGTTTCATCGCCGTCGACGATCTGCAGCACGCCGTCGGGCAGGCGCGCGGCCAACAGTTCGGCGAACCGCCGGCCCGTCTGCGGGCAGCGCTCGCTGGGCTTGTGCACCACGGTGTTTCCGGTCACCAGCGCCGCGCCGAGCAGCCCGGCGGCCACCGCCACGGGGTCGTTCCAGGGCGCGAGCACCGCCACCACGCCGCGTGGCTGGGGAACCATCAGATCGGTCGCCGACCACCCGCCCTGCAGGCTGCGCCCGCGGTGCAACGGCCCAAGCTGGGCGTACTGCATCAGGGTGCCGACACCGGCGTCCACGCCACCGAGGGCGTCGTCGCGCAGCTTCCCGGTCTCGCGCTCGTTCAGTTCGGCGAGTTCGCGGGCCGCGGCGCGGACATCGGCCGCCGCCGCGGCGATCGCGGCGGCACGTTCGGCGGAACGCGTGCGCGCCCAGCCGGGTGCGGCCTCCGCGGCTCGCCGGATCGCCTCGTCGCAGTCGGCCGGCTCGGTGATGGGCACCTGCGACACGGTGTCGCCGGTGCGAGGGTCCAGGACGCTGATGATCTTGGTCAGGGTCGAAGCCACGACCCCGTTTACCCCCTCGGCGCACGGGCCAATCAGTTAATGCCTGTGGACGTCGATGGCTTCAGGTAGGGTCGGCGAACCGAACCGAAGGGCACGCGATGGCAAACGCATACGCGGACAACGCCTTCACGTCACGGCACGCGTTGGACCCCGGTCTGCGTGCGGCGGCCCGATTCCTGCCCCGCGGCTACGCCCTGCACCGGGGCTACAAGATCCAGCGCCGGCTCATGAACCTGATGGGCAGCGCGGGCCGGATCCGCAACGTCCCGGTGGCCGCGGTCAACGAGCACGTGACCGTCCGCCTGCATCGGCCTGCCCGCCTTCCCGTGCGGGCGCCGGCGATGTTGTGGATCCACGGCGGCGGCACGATCATGGGTCACGCCGCCCAGGACGACAAATTCCTGCGAAAGCTGTCGCATCGGACCGGGGTCGCGGTGGCCGCGGTCGACCACCGGCTGGCACCCGAGCACCCCTACCCGATCCCGGTCGAGGATTGTTACGCGGCGCTGCGCTGGCTGGCGGACCAGCCGTGGGTCGACCCGGATCGCGTGGCGGTCGGCGGGGCCAGCGCCGGCGGTCACTTCGCGGCGGCCGTGGCGCAGCGGGCGCACGATCGCAAGGACATCAGCCTTGCGTTTCAGATGCTGGTGTACCCGATGCTCGACGATCGCACCGGCGCCAACCGCGGCGGTCACAAGCGGCTCATGTGGACCGACACCGACAACCAGCAGGCGTGGCGGTGGTACCTGAGCGGCGCGGATCCCGCTGAGGCCGCGCCGGCGCGCCGGGAAGATCTCTCGGGCCTGCCGCCGGCCTGGATCGGCGTCGGGACGCTGGACCTGTTCCATCAGGAGTGTCTGGACTACGGGCGGCGGCTGCGCGAAGCGGGGGTTCGCGTGCACGAGGAGGTCGTCCCGGGCGCGTTTCACGCGTTCGACCAGATCGCGGACAAGGCGCCGGTCTCGGTCCGATTCTTCGCCAGTCAATGCGATCACCTGCGCGACGCCCTCGCCCCACCCGCGGCAAGTTGACTGCAAAGTTTGCGGTTTGTGCAACTATTAGTGGCATGGGCAATCCCCTGGGTCTTCGCGAGCGGCGTCGTCGCCAGACCAGCGCCGACGTCCGCGACGCCGCGGTGCGCTTGGCGCTCGAACGCGGCTTCGACAAGGTGACCATCGAAGAGATCTGCGTCGAAGCCGGGATTTCGACGCGCACGTTCTTCAATTACTTCCCGAACAAAGAGTCCGCGATCGCCTATGGCCCGTCGGACCTACCCGGGGAGCTCGCCGCGGAATTCGTCGCGGCCGGGCCGGCGCCCTATTCGGTGGTCCTCGCGGAGCTGATCAGCCTCGCGGGACACCATCTGCGCGACATGCCGCCGCTGCGCGAACAGGCCGCGGGCATGCTCGAACTCTGCAAGACCAGCCCCGCGGTGTTGGCGGCGTTCCTCGCCGAGCTCGAAAGGTTTCAGAACCAGCTGACCGACATCGTCGCCCGTCGCCAAAAGATGCGCCCCGACGACGAGATACCCGCGTTGATCGCGGCGCTGGCGTTGACGGCGGTGCGTTCGGGCATCGAGCGCTGGGCCAGTGCCGACCCACAGGATTTCGACGACACGCCGATGCCCTACGTCGAGCGCGCCGCCGCCCTGGTCAACAGCATCTTCGCCCAGTGACGCCGGATAGTTAGCTAGATCACCTTCGTTTGCATTGTCTGCAAATTATGCAGGCGGTGTATTATGCTGTGGTGGCATCAGACGGGGGTTCGCGGTGCAGGGACAGACTTCCCGGGGCTCGAAAACCCAAACCGATCACGACGGCGGATGAACGCCGTTGTGGCGCAACCTAATAACGGTGATCACCGCGCAGGCGACGCACCAACGTTGATTTGACGACGAGAGGAATCCACGCAGGTGCAGCTATCCAAAGTCGTGCGCAACGCGTGGTTGCCGATGTTGATCGTGGCGGTGGTGGTGATCGGCGGGTTCACGGTGGCGCGGGTCAAGTCGTTCTTCACGGCCAACGACACCGGTGTCCTGACGAGCCCACGGCAGGAGGATTCCAAGCCGTTCAAACCCAAGGTCGTCAAATACGAGATCTTCGGCTCGGCCAGTCACGCCAATGTGAACTATCTGGATCTGTCCGCCGACCCGAAACGGATCGACGACGCGCCGCTGCCCTGGACCTTGGTCCTGTCCACGACCGCCCCGTCGGTCTTCCCGAACCTCTCGGCGCAAAGCGACGGTGACCGCCTCGGTTGTCGCATCACCATCGACGATGAGGTCAAGGACGAGAAGGTAACCGACGGCGTGCACGCCCTGACCTTTTGCTTGGTGAAATCCGCATGAGCGCAAGCGCTGAACACCCGACCGACACCCTCCCCATCACCAGACACGCCGTGCGCCCGGCGATCCCGCGAATCATCCGACGCTTCGCCGTGCCCATCATCCTGGGCTGGATCGGGATCATTGCGGTGCTCAACACGATCGTCCCGCAGCTGGACGAGGTCGGGAAGATGCGCTCGGTCTCGATGAGCCCCGACGACGCGCAATCGGTCATCGCGACAAAACACATGGGTGAGGTGTTCGGCGAATACAAGTCCAACAGCTCGGTCATGATCGTGCTGGAGGGCCAAAATCCGCTGGGCGCCGACGCCCATGCCTACTACGACCGGATGGTCAAAAAGCTCGACGCCGACACCAAACACGTCGAGCACGTCCAAGACATGTGGAGCGACCCACTCAGTGGGGCCGGCGTCCAGAGCAACGACGGCAAGGCCGCCTACGTCCAGGTCTACCTCGCCGGCAACCAGGGCGAGGCCCTGGCCAACGAGTCGGTCGAGGCCGTCCAAGACATCGTCAAAAACCTGCCCCCGCCCAGCGGGGTCAAGGCCTATGTCACCGGACCCGCCGCGGTGCAAGCGGATCAGCACATCGCCGGCGACCGCAGCCTGCAGGTGATCACCACCGTCACCTTCATCGTGATCATCGCGATGCTGCTGATGGTCTACCGGTCCATCGTCACGGTGCTGCTCACGTTGGTGATGGTCGTGCTCGAACTGGCCGCCGCCCGCGGCATGGTGGCCTTCCTCGGCTACCACAACATCATCGGGCTCTCCACCTTCGCCACGAACCTGTTGGTCACGCTGGCGATCGCGGCCGCCACCGACTACGCGATCTTCCTGATCGGGCGATATCAGGAAGCCCGCTCGGTCGGCGAATCGCGAGAAGACGCCTATTACACGATGTTTGGCGGCACCGCGCACGTGGTGGCGGGGTCGGGTTTGACCATCGCGGGCGCGACGTTCTGCCTGCACTTCACCAACCTGCCCTACTTCCAGACGCTGGGCATCCCGTTGGCCATCGGCATGGTCGTCGTGGTCACCGCGGCCTTGACGCTGGGCCCCGCGGTGATCTCGGTGGCGTCGCGCTTCCGCCAGACCCTCGAGCCCAGGCGGGCGCAGCGCATCCGCGGCTGGCGCAAGATCGGCGCCGTCGTCGTCCGGTGGCCCGGGCCCGTTCTGATCGTGACGATCGCGATCGCGCTCGTCGGCCTGCTCACCCTGCCCGGGTACCGGACCAACTACAACGACCGCAAATACCTGCCCGCCGATCTGCCGGCGAACGCCGGCTACGCGGCCGCCGACCGGCACTTCTCCATGGCGCGGATGAACCCCGAGCTACTGATGATCGAAAGTGACCACGACCTCCGCAATTCCGCCGACTTCCTGGTCATCGACAAGATCGCCAAGTCGATCTTCCGGGTGCCCGGAATCTCACGCGTGCAGGCGATCACCCGGCCGCAGGGCACGCCGATCGAGCACACCTCGATCCCGTTTCAGATCAGCATGCAGGGCGTCTCCCAGCAGATGAACCAGAAGTACCAAGCGGATCAGATGGCCGACATGCTGCACCAGGCCGACATGATGCAGACCACCATCGACAGCATGGTCAAGATGCAGAGCATCACCGCGCAGATGGCCGACAGCATGCACATCATGGTCAAAAAGATGCATGAGATGACCATCGACATCGCCGAATTGCGCGACCACATGGCCGATTTCGAGGACTTCTTCCGCCCGCTCCGAAGCTATTTCTACTGGGAAAAGCACTGCTATGACATCCCGGTCTGCTTTTCGCTTCGCTCGGTCTTCGACGCCCTGGACGGCATCGACACGATGACCGATGACATCCAGAGCCTGCTGCCCGTCATGGATCACCTCGACACCCTGATGCCTCAGATGGTGGCGCTGATGCCCTCCATGATCGAGAACATGAAGGCGATGAAAACGACGATGCTGACGATGTATTCGACCCAAAAGGGTCTGCAGGATCAGCAGAACGAGGCCCAGAAGAACTCCAACGCCATGGGCAAGGCGTTCGACGCCTCCAAGAACGACGACTCGTTCTACCTGCCCCCGGAGACCTTCAACAACGCCGAGTTCAAGAAGGGCATGAAGAACTTCCTGCCGCCCGACGGCCACGCGGTGCGCTTCATCATCAGCCACGACGGCGATCCCATGACGCCGGAGGGCATTTCGCACATCGATGGGATCAAGAAGGCCACGTACGAGGCGCTCAAGGGCACGCCGCTGGAAGGCTCCAAGATCTACCTCGGCGGGACCGCGGCCACCTTCAAGGACATGCAGGACGGCAGCAACTATGACCTGCTGATCGCCGGAATCGCCTCGCTGTGCCTGATTTTCATCATCATGCTGATCATCACGCGAAGCGTCGTGGCCTCAGCGGTGATCGTCGGCACGGTCCTGCTTTCGCTCGGGGCGTCCTTCGGGCTTTCGGTGCTCATCTGGCAACACCTGGTCGGCATCGAACTGCACTGGATGGTGCTGGCGATGTCGGTCATCATCCTGCTGGCCGTCGGCGCCGACTACAACCTGCTTTTGGTGTCCCGATTCAAGGAAGAGATCCACGCCGGCCTGAACACCGGCATCATCCGGGCTATGGGCGGAACCGGATCCGTGGTCACCTCGGCGGGGCTGGTGTTCGCCTTCACGATGATGACGATGGCGGTCAGTGAGCTCACGGTCATCGGCCAGGTCGGCACCACCATCGGCCTCGGCCTGCTCTTCGACACGCTGATCGTGCGGTCGCTGATGACGCCGTCGATCGCCGCGCTGCTGGGCAAGTGGTTCTGGTGGCCCCAACGGGTTCGCCAACGGCCGGTGCCGTCGCCGTGGCCCGCGCCGGCAAGGGAGCGCGAATCGTTCGCGGTGGCACCCTGAGCTGGTAACGACGCGCCGAGCCTGAGCGCAGCGCGTGCTAGACCCGAATTTTGTGGCGCTGGACGCAGTTTCGATGTGGGGTGGGGGCTAGGTGACCCACTCGGGCTGCTGGCCGGCGTCGACCGCGGAGAAGTCCTTGTGCGCAAGGCCGGCAGTGGTGCCGCCGTCCACGACGAACTCGGAGCCGGTCGAATAACTCGATTCGTCGCTGGCCAGGTACACCACGAGGTTGGAGACCTCCCTGGGCTCGGCGATGCGGCCCAGCGCGGTGTGGAAGATGTCCTCGGGGACCCACTCGGTCATCGGCGTCTTGATCAGCCCGGGATGGATCGAGTTGACGCGGATCCCACTCGGCCCCAGTTCCAGCGCGGCTGACTTCGTCAGGCCCCGGACCGCGAATTTGGTTGCCGTGTAACCGTGGCAGGCGATGGTGCCGGCCATGCCCTCGATCGAGGAGATGTTGATGATCGATCCCCGTCCCGATTCCTTCATGGGTTTCACCACGGCGCGGATTCCGAGAAACACGCCCGTCAGATTGATGTCCAGGATCCGGTGCCACTCGGACAGTTCGTAGTCCTCGATGGTGCCGATGTTCAGGATGCCGGCGTTGTTCACCAGCACGTCGATCCCGCCGAACTCGCCGATGGCGGTGGCCACCGCCGATTCCCTTGCTCGGGTCTCGTCACGTCCAGGTGCACGTAGCGGGCCGCGTCACCAACCTCGGCCGCGACGGCCTTGCCCTCGTCGTCGAGGATGTCGCCGAACACCACCTTGGCGCCCTCGGCCACCAGCGTCCGCACGTGCGACGCGCCCATCCCCCGCGCACCGCCGCTGATGAGCGCGACCTTTCCCCCCAAGCGTTCTGCCACCGGTCTTCTCCTGTCGTGCCCATGGGTTTGTTGCACCATACATATGCACGCAGATGTATGACCAGGGTTTAGTCGACTCGTGGTCGGGCCCTGTCGGGGGTTACTTCTTCTTGGGGGCGCTGGCCGGATGGTGTTGCGGGCAGTAGTCCGCGGTGGCCGCGGCGACGAACATCTGGGCCTGACCCGGCTGCAGTCGATGCGCCCCGGTGATTTGGTCCACCTCGTCCCTCTCGGTGTAACCCGCGTCGAGATCCTGGCACATCGCGTGCGCCGCCTTCACGGTAAAGGCCGGGGTGCCGAGGTTGACGCCGTGCGACTGCAGGAAGTTGGTGAAGTCCTGGTCCGTCTGGTCGGCGTGCGCGGCCCCTGCCGGCGCCAGCGCGACAGCCACCAGGGCGCCAAACGCGCACGCCGACATTTTCTTTTTCATTTCGCGGTGCTTCATTGTTGTCCCCCATCGCTTTCAACGCCTCACATCAACCGGGCTCGACACTCAAGTCGAAAGTTAAACGCCAGCATCGTGTCCGCTGTTGACGATTTCAGATGTAGATAGTATCCGATGTCAATCATTTTGGGCGTGAACTGCGCTTTGGTCAACCGCCACCCCTGGCCGGACGCCCCGAAAGGCCGAAATTTAACCCACCGTTTGCGTTTAATTCCCGTTCGGGAACGATGCGACCGCGTCGACTAGCGGGCGTCCACGACCTCGAAGATCGCCGCGGCGGAGGTGATCGCTTTGTCCGCGTTTCCCTCGTCGTGCAGCAGCATGCGCACGCCGACGCGCCCGCCCCCTGAACCGGCGATGTGCGCCGTGCCTTCCACCCGGAAGGGGCCCACTTTGCCGCGGGACATGAACATGACGTGCCAGCTGATCACCTGCACCTTCCTGGTCCCGGCAACGTCGGCTGCCAGATCGGTCGCTGCGGTCTCGAGGACGACGTGCTGGGGTCCGATGTGCAGCGCGGCGTCCGGCGAGGCGAGTTCGGCGCTCAGCGCCGGCAGCACCCAATGCCCGTCGTCGCGCTTGCTCGCACCGAAGGCCTCCCACAGCGGCGGCAGGTCGGGTGAGTCCTCGACCACCAGCTCGGTGCCCGAAACATCCATCTTGCCAAGGCCTTCCGGTGGGACACCGATGACCGCTCCCTGCCCCTCGTTGAAGGCGATCACGCGCTCGGGATTGTCGGCATCCACGATCGTGCACCGGCCGTAGCCCATGGTCCGGCCCTGGTGCACGATGCCGGACCCGACGATCTCGACTCGCTTGACGTCGTAGCCGGGGTCGACGATCTGTACCGACGCGATGACCGGATTGGGGACCGCCACCATGTCGGTCTGACATCCCTCCGGGGACGAGATGGCCAGCGGCGCGACCATCAGGCCGCCCGCCTCATTGCGCATGTCGCGACGGATGGTGACGGTGTCGTCGGATTCGCCCACGTTCATGGACGAGTGATTGCGGCCGATGTAGCGGTAGCTGAGCAGGCCGGTCCAGCGCCGGAACAACTCGTCCCGATAGGCATCGGTGTCGTTGGCGAGCTCGCGGATGTCCCGGAGTTGGTCGCTCACTGCTGGCCTCCCTCGGCGGCTTTGCCCCGGCGCACCTGGTTGAACGGCACACCGCGGTCGGCGGCGTACTCGCGGGGAAAGTTCAGGACCCGCTCGCCGATCACGTTGCGCGCCATCTCCGTCGTGCCGCCCCCGATGCTGGCGATCTGGCGGCCCAGGTAACGCGTGCCGACGTCGAGCAGCCCCGCATCGTCCTCAACCACGGCCGCCGGGCCGGCGATGGCGTGGGCGGTGTCGTTCTCGACGTCGTGAACCTCGGCCATGTCGAGCCTGATGATCGATCCCGCGGCCGGGGGCAGAGTTCCGGCGACCACGGCGTGGAAGACGTGCTCGCTGAGTTGCGCGTGTACCGCCCGGTGCACCAGGACGCGGCCGACCATCTCCCGGACGCGTTCGCTGTCGCCCTGCTTCGAGCGGTCGACCAGCGACATCAGGTCGATCGAAATGTCTTCGGCCTCAGCGATTCCCGGGCCGCTGGTGTACTCCGAGCCGTCGCCCATGGTGCGCCGCTCGTGGTAGAGCTGCCGCGACGCGACGTCCCACCCCTTGCCCGGTTCCCCGACGACGGCGTCTTCGCCCACGTCGACGTCGTCGAAGAATTCCTCGCAGAACTCGACCGAGCCGTTGACCTGACGGATCCGGTTGATCGTCACCCCGGGGTGGCGAAGGGGTACCAGAAACATGGTCAGGCCGTTGTGTTTGGGTGCGTCCCAGTCGGTTCGGGCCAGGCACAGGCCGTAGTCGGCGGCGAACGCCCACGTGCTCCACGTCTTGGCGCCGTTGATGATCCAGCGTCCGTCGCGGAGATCGGCGCGGGTGATCACACCCGCCAGATCGGATCCGCCGCTGGGCTCCGACAGCAGCTGGACCAGCACTTCGTCGCCGCGCAGCGCCGCTCGGATGTGGCTGCGCTTCTGCTCCTCGCTGCCCATGTCGAGGATCGTCGCGCAGCAAATGGCAAAGGACGGGATGTTGAGGAGCAGCGGCGTCTCGTAAGCCAGGGCCTCGGCGTCGAACGCCTTCTTGTACTCGTAGCCGAGTCCCAGCCCGCCGTACTCCCGCGGAAAACAGATGCCGGCGAATCCCCCGTCGTACAACTTCCGTTGCAGCTCGCGCGCGCGCCGCCAGGACGCCAGTTCGTCGCGCTCCAACGCCATCGCGTCTTCGGAGTCGAGCCTTGGCAGGTTCTCGGCCAACCAGGCCTTGGCTCGGCTGCGGAACTCCTGGACCGACTCGCCGCTCACCGAATTCGCCTGCGCGTCATCGCCGATGGCCTCCTCGAACTCGTGCTGGGCGACTGTACAGCACCGCTTGACGACTGTACAGGTCGCCTACGACGCGTTCAGCTGCACCGCGGCCCGGATGAGCGCCGTCAGGGCGGTCTCATCGATCTTGTCGCCCTCATGGAAATCGATGGCTCGCCGCGTGTTGCCGTCGAGGCTGGAGTTGAAAAGACCCGACGGATCGTCCAGCGAGGCGCCCTTGGCGAAGGTCATCTTGACCACGTTCTTGTAGGCCTCCCCGGTACAGATCATCCCGTCGTGATACCAGACCGGGACGCCGCGCCACTTCCACTCCTCGACCACATCGGGATCGGCCTGCTTGATCAATCTTCTGATGTGAGCGAGCGTTTCGCCGCGCCAGTCACCCAGCTCCTTGATTCGGGCGTCGATCAGCTTCGAAGGAGAGTCCGTCACGGTGCCGTTGCCTTCCTGCGTCAGGGGATGGTGAGCGCGATCTTGCCGACGTGCCGGCCGGCCCGCATCATCGCCAGTGCGTCGTCGAGGTTCTCCCAGTCAAAGACATGGCTGATGTAAGGCTTGATGCCCGCACTCGACATGAACTCGCACAACTCCCGGTGCGCTCGCACGCTGCCCACGGTGATCCCCACGATACGCAGATTGTTGAGCATCACCTCCGCGACCGAGACGGGCGCCGTGTCGAATCCGGTCAACACGCCGATCACGGCGATCGTGCCGCCCACCCTCGCCGAATGCACCGACTGCGCCAGGGTGGCGGGCCCGCCGAGGTCGACGATCAGGTCGGCGCCTCTTCCGTCGGTCAGCCGCTTGACCTCGGTCTCCCAGTTCGGTGTCGCGCGGTAATTGACGAGATGCGTTGCGCCCAGGTCCGATCCGATCTTCAGCTTCTCGTCGGACGACGACGTCAGGATCACAGTGGCGCCCAACTGCTTGGCGAGCTGGACCGTGAACAGCGATACCCCACCGGTTCCCTGGGTGACCACGACGTCGCCGCCGCCGATGTGGGCTTCCCTCAGGGCACTGAAGGCCGTCACGCCGGCGCAGGGCACCGTGGCGGCTTCGATGTCGCTGAGGTGCGCGGGCGTGGGCACCAGTCCAGAGGCGTCGGCGACCCGGTACTGCTGCAGCCACCCGTCTTCGGTGTCGCCGGGCAGCTCGCGTTTGGACTCCGGTGTCGGCGGCCCATCGAGCCACCCGGGGTGAAACGTCCCCATCACCCGGTCCCCCACCTGCGGCCAGTCGACCCCGGGTCCGACCGCCACCACTTCCCCGGCGCCGTCGCTCATCGGCACGCGTGGCCACGGTCCGGGCAGCAGCCCCATCAGGTTGACGTTGTCGTGAAAGTTGAGGCTCGAGGCCCGCACCCTGATGAGCGCCTGCCCGGGACCGGGTTTCCCGACCGGCCTGTCGACGGTCTCGAGGGGCGCGCCGGGGGCGTTCATCACCATCGCTGCCTGGCGATCCGGAATTTTCATGCGGGACCCACCTCCTTTTGTCCGCGCGGCTCGGCCGAGGCCCCAATTTAGCGGCCCCGCTCGGTGGCAAGTAATCTGCCGTCGGCGCGCATCGCTGTGCGATTTACCGCCCGATGCTATGGCGATCAAGGAATCGGAATGACCGGCACGCACCCGTTTGACGACGCGGTCCAACTCGACGTGATCGACGCCGGGGTCCGGCAGGGCAGGACGCATCCGGAATGGGCCAACATGGTCGGCCCTTTCGGGGGAATCACCACGGCCATCATCGTGCGGGCCATCGAGACGCATCCCGACCGCATCGGTGAGCCGCTGGCCTTGACGGTCAACTTCGCCGCACCCGTCGCCGACGGCGCCTTCGACCTCTCACTGCGCGTCGTGCGCTCCAACCGCACCAATCAGCACTGGTATGTGGAGCTCAGCCAGCAGGGCGAAGCCAAGGCAACTGCGACGGCGGTGTTCGCGACCGTCCGCGACAGCTGGGCCGACACGGAAGCCCGCCCGCGGCGCAGGAAGACCCGTGGATAGAACACGTCGCTCAGGGCGGCCAGCGCCGG
>NZ_LZIC01000095.1 GCF_001667185.1 Mycobacterium sp. 852002-50816_SCH5313054-b | reverse complement strand
GGGGCGGCCCCTCGGGTGGGCGGCGCCCGTGCATCGGCGCGTCGCGCCGCACAGCCGCCGCGCCGCGCCCGTCGAGCGCGGCCTTGACCTCGTCGAGCGGGTCGCGCTGCGGCGGCGACGCCGCGGGACTGTCCAGTGCCGCCTTGACCTCCAGGATGGGGTCGGGCCGCCGCGGCGAGCGGTCGTCGACGACGGGCGGCAGGATCGTGGTCAACCGGTCGTCGGGCGGAACCGGGCGGCGGCGGCCGGGCCCTTGTCGCGCGTCGCGCTCGTCCGGCCCCGGACCGCCGGGATCGCCGGGACGGTCGGTGCTCGCGTGCTTGCCCACGCGCTCAGTCGCCGATTCGTTCAGGTCACTGGGCGACTGGTCGTGGCGCCCTTCGTTACTCAATGGCCGTTCGGGCGCCGTTGCGCGCCGTCCGCGTGCGGGTGCCCTTGGGTGGGCGGATCGCACCCATCACATACGACTTCACGAGATGGTTCCAGCTGCAGGTCCGGCACACCTCCACCACGTGCACAGAGAACTCATCGAAGCGGGTCGCCAACATCACCAACTCTTCGGCGGTGCGGGCCGAGCCCGACACCGCACCCAGATGGTCGCCGAATACCCACGAGACCAGGGTCAGCTGTTCCTTCCGGCAGATCGGGCACATGACCTGACTCTGTTTGCCGTGAAACTTTGCGGCGCGCAGCAAATATGGGTTGGCGTCACACACCTCGGACACACCGGTGCGCCCCGAGTACACCTCGGCGAGCAGGGAGCGCCGCCGAAGCGCGAAGTCCACCACTTGTCGCTGCAGTCGCACGCTGACCAGAGTACGTGGCCGCCCGGCCCACCGACACGCAACCAACGCTGTTGCCGGCCGCGCCGCGGCGATCGGCCGTCGCATCCTGTGCCGAGACCAGGGCCATACTCCTACGATCATCGGCGTGGCGAAATTGCCGGGGACCGCGCTCGCTGGTCGAGCGACGACGACCCGCGCCAAAGACAGCGACCGGCAGCACACCTGCGCGATTCTCGACACCGCCCTCAACGACGGCGAGATTTCCGAGCAAGAGCACCTAGAGCGAGTGAGCGCCGCGACCCAAGCGGTCACCCTCGGGGACTTGCAGGACTTGGTGGACGACCTGCAGGACGGCGGCACCGCGCTGCCGGCGTCGGCCACCAGGTGGCGGCCGAAGTTGCCCAAGTTGGGGGGGTGGGGCGTCCTGGCCGCCGCCTTCGCCGCGACGGTATTGCTTGGTGTCCTCATCGGCTGGGGGCTCTACGGCAACACCCGGACGCCGCTGGATTTCACCACCGATCCGGGAGCCAAGCCCGACGGAGTCGGCCCGGTGGTCCTGACCCCGCCCACCCAGCTGCACTCGGTCGGCGGCCTGACCGGCTTGCTCGAGCAAACACGCAAAAGGTTCGGGAACGCCATCGGATTCCGGCTGGTGATCTACCCGACCTACGCGGTGCTCGACCGCCCCGATCCCTCCGACGGCCGCCGCGTGCTGGCCTACGACTACCGCGGCGGCTGGGCCGATCCAACCGGCTCGGCGAAGAGCTCCGCCGACGGCCCCTTCCCAGTCGACCTGGGCAATTTCGACATCGCGGCGACGGGGGGCATCCTGCGCGGCGCCCCGGAGACCCTCCACATGAAGTCCTCCGACGTCAAGGCCACCTATCTGGTGATCGAACCCGCGACGGACCCGACCACCCCTGGGGCGCTCTCGCTGTCGGTGTATGTCTCGACCGACTACGGTGGCGGCGACATCGTCTTCGCCGGTGACGGCACCATCAAGCGGGTCAGCCCGCCCTCATAGCGCCTGGTACACGGCGTATCCCCGGGCGCAGCGCTGTGACGAATAGCGCACCAACACCAGGTAGTGTTGTGGCGAATATATCGAGGCGATACGATGACGCGAGGCGTCGGACCGTTAAGTTCTCAAGTCATTAGCCATCACAAAAGGGGGTGAATCGATGCTTGAGCTCGCCATTCTGGGCCTTCTGATCGAATCGCCCATGCACGGCTATGAATTGCGAAAGCGCCTGACCGGCCTGCTCGGCGCGTTCCGGGCGTTCTCGTACGGTTCGCTGTATCCGGCCCTGCGGCGCATGCAGGCCGAGGGGCTGATCGCCGAGAACGCGGCCCCGGCCGGCACCCCGGTGCGGCGGGCACGGCGGGTCTACCAGCTCACCGACGAGGGTCGCCGGCGCTTCGCGGAGCTGGTGGCCGACACCGGCCCGCACAACTACACCGACGACGGCTTCGGGGTGCACCTGGCGTTCTTCAACCGGACGCCGGCCGAGGCACGCATGCGCATCCTGGAAGGTCGCCGTCGCCAGGTTGAAGAGCGGCGGGAGGGCTTGCGCGAAGCAGTGGCGCGGGCCAGTAGTTCGTTCGACCGCTACACCCGTCAGCTTCACCAACTGGGCCTCGAGTCCAGCGAGCGTGAAGTGAAGTGGCTCAACGAGCTCATTGCTGCGGAGCGGGCCATGCCCGGCCTCTCCGAGCAGACGTAAAACCCCTGCACGAATCCGATCAGCTGAGACACAAGGTTATGGAGTGAGGAGAACGCCCTATGAGTGACCACAAGCCGTTGGGGGCGCCGGAGGCGCAGACGGACGTACGAGTCGCCATTGTCGGCGTCGGGAACTGCGCGTCTTCGCTGGTTCAGGGCGTCCAGTACTACCTCGACGCCGACGAGAACAGCACCGTGCCCGGCCTGATGCACGTGAAGTTCGGCCAGTACCACGTGCGCGACGTCAAGTTCGTCGCCGCGTTCGACGTGGACGCCAAGAAGGTCGGGTTCGACCTGTCGGAGGCCATCTTCGCGTCGGAGAACAACACCATCAAGATCGCCGACGTGCCGCCCACCAACGTGACGGTGCAGCGCGGCCCCACGCTGGACGGCATCGGCAAGTACTACGCCGACACCATCGAGTTGTCCGACGCCGAGCCGGTGGACGTGGTCAAGGTCCTCAAGGAGAACGCTGTCGACGTGCTGGTGTCCTACCTGCCGGTGGGCTCGGAGGAGGCCGACAAGTTCTACGCCCAGTGCGCGATCGACGCCGGCGTGGCGTTCGTCAACGCGCTGCCGGTGTTCATCGCCTCGGACCCGGTGTGGGCCAAGAAGTTCGCCGACGCCGGCGTCCCGATCGTCGGTGACGACATCAAGAGCCAGGTCGGCGCCACCATCACCCACCGTGTGATGGCCAAGCTGTTCGAGGACCGCGGCGTGCAGCTGGACCGCACCATGCAGCTCAACGTGGGCGGCAACATGGACTTTCTCAACATGCTCGAGCGCGAGCGGCTGGAGTCCAAGAAGATCTCCAAGACACAGGCCGTCACCAGCAATCTGCAGCGCGAGTTCAAGACGAAGGACGTGCACATCGGGCCGTCCGACCACGTGGGCTGGCTCGACGACCGCAAGTGGGCCTACGTGCGGCTGGAGGGCCGCGCGTTCGGCGACGTGCCACTGAACCTGGAGTACAAGCTCGAGGTGTGGGACTCGCCCAACTCGGCCGGCGTCATCATCGACGCGGTGCGGGCGGCCAAGATCGCCAAGGACCGCGGGATCGGCGGGCCGGTGGTTGCGGCGTCTGCCTATCTGATGAAGAGCCCGCCGAAGCAGCTGCCCGACGACGTCGCGCGGACGCAGCTCGAAGAGTTCATCATCGAGGGGTAACTCTCCGGTTTCACCGCCTGTGGGGTGAGGGACGCGTCATGCGACCTCGCCCCACCGGCGTCTTCGGTGACCAATTCGTCGACACGACGCTGTGCGGCTGCTTAGCATCATCTCTCGATGAGAGTTCAACCCGCGGCGTTCCTGCGCACGACGCTCCCGCTCGATTTGTCCCGCCTCGCCGAGCTGGACGGCGGCCGCTACCACTCGATCTGGCTCCCCGACCACATGGTCAGCTTCTGGCCCGACTCGATCTGGACTCCGGAATTCACGGACCTAGCCGACGCCTCTGCATCGCCGCACCGCCACCTCGACGGCCTCGCGGTGGCCGCCGCGGCGGCGGTGCTGACCCAGAACGTTCCGCTCGTCAGCGCCGTGGTGGATACCGTGCGCCGGCACCCTTCCCTGCTGGCCCAGACCGCGCTGACCATCGATCACCTCGCCAAGGGGCGCTTCATCCTCGGCCTGGGCAGCGGCGAGAGCGAGAACGCCGTGCCGTACGGCTTCGACTTCGCGCGGCCCGTCAGCCGATTCGAGGAGGCGCTGACGGTGATCCGCCTGCTCTGGGAGAGCGACGGCCCGGTTGACTTCGCAGGGAAGTTCTACTCACTGCGGCAGGCCCGACTGGACACCGAACCCTACGAACGGCGACTACCGTCGATCTGGATCGGCGGCAGCGGCCCGCGGATGCTCGATATCGTGGGCCGGCATGCCGACGGGTGGTGGCCCGCCGGGGCCTGGACTCCGGAGCAGTACGCCGAGATGCTCCGCGCGGTAAGGGCCTCCGCCGACCGCGCGGGCCGCGACCCGATGGCCATCACGCCGTGCTTCATCCAGGTGTGTCTGATCGGAAGCGACGAGGACGCCCTCGCCGAGATTTTGCGGGCGCCGCTGGTCAAGGCGTTTCTGCTACAGGTATCGGCAAAGACGTTGCACGGCTTTGGCTTCGAACACCCCATGGGTGAAACCTGGCGCGGATTTCAGGACATCGACCCGGCCGTGCTCACCCGCGAACGGATCATCGATTTCCTGGCCGGCGTGGAGCCCGAGATGGTCCTGGCCCTCGTACCGCACGGAACGCCGAAAGAGGTCGCGAAAATCATCAAATCGTATGTGGATGCGGGTTTGCGCGTGCCAAAGATTCTCGACTATGGCGCCATGGCCGGTCAGACGTACGCGGCGAGTTCGGCGTTGAATGTTCGGGCGGCCGAGGACGAACTCTTGCGGCTGTGCGGGGACATGCCATGACCGTACCGTTGAACGCCGCCGAGCTGCTCGCGTCCGCGGAGGCCGAGACGGGGTTGTGCGACTACGGTGATCCGACGCTGCCGGAGCGCTTCGCCGTCGCCGTCGGCCATTTGAACCGCCTCGGTATGGACGCCGACGGCAAATGGGAAGCGGCGCAGGTGTGTCGATGGCTGCTGACCTCGCGCCTGAAATTCATCGAAGACCGCAACCGCTACCCGATCGGCGACGAAGTGGTCGAGGCGCCGATGTTCGTCACCGGTGAACCGCGTTCGGGCACAACGCTGATGCATGCGTTGATGTCCGTCGACCCCGGGGCCCGGGCGCTGCGCTTCTGGGAAGTCATGTATCCGTCGCCGCCGCCGGGACTTGCCGGTACCGACGACGCCAGACGCCAGCGGGCCGATGCCGACTGGCGCGAGATCAACGCCAAGCTGCCCAAGTGGCTGCACAGCCACCCCTACAACGACATGCTCGGTGACGGCCTGCCCGAGGACGAACGCACCTGGGCATTCGATTTCCGGGTGATGACACCGACGGCATGGTGGCGGGTGCCGATGCAGTCATTGGTCGGCGGCCTCGCGACCGATGCGGCTGCACAATATCGGCTGCACAAGGCCATGCTGCAACAGCTGCAATACCGCCGACCACGTAAGTATTGGGTGCTCAAGGGGTTTCACGGGTTCCGGCTCAAGGAACTCTTCGACACCTACCCCGACGCGCACATGGTCTGGCTGCACCGCGATCCCGTACAGGTGGCCGCGTCGCGCACCATGATGATGGCCGACATCGCCGAAGGCATCGTCGGCCCGGTCGACCTGCACGCCGAGGCGAAAAAGCACCTCGAGATGACCCGCGCCAGCATCGCCAACACGATGAGCAACCCGCTGGTCAGCGATCCGCGCATCCTGCACATCCGCTACACCGACTTCATCGCCGATCCCGTCGCCGCGGTGGGGCGCTACTACACATTCTGCGGTCGCGAGCTGACGACCGAAGCCGCGTCGGCGATGCGCGGGTACCTGACCGACAACCGCGGGGACCGCTACGGAAAATTCACCTACTCCACCCAACTGCTTGTCGACATCGGTGAAGACCTCGACGCGCTGCACGCCGAATTCCGGTCATTCCGTGAGAGATTCGGCGTCGCGATCGAGAGTCGGTCCTGACATGACAGATCCCGTTGCACAAGCCCACCCCCGTCTGTCCGTGCACGACGTCACCTTCTACGGCGCGCCGCTGGCCGACCTGCAGACGTGTTGGGCGGCGCTCGGCGTGTCCCGGTTGAGCATCCTGGATACCGAACTGTTCGATTCGAACTTTCCAGACCTGTTGCAGCCCAGGGGCTACGCCGTCGAGGCGGTGTATCACTTGTTTGCCGGCGGCAGTCTCTCCGGCGATCCGCAGGCGGCACGGGATGCGTTGCGCCGGGTGATCGACGCCGCGGCGCGCGTGCGGGCGCGCACCGTCTACCTGCTCACCGGTGGCCGCGGTGAGCTGTCCTGGGCACAGGCCGCCGAACGGTTTTGCGCCATGGTCGCCCCCTGTGCGAGGCACGCCAAGGCCGCCGGCGTGGCGCTGGCCGTCGAGAACGCGTCCAGCCTGTACGCCGACATCCATCTGGCCCATACCCTGCGGGACACCGTCGAACTGGCCGAGATGGCCGATCTGAGCGTGTGCATCGATGTGTTTCACTGTTGGGCCGAGGGCGATTTCGAAGCGATGGTGCAGCGGGCGCTGCCGCGGACGGCGCTCATCCAATTGAGCGACTACGTGCTCGGTGATCGGGCGTTGCCGGGCCGGGCGGTTCCCGGCGACGGTGCTATTCCCCTCGAAAGGTTCGTCGCCCAGGCGCTCGCCCTCGGCTACACCCACGGTTTCGACCTGGAACTGATCGGCCCACGCATCGACCGGGAGGGCAGACTGGAATCCGCCCGGCGCGCATGCGGTGTCGTCGGTGCGATGCTCGATGGACTGGGTGCGTGAAAATGACTTTCGGCGACGGCCCCGACGACGCGGCGCTGCAGTCGGCGTGGAACGAATTCTGCGCGCGGCTGCAGCGCGCGGGCGAACAGGTCTTCAAGGACGCCAACCCCGCCTCCCGTGCCCACCGCGTGGACGCGTTCCGTTTTCTGACCCAGAACCTGGGTCAGGCCTTCGATCTGGCGCTCGAGACGCGCGACACCCGCTACCCGGTGCTGCACACCTTCTGCGGGCCGACCCGCAAACTCGGGGGCGACTGCGCCGACTTCACCTACCAGCAGGCCTGGATCGACGGGCGGTCGGCCTACCGGCTGACCGGCAATCGTGGCACCTCGCGGTTCATCAACGTCACCGTCCAGGGCCCGCGCGTACCCGGGCCGGGTGTGCTGCACGAGCCCTTCGGCGACACACCGGAGGCCAACCTGTTCGGCAGTCAACTCAGCGTCGCCGACAACGGACAATTCGAGCTCTACATCGGCGGGCCCGAGCGCGGTCCCAACTGGCTGCCCACCACGTCGGGCTCACGAAAGCTGTTCATCCGCCAGGGCTTTGATCGCTGGGATGAGCTGCCCGCCCAATTACGGATCGAGCGGATCGACATGGTATCCCCCAAGCCGCTGCCCGCGCCCGGCGCGATGATCGAGGCGATGGGCTGGGCAGGTGACTTCGTGACCGGCCTGATGGCGGACTGGCCCGACTTTCCCTTCACCTACGGCGGCGTCGACGCCGACACCCCGAACGCCTTCCCCGACGTCGGCGCGACCGATGCCGACCGCAAGCGCGGCCGCGCCGCCGCCAACATGTACTGGGAGCTTGCGCCCGACGAGGCGCTGATCGTCGAATTCGACGCCCACGACGGCCTGTGGATGCTCACCAACATGGGGGTGTTCTTCAACAGCATGGACTACCTGTACCGCCCGGTGAGCTACACACCCAGCCGCACGAAGGTCGACCGGGACGGCAGGGTTCGACTGGTCATGGCGCACCGCGACCCGAAAGTGCACAACTGGCTGGACACCCAGGGCTTCGAGCGGGGCAACCTGACCTACCGGCACATGCTCGAAGGCGAGCCCGTCGCGCTGGATACCCGAACGGTCAAATTCGACGAGCTGATGAATGCGCTCCCCGAGGGCACCGCCGTGGTCACCGCGGCAGAGCGCTCCGCCGCGATGTGGGACCGGTTCCACGGCATTCGTCGGCGATATCTGCTCTAGTCCTATGGTGGATCCGTGAGTGCGATCCCCGAAGACGAACTGACCGGACTGTCCGAGTTCTCGCTGCTGTTCGAAAACGCCGAGCAGGCGGGCGTTGCGGGGCCGCTGCCCGACGTCGAGCGGGTGGAGTCGGGCACGGCGGGCGAGAAGATCAGCGCGCTGCGCTGGGGCGGCACTCCCCCGCGCGTCGTGTTCCTGCATGGCGGCGGCCAAAACGCGCACACCTGGGACACCGTGATCGTCGGCCTCGGGGAGGCGGCGCTGGCCGTGGACCTTCCCGGGCACGGACATTCGGCATGGCGCGAGGACGGCGACTACTCGCCACAGCTCAACGCCGACGCCGTAGTACCCGCGCTGCGCGAGCATGCGTCACATGCCGACCTCGTGGTCGGCATGTCGCTGGGCGGGTTGACCGCGATCCGGCTGGGGGCGATCGCCCCGGAGCTGGTCAATGAGCTCGTCCTCATCGACGTCACCCCGTCGGCGCTGCAGCGGCACTCCGAGATGACCAAGGAGCAACAAGGCACGGTGGCGCTGATGCACGGCGAGCGGGAATTTGAAAGCTTCCAGGCCATGCTCGACCTGACCACCGCCGCCGCACCACACCGCGAGGTCAAGGCGCTGCGGCGCGGCGTCTTCCACAATTCCCGCCGCCTCGACAACGGCAAGTGGACGTGGCGCTACGACGCCATCAGAAAATTCCCCGACTTCGACGGCCTGTGGGACGACGTCGACAACCTGTCCGCGCCCATCACCCTCATCCGCGGCGGCTCGTCGGGCTTCGTCACCGACGACGACGCGGCCGAACTCGGCAGGCGCGCAACCAATTTCCGCACCGCGCACGTCGTCGAGAATTCGGGTCACTCCGTGCAAAGCGACCAACCGCGCGCGCTGATCGACCTCCTGCGCGGGGTGCTCGACTCGCGCTGAGCCTACGGTGGTCCTATGAATCCCGACCGCCCCATTCGCATCGGCGTGCAGTTGCAGCCTCAGCACGCCCCCCACTATCCCCAGATACGCGACGCCGTTCGCCGCTGCGAGGACATCGGCGTCGACATCGCCTTCAACTGGGACCACTTCTTTCCGCTCTACGGCGATCCCGACGGCCCCCATTTCGAATGCTGGACCATGCTCGGCGCCTGGGCCGAACAGACCTCGCGCATCCAGATCGGTGCGCTGGTGACCTGCAATTCCTACCGCAATCCGGAATTGCTGGCCGACATGGCGCGCACCGTCGACCACATCTCCGGCGGCCGGCTCGTCCTGGGGATCGGTTCCGGCTGGAAGCAAAAGGATTACGACGAATACGGCTACGAATTCGGGACCGCCGGCAGCCGGCTGGACGACCTGGCGGCCGCGATGCCGCGGATCAAGGCGAGGCTGGCCAAGCTGAACCCGGCGCCGACCCGTGACATCCCGGTCCTCATCGGCGGCGGGGGCGAACGCAAGACCCTACGGCTCGTGGCGGAGTACGCCGACCTCTGGCACAGCTTCACCTCCGCCGACGAACTGCCGGGCAAGTCGGCCGTGCTGGAGCGGCACTGCGCCGACGTCGGCCGCGACCCGGCCGGCATCGAACGCTCTGCCGCGGTCAACGGGGACCCGGCGGGCGATCTGATCGCCAACGCCGAAAACCTCGTGAGCCTCGGCGTCACGCTGCTGACCGTGGGCTGCGACGGTCCGGACTACCACCTGGCCGCCGCGGAGGCGCTGTGCAAGTGGCGCGACGGCCGCTGAGTGCCGCCGACGCAATTTGATCGCACGTTTGCCTGTGATTCATCCGCCAAACACCTAAACACGCGCGCCAAGACGTGAGAAACTCTCTGCGCTAGATGGCCGAAGCGGTTTGACGGTATTGAAAGGCACTCAAGAAACGGATGCCGAAGAAATACGGGGTCAAAGAAAAGGATCAGGTTGTATCGCACATCCTCAACCTGGTGCTGACGGGGAAACTGCGCAGCGGCGACCGCGTCGACCGCAACGAGATCGCTGTCGGGCTCGGGGTCAGCCGTGTCCCGATCCAAGAGGCGCTGGTTCAACTCGAACACGACGGCATCGTGTCCACCCGCTATCACCGGGGCGCGTTCGTCGAGCGGTTCGATGAGGCCACGGTCCTCGAGCACCACGAACTCGATGGCCTGCTCAACGGGCTCGCCTCGGCGCGCGCGGCCACCAACCCCACGCCGCGGATCCTGGGACAACTCGATGCGCTCATGCGATCGTTGCGCTCCGCGAAGGAATCCCGGGCCTTCTCAGATATCGCAGGCGAATATCGGCGCACCATCAACGAGGAGTACGCGGGGCCACGGTTGCACGCCACAATCCGCGCGTCGCAAGACCTTATCCCGCGGGTCTTCTGGATGACATACCAGTGCAGCCGCGACGACATGTTGCCGTTCTACGAGGACGAGACGTCCGCAATACACCGGCGTGACCCCGAGGCCGCGCGGGCCGCGTGCGTCGGGCGGTCCATCCTGATGGCCCAAACCATGCTGGCGGAACTGTTTCGGCGCAGGGTGTTCGCCGCGCCCGACGACATCGGCCAAGTCGTTCCCCAGGTCTTCACCGGCGCCGAAGCCCCGCTCGGCGAGCCGTCGATCGTCCTGTAAAAGCTGCTTCGACGCGCCCGGTCGCCCGACTGCCGATACGGTAGCCGTGATGAGTTTGCGCCTGGACCGGCGTACCAAGCGCCGAAAGCTCTTCGCACTGGCCACGACGATGTTGATGGTCTGCGGCCTGACACTGGCTGCCCCCGCGGCCGCCGACTGGAACCAATGCGCGCCCGGGGGCCTGGAGAGCGCGCGGCACTTGCCCAAGGATCTGACCGAGACGCCGAGCGCGGGTCACGACGACGTGGACACGACAGCCTCCGTCGAACCGCTCAGCTCCGTCGACGTCGGCGCGTTGGGCCTCGGGACTCCGGGCGTTCTCACGGTCGGCACGCTGTCGGACGCCCCGCCGAACATCTGCATCAATCCGACGGGGGAATTCAGCGGCTTCGACAACCAGTTGCTGCGCGCCATCGCCGGCAAGCTCGGCTTGCAGGTCCGCTTCATCAGCACGGACTTCTCCGCGCTGCTCGCCCAGGTGGCGTCGCGACGCTTCGACGTCGGCTCGGCATCGGTGAAGGCCACCGACGCGCGGCGCCGCACGGTTGCCTTCACCAACGGCTACGACTTCGGCTACTACTCGCTGGTGGTGCCCCCCGGCTCGGCGATCCACAAATTCAGCGACCTCGCCGCCGGCCAGCGCATCGGCGTGGTCCAGGGCACCGTCGAGGAGTCGTACGTCGTCGACACGTTGCACCTGGAACCGGTGAAGTATCCCGGCTTCGCCACGTTGTACGCCGCCCTCAAGACGCGCCAGATCGACGCGTGGGTGGCGCCCGGGACGCTGGCGTCGACCGTGATACGGCCCGGCGACCAGGCGATGGTGGTCGCGAACACTTTCAGCCCAGGCAATTTCGTGGCCTACGCGGTCGCCAAAGACAACCAGCCGCTGGTCGATGCGCTGAATTCCGGGCTCGACGCCGTCATCGCCGACGGCACCTGGGCGAACCTGTACTGCCAGTGGGTGCCGCGGCCCCTGCCGCCCGGCTGGAAACCCGGGTCCAAAGTCGCGCCTGCCCCGCAGTTACCGGACTTCGCCGCGATCGCCGCAAGCCACCACCGTGAGTCGGCCGGCCCGGGCGCGCCGATGTCGACGCTGGCGCAGTTGCGCGAGTCCTTCTTCGACTGGCACCTGTATCGACAAGCGATCCCCGCGCTGTTGACCGTCGGATTGCCCAACACGTTGATTCTGACGAACAGCGCCCTGGTCATCGGCTTGGCGCTCGGGATGGTGCTGGCAATGGCCGGCCTGTCGCGCTCGCGCTGGGTGCGCTGGCCCGCGCGCGTGTACACCGACATCTTCCGCGGTCTCCCCGAAGTGGTGATCATCCTGCTCATCGGGATGGGCATCGGGCCGTTGGTGGGTGGGCTGACCAACAAGAATCCGTATCCGTTGGGCATCGCAGCGTTGGGATTGATGGCCGCCGCCTACATCGGCGAGATCCTGCGCTCGGGCATCCAGAGCGTCGATGCCGGCCAACTCGAGGCCTCCCGCGCACTCGGGTTCAGCTACACGGCCGCGATGCGTCTGGTGGTGGTGCCGCAGGGAATACGGCGGGTGCTGCCGGCACTGGTCAATCAGGCCATCGGATTGTTGAAGGCCTCCGCGCTGGTGTACTTCCTTGGCCTGGTCGCCCAACAGCGCGAGCTGTTCCAGGTCGGCCGGGACCTCAACTCGCAGACCGGCAGCCTGTCGCCGTTGGTGGCCGCCGGTCTCTTCTACCTGATCCTGACCATCCCGCTGACCCACCTGGTGAACTACATCGACGCCTGGCTTCGCCGCGGGCGCGTCGCCGCCGAGCCGGACGACCACGCCGGCACGCTCACGACGCAGTTCGGCCAGGAGATCACGTGACCGCCGGCGCCTTGAGGCGCCCGTCAGTATCGCTGGTGGCCAAGGACATTCACCAAACCCTCGGTAAAAACCTGGTGCTGCGCGGCGTCGATATCGAGGCCCCGGCGGGCAGCACAGTCGCCATTATCGGGCCGTCCGGCTCGGGCAAGTCGACGCTGCTGCGCACCCTGAACCGACTGCACGAGCCGGATAGCGGCGACATCTTGTTGGACGGCCGGTCGGTGTTGCGCGACGATCCCAACAAGCTGCGCCAGCGCATCGGCATGGTGTTCCAGCATTTCAATCTCTTTCCGCATCTGAGTGTGCTGAAAAACGTTGCGTTGGCGCCATCCAAGCTGCACCGGCTGCCCGCAGACGCGGCCCGGGAGCTGGCGCTGACGCAGCTGGACCGAGTTGGCCTGAAGCACAAGGCCGATGCCCGGCCCGGCACGCTGTCCGGCGGCCAACAACAGCGGGTCGCCATCGCCCGCGCGCTGGCGATGGCCCCCCAGGTGATGTTCTTCGACGAGGCGACCTCGGCGCTGGATCCCGAAATGGTCAAGGGGATTCTGCAACTGATCGCCGACCTCGGCGCCGACGGCATGACCATGGTGGTCGTGACGCACGAAATGGGTTTCGCCCGGTCGGCATCCGACACGGTCGTTTTCATGGATCGCGGCAAGGACGTGGAATCCGGGCCTCCCGAGCAGATATTCGAAGCCGCAAAAACCGAGCGGCTGCAACGATTCCTATCCCAAGTGCTATGACGGTTCTCAACTAGTCGGGATTAGTCCGGTATAGCTACCTTGTACGCCACCCATATCGGGTTAGACTGCCGACTTATGGCGGACAGCGAATCCACCGCACCCGAGGTAAAAGAGCTTGCGGAAGGGTTGCACCGTGCGCTGTCCAAATTGTTTTCGATCCTTCGCCGCGGGGACCCGAGCGGCGTCGTCGCCGGCGAGCTGACCCTGGCGCAGTTGTCCATCCTCATCACCCTGCTCGATCAGGGCCCCATCCGAATGACCGACCTGGCCGCGCACGAACGGGTACGGACGCCAACCACGACCGTGGCGATCCGCCGACTGGAGAAGATCGGGCTGGTGAAACGCTCGCGCGATCCGTCCGACCTACGCGCGGTGCTGGTCGACATCACGCCGCGAGGACGAGCCGTGCACGCGGAATCCCTGGCCAACCGGCACGCCGCGCTGGCCGCGATGCTCGGTCAGCTCCCCGAGTCCGATCTGAACACGCTGATGAAGGCGCTGGCGCCGCTGGACCGCCTCGCCTCCGGGGAGTCGGGCCCGGCGGGAGAGCCACCGGCACGCAAGCAGGCCTGAAAGCGACTGGTCCGCAAGGAAATTGGGAAGCGCCCACAGGACTCCCGTAGTCTAGAGCCATGCCCACCGCACTCATCACCGGCGCGAGCGGCGGTATCGGATCCGCCATCGCCACAGCGCTCTCGGAAACGCACACCCTGCTACTGGCGGGCAGGCCCTCCGATCGGCTCGACGCCGTCGCGGAACGGCTCGGCGCCACCACTTTTCCGCTGGACTTGACCAACACCGACGAGATCGAGGCCAGCTGCGAAATCGTCGACGAGCTCGACGTGTTGGTGCACAACGCGGGGGTATCCATCCCCGGGCGCGTCGCCGAATCCAACGTGGACGAGTGGCGCGCCACCTTCGCGGTGAACGTTTTCGGGGTCGTGGAACTGACGCTGGCGTTGCTGCCGGCGCTGCGACGCGCCAGGGGCCAGGTGGTGTTCATCAATTCCGGTGCGGGGCGCGCAGTTTCGCCGAGCATGGCCTCGTATTCGGCGAGCAAGTTCGCGGTGCGGGCCTTCGCGGACTCGTTGCGCGAGGACGAGCCGGAACTGCGCGTCACCACGATCTACCCCGGCCGTACCGACACCGAGATGCAACGCGAGCTCGTCGCGTTCGAAGGGGGACATTACGACGCGGCCGACTTCCTGCGACCGGAGACGGTCGCGGCGGCGGTCGCCAACGCGATCGCCACGCCGCCCGACGGTCACGTGTACGAAGTCATCCTCCGGCCGTCGCGCCGCTAGACAACCAGGTTGACCAGCCGGCCGGGGACGACGATCACCTTGCGCGGAGTGGCGCCGGCGAGGAACGCCTGGACCTTGTCGTCGGCCATGGCCGCGGCTTTCAGCGCGTCCTCGTCGGCGTTGGCGGCCACCACCACTCGACCGCGCACCTTCCCGTTCACCTGCACCGGGTATTCCACGGTGTCTTCGACGAGATAAGCGGGATCCGCCACCGGGAATGGCCCGTGCGCCAGCGGGGTGCTGTGGCCCAGCCGTGACCACAGCTCTTCGGCCATGTGCGGGGCGAGCGGTGCCAGCATGAGTACCAGCGGCTCGACCGCCGCGCGCGGCGCCGCGTCGCGGTGCTCTTTGGTGAGGTGGTTGGTGTACTCGATCAGCTTCGCCGCGGCGGTGTTATTGCGCAGTGCCGCATAGTCTTCGGAGACACCCGCGATGGTGCGGTGCAGCGCGCGCAGCGTGCCGGTGTCCGGCGGTTGATGGCCAGCGTCGTCGGCCACCCGCGTTTCTCCGGTGTGCTCGTCGATCACCAGCCGCCACACCCGCTGCAGGAAGCGGTGCGCGCCCACGACGTCCTTGGTGGCCCACGGGCGAGACGCCTCCAGGGGGCCCATCGACATCTCGTACACCCGCAGCGTGTCCGCGCCGTACTCGTCGCAGATTTCGTCGGGCGACACCGAGTTCTTGAGGCTCTTACCGATTTTCCCGAACTCCTGGGACACTTCGATCTCGCCGTCGGGACCCGGGTAGAAGAACCTGCCGCCGCGTTCGATCACCTCGTCCGCCGGCACATACGACCCGCGCGGGTCGGTGTAGGCGAACGCCTGGATGTAGCCCTGGTTGATGAGCCGGCGATACGGCTCGAGCGAACTGACGTGGCCCAGGTCGTAGAGCACCTTGTGCCAAAACCTCGCGTACAACAGGTGCAGCACCGCGTGTTCGGCGCCTCCGACGTACAGGTCGACACCACCGGGGTCCTGCGGGCCGTGCTCGGCCGGCCGCGGGCCCATCCAGTAGGCCTCGTTTTCCTTGGCGCAGAACCGCTCTGAATTGTGCGGATCGGTGTAGCGCAGTTCGTACCAGGAGCTGCCGGCCCACTGCGGCATCACGTTGGTGTCGCGGGTGTAGGGCTTCAGGCCGTCGCCCAGATCGAGCTCGACGTGCACCCACTCGGTCGCCTTGGCCAACGGCGGCGAGGGTTCGCTGTCGGCGTCGTCCGGGTCGAACAGCACCGGCGAGTAGTCGCGGACGTCGGGCAACTCGACGGGCAGCGCGGCCTCGTCGAGCGCGTGCGGGCGCCCATCGCCGTCGTAGACGATCGGGAAGGGCTCGCCCCAGTACCTCTGCCTCGCGAAAAGCCAGTCACGCAGCTTGAATTCGATGCGCGCGCGCCCTCGTCCCTCGGCCTGAAGGCGGCCGGTGATCGCTTGCTTGGCGGCCGCCACATCCATTCCGTCGAGGTAGCCGGAGTTGACCAGCACACCGTCGTCGGTGTGGGCGGCCTGCGTAATATCGCCGCCCGCAATGACTTCCACGATCGGCAGGCCCAATTCCCGGGCGAAGTCCCAGTCACGCTGGTCATGGCCCGGGACCGCCATGATCGCCCCCGTGCCGTAGCCGGCCAGCACATAATCGGCGATGAAGATGGGCACCGGTTTTCCGTTGGCCGGGTTGGTGGCGTAGCCGCCTAGGAAAACGCCCGTCTTCTCCCGGCTCTCCTGGCGTTCGAGGTCTGACTTCGCGCCGATCGCACGGCGGTAGGCGGCGACGGCCTCGGCCGGCGTGGCGGCACCGTACGTCCAGCGCGAGTCGGTGCCGTCGGGCCAGGCGGCGCCGACCAGGTCGTCGACCAGGTCGTGTTCGGGGGCCAGCACCAGGTACGTCGCACCAAACAGCGTGTCGGGCCGGGTGGTGAACACCTCGATATCGACCGCATCGCCGTCGTTCTTGTTCGCCGAGAACAGCGCCTGCGCGCCCGTCGAGCGACCAATCCAGTTGCGCTGCATGGTCTTTACCTGATCGGGCCAATCCAGCAGCTCGAGGTCGTCGAGCAGCCGGTCGGCGTAGGCGGTGATGCGCATCATCCACTGCCGCAGTCGTTTGCGAAATACCGGGAAGTTGCCTCGGTCGCTGCGGCCGTCGGCGGTGACCTCTTCGTTGGCCAGCACGGTGCCCAGCCCGGGGCACCAATTCACCATCGAGTCGGCCCGGTAGACCAGTCGGTGGCCGTCGATCACGTCGGCCCGCTCCCCCGGCGACAGACCGGCCCAGTCCCGTCCATCGTCGAGACGACGGGCGCCGGAATCGAACTCGGCGATCAACTCGCCGATCGGGCGCGCCTTGTTGGCGGCGGTGTCGAACCAGGCGTTGTAGATCTGCAGGAAGATCCACTGGGTCCACTTGTAGAACTCGACGTCGGTGGTCGAGAAGCTGCGCCGGCTGTCGTGGCCGAGGCCCAGCCGACCCAGCTGGCGCCTGAAGTTGACGATGTTGGCCTCGGTCCTGGTGCGCGGGTGCGTCCCGGTTTGCACCGCGTATTGCTCGGCCGGCAGCCCGAAGGCATCAAAGCCCAACGCGTGCAAGACATTACGGCCGGTCATCCGGAAGTACCGGGCGTAGACGTCGGTGGCGATGTATCCCAACGGGTGGCCGACGTGCAATCCGTCGCCCGACGGGTAGGGGAACATGTCCTGCACGAACAGCTTGTCGGCGGGTATTTGCGTCCCGTCGGTCGGAGCCAGGTCCCCTACCGGGTTGGCCACGTTGAATGTCCCGAGCTTTGCCCAGTTCTCCTGCCACGCGCTTTCGATCCGGCCCGCCAGCGCCGCGGTGTAGCGATGCGGCGGCGCATCGGAGTCCGGCGCGGCGGCGCCGGAAACGGTGGTCGGTGATTCGGTCACCTGAACAGGGTATAAGGACCGCCGCGCCGTCCCCGCCGGCCACAGGTTGGTCTCGGTTCAGTTGCGCACCGATCAGAGCTTCATCCCAGGTCGGTTTCGGCCCTGTTCAGCGCATTTGACCTGTGGTTACAGTCGGCCTCTAACCACGTGGCCGAGCCGTTGGGAAGGATCACGCAGATGATTCAGATCACCCGTACGTTGCGGGTACTCGCCGGGGGTCTGGTCGCCGGCGGGATCGGTGTCACGGCGTTCGCGGGCGCCACCGCATCGGCCGATCCCGTGGTTCCCGCGCCGCAGCCCGCACCGGTCGTCGCGGCGCCCGCCCCGCAGAACGCCATCGCCGCCCCCGGGCAACTGCCCGGCAACCGGGTGCTCGCCACTCCCCCGGCGGCCAATCCGTTTGCGCCGTCGAATGCCGCTGCCACGCCCGCAGCACCCGCGCCCGCCGCGGTCGCACCGGCGGTTCCGGCGCAGACTCCCGCCGTTGCGGGCACGCTTCGCGACTACCTGCAGTCGAAGGGCGTCAAGCTCGAGGCGCAGAAGCCCCAGGGATTCAAGGCACTCGACATCACGCTGCCGGTTCCCCCTCGCTGGACCCAGGTGCCCGACCCGAATGTGCCCGACGCGTTCGCGGTGATCGCCGACCGGGGCGGGGCCAGCGTCTACACGTCAAACGCGCAGGTGGTGGTGTACAAGCTGGTGGGCAACTTCGATCCGAAAGAGGCCATCACCCACGGCTTCGTCGACAGCCAGCAACTGCTCGCGTGGCAGACCACCAACGGCACGATGGCTGACTTCGGCGGCTTCCCGTCGTCGGTGATCGAGGGCACTTACCGCGACGGCGACATGCTGCTCAATACCTCCCGCCGCCACGTCATCGCGACATCCGGGCGCGACAAGTACCTGGTGTCGCTGTCGGTGACCACCGATCGTGCGGTGGCGGTCGCGGATGCCCCGGCCACCGACGCCATCGTCAACGGTTTCCGGGTGACCGCTCCCGGCGCCCCCGCCCAAGGGCCCGGTGCGTCCCCGGTCGGGCTTCCCGGGCAAGCGGCGGCGCCGGTTGCGCTTCCCCCGCAGCCGGTGGGTGTTCCCGCGCAGACGCCGGCGGCGGCGCCGGTCGGGCTTCCCGCCCAGCCGGCCACGACGCCCTACCCGGCGGCCGCCGGCCGGCCGGCGCCCAATCTCCTGACGATGGTGCCCGGGCTGCCGCCGCTGCCGAACTTCTCGTTCCTGCAGCACTAACGGGCCCCGTCAAGCCCGACGCGCGGGCGCGTGGCCGGGCTCGTATTGTGAGGCCATGTTGATCGCGGGGTTGGTGTGCATGTGTGCGGCGGTGGCCTGCGCCGGGTTCGGGACCTGGTCGCTCGCTCACAATCAGGCCGCTGACGGCGCCATCGCCCAGCTCGCGCTGCGCGCCATGGCGCCCACCCAGTTGGCGGCCGCGGTGATGCTGGCCGCCGGCGGGACGGTGGCCCTGGCCGCCTCCCCTAACACCGCGCTGGTGGTGCTGATCGTCTGTGTCGCCGGTGCGTTCGGGACGCTGGCCACCGGGTCGTGGCAAAGCGCGCGCTTCGCGCTGAGCCGGGAAGCGGTGCCGGCCGGTTGCGCCGGCAGCTGCGGCGTCTGCACGCAGTCCTGCCACTGATCCGATCGCGGCCCGCCGGTCGAGCCGTCCTGGTGAAGCGGCTGTCCGCGATCCCGGTCGACTCGTTTCTACTGGCGCTGGCGGCGACCGTGGCCCTCGCCGCCCTTGTCCCGGCCCACGGCCGGGCCGCCGACGTGGTGTCCGTCGCCGCGAAAGCGGCGATCGCGCTGTTGTTCTTCCTGTACGGCACCCGGCTGTCGCCCCAACAAGCCTGGCACGGTGTGCGTCAATGGCGGCTGCATCTGCTCGTGCTGGCCACGACGTTTGTGATATTTCCGCTGCTGGGCTTGGCGGCCCGGGCGCTGGTGCCGTCGGTGCTGACCATCGATCTCTACAACGGGCTGCTGTTTCTTTGCCTCGTCCCGTCGACGGTGCAGTCGTCCGTCGCGTTCACCTCGATCGCGCGGGGCCACGTGTCGGCGGCCATCGTCAGCGCGTCGTTGTCCAACATCCTCGGTGTGGTGCTCACGCCGCTCCTCGTGGTGCTGTTGATGACGACCAGCGGTGCGCCGCGCGTGGACGGCACCGCCATCCGCGACATCATGCTGCAGCTGTTGCTGCCGTTCGCGGCGGGCCAGCTGACGCGGCCGTGGCTCGGCGGGACAATCGCCCGGCACGCGGCGTCGGTGAAGGTGGTGGATCGCGGATCCGTCCTGCTGGTGGTGTACACCGCGTTCGCGATGGGCGTGGTCAAGGGGGTCTGGGTCAGCGTCGATGTGTCGCGCTTGATCGGGGTGACCATCGTCGCCACGGTATTGCTCGCGGCAGTACTGGCCGCGACCACCGCCACCGGCCGGCTGGCCCGGCTGGACCGCGGCGATGCGATCGTCTTGCTGTTCTGTGGGTCGAAAAAGAGTATGGCGTCCGGACTTCCGATGGCGCTGGTGCTATTTCCAGCGGCCACAGTCGGTTTGACCATGTTGCCGCTGATGATCTTTCATCAGATCCAATTGGTGGTCTGCGCGCTGATCGCCAGCAGGCTTGCGCGGCGGGCTGACGAGGCGCCTTCGGCGCGTACGGTCGGCAGCCCGGAAGCGGGGGAGGGGCCCTAGTTTCGGCTCACGTCGATCGGGTGGGTCGCGAGCAGGGAAAGCGGCAGCGGCTGGCGACGCAGCACCTGCCCCCAGAGGTCGGCCCTCGGCCCAACCAGAACGTCGGATGGCAACGCGGACAACACAATCCAGTCGTCGCGCTCGATCTCACCCTCGAGCTGGCCGATGGTCCAGCCGGAGTACCCGGCGAAGATGCGCACCCCCTCCACCAGCGGGGCGATCAGGTCGGGCTCGGCGTCCAGATCGACCATCACTATCCGGCCGTCCACATGCCGCAGGCCCGGTACCCCTTGCGGATCGGCGCCGAAGCGCAGCGCCGCGAGACAAAGGGCCGAGTCGCGCTTGACCGGCCCACCGATGAACATGGTCTTGGGTTTGGCCGACAGTTTTGCCCACTGCGGCAACACGTTGTACACCGCGGTCTCGCTGGAGCGGTTGAGCACGACGCCCAGTGTGCCGCCGTCGTTGTGCTCGACGATGTAGATCACGCTGCGCCGAAACGTGGGTTCGAGGAGATCCGTATTGGCAAGCAGGAGAGTGCCCGCGCGAACCCGCTGCGCGGCGGGTGCGATGTAGTCTTCGGGGTCTTCCGGCGGCATCACACCATCATCGCATCTTCGCTTCGCGGCCTGTGTTAATCGAGCGTGGCGCCGGAATATTTGTACTGTTGGTGAAACCCAATCCTGGAAGTCGGTTCTGTGATTCAACTCCGGACGCACTCACGCGCATCCGCCGAACTTTGGCGGTCGGTGCGCGGTTTGCCGGATTTCTGGCGGCTGCTGCAGGTGCGCATGGCGAGTCAGTTCGGCGATGGGCTGTTTCAGGCGGGGCTGGCCGGGGCGCTGTTGTTCAACCCGGATCGCGCCGCCGATCCGATGGCGATCGCGCGCGCGTTCACGGTGCTGTTCTTGCCCTACTCGTTGCTGGGGCCCTTCGCCGGCGCGCTGATGGACCGCTGGGATCGACGGCTGGTGCTGGTGGGCGCGACGACGGGCCGCCTGGTCCTCATCGCGGGAATCGGCACCATTCTGGCGGTACGCGCCGGCGATCTGCCGCTGCTGATCGCGGCGCTGTTCGCCAACGGCTTGGCCCGGTTTGTCGCGTCGGGGCTGTCGGCATCCCTGCCCCACGTCGTGCCGCGCGAGCAGGTGGTGACGATGAACTCTGTTGCCACTGCGTCCGGTGCCGTCGCGGCCTTCCTGGGCGCCAATTTCATGCTGGTGCCGCGCTTCTTCGCCGGTGCCGGCGACGAGGGCGCCTCGGTGATCATCTTCATCACGGCCATTCCCGTTTCGATCGCGTTGCTCTTGTCGTTGCGATTCGGCTCCCGGGTGCTGGGCCCGGACGACACCAAACGCGCGATCCACGGATCGGCCGTGTACGCGGTGATCACCGGCTGGCTGCATGGCGCCCGCACGGTGGTGCAGAGCCCCACCGTCGCTGCCACCTTGTCGGCCCTGGCCTCTCATCGGATGGTGGTCGGGATCAACTCGCTGGTGATGCTGCTGCTGGTGCACCACCTGCGCGGTCCCGCGACCGGGGGCCTGGGCATCGCGCTGGTGTTCTTCGCCGCTTCCGGTCTCGGGGCCTTCTTGGCCAACGTGTTGACGCCGTCGGCGGTTCGCCGTTGGGGCCGCTACGCCACGGCGAACGGTGCGCTGGTCGCGGCCGCGCTCGTCCAGATCCCCGGTGCCCTGCTGCGTGTCCCGGTGATGGTGGTGTGCGGTTTTTGCCTCGGCGTGGCCGGTCAGATGGTGAAGCTGTGCGCCGACTCCGCGATGCAGATGGATGTCGACGACGCGCTGCGCGGACACGTGTTCGCGGTGCAGGATGCGCTGTTCTGGATGGCGTTCATCGTCGCGATCACGGTGTCCGCCATCTTGATTCCCGACGACGGGCGCGCGCCGGTGTTTGTGCTCTTCGGGTCGGTGCTGTATTTGATCGGGCTCGCGATGCACAGCGTCATCGGGCGTCGCGGGCAGCCGCTCAGCAGTCGCTAAGGTACATACCGTGACCGCTGCCGAGCCGATGGTGGCCGACCTGCGCGCCGAAAGCGACGACCTCGACGCGCTGGTGGCGCCACTGCCGTCCGACGGGTGGGCGGATCCGACGCCGGCGCCGGGCTGGACCGTTGCCCACCAGATCGGGCACCTGCTGTGGACCGACCGGGTCGCGCTGACGGCCGTCACCGACGAGGCGGGATTCGCCGAGGTGTTGGCGGCTGCCCAGGCCGATCCGACCGGTTTCGTGGACACGGGCGCCGAGGAGCTGGCCGCCGTGGCACCGGCCGAACTGCTCGCCGATTGGCGGGCCACCCGCGCGCGGCTGCACGAGGCGCTGCTGGCCGTGCCCGACGGCCGCAAGCTGCCGTGGTTCGGGCCACCGATGAGTGCTGCATCAATGGCGACGGCCCGGCTGATGGAAACGTGGGCGCACGGGCTCGACGTCGCCGACGCCCTCGGCGTCAAACGACGCGCCACCGAGCGCCTCCGGTCGATCGCACACATCGGGGTGCGCACCCGCGACTACGCATTCATCATCAACAACCTGGGTCCGCCGACCGACCCGTTCCTCGTCGAGCTGCGCGGGCCCGGCGGCGACACCTGGTCCTGGGGCCCGCCGGATGCCGCCCAGCGGGTCACGGGCTCCGCCGAGGACTTCTGTTTCCTGGTGACCCAGCGGCGTCCGCTGGGCGCGCTGGACATTACGGCGGACGGTCCGGACGCGCAGCGGTGGCTCGAGATCGCTCAAGCCTTCGCCGGGCCACCCGGCCCCGGTCGATAACTGGCCTACGGAGCACCCGTCGGCTCGTTGAGCTTGTGAAACCAGGCGAGGTGGTAGTTCGCCGACACCATATCCCCGGTCACGACGCCTTCGGTGGCGGCCAGCAGCAGGCAGTTGAGGAAGAGCCCGGGGTCGGGGTTCGGATACTGGATCAAGAGCTGATAGCGCGCCGTATCGAGATGCACCCGGAGCAAGTCGATCTCTTCTTCCGCGACGCCGGTTCCGGCGGCCGCGGCCCGGGCCAACGTGTGCACCATCCGCGGCAATCCGTCCCGCCAATGCGTGGCCTGGCTCAACTCCCAGCCGAGATCGTGTGCCGCGGGCAGCTCGCGGGCCCGCGCCGACGCCGCCGTCTCGGCGAAGTCATCGAGCCAGCCCAGGGAATCACCGGGGGCGTAGGTGCGGGTGCGCAGGGTCTCGCCGACCAGCGCCGAGACCTTGCCGGTACGTCGCTCCGGTTCCAATAACCGCACGCCCTCGGGAAGCGCGATGCCCGGCGGTATCCAGCCATGGGCGAAGTCGGTGACGAGCACGGTGCTGCCGTCGGGGCGATCGCCGATCGCCCAATTCAGGCGCGGCTCTTGATGGACCACGAACGCGAGCAGGCGCTGCAGGCGCTCGTCGTCGGATTCGGTTGCCCCCGCGGGGGCTGGGTTTTGTTCAGTGGGCTCGGGTGGCGGGGCGGTGGGGGCCTCGTCGGAGGCCCGGTGGCGGCCCTCGGAAGCCTCGGTCTCGTCCTCCTCGGCGGCTTCCTGAGGGTCAGCGGCAGCGTCGCTGACCACGGGGATGATTTGCGTCGCCTCGAGATCGGCGCCGTCAAAACTCTCGGCGTGGTCCGGGCGTTCCCGTTCGGGGGGCGGCCCGGGCTGCACGGCGTGGGCATGGCGAATCGCCGACTCGACCCGCCGCACGGCACGCGCCCGGGCCTCCTCGATGACCCTGGCTTCCTCTGCCCGTCGGACGAATTCGGGCATGCCGGCTAGCTGGATTTTCCTGAGCTGGTCGTTGGCGCTTCGCGTGATGCGCTGCAGGTCGTCCCTCAGATACTCTGCGAGAGTGGCGGTTTCGGCGCGGGTCGTGGACAATTCGGCAGGCCAAAGCCCGCCCGTCACCCACGGGGTGCAGTCCACGGGAGAGCTGAAGGCTGGAATCGCTAGCGATTCCCGGGTAGCTCTCCGGAGGCGCTGGCGCGCCGTTATTCGACCGAAGATCGCCACTGGCTAAGCCTACCGGGATCCGCCGGGTCGTCTATTCGGTCGGTGAATTGTGCTGCTGCGACGAGCTGGGTAGCGTGGGGACATGGCTGATTCTGCGCTGCAGCAGCAACTCGACGAGGTGCGCGCTCTGCTGGCCCGCGCGCGAGAGTTGTTCGGCCCCAATCCCGTCGAGCCGCCCACGGACATCGCTCCCGATCCCGACAGCGCCAAGACCTGGTTGGTTTAGGCGCGGCGCCGCAACTTGTGCGCCAGCAGCTTTTCGATCGCCGCATCGAGGTCGTGCGGGCTGGGAACCTCCATCGACGGGGTATGGCCGGCCGCCACGATCTCGTTGCGAACTTCCAGCAGCGCTTTGAGGCAGGACACCTCGGCGGTCAACAAGATTCCGTGCGCCAGGGTTTCGGCGTCGGTTTCCATCGCCTCTTCACTCAGCGCGACGCTGTGCATATACCCGCCGCGGCAAGAGCGCACCAGGATGTGCCCGCTCGGGTGCACGGTGTCGAAGGCGGGATTGGCGTCCGTCACCGACCCCCGTCAACGATGCCGCCGAAATTTCGTGCCGCGTCTTGCTCGTGCTCTTCCCACATGGCCGCCGACGCGCTGAGTCTCTCCGCCATGTCGGCGTGCTCGTCGGCTTGTTGTTCGTAGCACTGGCGCCGCAGCTCGAGCAGTTCGCGTCCGGCGTCGCGCAGTTCGCCGAAGATGGGCCCCAGCGAGTCCAGGCTTTCCTGGATCGCCGCATGCGAAGACGGAACGGTGCGCAGGTAATCGGAGGTCTCCTGGTGACGCGCAGCGGCTTCGCGTAAGTGCGCGGGCACCACACGGATTGGTTCTGCCATCTGCTCTCTCTCCTACTCGGTGCACCGCCGGGGGAGGGCGGGGCCATCACTATTGTCAGGTGGTCGACGTGGCCGCCGGCCCTGTGGGTGTCGGTGTGTGCGGCTCTACCGGCGGGCTCGCGGGCGCGCTCACCGCCGGTGGATGCTCCCAGCCTAGGAAGTTCGGCCCGCTGACGGTGGCGATGCGCTGAATCTGGCCGTCGAGAAGGGCTTTTTCATGGCCGAGGGCGAGCGCATGACGATCGGTGAGGATGCCGATGTCGCCGGGTGCGGCTTGCAGCGGGTCGATGGGATTGGGCACCGCCGTTCCCGGTGGGGGAAGGGTAATTCCCTGCTGATGGAACGCATCTGGGATCGATGTCCCACCGACGGCGGCTTTGATCGCCGCGGCCAGCTGTGGGCTGGCGGCCGTTACCGTATCGCCGTCGGGCAGGGTCACCGCCGTAGGACCCACCGGTGGCGAATCGGATTGGTCGGTTGCGACGTCCTCTGCGTGGGCCTCGTCGTGCTCGTCGTCGCCGTCAGATTCGTCGGGACCGTCGCCGGGGTCGGGGTGATGGGATCCCAACGGCCTCTCCTCGCCGATGTCCTGCAGGCCGGGTAGCGGGAGGCCGCCCGTACCGCCCGGTATCGGCGCCCCGCCGAAGCCGGGTATGGCCGGCGTCGGCGGGACCGTCGGCACAGCCGGCGCCGCAGGAGCCGCGGCGCTCGCCGCCGGGGACGGTGCGGGGAGATCGGTCGGCGGCCCGGGGTCCTCTGCCAACATCGAATCCAGCAGCGGGTCCATGTCGGGATCGTCGACGGGCTCGGGGGCGGTGGCGCCGGCGGGTGCGGCAACCGGGACGGCGGCCGCGGCCGGACGCTCGTCGGGGCCGTGCTGGGAGGCATCGTACAGCGACGTCCAGGCAGCCATCAGCGCCGATTTCGACGTGTCATCCAGGCTCGCGTTCAGGACGACCGCGCGAATGTCCTTGAGCTTGCCGATCAGGAACCGCTGGAAATCGCGCGCCCCGGCCGGGGTGTCGAGGTCCGACCGCGACAGGACGGCAACTTCGGTTTCCCGCTGCAACTTGTTCAGCGCTTCTCTGCCCTCAACGGCGTTCAGGTGGGCGTTGAGGATGGCGTTGATCACCTGCATGTCGAGCTGAGAGCTAGCCGAATTCTGATGTGCCAGAGCCGCTTCGGCATCTGTCATGGCCTCGGCGGCCTGGCCCTGCCCGCGGTCGGGATCGGGCGTGCCCGGCGGCGGCCCGGCGGGCGGACCGCCCGGCGCCGCGGTGCCGAACAGGCTCGAATGCTGTTGGCGGATCTTGCGCACGATCGCATCGAGTGTTTCCGGCCGGGTGGTCGGGGTCATGACCGCAGCCACCTCGTCCGGCGCCAAGCCCGTCTGCCACCCGTTCGGATCGCCGGTGCGCTCCCGGACGTAGGTGATCGCGTTGATCAGCTCGTCATACGTCGACATCGATGTCGCGGCCCCTTCATGCCGGGCGACAGTACCCAGGCAGCTTCCCGCAGACAATTCACCCCGCCGCGCCTGTGCACCGACGAGTCGGCGCGCGTCGCTCTAGCCCGCGGGGAGAACGTACTGCGCGCGCAGCCCTTCCAGGACAGCCCTTTTCGTGCGGCCGAGCTCGCGGGCATCGGACACGACGCGCGCGATCTCGCGTTGTTTGTCCACCAGAAATCTCTGCAATTCGCGCGCCCCCATGCGGGTATCGGCGGCCAGTCCCCCGCGCTGCAGGGCGGCGCGGTCGATCTCCTCGGCGATCGCGTCGAGTCGCCCGACGCTGTCACGGGTGGCGGCATGAGCGCTGGCGAGCACCTCGGCCAGCACGCGGTCGGCCTCGGAGGCGGTGCCGTGCCGGCCGGCCAGCGCCGACTGCCGCGCCTGGATGGCGCCCAGCGAGGGTCCGGCTTGTTCTGGCATGGATTCATTCGTCATAGCGGCCGCCGAATCGCAATGTTGCTGCCCAGCCGACTGATTCGCACTGACGCGCCCGAGTAGGGCGCTTCGACGACCAGGTTGTTGCCGATCGCCATCTGAACGTGTCCGGCGTGTGGGAAGACGAGGTCGCCCGGTCGGATCAGCGAGCGGGGCACCGGAACCCCGTCGTTGATCTGCTGATAGGTGGTGCGGCCCAGGTGAACGCCCGCCTGCGCGTAGGACCACTGAACCAGCCCGGAGCAGTCGAACTGGTCGGGTCCGGTTGCGCCCCAGACGTAGGGGCGTCCCAGTCGCGACAAGGCCGCGCGCACGGCGGCAAGGTTCGGCGTCGACGCCCCCGGACCGCGGTGGTGAGTCAATCGGTAGCGCATCGCCCGCAGCGCCGCGGAGTGCCGTCGCGCCTTGAGCCGGGCCGACACGACGTGGGCCCGCTGCGCGCGCAGTCGGGCGACGCTGCGGCGCATCGCCTCGCGCTGGGCCATCGGGGTCATCGGGGTCACGGTGGCGTCGGCGCGGGCCTCGTCGACGAGGGATTTTGTCAGCTCACGCGCCCGGGCCCGATCCTGGCGTGCGCTGGCCAGCACGCCGGCGGCCGCGGCATCCGTGCGGGCCGCCGAGAGCATCCGCCGCCGGCCGCGGTCCGCCGTCAGCTCGTAATGGCCTTGTGCCACAGTGTCATTCAGGGCGGCCGCGCGGGCCAGCGATTCGCGGTACTGCGTTGAACCGGCATCCAGCGTCGGCTGCCTCGCGTCGCCGGCGAACAGTCGATGGGCGCTGCTCAACACTTCGATTTCGCTTTCGTTCATTGCGCCCGCTCGCGGCTCGTCGACTCGACCGCCTCGGCGAAGGCGCGGACGCGGGGGAGCGCCCCCGGAGGAATCGCGCCCCGGTTGCGGATGTCCCACATGTCGTCGGTGCCGACACCGACCAGGGCCGCGATGATCGTCTCCGGCAACGACGACTGCACGCACGCGCGATCGAAGCGCGCGCTCAGACTGGTGGGCATCCGCTCCAGCAGCGCCGTGCGCGTCGCCTCGAGTGCCTGCAGATGCTCCATGAGCCGGCCCGTCGAGTCGGCGCCGGCATTGACGGCGACCCGCCAGGAGCTGGCGGCGAGCATCTCCGCCTTCACGCATTGAGCGATCACAGACAGAATATACGTCTCATATTCGTTTGATGTCGTCGCCGGCAGCCGATCGATGACGGATTTGAGGGCATCGAGTTGGGCTTCGGCGTAACCTTCCAGGACTTCCGTGTCGCTGTGCCGGTCCACCACCACCGCGCCGGGGGCCCTCGAGGGCCTCGTGTCGACCGGCTGCGCGGCCATCAGCCGGGCCAGCTCGGCGTCCGGGTCGGCGGCCACCAGCAGCCGAGAGTAGGTGCCCGGCGGTAGGCCGAGCCCGTTCTCGACCTTCTGAACTGTGCTTTTGTGCGGCTTGCGGGCGCCGCGCTCCAAAAAGCTCAGTCCCATGATGCTGACGCCCGTCGCGGCGGCCAGCTCTGCCAGCGACCAGTCGCGTGACTCGCGCAGTGCGCGGATGGCCGCGCCGGCCGATTCACGGCTCACCGCACGCTCCGGCCATAGGCCGGATAGTACACACGGCGCACCTCCATGCAGCGGATATACGTTTTTGTCACGTTTCTCTTGCGCGCACCAGCCACATGTGTATACGCTTTTGCCTACGTTTCACCGCTGGAGAAGGAGACCGATATGGGGCACCCCTGCGCAGCCAACCCGGAATTGTGGTTCGGCTATCCCGACGACGACGGTGGTGACGGCGCGGCGAAGGCGCGCGCCTACGAGCTGTCCGCCACCGAGGCGCGGATCCAGTGCCTGCGGCGCTGCCCGCTGGCCCAGCAGCGACGCTGCGCCCAGCACGCGATCGCACACCGCGAGGAGTACGGCGTCTGGGCCGGCGTCAAACTGCCCGGCGGCCAGTACCGCAAGCGCGAACAACTCGCCCGCGCCCACGACGTGCTGCGCCGGATCGCCGCCGGCGAGATCAACTCACGACAGCTGCCCGAGAACGCGGCGCTGTTGGCGCGGCACGAGCACGACGCGGTTCCCGTCGCCGCGGTGGTGTTGCATCTGCCGACCGCACACGTGGGCCCCCGTTCCGCCGCCTGACCTCGTTTGCTGACCCGGCCGACGGGGTAGACCGGCTTGGCACGATCGAGTCTGTCCACCCCGAGGCGGATCTATGACATTCGACCTGACACCGACGGCAGCGCAACACGACCTGGCCCGGCGCACCCACGAGTTCGCCGAAGAGGTGATCCGCCCCGTGGCGCTCCATTACGACCAGCGCCAGGAATTTCCCTGGGCGGTGCTGGAGGAGGCCGCCCAGCGCGGCTTCTACAGTCCGCTTTTCTACCGCGACCTCATCGGTGACCCGACCGGCATTTCGCTACCGATGTTCATGGAGGAGCTCTTCTGGGGCTGCGCCGGAATCGGATTGGCGATCGTCATGCCCGCGCTGGCGTTGTCGGCGATCGGTCAGGCCGCGTCGCCGGAGCAAATGCTCGAGTGGGCACCCGAATGTTTCGGAACCCCAGGCGATATCAAGCTCGCCGCCCTGGCGATCTCCGAGCCCGAGGGCGGCAGCGACGTCCGGAATCTGCGTACCCGCGCGCGCCGCGACGGTGACGACTGGATCATCGATGGCCACAAGATGTGGATCGGCAACGGCGGCATCGCCAATGTGCATGTGGTCAACGCGGTCGTCGATGAGGAACTCGGGCACCGCGGTCAGGCGCTGTTCGTTGTGCCAGGCGGCACGCCGGGGCTGAAACTGGTTCGAAAGCTCGACAAGCTGGGTTGCCGTGCGTCGCACACCGCCGAATTGCTGTTCGAGGGGGTGCGCGTTCCGGGAGCCAATCTGCTTGGTGGAGAAGAGAAGCTCGAACACAAGCTCGCCAAAGCACGCGAGGTGGTGGCCGGCGGACAGCGGTCGGGCTCGGCTACGTTGGGCACCTTCGAGCAGACCCGCCCGATGGTCGCCGCCCAGGCGATCGGGATCGCCCGCGCCGCATTGGAATACGCGACGTGGTACGCCACGGAACGAGAAGCCTTCGGCGGCCCGATCATCGACAACCAGGGCATCGCGTTTCCGCTGGCGGAACTGGCCACCGAGATCGACGCCGCCCGGCTCCTAACCTGGCGCGCCTCCTGGATGGCGGCCAACAACGTCCCGTTTGAGCGCGGCGAGGGCTCGATGTCGAAGTTCGCCGCCAGCGAGGTCGCGGTGAAGGCGACCGAACGGGCCATCCAGACGATGGGCGGCTGGGGTTACATCACGGACCACCCGGTGGAGAAGTGGTATCGGGATGCCAAGCTGTACACCATCTTTGAGGGCACCAGCGAGATTCAGCGGATGGTCATCTCCAATGCGCTGGGCGCCGCGGTGGGCACCCCGCCGCTGCATGTGGTGATCGAGCCGACGGGCGGCCCGCTGAACCGGATCTTCGGTCGCGGCACCCCGCTGCGATCCCGCGCCGCCGACGCCGCGCTGTCGATGCAGGACCGCGTCCCCGAGCCGGTCATGCGGCTGGCGATGAAGGTGCTGCGGCCGCCGGGCAGGTGAAGCCTGCCACGGGGCGTAACGTCGGGCCGGTGAGCAACCTCGAGACCGCGCCGGTCGAAGTCGCTTGCAGCGCGTCGGGCGCCGCCGGTGTCGAGGTGTTACATCCGCGCGAGGTTCCGCTGGGCGGGCCGAGGGCGATGCGGGTGCAGCGCACGCTTCCGCAACGGCAACGCTCGCTGGTCGGTGCCTGGTGCTTCATCGACCACTATGGCCTCCCCGACGGCCCCGCGCCCACGCGCATGGACGTCCCCCCTCATCCACACACCGGATTGCAAACCGTGAGTTGGTTGTTCGGCGGGGGAGTGGAGCACCGAGATAGCGCCGGAGTCCGCGCGTTGGTCCGGCCGGGCGAGCTGAACCTGATGACCGCGGGCGCGGGTATTTGTCACTCCGAGGTGTCGATCGGCCCGGACGCCGCGTTGCACGGGGTTCAGTTGTGGGTCGCGCTGCCCGATTCCCACCGCGACACCGGACGCGACTTCGCCAACTATGCGCCCCCGCCGATTTCGCTGCCGGGCGCGGTGGCGCGCGTGTTTCTCGGGGAGCTGGCCGGCAGCAGCTCGCCGGTGCGCACGTTCACGCCGCTGCTGGGCGCGCAGCTCGACCTGGAGCCGAACGCCGCGCTGGACATCGAGGTCGATCCGGCCTTCGAACACGGCCTGCTCTGCGACTCGGGGCCCGTCGCGCTGGGCGGGACTACCCTGGCGCTCGCCGACCTCGGCTACCAAGGAGCGGGCCATTCGACGCTGCACGTGCGCAACCTCGGTGACCGACCGGCACGGATGCTGCTACTGGGCGGGACACCGTTTGGCGAACAGTTGGTGATGTGGTGGAACTTCGTCGGGCGCAGTCACGACGACATCGTCGGCTACCGCCGACTGTGGGAGGACGGCGACGACCGTTTCGGCACCGTTTCGGGCTACCAGGGTGTGGTCGCGCGACTGCCCGCCCCGCCGCTGCCGGCCACCCGGCTGCGGCCTCGACCGAGTACCGCTTAGAAGGGAGCACACATGACCGCCGATAAGACCGGCGCCCCGGCCACCGTGACCGCGGAGGAGGGTCGCTACACCATCTCCGTCGAGGGCAAGCCCGTCGGCCTCGCCGACTTCTACGATCGTGGCGATCAGCGCGTCTTCCACCACACCGAGATCGACCCGGCGTACGGCGGCCGAGGCCTGGCCACCATCCTCGTGGAGGAGGCGTTGAACGCGACTCGCGATGAGGGCAAGCGCATCGTTCCGGTGTGCTCGATGGTGGTCACGGTGCTCAAGAAACACCCCGAGTTCGATGACATCACCGACCCCGTCACTCCCGACGTCGATCGGTAGGTGCAGCCCTAGCCGGCCTCACCTACCTGCCGGTGCGCTCGCGGTGCTTGCACCCGGGCCAGCAGCACGGCCGGCGCTTGCCTTCCTCTAGCTCCTCCTGGGTTCGGCGAATGCGCCGCTTTCGGGTCGTGTCTTGTTTGGCGTCCTCGACCCAGCAGATGAACTCGTTGCGCGCCAAGGGCGTGATGTCCAGCCAGGCGGCCAACGCCGTCGAGTTGGCCGTCAGCGCCTCACGCAGGTCTGCCGGCAATCTGTGGACCACTCCGCCGGGGACTCGGTTGCTGCTCACCGGGCTAGGGTAAGGCGATCCAGCCCGAGGAGGCAGCAGTGAGCGAGCACGAAGTGCGGATGGTTGTCTTGTCGACCGACGACCTGGACGGGTCGATCCGGCTCTATAGCGAGACCCTGGGAATGCCGCTGAAGTTCCGCGATGGGGCCCACTTCGCGGCGCTCGACGGCGGGGCGGTCACCCTCGCGCTGGCGACCGCGGTGGACCACCCCATCCCTGGGCAGGTCGTGGTCGGGATCAAGGCCGCCGACGTCGACGCCGCCGCCAAGGCCGTCGAGGCCAGTGGTGGCGGCATCGTGAAAGGCCCGTACGACGACGCGCACGAGCGGCGCGCGGTGGTCTACGACAACAAGGGCAACGGCCTGGTGTTCTACAGCCCGCTGGCCCGGTGAAACAAGTGTTAGCGTCGTCGGAGTGACCCTCAAAGACATCGCCCTGACCACCCTCGACGGCAACGCGACGACGCTGGCCGAATTGTCCAGCGGCGCAACGCTGATCGTGAACGTGGCCTCCAAGTGCGGCCTGACTCCGCAGTACACCGCGTTGGAGAAGCTCGCGCGGGACTATCGCGAACGCGGCCTGACGGTCGTCGGCGTTCCATGCAACCAGTTCATGGGCCAGGAACCGGGCACGGCCGAGGAGATCCAGCAGTTCTGCTCGACGACGTACGGGGTGACCTTTCCGTTGCTGGCCAAGACCGACGTCAACGGCGAAGACCGCCATCCGCTGTACGCCGAGCTGACCAAAACCGTCGACTCCGACGGCTCGGCGGGCGACATTCAATGGAACTTCGAGAAGTTTCTGATCAGCCCAGACGGTGCGGTGGTCCGTCGGTTTCGTCCCCGGACGGAACCCGACGCCCCCGAGGTGATCGACGCCGTCGAGGCCGTGGTTGCCCGGTGAATCTCGGGTCGATCATCACCCGCACGTAGTGCCCCAACCGAACGGAAACGTAAAGGCCACGAACTCTTTGGAGTTCGTGGCCTCTAGGCCGGCAGTTCGTGGAACCGCTCAGCGGTGGGCGAAGGGGTCTGTGATTCATTGACATAGAGGACGGATGTCTCCCGACATAGAGGACAGCCCAGTGATCGCGAGGTGTCCTCAT
>NZ_LZIC01000094.1 GCF_001667185.1 Mycobacterium sp. 852002-50816_SCH5313054-b | reverse complement strand
GCGAGGACCGGGTTGTTCGCGGGGGTGCTGCGCGCCGGGATCCCGGTGTGGACCGACACCGCGCTGCTGCGTCTCCTGAACAGCCCGGCCGAGGGTGGTCGCGTAACCGGGGCGGTGGTGGACCATGGCGGACGCCAGGTGACGATCACCGCCCGCCGCGGCGTGGTGCTGGCCACCGGCGGGTTCGACCACAGCATGGACATGCGCTGGAAATTCCAGTCGGAGTCGCTGGGCCCCAACCTGAGCCTGGGCGCCGAATCCAACACTGGCGATGGGATCCGTGCGGGGCAAGAAGTCGGCGCCGACATCGATTTGATGGATCAGGCGTGGTGGTTTCCCGCCATCGCGCCGCTGCCCGGCAAGGCGCCGGCGGTTATGTTGGCCGAACGGTCGCTGCCCGGCAGTCTGATCGTGGACCAGCACGGCCGCCGGTTCGCCAACGAGTCGGCGGACTACATGTCGTTCGGCCAGCGGCTGCTCGCGCTGGAGCGCTCAGGCAGCCCAGTCGAAGCGATGTGGATCGTGTTCGACCAGGGATACCGCAACAGCTATGTCTTTGGCGCCGAACTGTTTCCGCGAATGCGGGTCCCGCTTGCCTGGTACGACGCCGGCATTGCGGTGCGCGCCGACAACCTAGGCGAGCTGGGCTCCCGGATGGGGGTCCCGGTGTCGGAGTTCGTCGACACCATGACCAAGTTCAACCAAAACGCATCCGCGGGTGAGGATCCCGACTTCGGCCGGGGCCGCAGCGCCTACGACCGGTACTACGGCGACCCGACGGTCAGGCCGAATCCCAACCTGCGCCCGTTGTTGAGAGGCCCGTTCTACGCAGTGAAGATGGTGCTCAGCGATCTTGGCACCTGCGGCGGGCTCAAGACCGACGCAGCGGCACGTGTGTTACGCGAAGATGGCGAAGCGATCGCCGGCCTGTACGCCATCGGCAATACCGCCGCGAACGCGTTCGGCACAACCTATCCGGGCGCGGGCGCGACGATCGCACAGGGACTCGTGTACGGCTACATCGCTGCTCGGACCGCGGCCGATTAGTCCGCGTTGCGCTTGGCCTGAACCTGCTTTTCGACCTCGCGCCAATAACCCGGCGTAGTGCGTGGCTTGCCGTAGCCGCCCCTGGGCGCCTTCTGCAGGATGACGTCGGCCTCGTCGATTTCCTTGATGAGTTCGAGGGCGAACTCGCGCTCGGCGGCGTAGTACTTGGCCGCCCAGCGCAGGGCGAGCGCCGAGTACGCCCAGGCCGGTTCGGCCTCGGCGCCTTCGGCATCCTCGACCGCTTTGCGGTGGCGGGCTTCCGAGTACGCCACATGTTCCTGCAGCACTTCCTTGAGCCTGCTCGGATTGCTCAAGTGACCGAACGTAACCCGCAGCAGCACAGCGTGTTTGAGTACCGGCGCATCCACGGGCGCATGGTTGGTCCACTCGGTGACGGCGTCCATCCCGGCCCGGGTGATCTTATAGAGCCGACGGCTCCGGGTGCCCTCGCCGCGCTCGACGCGCGACGTCACCAGCCCCAGTCCCTCGAGCTTCTTCAGTTCGGTATAGATCTGGCTGTATGACGGGCTCCAGTAGTAGAGGTCGACGCCCCAGTCGATCCACTTTTTGAGGTCGTAACCGGAGACTTCCTCTTCGTAGGACATCATGCCCAGCAGGGCCCAGCTGGTGGCCGCAAGGGCCGCCTTGGCGGGGTTTTCGCTGTTCTGATCCACTCCGCCAGACTAACAACACGGACCACCGGATCCCTTGTTGTGGACCGTTGACCGGGACGCGGAATTTCGCGAGGGGTGCGGCCCTACGACGGGCGTTTCTGCGTCTTTGCTCGTTCGATCCAGAGCCGCACGACACCCACGGCGGTGACGATGACCGCCGCCCCGTACACCATCAACCCGAACGCCGGCTTGACTTCCACGACGCCCAAGCCCTTGTCGTTCTCCGCGGCGACACTGTTGAACCAGACGATCGTCAGGCCTGCCAGAAGGCCGACCACGACGCTGAGCCCGATCAGTCGTCCTACCACCACTGGGGATTCCGGCAGAACGGGAAGCGCCAACCCGACGCCTATGGCGACCAATGCGATAACGACCAACTTCGTCGCGCCGTTGGCGGGAACCTCGCGCGCGCCCAGCGTTTCGCCAAACAATCTGGCGCTCTCGGTCGCAAAGGGCAGGAATGTCGAAATAGCTGTGACGGCGAGGCCCGCGAACACAATCCAGACACTGACCGACATCTTTGTGGCGGAGCCCTCAGGCGCCGGGGGTCCGGCAGCCGCCATTTGCCCGCTGACGCCGGGGCTTTCCGGGCCGGTGGCGGGCCACTGCTGGCGGTGCGGCGTCCAGCCCCGGCCGTCCCAGTACCGTTGGGCGTTCGGATCCTGGGGGTCGTCATACCAGCCGGGCTGGTTGGGTGTCGTCATGGGCCGATCCTCCCGGTTGACTGAGCTGCACCCGTGCGAGCGAGAATAGCGCTGCAACGCACGAATAGGACTGATGGGCGACCTGGATGACACGTGATCGGCCAACCGATCCCGCCGAAGGAACGGACGATCGCTCCGATTTCGCCGACGCGGCAATCGATGACGCGCAGCGCCACGAGACTCCCGCGCGGGCTCGGTCACGCCGACCCTCCCGCCGCGCCATGGTCGTCGCCGCCTGCCTCGTCGCCGTCGCCGTGGTGGCCGGTGGCGTGATCGTCGGCCTCCAGGTCGGGCGGACACACCGCGCCGCATCCTCGCCGACTTCGGCGCCGGGCACGGCCGCGGCCCCGGTCGCTCTGCCGCCGGGTTGCGACACCACGCGCTTGCTGGCGTCGATGTCGAACCGCGACAAGCTCGCGCAACTGCTGATGGTCGGCGTAACCGACGCGGCCGACGCGCGCGCGGTCGTCGCCGATCAACACGTCGGCGGCATCTTCATCGCCAGCTGGACCAACCTGTCGATGCTGACCGACGGCTCACTCGCCGAGATCGCCGGCTCGGCGGGCCCCCTGCGGCTGGCGGTCAGTGTCGACGAGGAGGGCGGGCGCGTCGAGCGGTTGTCCGCGCCGTCGTTGCTCGGGCAGGCGCCGTCGGCCCGCGCTCTGGCCCACAGTGAGTCGGCCGATCAGGCCTACCAATTGGCGCTGGATCGCGGCCGCAAGATGCGCCGGCTCGGCATCACCATCGATTTCGCCCCGGTCGTCGACGTCACCGATGCGCCCGACCACACGGTGATCGGAGACAGGTCGTTCAGCGACGACCCCGCGGTGGTGACAAAGTACGCGGGCGCCTACGCGCGCGGCCTGCGCGACGCCGGCGTGCTGCCGGTGCTCAAGCACTTTCCCGGGCACGGCCATGCCTCGGGCGACTCCCATGCGACCGGAGTGGTCACCCCGTCGCTGGACGAGATGCGGGATGTCGACCTGGTGCCCTATCGCACGCTGGTGGCCCAGGCGCCGGTGGGTGTGATGGTCGGCCACATGCAGGTTCCCGGCCTGACCGGTAATGATCCCGCCAGCCTCAGCGCGGCCGCGATCTCGTTGTTGCGCAACGGGAAAGGCTACGGGGGGCCGCCATTCGACGGGCCGGTGTTCACCGACGACCTGTCGAGTATGCGCGCGATCACTGATCGCTACGGGATCGCTGAGGCGGTGCTCAAGGGCCTGCAGGCCGGAAACGACAGCGCGCTGTGGGTGAGCACCACCGCCGTCCCGGCGGTACTCGACCGGTTGGTATCGGCAGTGAACGCCGGGGAGTTGAGCATGTCCAACATCGAAGCGTCGGTGCGCCGGATGGCGGCGGCCAAAGCTTTCAATTCGCCTTGCGGGCGTTGACCTTTAAGTCCTGGGGGTAGCCAACCGCGTCAATCGCGCAGCGTGCGACCTTGTGCGTCGGGAACCTTGCCCATGATGATCATGATTCCGTCGATCAGTGGCCAGAGGGCACCGATTCCGCAAGTAAGAACGCTCACCGCGATTTGGGCGATCGCGATGTTCGTATAGCCAAGATAGAAGCGACCCACCGCGAAAGTGGAGAGAAAAATCTGCAGCAGCCCGGCGACCACCTTGCTCTTGTCCGACAGCGGACGACCATAGGCGTCGACGCCATATGGTGCGTCGCCCGCGTACGGAGCGACGCCCCCGGCCGAGGCGGGGGCATCGGCACGCCACTGCACGCCATCCCAGTACATCTGGCCGGGCCCGCCGCTGGGGTCCGGGTACCACCCCGCGGCTGGTTGTTCGGTCATTGTGTTCCCCTCTCGTTTGAAGGTGATCGGTGCTGTTTACCGCTCGTCGCGGTCGGTCGTGGCAAGGTTGGTGTAGACACCTTGGAGGATTCTTGGCGGGTGCGGGACCGGCGGGTATCCCGAATGCCACTGCGGCTCAGCCGAATACACTTCGACCTCGGGAAGCCGTGATCGTCGGCATGGTTCATTGTCGCCATTTCTCGCTGGGTCATTGATCTCCTTCGATCAATGTCGACGCCAATCATTGCATCGGCGGCCCGGATTTGTCCTGCAATGGGCAACGAGATTTTCAGTTCTCGCGTAAGCGTTCGACGATGACGGCCCGGGCGGCGCGACCTTCCGGCGTGGGCGTGAGCGGGTAGACGTGGACCAGGCCGTGTCGTTCGTGGTATTCGATGTCGACGCCCGCCGCCTCGGCCTTCTCGGCGAGTAGCCGCGCGTCGGGGTTGAGGATGTCGCGGGTACCGCTGAGGACGGTCAAGGGCCCCAGGCCCGTCAGGTCGCCGTTCAACGGGCTCACCATCGGGTCGGTTGCCGGCAGGTCGCCGCGCCAGCGCCCCGCGAATTCCAGCAGGCCCGCGCGGGTCAGCCACGGATCGTCGACGCCGCTGATCAACGGGTTGGCCAGGGACACGTCCAGCACCGGCGAGATCAACACGGTCCGCGGCAACACCAGGCGGCGCTCGTCGCGCAGCATCAGCGCGGCCGACAACGCCATCTGCCCCCCGGCGGAGTCCCCGGCCAAACACACGCTGTGATCGTCCGCCGCCTTTTCGGCCACCAGCTCGGCGACCATGGGCATGACCTCGGCCGCGGTGGCGAACGGCACCAGCGGGTAGATTGGCACGACCACGTGCACCCCGGCCTCCGCGGCGATCTGTGCCGCCAATCGCCAATGCTGCGAGGCGATTTCGTTGACCCAGGCACCGCCGTGGAGGTAGCAGACGGTGCCGCGAGCCGTCGCGCCGTCCTTCGATGTCAGGGTGAAAATCGGCCAGTCCGACCGAATCTCCATGTGCACGTCGACGTCGGACCGCAACCGCGGTGGCGGCCCGAACGCCTGCGGAAGCGACGCCCGCTGCTCGATGTGCTCGCGGGCGCTGTCCGCGGATCGGTATGGCCGCCCGCGGGTGCGGCGGAGGACGGTGGGCAGCGCCCGACTTCGCCAGCTCAGCGTCACCTGATCTGCAACCCCCGCTTGCGCACCCACAGCAGGGCGGCGAGTGTTGCCGCGAAATAGACCCCGGTGGCGATGGCCAGGTGCACGAAGCTTTTCGTGTCCCGTCCCAACACCGGCCAGATCAGTTTGGGCACTTGTGTCCACAGCACCCGGTGCTCGACCCCGTTCATCGGGTCGGCGACGTAATACAGCGCGTACGGCAGCGACAGGGCCAGCACCCAGCCGCCGGTGCGGAGACGATCGCCACGCTGGCGCCACCGCCGAATCAGCGGCTCGACACTCACCGGGTGCAACACCGAGATGAGGTTACCGACACCCAGCCAGGACACGATGGGGACCGCGACGGTGGGGATGGTCACCCCGAGGCGCCCCGGCGTCTCCAACCACAGCGTGAGGGCCATCGCCGCCACCAAGGTCGGCACGCCGACGATCGCCAGCAGGGCCAGGTTCTTGATCAGCATGATCCGCCAGAACGGAACCCCGTCGGCCAACGCCTGTCGCACGCGGTAATGGTCGGCGCCGAGCAGGTTGGTGGTGGTCACATCGGCGAGGACCCACGAGGAGAAGTAGGTGCCGACCAGGATCACCCAATCCGAGTGGTGGCGGCCCGTCGTCAGCGGCTGCACCAACAACCACGTCGCGGCGAAGACGACGTTGGCCAGCACTCCCATCAGCCAGGTGCGTGGCGGCGTGAACGCCCAGCGGACCTCGGCCCCGACGGCCGTCCACAGGCCTTGCTGCAAATCCTTGGCGGCCCGCCGGGCGGCGGTGGGGCGGGGAGCCGACGCCCGCACGGCGGCCCGCAGCGCGGCGTCCACCCGCGGACGCATTGTCGCCGCCAGTGCCGCCATCTGCTCCCCCGCCAGACTCGGTTAATGCCTGCCCCGCAACGCCTTTGGTTATCCTTGCGAGCCCGGTTTCCCGATGATGCGTTTGTGCAGCTCCTCGGTGAGGACGTGAATCTGGCGGGTCAGCTCGAGATCGGTCTTGAGCTCCATTTCCTGGGTCTGGAAGTCATGGTCGGCCCTAGCCTGCTGGAACGCGGCCTGTCGGTTCTGACCGATCATCACGAAGGTGGACAGAAAGATCGCCTCCAGCGACACCGCGAGCGTCAGGGTGGGCCACGGGTTCCTTTCCAGGAACACCATCCACACGCCGAACAGGGCCGCGTGCAACCACACGAAGTTCATCGACCCGGCAAACGCGGTGATCCGGTCGGCCAAGCGCAGCTGGAAGCTCGCGCTCCGCCTCCTGGCCTCGCCGACGACCGCCGGGTGGTGGACCTGGCCGCCCCGCAGCAGCCGGCGCGGAATGAGTTGCGGGGTGTGGCGATGGCCGTCGGCCTGTGTCGTCATGTGAGCCGTTCCTTTCGGTGCCGTTCCGGTATGCCGGTCTTCGTCAGCTGACACGTTTTCGACGGGCGGAGGTGCCGCTGGCTAATGCTACTGATGCGGCTTGCGAGTGAGCCATGCCCAAGGCCCCGCCGGTAGAACGTGTTACAGTTTGCCGTCCGCGGCGAAGGGCCTGTGAGATGAACCGCAAGCGCGTCGTCATCGCGGGACTCGGCGACGTCGGTGTCCTGACCGCGATTCGGCTGGCCCGGCACGCCGACGTCGTCGGCATTTCCAGCAAACCCGCGCTGGTGAGCGGTCAAGAACTCGGCATCCGGCTGTCCCGCCCGGAGGACTGGGCCCGCGACTACTGGATTCCGTTCGACAGGTTCCGCCGCCTGGATGGGGCGCGGACCGAGCAGGCCTCGTTGACGGGCCTGGATCTGGCGGCCCGCACCGTCCTGGGCCGCCGCGCGGACGGCACACCCCTCGCCGAGGAGTACGACGCGCTGGTCATCTCGACCGGCGTCAGCAACGGATTCTGGCGCCGGCCGACGCTGCAGTCGGCCGGCGAGATCGGCGCCGGGCTGCGCGCCGCCCACGACCGGCTGTCCGCCGCGGATTCGGTGCTGATCATCGGGGGCGGCGCAGCCGCCGTCAGCAGCGCCGTCAACCTGGCCACGACCTGGCCGGGCAAGCGGATCGACCTGTACTTCCCCGGAGAGCGCGCCTTGGGCGAGTATCACCCGGCAACCTGGCAGCGCATCCGCAATCGATTGACCGACCTCGGGGTGGGCCTGCACCCGGGGCACCGCGCCCGGGTTCCCCAGGGCTTCTCGGGCGACGCGATCACCGGCGAACCCGTCGAGTGGAGCACCGCGCAACCGCCGAGTTCCGCCGACGCGGTGCTCTGGGCCATCGGTCGAGCGCGACCCAACACCGATTGGCTGCCGCCCGAACTGCTCGACGAACGCGGTTTCGTGCGCGTGACCCCGGAGCTGCGGGTGCCCGGTCACCAGGGCGTCTTCGCCGTCGGTGACGTCGCTGCCACCGACCCGCTGCGCAGCTCCGCACGCAATCGCGGGGATGCGTTGGTAGCTAACAACATTCGCGCCGAGTTCGCGGGTCGGGACCTGCGGACTTTCCGAACCCCCGGACGGCGATGGGGTTCGTTGCTGGGCATCCAGCCCAACGGGCTCGAGGTCTTCTTCCCCACCGGTCGTTCGTTCCGCTTCCCGTCATGGTCGGTCGAGCGGGTGGTGATGCCATGGGTCGTCCGATGGGGCATGTATCGGGGAGTGCGCGAAAATCAGCCACTTCGATAGTGGCCACCGGCGAGGGCTCAGCTCTTGATCGACCCGGTGCGCTTGTTCGTGAACGTCGCAACGCACACCATCGCGCGGTCGCCGTGCTGCCACGAATCCTGCGTCGGCTTCATGACCGCCAAGTCGATGTCCGGATCCAGCAGCGACGTGGCCGAGTACGACGCCAGCGACTCCTTGCATTGCTTGCCGTAGGCGCTGAATCCGTAGTCTCCGGGAAACGGTCCGTCGGGGATGGTCACGACGCCGGCCACCTCCGCAACATGGGGCCGGTCACAGTTGACGGTGTTCACCGAGGAGATCCGGTTTCCGGTGGGCAGCTCGGCGAAGCAGTCCCCGACCTTGATGTCTTGGGCGTTCACCGGGTGCGTCGGCGACAGGGCCACGAAAGCGATCGCGACGGCGATCACCACCGCCCAGCCGGCGGACAGCGCGAGTCCGCCGATGGCCATCCCCCGGCCGCGCTGCCCACCGGGTTTCGTTTTTCCCAGCGCGATGATGCCGAAGATGACACTCAGCAGGATTCCACCCACCATCCCGCAGACCAGCGACGCGATGGCGAATCCGCTGGTCGTCTGGCGGTACGGCGGCTGGTAGGCGTATCCCGGCGGCGGGTACCGACCCGGCGGGTACGGCTGCGGATAAGCGCTGGGCGGGTACGGCGCGGGGTAAGGACCGACGGGGTGCGGGCCCGGATGCGGCGGCGGATATCCCCCAAGGTGCGGGGGCGGCGCGCCGGGGTCCAGCGGATGCGACATGCCTCACTGTAAGGCCCGACAAGTCTTCCCGCTTGTGTTGTCTGCGACCGTCGCGCGGTGGGGAGCCCTAATCGCCGGTGCGCGTGAGTGTTTCGTCGTAATCGAGGCTCCATTGGCAGTTGGGTCCGCCAGACTCGTCCAGGTGATTGTGCCCGGTGAGCAGCGTGATCGGATCCTGCGGCGGTTGCGGCAGCGGATACTGCCCGGTGGCTTTCGCGTAGACCAGGCCGCCACAACCGGGGTCGTTGTCGTCGTGCTCGACGTGCAGGCTCCACGCTCCGCCGGCAAAGACCAGCGGCGTGTCGATCGCCTTGGAGTGGAGATAACTCATGCACCGGTCCCCGCCCCGCAGGCAGTCGGTGACGACAGCCTGATCCCCCTGCTGTGACGGGATGGCCTTCTTGAATTTTCGGGTGACGTGGTAGTGGCCGTGTAGCGCTTCGGCCGGCGACCCGACCCGCGGCGGTAGCGTGCTCGGGTCGGGCAGGGTGTTGATGTCGACGTCCCCGGTTCGGGTGAAGGTCACCGTCCGCTTTTCGTTGCAGGCGTTTTCGGAGGCCCCGCGGTATTCACCGGTGAGGGTCCCGTCGGGCTGCGGCTGCAGCGTCAAGACCTGCCAGACTTCGGCCGGGGCGTCCCGGCATTTGTCAGAACCGAGGTTCACGGCCACCCAGCGCCCGTCCACCTCGTCGAACACCGAGCTCGAGGCGAGCCGCAGCTCCCCACCGAGGCGCGACGCGGTCGCCCGGCAGCCCGTCGAGCCGCAGGCCGAGCGCACCGCGTAGGTGTCCGTCGTCGGCTTGGCCGCCGCGGCCGTGACATCGTCGAGGGTGCCTCCCTGCCCGAAATGCGCCTGGTAGACACCGGTGAATGGGCCCGTGTTGGGCGGCGGGCTCTTCGTTGGCGGGGCGCCGGTGGGCGCCGCGGCGCGACCGGGGTCGTGGTGGTGCAGGAGTTTCACACCGGCGAAGACACCACCCGCCACGACGAGCAGCCCGACGCCGGCCAGGGCGCCGATCAGCGCGCGGGGACGGCTCCCGGGCCGCTTGCCATCGGGGGGTCGCACGGCGGGGATGGTGGCGTCGATCGCGGGTTGGGTGTCGGGGAACGGAACGGCGCCGGGCCCCGAGGGGTCCGCACCCAGAGCGCGGGCCAGCTGGTCGGCGAATTCGCGGCAGCTGGCAAATCGTTCGGCCGGCCTCTTGGCCATCGCGGTGGCGAACACCGGATCCAGCGCGGCGAGCTCCGGACGATGCGCCGCGATCGAGGGCGGCGGGGCGCCGATGTGTTGGCTGATCACCACGGCGGGATTGGAATCGACGAAGGGCGCCGCGCCGGTCAGCAGGTGAAAAGCCGTGCACGCCAAGGCATACTGATCGGCACGCCCGTCGATCGGCTCGCCCTTCAGCTGCTCGGGCGCCGCGTAGGCCGCCGTGCCCACCGTCATGTTGGTCGCCGTCAGACCGGTGGCATCGTCGACGCGCCGCGCGACGCCGAAGTCGGCCAGAAACACCCGCCGCTGCTGCCCGTCGGGATCGGTCAACAAGATGTTGGCGGGCTTGACGTCACGATGCAGCAGCCCACGTTGATGCGCGTAGTCCAGCGCCGAGCCGACCGCGGTCGCGATGGCGACCACCAATTCGAGCGGCATTCCGCCGGGACTGTTTTCCAGCAGCAGCCGGCCCGCGTCCGTGCCGGCCACGTAATCCATTGAGATCCAAAGCCGGCCGTCTTCCTCGCCGCGGTCATGGATCGCCACGATGTGCGGATGTGACAAACCCGCCGCCAGGTCGGCCTCGCGTCCGAAACGGGCCCGAAACTCCGGATCACCGGTCGAGTCCGCGGCGAGGACCTTCAGCGCATCCTCGCGCGGCAGCCGCGGGTGCGCCGCCAGAAACACCTGACCCATCCCGCCCGAACCCAGCAGCCGACGGATCGTGTACCCGGCAAACACCTGGCCGACTTCGAGCGACATGGGCAGATCGTAAATGCTCAAGCCGCAGCGCCAGGTGCAATTCGCCCAGCCGCGGTTGCTCGCCGGGCGGGCGAACCCCCTTGGGCCGCGCTAATCGCCGGTGCGCGTGAACGTTTCGTCGAAGTCCGCGTTGAGTGGGCACGGCGCGCTCTGTGCCTGGTGACCGCGCCCGCTGAGCTTCGCGATGGGGTCCGTCGGCGGTTGTGGCAGCGGATAGTCGCCGCTGGACGTCAGGTGCGTCGTGTCCCCCGACCGCGGACACGCGCTGGTGGCGTCGACATTCCAGGTCCACCGGCCGTCGACGAATACCAGCGGCAGGTCGTTGGATGGTTCGTGAAAGTAGCTCATGCATCGGTCACCGGCGCGCAGGCAATGGGTGGTGACAGCGGTGTCGAACTGCCGCAGCGGGTCGCCGCTCGTCAGGGTCCACGTCACGTGGTAGCGGCCGCGCAGCGCCTCGGCCGGCGATACGACCCGCGGGGGGATGCCGGCCGGATCGGGGATGCCCTTGATGTCGACGTCCCCGACGCGGGTGAAGGTCACCGTCCGCGTGTTCGCGCAGGCGTTGGCGGCGGTCCCGGTGTAGTCCCCGGAGAGACTCCCGCCGGGACCGGGTCGCACCGTGAACACCTGCCAGAACTCCGCGGGGGCATCGCGGCACGTGTCGGACCCGAGCGACACCGCCACCCAGCTCTCGCCGACCTGGTCGAACACCAGCGTCGGGGCCCCCACGGATGCGCCGCCCAGGCGTTGCGCCGTCATCACGCAACCTTGCGCGCGGCACACCGAACGGATCCCGTACGTGCTCGTCAGCGCCGGCGGCGCAGCGGAATCCGGAACGTCGTCGAGGGCGGCGGTCGGTCCGAAGTCGGTCCGGTAGGTGCCCGTGTAGGGGCCCGACGCCGGCGCCGGGTGGCGCTGCCCGGTGAGCTTCAGACCCGCAACCACCCCACCCGCGACCAGCACCAAGACGCCCGCCACCATGGCGAGCACCACGGCCGGGCGCCGGCCCAGTCTGCGCTTCGGCGGCGACGCCGGCGGCACCCCAAGCGCGGTCGCGTCGAACGCCGGATCGGAGGGCGAGCCGGCCGCGCCCGCGTGCCGACGCAATTGCTCGGCGAACTCCCCGCAGCTGCCGAACCGCCCGGACGGCTCCTTGGCCATCGCGGTGGCATACACCGGGTCCAGCCCCGCCAGCCCCGGCCGGTGCGCACCGATCGAGGGTGGCGGGGCGCTGACCTGCTGGCCGATCACGACCGCGAGGTTGGGACCCCGGTACGGCGGGACGCCGGCCAGCAGGTGAAACGCGGTGCACGCCAAGGCATATTGATCCGCGCGGCCGTCGACCGGCCCGGCCATCAGCTGCTCCGGCGCCGCGTAGGCCGCCGTGCCCACGGCCATCTTGGTCGACGTCAGCCCCGCCGCATCATCGACGCGCCGCGCGATGCCGAAGTCCGCCAAGTAAATCCGGCGCCCGTGTTCGTCGGAATCGGTGACCAGAATGTTGGCGGGCTTGACGTCGCGGTGCAGCAGGCCGCGACGATGCGCGTAGTCCAGCGCCGCGGCGACCGCGGCGATGATCGCCATCGCCGCGTCGACGGGCATGCCGCCCGGGAACCGCTCGCGCAGCAGCCGGGCCACGTCGGTGCCGGGCACGTATTCCATCGAGATCCAGAACTGGCCCTCGAATTCACCGCGGTCGTGGACACCCACGATGTGGGGATGCGACAGGCCCGCGGCCAGCTCCGCCTCGCGCTCGAACCGTTCCCGGTACTGCGGATCGGCCGTCACCTCGGCCGGCAACACCTTCAGCGCGTCCTCGCGCGGCAGCCGCGGGTGCGCGGCCAGATAGACCCGGCCCATGCCGCCCGAACCCAGCACCCGCAGGATCGTGTACCCGGCAAACACCTGACCGGCGTCAAGCGACATGGGCAAATCGTAGAGTCTCGCGGGTCAGCCGCAGTTGAGCAGCAGCATGAGCCCGTAGTCCATATGGATCTGCTGATGGCAGTGCAGCAGCGACAGGCCGGGTTGATCGGCGACGAAATCGATCTCCATGCTCTGGTAGCCGCCCAGCATCGCGACGTCCTTGCGCACGCCGGCGGTCGGTGTGCCCGCGACGCGGGTGATTTCGAAGGTGTGCCGGTGCAGATGCATCGGGTGCAGGTCGTCGGTGGCGTTGCGGAACCGCAACCGATAGCGCTTGTCGCGTTGCACGTCGAGCACGGGCCGGTTGGCGTCCATCGAAAAGGGCGTCCCGTTGAACGTCCAGAGGTTGAACCCGCCGTCGGCGGCGTTGCGCTTTTCGATCAGCATCTCGATGGTGCGGTCGGGCGCCGGGGGCGGCGCGGGGTTGGGCGGTGCGAACAGCCGGTAGTCCCATGTGAACGGCGGCGCCGGCGTCCACTGCGGATCTCCGCCGCGACCCGCGTATTCCACCACGACGCCCATCCCGTGGCCGCGGTCGTCGTCGGACAGGTCGCCCAGCACCCACACCCCCGGGTTGTTCATGGTGACCACCGCCGAAATGCGTTCGGCCGCACCGAGCCACAGGACCGGCACGGGCGCCGGATTCGGCACCGGGTTTCCGTCCAGCGCCGTCACGGTGAAGGTATGCCCGGGCAACGCGAGGCTGCGGGTTTCGGTGGCGCTGCCGTTGAGGACGTGCAGCAACACCCGCTGCCCGGTCCGCACGCGGATGGGGTCGCCGTGGCCGAGCATGCGCCCGTTGATCGCGAACGCCCCGTAGCTGACCTCGTAGCCATGCGGATCGCCGCGGTCCAGCGAGGCCTTCATCGCCGACTCGCCCTTGTCCCGCAGATCGTGGTCCTGCTCGCCGGCGAGGAAGTCGCTGGCCATGTCGCCGCCCCGGCTGAACGTGGGGTCGAATTCCTTGAGCGTCAAGAAGATCTCTTGGTCGTAGGAACCGGCGTTCTGCCGGGGTTCGATGTAGACCGGGCCGACCAGGCCGCTGTATTGGCCGCGGGACAGATCCGAGCGCGGGACGACGTGGGTGTGATAGAACCGGAAGCCCGCCGGACCGGGGACGAAGGAAATGCGACGCATGCCGTGCGGGGGGACATACGGCGTGCCCTCCTCGGCGGAGCCGTCGACGTCGACGCCCACGTGCTGGCCGTGCCAGTGCAGCTGCTCGGGGGAATCGGTGTCGTTGAAGATGTCCACCCACGTCCGCCGGCCCTCCTTGAAGCGCAGCAGCGGACCGGGGAATTGGCCGTTGTAGGTCAGGGTCGACGCGAGGTGATCCGGTGCCAATTCCACCGCCCCGGTACCGATCCGCAGAGTGTAATCCGGCGTGCCGTTGGGCGGGGATTGCGGCGCCGTCCGCGAACACGCGGCCGTTGCGAGGCCCGCGCCGCCGCTCGCGGCGATCAGCGCCAGCCCACCGCCTTTCAGGAACCGGCGTCGATCGACCCCCATGCTCACCGCTCCCGGGCCAACACGGGCAACAGGAACTCGATACGGCTATCGAGTTCGCTTGCCACGCGGCGGAATTCGGGGTAGCTCTCCCGCTCGCCCCCGGCGGCCGACGGGTCGGGCAGGCTCCAGTGCATCGCCGTGGCCACGCCGTGCTCGTGGGCGTATTCGCGGACCTTGTCGCACAACGTGATCACGTAGTCGAAACGTCGTCGGGCAACCGCCGCCAGGGGCCGCGGCCGGCTGTCGCGAAGGTCGATACCGTACGTGTCGCGCATGACCCGAACCGCGTTGGGGTGCAGCTGAGCCTTGGGATGGCTGCCGGCGCTCGCGGCACGGATGCGCGTCCCGCCCTTGTGCCGCAGCAGCGCCTCGGCCATCGGCGAGCGCGCGCTGTTGCCGGTGCACAAGAACAGCACCGACCCGGCCGGCGGCGCGGTGGGGGTCGCCGCGAGCGACGGATGAAGCGCGGCCGCCGCGTCGGCGAACGCCCCCGCACACCTGGTCAGGTTCAGCCGGTAATAGGTGTCGCGGCCGTCGAAGTTGCTTCGCCGCGCGTCGATGAGGGCGGCCGCACGCAAGAGCCTCAGGTGGTATGAGACGAGGTTTTGCGGTTCGTCGACGGCCGCGGCCAGTTCCCGCACCCGGTGGTCGCCTGCGGCGAGTTCGGTCAGCAGCGCCCAGCGCACCGGATGCGAAGCCATCTGCATCAGCTGGGGAACCACCGCCCGATCGGTCGCCGCCACCTTTCGGACAATACATCAAACTAGTTTGATAGGTTAGCGCCCGTGAACGCGACCAATCCCGAGCTTCGACGAAGCCTGGGGGTGTTCGATGCGGTGATGATCGGGCTGGGCTCGATGATCGGCGCCGGGATTTTCGCCGCGCTCGGCCCCGCCGCGCGGGCCGCCGGCTCGGGGCTGCTGGTGGGCCTGGCGGTGGCGGCGGTGGTGGCCTACTGCAACGCCACCTCGTCGGCCCGGCTGGCCGCCCTGTACCCGGCCTCCGGCGGGACCTATGTGTATGGCCGCGAGCGGCTCGGCGAGTTGTGGGGGTATCTGGCGGGTTGGGGCTTTGTCGTCGGAAAGACCGCCTCCTGCGCGGCGATGGCGTTGACCGTCGGCTCCTACGCCTGGCCCGCACACGCGCACGCGGTGGCCGTCGCCGCGGTGGTTGCGCTGACGGCGGTGAACTACGCCGGGGTGCAGAAGTCGGCCTGGCTGACCCGCATCATCGTCGCGCTGGTGCTGGCCGTGCTGGCCGCGGTGGTCGTGGCCGCGTTCACCTCCCGCAGCGTCGGCGCCGATCACCTGCGCCTGGCGGGTGTCACCGTGGGCGGCGTGATCCAGGCGGCGGGGCTGTTGTTCTTCGCGTTCGCCGGCTATGCGCGGATCGCCACATTGGGCGAGGAGGTCCGCGACCCGGCGCGCACCATCCCGCGGGCGATCCCCCTGGCGCTGGGCATCGCCCTGGCCGTCTACGCGTTGGTGGCCGTTGCCGCACTCGCCGTGTTGGGACCGCGCCGGCTGGCGGATTCCTCGGCGCCGCTGTCGGATGCGGTGCGGGTGGCGGGAATCGGCTGGCTGGCACCCGTGGTCCAGGTGGGTGCGACGGTGGCCGCGGTGGGCTCGCTGCTCGCATTGATCCTCGGGGTCTCCCGCACCACGCTGGCCATGGCGCGCGACCACCACCTCCCGCACGCGCTCACCGCCGTGCACCCGAGGTTTCAGGTGCCCCACCGCGCCGAGCTCCTGATCGGAGCCATTGTGGCGGTGTCGGCCGCCATCGTCGACCTGCGGGGCGCGATCGGCTTTTCCTCCTTTGCCGTGCTGATCTACTACGCCGTCGCCAACGCCTCCGCGTTCACCCTGCGGACCGACGAGGAACGCCCGCCCCGCGCGATCCCGGTGATCGGGTTGGTCGGGTGCGTGGTCCTGGCCTTCGCGATGCCGCTGTCTTCGGTGCTGGTGGGCGCGACCGTGCTGGGCATCGGCGTCGCCGCGTACGCGCTGCGGCGCGCGGCACGCCCCACCGATCCAGCCTGACCCGACGTGGGGCTTGCCACCTGATTCGATGAATGCTTATATAGAAGAATGTCGAATCAGACGACGGCGTGTTGCCCGACGCTCGGCGCCGAGGCCATGGACGAGGCGCAGGCCGTCGACCTGGCGGCGATGTTCAAGGCGTTGGCCGACCCGGTGCGCCTGCGTCTGCTCAGCCTGATCGCCAGCCACCCGGGCGGCGAGGCCTGTGTCTGCGAAATATCGGCGACGTTCGACGTCTCGCAGCCGACGATTTCTCATCACCTCAAGTTGCTTCGCTCGGCCGGCCTACTGGACTGCGAGCGGCGCGGCACCTGGGTCTACTACTGGGTGATTCCCGCTGCGTTGCAGCAGCTTTCGCAGGTCCTGCGGGTGGGCGACCACTCGTGACCGCAACCCCGACGTCGGTGCCCGACGCGGTCGCCACCCGCCTGTCCACGCTGGATCGGTTCCTGCCGGTGTGGATCGCGGCGGCGATGGCCGCCGGCCTGCTGCTGGGCCGGCTCATCCCTGGCCTGGGCTCGGCGGTGAGTGCGGTTGCCGTGCAAGGCATTTCGCTGCCCATCGCGATCGGCCTGCTGGTCATGATGTATCCGGTGTTGGCCAAAGTGCGTTACGACCGACTCGACGAGGTCACCGGCGACCGCCGCCTGCTGGTGACCTCGTTGGCGCTCAACTGGCTGATTGGGCCCGCGGTGATGTTCGCCCTGGCGTGGCTGCTGCTGGCGGACCTACCGGAGTACCGCACGGGGCTGATCATCGTCGGGCTGGCGCGCTGCATAGCGATGGTCATCATCTGGAACGACCTGGCGTGCGGGGACCGCGAAGCCGCGGCCGTGCTGGTCGCGTTGAACTCGTTGTTTCAGGTCGTCATGTTCGCCGCGCTCGGCTGGTTCTACCTGTCGGTGCTGCCCGGCTGGCTGGGTTTGCCTCAGACCGGTATCGCCGTTTCCCCTTGGCAGATCGCGCAATCCGTGCTCGTCTTCCTCGGCGTACCGCTCCTGGCCGGATACCTGTCGCGCCGGCTCGGTGAACGGTCGAGGGGACGTGACTGGTACGAAAGTCGCTTCCTGCCCCGCATCGGGCCGTGGGCCCTGTATGGATTGCTGTTCACCATCGTCATCCTGTTCGCCCTGCAGGGCCACCAAATCACCTCGCGGCCATGGGATGTCGCCCGCATCGCGATCCCGCTGCTGGCCTACTTCGCGATCATGTGGGCCGGCGGTTATGCCCTGGGATTGCTGCTGCGGCTCGGCTATGCGCGCACCGCCACCCTGGCGTTCACCGCCGCCGGTAACAATTTCGAACTGGCCATCGCGGTGGCGATCGCGACCTATGGCCCCACGTCGGGGCAGGCCCTGGCCGGGGTCGTCGGGCCGTTGATCGAAGTGCCCGTCCTCGTCGGACTGGTCTACGTATCCCTCGCGCTGCGATCCCGGTTGTTCCGAGGAGCCCTATCCGATGACCGATAAACCCAGCGTCCTGTTCGTCTGCGTCCACAACGCCGGGCGCTCGCAAATGGCGGCCGGCTTCCTGCGCCACCTCGCGGGAGAGCGCATCGAGATCCGCTCCGCGGGAACCGAACCCGCCGACGGGGTCAACCCCGTTGCGATCGCGGCGATGGCCGAGATCGGCATCGACATCGCGGCCGCCGCCCCGACGATCCTCACGGCGGACGCGACGCGCAGCAGCGACGTCGTGATCACCATGGGCTGCGGTGACGCCTGCCCCTATTTCCCCGGGGTGTCCTACCGCGACTGGAAACTGCCCGACCCCGCGGGCCAACCGCTGGCCACCGTGCGCACCATCCGCGACGACATCGCAGCGCGGGTCCGGGCTTTGGTCACCGAGCTGCTGCCCACGTCCACCCGCTCATGACCACCCGGAGAAAGGAATCAACATGTCCCGCGTGCAGCTAGCCCTCAACGTCGACGACCTCGACGACGCGATCGCGTTCTACTCCAAGCTGTTCGACACCGAACCCGCCAAGGTCAAACCCGGCTACGCCAACTTCGCCGTCGCCGAACCTCCGCTCAAGCTGGTGCTGTTCGAGAACCCGGGCCATGGCGGCACCCTCAACCACCTCGGCGTCGAAGTGTCCTCCACCGATTCGGTGCACGCCGAAATCGGCCGTCTCGGGGAAGCAGGGCTCTTCACCGAGGAAGAGATGAACACCACCTGCTGCTTCGCCGCCCAGGACAAAGTGTGGGTCACCGGACCGGGCGGTGAACGCTGGGAGGTCTACACCGTCCTGGCCGACTCCGACACCTTCGGGCCCGCCCCCGACGACGCCGAAGAGGCGTGCTGCCAGGCGTAGCTGCCCCGCGGCGATTCCCGGGCGACCCGAACGGGAAGACTGGGTGGGTGCCCGAGCCCGGAACCGAAGCATTCGAAAAGCTGGTGGCGCTGCTGAACTATCCGATGTTCGTGGTGACCACGCACGCCGGCGGCGTCGACGCCGGCTGTCTGGTCGGTTTCGCCAGCCAAACCAGCATCAACCCGCCGCGTTTTTTGGTCGGCCTTTCGAAGAAGAACCACACGTTCCGGGTGGCCGCCGACGCCAGCCACCTGGCTGTGCACGTGTTCGATCGCCAGCACATCGACGTCGCCGAATTCTTCGGCAGTCAGACCGGCGACACGGTCAACAAGTTCGAGCGGTGCTCGTGGCACCGCGGCCCGGCGCAGCTGCCCATTCTCGACGACGCGGCCGCCTGGTTCGCCGGCAAGATCCTGGATCGGTTCTCCCTTGGTGACCACGTCGGGCATCTGCTGGAGCCGGTGGACGGCCGCCCGCCGCAAGAACTCGAGGAATGGGTGACATTCGGCGACGTGCGCCACCTGGAACCGGGCCACGAGGCCTGACGTGACCGAGTCTGCTCGGGTGGGCGCCGTCGGCGACATCACCGAATTGGCGTCGTTCTATGCCGATCCCCCGGACGGGGTGCGCGCCAACATGATCTTCAGCGCCGACGGCGCCGCCGCTTTCGGTGGCCGCGCGGGACCGCTGTCGTGTCCCACCGATCAGCACCTGCTGCGGATCCTGCGCGGCTTCGCCGACGTGGTCCTGGTCGGCGCCGGTACCGCGCGTGCCGAAAACTACGGCCCGGTGCGGCTCACCGATGCGCAACGGCAAGACCGGCACGCCGAAGGGCGGACGGCGCCGCCCCCGATCGCCGTGGTCAGCCGGTCCGGTGAACTGCCGGCCAGGCTGTTCAGCGACCCCGACCAGCCGCCGATCCTGTTGACCTGCGCACGGTCCCCCGCCCGGCACCACGTCGGCAACGCCCCACGGCCGCCGGCGATGGTGGCCGGCGACGACTCCGTCGACGTCGGTCGCGCCGTCGAACTGCTGCGCGAGCACGGCATGGGCCGCATCCTGTGCGAGGGCGGACCCACCCTGCTCGACGAGCTGGTGGACGCCGACGCCATCACCGAAATCTGCGTAACGCTGGCGCCCAAGCTCGCCGGCGGCCAGCCCCTGGGCCCGCGGCGGCCGGCACAGCTGTCGGTGCCGGTGGCGATGCGGCTCGAGCACGCGCTGGTCTGCGACGACTATTTGTTTCTGAAATACCGCCGCTGACGGATCAGCCGCGGGGATAGCCCCGGCGCACCGTCCGGTCGAGAATGCCCAGCGTCGCCCGCAACGCGCCTTCGGACAGGACCGGGAAGATCCCGGCGTCCCGCCACTTCGCGTCGATGTGCGACCAGTCGTAGAACGAGGTGACCACCGTGGACGCGTCGTCCTCGGCCGGCTCGAGCCGGTAACCGTAGACATGGCCGATCTGCGGGCGGATCTGGCCGAGCACCGTCCACGAGATCAGCCGATCCTGCTCGAAGTCTTCGATGCTGACGGTGACGTCGTATTTGCCGAACTGCGGGAAGTCGTTGAGCGCCTCGCGGTCCATGTGCACCACGAAGCTGTCCCCGGCGCCCGTCACCGAGTCGCCGTCGGCGTCCTGGAGCATCCCCGAGGAATCGATCGCGACGTGGCCCTGCGGGTCGCACAGCACCGCGAAGATGTCGGCCGCGGCGGCAGGGATCGTGCGACTGGCCTCGATACGTTCGGTCATGAGTCCTCGCAGCCGGCGGAGATAGCCAAAAATTGCGTCGCGGGTAACTCTACGTCGCCCGGTGCGGTTGAGGGCAGCGCCGCGGCGATTGCTGGACGGCCGCTCGGCATGCAGCGAGTCACTCGGGTTCCTATGATGAAGGCTTGGGATATTTTCATCGATTTGCCTGCGCGACACTACCTTCAGTCCATCGTCGTCCAACCACTCGCGGGCACCGGAGCGGAGGACCACGGGCCACGTGAGCGATTCAAACGGCGAGGACGAATTCCGCAACCTGGCGGTGAACCGATTGCGCCCCGGCGAACTGCACTGGGCGCTCAACCACGACTCGGTACACGGCATCGCCTACGCGTTCCGCAACCCCGTCGCCGTCGCCGAATCCCTCGACGATCCGCACGACGATCGAAAGACGTACCTGATCCGGGTCCGGCGCGACGACTTGGCCACCGCCCTGGGAAGGATCAACGACTGGATCGTCAAGAATCCCGGCCCCGCGGGGATGCAGGCTTACGGCTTCGTGCGAGCGCTGTCCCGCGAGGGTCTCAGCGAACGCAAAGCCGGCGACGAGGAATGCCGCTGAGCCGCTGCCCACGCCGTCCGGCCCGCACGCGCCACGGCCAGCAAAGTCGCGATGAGCTGGCTTTCTCGTTATTCACCGTGCCCGGACGCTGCCGAAACCATTAGCCTTATGCCTGGCAGGTCACGGTTCCAGGTGATTGCGGCCCCGGGTGAGGAGTCGGCGATGGGTGACACGACCGCGGATTCGCGGGAGGGTTCGCAGTTCGGGCCGTACCGGCTGCGGCGGCTGGTGGGCCGCGGCGGCATGGGCGACGTCTACGAGGCCGAGGACACGGTGCGGGAACGCATCGTGGCGCTCAAGCTGATGTCGCCGACACTTTCCAGCGATCCGGTCTTCCGCTCGCGCATGCAGCGCGAGGCCCGCACCGCGGGGCGGCTGCAGGAACCCCACGTCGTGCCGATTCACGACTTCGGCGAGATCGACGGCCAGCTGTACGTGGACATGCGCCTGATCGACGGCAAGAACCTGGCCACCACGCTCGGCCGGTTCGGCCCGCTGGCGCCGCCACGCGCGGTGGCGATCGTCCGCCAGATCGGCTCGGCGCTCGACGCCGCGCACGCGGCCGGGGTGATGCATCGCGACGTGAAACCGGAGAACATCCTCGTCAGCGCCGACGATTTCGCCTATCTCGTCGACTTCGGCATCGCGAGCGCCACGTCGGACGAGAAGCTGACGACGTTCGGCACCACGGTGGGCACCGTGAAATACATGGCCCCGGAGCGGTTCAGCGACGGCGAAGTGACCTATCGCGCCGACATCTACGCCTTGACCTGCGTGCTCTATGAGTGCCTGACGGGGACCCCGCCGTACACGGGCGACACCATCGGCGTGATGGGGGCACACCTCAACCAGGCGATCCCGCGGCCCAGTGCCGCGCGGCCGAGCATCCCGGTGGCCTTCGACGCCGTGATCGGCCGCGGCATGGCCAAGGACCCCGCGGCGCGCTACGCGACCTGCGGTGACCTGTCGGCGGCCGCCTACGCCGCGCTGGCCACACCCGATCAGGATCGGGCCACCGACATCCTGGAGCGCAGCCAGGTGGCCAAGCTGCCCGCGGCGTTCGCCGGCCAGCAGCCCAGCGGCTACGCGTCGGTGCCGCACGCCATGGCCAACCACGCACCGCCCCAGGGCCCGGTGTGGCCCGCGACCCCGGCAACCGGGTCGCCGGTCATCGGCGGTGCACCGGTGCCGCAGCCGACGGGTTGGCCCGGAACGCCGGCCTGGGGCACGGGCGACATGGGCAGCACCGGCGCACCGATGTGGGGGCCGCCGCCCCAGGGCGGACGCAAGCCGTGGCTGTGGGTGGGCGCCGCCGTGACCGTCGTGGTGGCCGTCGTGGGCGTATTGGCCGTCGTTGCCGCCCATCCGTGGCAATCGTCATCGTCCCGGCCCACGTCCACCCCGACGTCGGCACCTCCCCCGCCCGACGCGGTCGAGCTGAAAGTGCTCGACGACGGTGTGTCCATCGGCAGCGCGGCGGCACCGACGACGATCGACGTCTTCAACGAACCCATCTGCCCGCCGTGCGGCAGCTTCATCCGGTCGAACGCGGGTGACATCGACAGCGCGGTGAACAACAAGAAGCTCGCGGTGCGCTATCACCTGCTCAACTTCCTCGACGACAAGTCGCACAGCAAGAACTACTCGACTCGTGCGGTGGCGGCCACGTATTGCGTTGCGGCGCAGGATGATCCGAAGCTCTATAGCGACTTCTACTCCGGCCTGTTCGCCAGCACTTTCCAGCCCGCGGAGAACGCGCCCGAGGATCGCACCGACGGCGAGCTGGCCCAGTTGGCCAAGACCGTCGGCGTCGACGCCGGCGTGATCGACTGCATCAAAGCCGGTGACGATGTCGCCACCGCCAAAGCCAAGGCCGCGGCCGGGGACGCGACGTTGAGCGGGTTCAGCGCCACCGGCACGCCGTTCGTGTGGGACGGCACCAGGTCGGTGAATTATCAGGATCCGACCTGGCTCACCAAACTGATCGGATAGGCGACCGACCTGCGTTGCTGCAGTGGGTGATTCGGTCCCGGCCGCGCGCTGCTATGGGTGCGGCGTGGGAGGCATCGGCGCCGAGGGCGTTTGGGGCGGCGGCATCATGCCGCCCGGTCCCATCATGCCGCCCGGACCCATCATGCCGCCCATGCCGCCGGGTCCCATCATCGGGCAGCTACCGGAGTGGCCGCCGTAATACCCGCGGTACCAGCCGTAGTGGCTGCCCGAGGACCAGCCCAACAACATCCCCCAGAACAGGATCACCGAGACGACGAAGAGCGTCCCGGCAACGATGACCACCCACGCCGCGGCTTGGCCTAACCGGCTCGATGCGCCGTATCGATTGCCGTACCGGGGTGGCTCGGTCACGGTGGTCGGTTCGATCGTGGGTTCGGGTGTTTCCGTCATGGCTCGAAGGATCGCACAAAATACCCCATGGGGGTAGGGACCATTGGCCCTACAATGTGCGCATCTAGGGCTCACGAGCGTAACCGCACCGCGAAAAGTGGCGCCGGTTTTCGCGGTGGCGTTACGCTCGCGGGCCTAGTCGCCGGTGCGCGCGAATTTGACGTCGACGTCGGTGCTCTTGCAGGCCGACGGCGGCCCCGTTACCTCCTCGTGGCCGTGCCCGCTGATCAGCGGGATCGGGTCCTGCGGCGGCCGCGGCATCGGGAAGTGCGCGACGATCCTGGTGTGCTCCATGGCGCCGCCCCGCGAGCAGGGCATGTCGAACTCGCGGTCGTAAGTCCAAGCGCCACCATCGAATACCAGCGCCATGGCCGACAGCGGTGGTTTGTGGAAGAAGCTCATGCACCGGTCGCCGGTGCGCAGGCAGTCGGTACGGACCACGAAGTCGTTCTGTTCCCGGTAACCGTTCGGCTGAGCGCCCGTCTCCTGGTAGTGGCCGTGTACCCCCTCGGCGGGCGACACCGTCCGTGGTGGCAGGGCGTTCGGGTCGGCCACGCTCTTGACGTCGACGTCCCCGGTGCGGGTGAAGGTGACGCTCCGTTTGTTGGCGCACCCCTTGGCCATCATCTCGGTGGCCTCGCCGGCGAGCGTGCCGTCGGGGCGCGGTTGCAGCGTGAACGTCTCCCAGATTTCACCATCGGCCTTACCGCAGGTGCTGGAGCCGGCGCTCACGGCCCGCCAGCTTCCGTTGACCTGGTCGAGCACCATCGTCGGCACCTGCATGGTCTCGCCGGTCAGGCGTGTCGCGGTCGCCACGCACCCCGTGGGGCGGCACGCGGAACTCACGCCCCACGTCTCGGTCGTCGGCGCGGCGCCCGGCGGCGGCATGCCCTCGATGCTGGTGATCCGGGCGAAGTCGGCCCGGTAGACGCCCGTGAAGGGACCCGAATTGGGCGGCGGGGCCGTGGGCGGCGGGGCGGCCGTGGGTGCAGCGGCGGGCGATGGCTGGTGGGACTGGGTGAGCCGGTCCCCTGCCCAGACGCCACTCGCGATCAGCAGCGCGACGCCCGCCAGGGCGGGGATCAGGACGGCGGGGCGCCGACTCAACCGTTTCTTCGGCCGCAGCGGCGTGGTGGGTGCGGCAACGCCGAAGGAGGGCTGGGTGATCTCGTTGTCGGGCCGGGGCGGAATCTGGCCGGCGTATGCGTAGCCCGGGCCGGCCTGCTGACCGAGGTGGGCCGCGAACGCCCCGCAGCTGCCGAAACGTTGCGAAGGCTCCTTGGCCATCGCGGTGGCGAACGCCGTGTCCAGCGCGGCCAGTTCCGGCCGCTGCGCACCGATGGAGGGCGGCGCGGCGTTGACATGCTGGCTGATCACCACCGCGGGATTGGAATCGACGAAGGGCGCCGCGCCGGTCAGCAGGTGAAAGGCCGTGCACGCCAAGGCATACTGATCGGCACGCCCGTCGATCGGCTCGCCCTTCAGCTGCTCGGGCGCTGCGTAGGCGGCCGTGCCCACCGTCATGTTGGTCTCTGTCAGCCCGGTGGCATCGTCGATGCGCCGGGCGATGCCGAAGTCGGCCAGAAACACCCGCCGCTCCTGGCCGTCGGGATCGGTCAACAAGATGTTGGCGGGCTTGACGTCACGATGCAGCAGCCCGCGATGGTGCGCGTAGTCCAGCGCCGACGCGACCGCGGTGATGATGGACACCACTTCGTCGAGCGGCATTCCGCCGGGGCTGTTTTCGAGCAGCAGCCGGCCCGCGTCGGTGCCGGGCACGTAGGCCATCGAGATCCAGAAGTGGCCGTCTTCCTCGCCGCGGTCGTGGACACGCACGATGTGCGGATGTGACAAACCCGCCGCCAGGTCGGCCTCGCGTCCGAAACGGGCCCGGAATTCCGCGTCGGCGGTCAGGTCCGGCGGCAGTACCTTCAGCGCGTCCTCGCGCGGCAGCCGTGGGTGCGCCGCCAGGTACACCTGGCCCATCCCGCCCGAGCCCAGCAGCCGACGGATCGTGTATCCGGCGAACACCTGGCCGACCTCAAGCGACATGGCCAGATCGTAAGTCCTGTCTTCGGGGGTTTTAGGCACTTCCGATCCTTCCGGCCAAAGGGCGATCGCCCGTCAGCAGAAAGGTTGCGGCAGCGAACTTGCCAGATCTTGGTGAAGTCCTTGCGGAATTCTTGCGTTGTTTCCGCGGATCGCCGGGCGTGGGGGTCGGCCGCAGATGCGGCGGTGATCCGCGGCCCC
>NZ_LZIC01000093.1 GCF_001667185.1 Mycobacterium sp. 852002-50816_SCH5313054-b | reverse complement strand
GGCCGCGGCTTGCCCGCCACCACGTCCAAATCGATCTCCGGATCGAGGTTTTCCAGGTTCAGCGTGGGCGGAACGATCTGGTCCCGCAACGCGAGCACGGTCAGGATCGACTCCACCGCGCCGACCGCACCCACCGAGTGACCCAGCGCGGCCTTGGGCGCGTACACCGCCGCGTTTCCGCCGTGCGGTCCCAGCGCGTTGTTGATCGCCTTGCCCTCGGCCAGGTCGCCCACCGACGTGCCGGTGGCATGCGCGTTGACGTGGTCGATGTCGCCCGGCGTCACACCCGCCAGCTGAATCGCCCTCGACATCGCGTGCCCGGCGCGTTCCCCGTTGGGGTCCGGGGCCACCATGTGGTAGCCGTCGGAGGTGATGCTGGCCCCCATCAATCGCGCCAGAATGTTGGCGCCGCGGGCCTTGGCGTGCTCCTCGGTCTCGATCACCATCAGCGCACCGGCCTCACCGAACACGAAGCCGGTCCGGTCCCGGTCGAACGGGCGGCACGCGCCCACCGGGTCGTCGTTCTTGGTGGACATCACGATGCGCATCTGGGCGAACGC
>NZ_LZIC01000092.1 GCF_001667185.1 Mycobacterium sp. 852002-50816_SCH5313054-b | reverse complement strand
ATCGACTCCGGCGCTGGGATCACCGGTTTCGACTGCTCGGGTCTGGTCCTGTACTCGTTTGCCGGCGTGGGCATCAAGCTGCCGCACTACTCGGGTTCGCAGTACAACCTGGGCCGCAAGATCCCGACGTCTCAGATGCGCCGCGGCGACGTCATCTTCTACGGACCGGGCGGCAGCCAGCACGTGACGATCTACCTCGGCGACGGCCAGATGCTCGAGGCGCCCGACATCGGTTTGAAGGTCCGCGTTGCGCCCGTTCGCACCAGTGGGATGACGCCGTATGTGATCCGCTACATCGAGTACTGAACGAGGAGCTATGCGCCACAATCGGTTTCGCGTGATCAACCTGGCCTGGATCGCCGCACTGGTGACCGGGTTCGTGTTGTCTGTGGCTAGCCCGGCTCCCCTGGCCACGGCCGACCCCGGGGGGTGGGATCCGACGCTGCCGGCCCATGACGACGCCTCCAGCATCTGACCGTTGCCCAGATACATGGTGACGTGCTGGCCACCGTTCGGCCCGTAGAAGATGAGGTCGCCGCGCCTGGCCTCGTTGGGCGGGATGTGGCGCCCGGCGTTGTACTGGTCGCCGGAAAAACGCGGGATCAGCACGCCGACCCCGGCGAAGCCGTAGCGCATCAGCCCCGAGCAGTCGAATCCGTTGATGTTGGCGCCGTCGCCGAC
>NZ_LZIC01000091.1 GCF_001667185.1 Mycobacterium sp. 852002-50816_SCH5313054-b | reverse complement strand
CGGCCGCTCCACTCGACGTGGGCCGCTGGCGATTTCTTCCTCCCGGACTGTCATCTGCGTGGGCTAGGTCGCCATCCAGGCCAGTTCGCCGGGCAACTGCGTTCGCCAGTAGCCGATGTCGTGTCCGCCCAGCGAGAAGCTGCCCGCCGGCTGGGTCTTCAGTTGGCTGACGAATTGCCTTGTGGCGAAATAGAAACGATCGAAGGTGCCGCAGTCCACGCGCAGCGGAATCGCGTTGAGCGCCGGCAGGCCCACGACGCTGTTCTGCACCCAGTCGTCGTAGCTGTCGAACGCCCCCTGCTCGCTGCCCGTGAAGGAGGTGTACAGCGCCGGGCTGATCGCGCAGATCCCGGCCGTGCGCGACGGGCCCAGCTTGGCACCCAGGCGCAGCGCCCCGTAGCCGCCCATCGACCACCCCAAAAAGCCCACCCGGGTGGTGTCGAAACCCATCGACGACAGCAGGGGCAACAGCTCCTCGAGCACCATCGCGCCGGGGTCCTCGCCCGAGGCCCTGCGGTGCCAGTAGCTGTTGGCACCCCCGTCGACGCCCACCACCGCGAACGGCGGCTTGCCCTCCTTGACCAATTGGGCCAGGGCCTTTTCGACGCCGCAGTCGAGCATCATGTTCGCGTCGCCGTCCTTGCCGTGCAGCGCGATCACCGGGCGCAGCGCCCCGGCTTCGGCCTTCTGCCCCGGAGGCAGGGCGATCACCCAGTTGGTCTTGACGCCGCCGCGCGCCGCGGACACGAAGGATCCGGTCAGCCTGTTCGGCAGGGTGCTGCCGGCGGCCGACGGCTCGAACGGCGCGGGGGCCGCGTGCGTCGTGATCGGGTCCAGCAGGGCGCTTAACGCAAACACGCCAGCGGCTCCCAGGCTGGCACCGGCACCCATCCGGAGCACCGCCCGGCGTGTCAGGTCAGGCATGATCGCAATGATGCCGTGCTGAGCGCGTGTCACCTGCCGAGCCACGCCGTATTGGAAGCATTGTGTGATCTGGCGTGACCTCTCGGTCACGAAGAGGTGACCTTCGGCGCCGAACGGCCGGGATGCAATCTCGACGGTTTCAACCCTCGCGCGCCCCGCCGATCTCCCGGACGATGCAGGTTTGGCGGAAGGGGAGGTTGGATGAGCCTGGCGTTTCATTGGTTTTTGCCGACGTACGGGGATTCGCGCAACCTGGTGGCGGGCGGGCACGGCACCGCGATGCGTGGCGACCGGCCGGCGAGTTTGCGCTACCTGCACCAGATTTGCGCGGCCGCCGAAGACAACGGCTTCGAGGCGGTGCTCACACCGACCGGATTGTGGTGTGAGGACGCGTGGTTGACGACTGCGATGCTGATCGAGGGTACCGAAACGCTGAAGTTCCTCGTCGCGTTCCGGCCCGGGTTGCTCAGCCCCACCCTGGCCGCGCAGCTGGCCGGGACTTTCCAGCGGCACTCGGGCGGGCGGCTGCTGCTCAACGTCGTCACCGGTGGCGAGCCGCACGAGCAACGGGCCTACGGGGATTTCCTGGACAAGGAGTCGCGGTACGCCCGCACCGCCGAGTTCCTGCATGTGGTGCGGCAGCTGTGGACGTCGCGCGAGCCGGTGACGTTCGCCGGGGACCACCTCCGCATCGAGGGCGCGCAGCTGAACAACCCGCCCGACCCGACCCCCGCGGTGTTCTTCGGCGGTTCGTCGGCGGCCGCCGGTCCGGTCGCGGCCAACTACTCCGACGTCTACCTCACCTGGGGTGAGCCGCCGTCCGACGTCGCCAAGAAACTCGACTGGGTTCGCGGGCTGGCCGTGGACGCCGGGCGAATCCTGCAGTACGGCTTGCGGATTCACGTGATCAGCCGCGACACCTCCGAGCAGGCCTGGGCCGAGGCCGACCGGTTGCTCGCGGCCGTCGACCCGGCCGACGTCGAGCGGGTGCAGGCCGGCCTGGCGCGCAGCGAATCGGAGGGCCAGCGCCGCATGCTCAAGTTGCACGGCGGCGACCGCGCCCGGCTCGTGGTCGGCCCCAGCCTGTGGGCCGGGGTTGGCCTGGTGCGCGGCGGTGCGGGCACCGCGCTGGTCGGCTCGCACGCCGAGGTGGCCGAGCGGCTGGTCGAGTATTCGCGGCTGGGCATCAGCCACTTCATCCTGTCGGGCTATCCGCACCTGGAGGAGGCCTACTGGTTCGGTGAGGGCGTGCTGCCGCTGCTTGAGCGAAAAGGGTTGTGGCAGCACCCCAACCGCCAAACGCAACCGGCGCCGGCGACGCCGTTCGCGATGGCGTCCGCGCACTAGCCGTCGACGCTGCCGGCCGCGGCCCCCGCCGCGCCGGACGTTCACCGGGAATCCGCGACAGCGACCTGCATCTTTGAGCCGACTTCCGGGTGGACAACCGCGTTCCTGGCTAGGCTGAGTCAATGACTGACGCCAACGTTGCCGGTTTCGAGCCGTTGTACGGCGAGGCGGAAAATACCGACGGGCGGATTCCCTGGGACATCGGTGGCCCACAGCCGGCGGTCCAGCAGTTGGTGGCCTACGGTGGGATCCGCGGCGAGGTGCTCGACCCGGGTACCGGCCCCGGCTATCACGCGATTCACTATGCAGCGCAAGGGTATTCGGCCACCGGGATCGATGATTCCCTCTCTGCCATCGAGCTCGCCAAACGCAACGCCGAACGGGCCGGAGTGCACGTCAATTTCCAGGTGGCCGACGCCACCAGGCTGGAGGGGTTCGAAGGCCGCTTCGACACCGTGGTGGACAGCGCGTTTTATCACGTGTTCTTGAACGACGGGGCCACCCAGATGCGGTATGCGCAGGCACTGCACCGCGCGACCACGCCCGGGGCGCGGCTGTACATGTTCGAGTTCAGCCCGCACAACGTCAACGGCCTGCAATGGACGGCGGTGCCGGCCGACAACTTCGAGCGGGTGCTCGGTGACAGCGGATGGCGCATCGAGTACCTGGGCGTCGCCACCTATCAGGCCCGCCTGCTCCCGGAGACCTTCGAAGCCATGAAGAAGATGGCGTCCGAGCAGCAGGGTGAGATCCTGCATCGCATGCGGCCACTGGTGCACCGGATGAGCGTGATCGACCCGCTGCTGGAAGACCATCGGGTGCACCTTCCGGTGTGGTCCGTGGTGGCCACCCGTCTGGACTGACTGGGACGCCAGGGCGCCGGGAGGACTTACCAATGGCCGGCACCACCCAACTGCGCCAAGGACTGTCGCAGCGACAGCTCAGCATGATCGCCCTCGGCGGGGTGATCGGCGCCGGCCTGTTCGTCGGCTCCGGTGTGGTGATCAAAGACACGGGCCCCGCCGCGTTCCTGACGTACACGCTGTGCGGCCTGCTGATCGTGTTGGTGATGCGGATGCTCGGCGAAATGGCGGCCGCCAACCCGTCGACGGGGTCATTCGCCGACTACGCGGCGCGGGCCCTGGGCGGCTGGGCGGGATTTTCGGTCGCCTGGCTGTATTGGTACTTCTGGGTGATCGTGGTCGGGTTCGAGGCGGTCGCCGGCGGGAAGGTCCTGGGCTACTGGTTCCATGCGCCGCTGTGGCTGCTCTCGCTGTGCCTGATGGTGCTGATGACCGCGACGAACCTGTTCTCGGTGTCGTCCTTCGGCGAATTCGAATTCTGGTTCGCCGGAATCAAAGTCGCCACCATCGCCGTCTTTCTCGTTGTCGGCTCGCTGTTCGCGCTGGGCCTGTGGCCCGGCCATCACGCGGATTTCTCCAACCTCACGTCGCACGGTGGCTTCTTCCCGAAGGGCGTCGGGGCGGTCTTCGCGGCCATCGTCGTGGTGATCTTCTCCATGGTCGGCGCGGAGATCGTCACGGTCGCCGCCGCCGAAAGCCGCGATCCCGAACTCGCCGTCCAGCGCGCGACGAGGTCGGTCGTCGCGCGCATCGGGATCTTCTTCGTCGGTTCGGTGTTTCTGCTGGTGGTGATCCAGCCCTGGAATTCGGTCGAACTCGGCGCCTCGCCGTACGTCGCCGCGCTCAAGCAGATGGGCCTGCGCGGGGCGGATCAGGTGATGAATGCCGTGGTGCTCACGGCGGTGTTGTCCTGTCTGAACTCGGGCCTGTACACGGCGTCGCGCATGCTCTTCGTTCTCGCCGACCGGCGCGAGGCCCCGGCGCGGCTGGTCACGCTCAGCCGGCGCGGGGTCCCCCACCTGGCCATCCTGTGCTCGTCGGCGGTCGGTTTCGGTTGCGTCGTCATGGCGTGGGTCGCGCCCGGCTCCGTGTTCCTCTTCCTGCTCAACTCGTCGGGCGCGGTCATCTTGTTCGTCTATTGGTTGATCGCGCTCTCGCAGATCGTCCTGCGCAGGCGCACCCCCGAGGAAACGCTGCGGGTCAAGATGTGGTTCTTCCCGGTGCTGTCGATCCTCACCCTCGCCGCAATCACCGCCGTGCTCGTGCAGATGGCGTTCGACCGCTCCGCGCGCAGCCAGCTGTGGCTTTCCCTGCTGTCCTGGGCGGTGGTGATCGGGCTCTACTTCGTCGCCCGGGCTCGACGCCGGGTCAGTCGGTCTTGCTGAGCAACACGGCTTGCTCGAAGGGCAGCCGCGCGAAGATCGGCCGCCATCCGCGTGTGACGTGGGCCGCCGCGTCGGCCTTGCCGACCACCCGCGGGTCGGTGACGCCGAAGCTCTTGCCGTAGCGGCGCATCCGCCCGCCCCCGGCCGCGGTGAGGTTCTTCAGCCAGTCGCGGTCCGGGCCGTAGGTCAGCAGGATCGCCACCCCGGGCTTGCCGTCGACCTCGGCGCTGAACACGGTTACCGGTGTGCGGTATGGCTTTCCCGAGCGCCGCCCGACATGTTCGAGGATGCAGAACGTCGGGGCCCAGCCGGCCACAGCCGCTGGACGGGATTGGTGACGTGCCGATTGAACCGTGCGAGCCGCTGTGGAAGTTCCATGTCTCCCATCCAACGCGTCCGGGCCGCCCGGCTTCAAGACGCCCCGCTTATCGAGCGAAACCGGCGTGGTGTCGCCTGATGGCCGTCTCACCGGGTGAAGAAGCGCGCAGGAAGCAGACCAGCGGGACGCCCGCCAACCACCTCTGCTACACCCTGTAGTTGAACGATTCGCGGAGGCTGGGACACTGGTCGGCATGGGTAGCAGTGACCAGGCGACCGCGCCCGCCCCGCCCGCGACCGGGGTCACAGCGGCGTCGGCGAAGTTGTTCGAGGACGCCTGCGCGGTCATTCCGGGCGGGGTGAACTCCCCGGTGCGCGCGTTCACCGCGGTGGGGGGCACCCCGCGGTTCATCACCGAGGCGCGCGGGTGCTGGCTCACCGACGCCGACGGCAACCGCTACGTCGACCTGGTCTGCTCCTGGGGGCCGATGATCCTGGGCCACGCCCACCCGGCCGTCGTCGGCGCCGTCGCCAAGGCCGCCGCGTCCGGCCTGTCGTTCGGGGCGCCGACGCCGGCCGAAAGCGAGCTCGCCGCCGAGATCATCGGCCGGGTCGCCCCGGTCGAGCGGATCCGGCTGGTCAACTCCGGCACCGAGGCCACCATGAGCGCCGTCCGGCTGGCCCGCGGATTCACCGGCCGGGCCAAGATCGTCAAGTTCTCCGGCTGCTACCACGGCCACGTCGACGCGTTGCTCGCCGACGCGGGTTCCGGCGTGGCCACCCTGGGCCTGCCCTCCTCGCCCGGCGTGACCGGGGCGGCCGCGGCGGACACGATCGTGTTGCCCTACAACGACATCGAGGCCGTGCGCCAGACGTTCGCGAACTCCGGCGAGCAGATCGCCGCGGTGATCACCGAAGCCAGCCCGGGCAACATGGGCGTCGTCCCGCCCGCGCCGGGCTACAACGCGGCGCTGCGCGCGATCACCGCCGAGCACGGCGCGCTGCTCATCGTCGACGAGGTGATGACCGGCTTCCGCGTCAGCCGGAGTGGTTGGTACGGAATCGATCCCGTCGCCGCCGACCTGTTCACGTTCGGCAAGGTGATGAGCGGCGGCCTGCCGGCCGCCGCGTTCGGCGGGCGCGCCGACGTGATGGAGCGGCTGGCGCCGCTGGGGCCGGTGTATCAAGCCGGCACGTTGTCGGGTAACCCGGTGGCGATGGCCGCCGGGCTGGCCACGCTGCGCGCCGCCGACGACGCCGCCTACGCGGCGCTGGACGCCAACGCCGACCGCCTGGCCGGCCTGCTGTCCGAGGTGCTCACCAAAGCCGGTGTGCCACATCAGATTCCACGCGGCGGCAACATGCTCAGCGTGTTCTTCTCCGAAACGCCGGTCACCGACTTCGCGTCCGCGCGCGCGAGCCAGACGTGGCGCTACCCACCCTTCTTCCACGTCCTGCTGGACGCGGGCGTGTACCCGCCGTGCAGCGCCTTCGAGGCGTGGTTCGTCTCGACCGCCCTGGACGACGCCGCATTCGACCGGGTCGCCGAGGCGCTGCCCGATGCGGCCCGCCGGGCCGCCCAGGCGGTCCGGGAGGACAAGCCCTGATGGCCGAGGAAACCCGGGTCCACGTGGTGCGCCACGGCGAGGTGCACAACCCCAGCGGCGTTCTCTACGGGCGACTGCCCGGATTCCACCTGTCCGAGAAGGGCAGGGCGCAGGCGGACGCGGTCGCCGAGGCGCTCGCGGGCCGCGACATCGTCGCCGTCGTCGCCTCCCCGCTGCAGCGGGCCCAGGAGACCGCCGCACCCATCGCCGCCAAGCACGACCTGACCGTCGACACCGATGTTGACCTGATCGAATCGGCCAACTTCTTCGAGGGCCGCCGCGTCGGGCCCGGCGACGGCGCGTGGCGCGACCCGCGGTTCTGGTGGCAGCTGCGCAACCCGTTCACCCCCTCGTGGGGCGAGCCGTACGCCGAAATCGCGGGCCGGATGACGACCGCCGTCGACAAGGCGCGCGCCCGCGCCACCGGCCAGGAGGCGGTGTGCGTCAGCCACCAACTGCCGGTGTGGACGCTGCGGCTGCACCTGAGCGGCAGGCGGCTCTGGCACGACCCGCGGAAGCGGGAATGCGGGTTGTGCTCGATCACCACGCTGATCTATGACGGCGACCGGCTGGTCGACATCGAGTACTTCCAACCCGCGGTGCCATGACCAGCTGGCGGTTGGCGATGGCCGGGATCGTGCTGACGACCCTTCTTGCCGGCTGCTCCGGTCGCGACGCCGTGGCCCAGGGCGGCACCTTCGAATTCGTCTCGCCCGGCGGCAAGACCGACATCTACTACGACCCGCCGGCCGGCCGCGGGCGCCCGGGGCCGCTGTCGGGGCCGGACCTGGCCGATCCGGCGCACACGCGATCGCTCGACGACTTCGCCGGGCAGGTCGTCGTCATCAACGTCTGGGGGCAGTGGTGCGGGCCGTGCCGGGCCGAGGTCGGCCAGCTGCAGCAGGTGTATGACGCCACCCGGGCCGCCGGGGTGTCCTTCCTAGGCATCGACGTCCGCGACAACAACCGCCAGGCGGCCCTGGACTTCGTCGACGACCACCACGTGAGCTACCCGTCCCTCTACGATCCGGCGATGCGCACCCTGATCGCGTTCGGCGGCAAGTACCCCACCACCGTCATCCCGTCCACGCTGGTGCTGGACCGCCAGCACCGGGTCGCGGCGGTGTTCCTGCGCGAGCTGCTCGCCGCGGACCTGCAGCCGGTGGTGCAACGGGTGGCCAAGGAGTGAACGGCTTCACCCACCTCGCCGCCGCCGGGCCGCTGCTGGTGGCGCTGGGCGCCTGTCTGCTGGCGGGGCTGGTGTCGTTCGCCTCGCCGTGTGTGGTGCCGCTGGTGCCCGGCTACCTGTCCTATCTGGCGGCGGTCGTCGGGGTGGACGAGCAGCCGCCCCCGGGCGCGCTCAAGGCCCCACCGGCGGCCCGGTGGCGGGTGGCGGGGTCGGCGGCGTTGTTCGTCGCCGGGTTCACCACGGTGTTCGTGCTCGGCACTGTCGCGGTGCTCGGCATGACCACCACCCTGATCACCAATCAGTTGGCGCTCCAGCGGGCCGGGGGCGTGCTGACCATCGTGATGGGGCTGGTGTTCGTGGGCCTGATCCCGGCCCTGCAGCGCCAGGCCCGGTTCAGCCCCCGGCAGCTGACGACGGTCGCGGGGGCGCCGGTACTGGGCGCGGTGTTCGCGCTCGGCTGGACCCCGTGCCTGGGGCCGACGCTGACCGGGGTGATCACCGTGGCCTCGGCCACCGACGGTGCGAACGTGGCGCGCGGCGTCGCGCTGGTGATCGCCTACTGCCTGGGGCTGGGCATCCCGTTCGTGCTGCTGGCGTTCGGCTCGGCGGGGGCGGTGGGGGCGCTGGGCTGGCTGCGACGGCACACCCGGGCCATCCAGATCTTCGGCGGCGCGCTGCTGATCGCGGTCGGCGCCCTGCTGGTGACCGGCGTGTGGAACGACTTCATCTCCTGGCTGCGCGACGCGTTCGTGTCCGACGTGAGGCTGCCGATTTGAGGCAAGTTCTGGCGTTGGCCCGCAACACCTGGCGCACGCTGACCTCGATGGGCACCGCGCTGGTGCTGCTGTTCCTGCTCGCGCTCGGCGCCATACCGGGCGCGCTGCTGCCGCAGCGCAGCCTCAACGCCGGCAAGGTCGACGAGTACCTGGCCACCCATCGCGTGATCGGACCCTGGCTGAACCGGCTGCAGGCCTTCGACGTGTTCTCCAGCTTCTGGTTCACCGCCATCTACGTGCTGCTGTTCGTCTCGCTGGTCGGCTGCCTGACCCCGCGCATGATCGAGCACGCGCGCAGCCTGCGCGCCACCCCCGTGCCCGCCCCGCGCAACCTGGCCCGGCTGCCCAGGCACGCCAGCGCCGAGGTCGCCGGCGACCCGGCGGACCTCAACGCCCTGGCGAACACGATCGCCCGCCGGCTGCGCGGCTGGCGCACGGCCATCCGGCACGAAGGCGAAGTGGTCGAGGTCTCGGCGGAAAAGGGCTACCTGCGCGAGTTCGGCAACATCGTCTTCCACTTCTCGTTGCTGGGCCTGCTGGTCGCCGTGGCCGTCGGCAAGCTCTTCGGCTACGAGGGCAACGTCATCGTCATCGCCGACGCCGGCCCCGGCTTCTGCTCGGCCTCGCCGGCCGCGTTCGACTCGTTCCGCGCCGGCAACACCGTCGACGGCACCTCGCTGCACCCGATCTGCATCCGGGTCAACGATTTTCAGGCCCACTACCTCCCGTCCGGGCAGGCCACCTCGTTCGCCGCCGAC
>NZ_LZIC01000090.1 GCF_001667185.1 Mycobacterium sp. 852002-50816_SCH5313054-b | reverse complement strand
GGCGGCAACGTGAAGCTCGGCAACCCCGGCAGCGACAAGTTGATCGGCGGCAGCGTCAACGCCCCCGACAACACCGCGTTCAGCGCCGCGTTGATGTCGGCCCCAATGTTGGGCAGCGTGATCGCCGGCAGCCCCGGCAACGCCGGGAACGTAAACGGCGGCAACGTAAACGGCGGCAGACCCGGCAACGCCAAGTTACCCGACAGCAACGCACTCAGCGACGCATTCAGGTTGGCACCCAATCCGTTCAGCGCCGCGGATAGCCCTACACCCAGCGACCCCAGGTTCGGAATCGTCAGCGCCGGCAGACCCGGCAGTGAAGCCAGGAAGTTGCCCGCCAACGTCGCTCCGGTCTGCAACGCTCCATTGAGTCCGGCCCCGAGGTTCCCGCCCAAGTTACCCAAACCGTTCAGCCCGGCCGCAAGGTTGGCAGCCAACCCATTTAGGCTGCCGCCCAGGCTCGCCGACAGTGCCGCCCCGAGGTCGAGACCGAAGTTGGCGTTCAGCAGTGCGTTGAGTGCGGCGTTGGCCTGGGCGAGCATCTGAGCACCCATGGCGGAGAAGGCGGCGCCGCTATTTTCGAGAGCGAGCCCGGCCTGAACGATGGCGTTGCCCGTCTGGACCATCCCGTTGCCGATGCCCGACAGGATGAAACCGCCTGTCTGGAAGGCGAGTCCGCCGAGCCCGGCGCCGAGGAGTGTCTCTAGGGTGCCGCCGAGCGACGCTCCCAGACTGCTGCTCAAGCCGGCCGACAGGGATCCGCTGATCGCGGCGCCCAACCCGGAGATCGCGCCGCCGAGTTCGGCCGCCAGGTTCCCGCCGCCCGAGAGCAGGGCTGCGCTGTTGGCGATTTCGGCCCCTGCGTACGCGGCGGCGCCGCTACCCAACGTGCCGACGAAGGCGTTGTGGAACGCCGCGACTTCCGCGTTGAGTGCTTGGTACTCCTGGCCGAAATTGCCGAAGAGCGCGGCGATCGCGGTCGATACCTCATCCCCCGCGGCGGGCGCCAGGCTGGTTGTCGGGGCGAGTATGGCTTGAGTGACCTCGTCCAGTGCTGACCGGATACCTGCGAGATCTTGGGCGGCCACCTCGACAAGATCCGGAACTGCGACCACAAAAGACATGTTCATCTCCCCACGCGAATGAACGACATATATACGTTTATGAGCCCGAATAATCGAGGCAAGCTGAGCGTAAGGGCGCGCCAACAAGCGCATTCGAAAACCATTGTTTTCATGAGACTCCGGCGCGTCTGCGTAGTCTCCAGGCGCCGCGCAACTGGACGGTGGTACCGAAATACGGTCAGTCCGAAGGCGTTTCCGCTGTTCGGCGCGTGCGTACGTCGTTAGCGCGCGGTGTCTGGTTGCGCCTCCGTAGGCCGTTGTGACGACGCAAGACCCGCCACCGCACGGAGTCGGCTTTCCAATACCTTAGACCGCAAAGCGCCTGCTGCATAGGCATTTTGGTCGGATACGCGGAGGCGTCAGTTCTCTCGGTCGGGCAACGGCGCGTTCAACGGGCCGGGGTTTTGCGGGACCCGCGCCGACCGTTTCCAGTAGACACGCAAGCCATGCTTGGGTCAATGGAAAGCGCTGTATCCCAAACGCTTTCTGTATACGTGTCGAATAAGGCGGCTGTCCGCTAGAAGGTGAAAAGCGGTATCGAGATCAGCGGCGGCGGTGACGCGGGTGCGCCAATTGCCTGGGCCAGCTGTTGGGGCACGTAGTTCACCAGGAAGGGCAGGAGCCCGCTGAACGGCGTGCTGCCGACGCCCAGGTTGATCGCGACCGGAGGCAAGACGCTCCCGCCGAGCGCGGTGACCGTCGCCGTCACCGGGTAGTACCCGGGCGGGTGCAGGAGCCCGTCGAGCGGGAAGTTCGCCACCACCGTGACGTTCAGCAGATCCGCGACCGCGGGTCCTGTCAGGCTCGAAAGGTTCAACGCGTAGGGGAAAGTCGCCTGCCCGTTGAGGAAGCCGTCGACGATGTAGGCGGGGGCATCGACGAGGGCGGCGAATGCCGCGGCGCCGTCCCCCGCCTGTACGGCAGATGCGAACAGGGACGCGGCGTAACCGGCCGCCTCCATCGTGGCGGCCGGCGGGCCCAACAGGCTGGCGCCGAACACCAGTGGCAACCCGACTACGTTGTCCAGGGCCAAAACGGGGGTGGGCAGCACCTGCTGCACCACCAGGGATGACGTGACGCTGGTATTGGTAAGCGTTCCAACGACATTGGCGAAATGTTGCACGATCTCGCCGGGTATGGCGGAAACCGGCTGGAAATTCCCGGTTTGAAGTGCCGTCGCGATGGTCTGCCCGTAACCCATCTGGTTGGCGACGAACTGCCGCAGGAACGGGAAGGGGTCGGCTAACCACCCGCCCGCGAGGCTGTTCAGGTTGGTCCACGTGTTGTACACGAGCGCGTCGTAGGGGCCGGCGATGCCGCTGAAGAAGGGGCCGGCGCCGGCTTGCATGTTGAGCATTCCCGGCAACAGCGGGTTCACCACGCCGGTCAACGTATTCGTAAGGCCGCCAAGGGTAGTGGGCAAGCCGGGAAGGGCACTTGTCACAAGCGAGCCGAGAACGCCGCCCAGTGAGCCCAGGTTTCCCAGCGAGCCCACGACGCCGCCGAGTGAACCCAAGCCACCAAGGAGACCGGTTCCACCGGTCAAACCGCCGAGCAACCCGCCGAGGCCGGTCCCGGCACCGGCGAGACCGCCCAGCAGCGAGCCCCCGGACGTGCCGCCGCCGAGGAGCCCGCCGAGAAGGCCAGTGGCGCCCGCACTCTGGGCTGCAACGGCTACCCCGCCGGGCACAAACGGGGAGCCCAGCACCGTCTCGGTCGGCGCGTTGATCGCGTTCGCCACGGCCTGCTCGGCGTTGGCGAGCTCGGTGCTCGCGTACGCAGCAGCACCGGCGTTGATCAACTTGACGAACTCGGCGTGAAACGCTTGGGCTTGGGCGTTGGCCCACTGAAATTTCTGGCCGAAATCGCCAAACATCGCCGATATCGCGGCCGAAACCTCGTCCGCGGCGGCGGGCACCACCGCCGTCGTGGGAGCGGAGGCCTTCGACGCCGCCTCGACCATCAGCGCACGGATATCCGCCAAATCTTGCGCCGCCTGCTGAGCCATGTCTGGTGCCACCGTCACGAACGACATGACAGCTCCTCCCGTCAAACCACGACGGGGTTACCCGGTAAAAATCGGAGTAAACACGAGTTCAATAGTCGGCTGTTTGAAGGGAGGGACCCGACCTCTTATATGTTGGTCGGGCCCGAGCATGCTTCAGCATTGTCCGCGTGAGGTGCGCAAACCTACCGTTGGCGCGCGGTCTCGAAGGCGCAGCGCATCCGATAAGTCGATTGCGTCGCGCATCGCGCGTTCGCTCTGCGGCGACCCGGCAGGGTCGAGCGCCGACTCGTGGAACCCACGCATTTGAACTGCCCGGCTGGCTGTGATCGCTAGCAGTCTCAGGTTCGGAATTGCCGGAATGGGATGCGGCGGAACGAAAGCGCCGTCAAACGGCAGGTGCATCGTCATCGGTACCGAGCGACGCGTTGATGGTTGGCCCGGTGGCTAGCCCGCGGGCGTGATTGCAGCCGCGAGCTGCTCGGGCGCATAGATCAACAAGCCGGTCGCGAGGCCACTGATCGGCGTGCCCCCGACGGGAACAGTGACGGTTCCGATCACGGGAATGCCCGAATCCAAGGAAGCGGTGTACGCGGTGGGAGGGACCAGGATGCCGTTCAAGGGAAGGTTCACGGTGACAGGGAAACCGCTCAAATCGAAGCCGATGGGCAGCGTCGTTTGGCCGTTGAGGAACGCGTCGGCGATGACGGCCGGACCGTCGATGACGGTACCGATCGCCCCGCTGAAGTTTCCGGTTTGCACCTCGTCGACGAACGTTGTGACGGTCGATCCGAAGGCGTTCCCTGCGTTGATCGGCGCCCCCACCGCGTCGAGGGTCAGCGCCATCGGCAGCCCCGCGGCGAGGCTGACGGAGAGGTTGGCGGTTGGCGGTAGGGGGAAAAGCCTGGTCGTAAAGAGCACCTGCGCGGCGAGCGACGTGTCGGTGACGGTCTCGATCAGGTTGGTGAAATTTTGCGAGATCAGCGCCGGGATGGAACCGGGCGGGAGCAAGTCAGTGAGGTTCTGCGCCATCATTCCGGGAATGGTGAGGATGGGCAACAGGTCCCCCACGACGCCCGTCGGGGTCACCGCGGCGATCAGCCCGGGGGCGACGGCAATGTTTCCGGTGGTAGTGACGGCCACACCGGGCGCGAGCAGCCCGACGAATCCCTGCGCGACGTCGGCCACCGCGCCGGCGATGTCGCCTGTCTGGAGGGCCTGCAAGGCGGATTGGAAGGCCGCCGGCAGGGCCTGCAACCCGGCGCCGAAGTCGTGGGCCGCGTTCTGCAGAGACGTCGCGACGATCTGCGCGTAGGCCATCTGGTTGGCGATGAACTGCTGCACGTACGGCCCGGGATTGAAGGCCAACAGGGCCTGCACGAACGCCTGGATGTTCGCGGGCAAGCCGGCCACTACGGCGGGAAAGTTCTGGATGATGTATTCCGCACCCGCGGCGATCGTCTGCGCATAGCCGGTCTGGTTGGCGACGAATTGCTGCAGGAACGGAGCCGGGTTCGCCAGCCAGGTGTTTCCGAGGATCCGCAGATTGGCGGCCGTGTGCTGGAAGAGCGCCTGATACGGACCGGCGATCGAGGCGAGCCCCGTGCCGGCGGCCGGCGCGAGCAGGGCAGGCGCCAGCCCCGGCTGGAATCCGCGCAGCGCGGAGGGCAGACCGCCGCCGTTTTGGAGCGCCGTCACGGCGCCACCCACGACGCCGTCGCCCGCGACCGCATTGCGCAGGCCCTGCTCGGCGTTTGCGACGTCGGTGCCGAGGTAGGCACCCGCGCCCGCGCTCAGCAAGTCGACGAACCGCTCGTGGAATTGCTGCGCCTGGGCGCCGATGACCTGATAGTCCTGCCCGAAGGCGCTGAAGAGCGCCGCGATCTGGGCCGACACCTGATCTTCGGCGGCCGCCACCACTGCGGCGGTGGGCGCCGCGGCCGACGCGCTGGATTCGGCAAGCATGGAGCGGATGCCCGCCAGGTTTCGGGCTGCCGCCTGCACCTCTTGGGGAGCCGCGGTGACGAACGACATGTCCAGCCCCCATCGCTTCATACGACGGTCGCCCGATGGCTATCGAGGCAATGTGAGCCTAATCACATCCCGTTCGTCACGGCGCAAAATAGTTGCTTTTCGTGCAGTTATCACCCCAGGGGCGTGATCGCCGCCGCGAGTTGCGATCCGAAGCTCAGCAGCCCGGGAATGATGCCGCCGATCGGCGTGCCCGGCACCGCGCCCAAGCCGCCGCCGAGGGTCACCGGGCTCAGCGGGGTGAGTAGGCCGCCCAACGGAAGCTCGGCCGTGGCGGTGAGGTCCAGGAGCGGGAAACCGCCGGCGGTGACGGTCGTCGTCAGCGGCGGCAGGCTGAGGAAGGTCTGGCCGTTGAGGAAGCCGTTCACGACGTTGGCGGGGGCGTCGATCAGTGCGGCCGCGGCCCCCATCGGGTCGCCGGTTTGCACCGCGGTGACAAACGCCTGTGCGCTGGAATTCATCGCGCTCAGCGCGTTGGCGGGCGCCCCGATCCCGTCGAAAACGAGCTGCAACGGCAAGCCGAAGGTGATGCCGAGGTTTCCCGGATTGAACGTCGACCCAAAGTTGGTGAGCGTGTCGATCACGTTGGTGAAGTTCTGCGCCATCTGGGCGGGGATGGAACCGGCCGGCAAGAGGTTGGTGAAATTCTGCGCCATCTGCCCCGGGATGGCGAAGATGGGCGCCAAATCCCCCAGCGGACCCAGCGGGGTGATGGCCAGCGGCGTCGCCGTCGGCGATCCCAGTTCGCCGATGTCAAAGCTCACGCCCTGGAAACCGGGAAGGACGACATTCTCCAGACCCTGCGTGACGGCGTTCACTGCGCCCTGGACGTTGCCCGCCGCCAGCGACTGGCCGGCCGCCTGGAAGCTCGCGGGCAGCCCGTTCAACCCGGTGACAAGGTCCGTGCCGGCATTTTGCAGCCCCGTGACGACGGTCTGCGCATAGCCGATTTGGTTGTTGACGAACTGCTGCACGAAGGCACCCGGGTTGAACGTCGCAAGGCCCTGAACGCCGGTTTGGATGGTGGCCGGCAGGTTGGCCAACTCGACGGGCAGGTTCTGGATCCCGGTCGCGATCGACGAGCCGATCGTCTGGGCGTAGCCGATCTGGTTGTTGATCAACTGGTGCGCAAACGGGAACGGGTTGGCCGAGAAGGTAGCCCCGATGGCCTGCAGGTTGGTGACGGTGTTCGAGACGAGCGCCTGGTACGGCGCGGCGACGGTGGCGCCGAACGAGTTGAGTCCGGTGACCAGCGCGGAGGCCCCACCCGTGGGAAGTGATCCCAGAGCGACGGGAGAGCTGGCGATCGCGTTCGACATGGCTTGCGCACCGGCCTGGATCTCGCCGCCGAGCACGGTCTGCGCGGCGTTGGCGGCCTCGGCGCTGGTGTAGGCGCCCGCGCCCGCGTTCATCAGGCTGACGAACTGCTGATGAAAGGCCTGGGCCTGGGCGCTGACGGCCTGAAATTCCTGGCCGAAGTTGCCGAACAGGGAAGCGATCGCGACCGATACCTCGTCCTGGGCCGCGGTCGCTATTCCGGTCGTGGGTCCGGCCGCGGATGCCGCCGCTTCGGCCAGCGACGAGCGGATTCCCGCCAGGTCCTGGGCCGCGCTCTCGACCAGCTCCGGGGTTGCGAACACAAACGACATCTGACTCTCTCCTTGGCTCGTTCAGGGGTGACCGGTGGTCATCCAATGTTCGATAACGAGCCCCCGGCTCGATATCTTCGCGGGCGGTTACCCCCCAGTAACCAAGACGAAAGCGAGCCTAACCAGCAGTGATGCCCCCGCCAAAAGACAACACGTGATTTCACAGCTTTCGTTATGGTTGCCCATCAGCCGCAACGACGACCGAGGGTCGGGACGCGGCTTCCGCCGACGTCCCGATCATCGGTGAGTAACTGGTTGCCGGTTAAGTAGCCGCGATGTCCGCCGCCAACTGGGCCGGGAAGCTGAGCAGCCCGGGAATGAGGCCACCGATCGGCGTGCCGCCCGAGAGTTCGAGCGGCAACGTGGTCCCGAATAGGTCAACGAGCACCTGCGGGGTGGCGAGCGGAGTGAGAAGCCCGCCGAGCGGCAAGAACGTCGTCGACGGCAGCGTCAGCCCGAGGAGCGAGACCATTGCCGGGGGCAATGTTACGACGGTCGTGCCGTTGAGGAACGCGTCGGCGACGACGGCCGGGGCATCCAGGAGGGTGGCGGCGGCCGCCGACGCGTTGCCCGCCTGCACCGCGCTGACCAACGCCTGGCCGGTGGAGTTGAGCGCACTCAATGCGTTCGCCGGCGCACCGATCCCGTCCAGGAGGAGCTGCAGCGGGATCCCGAAGTCCAGATTGGCGACGTTGCTGATCGAGATCGTGGTGCCGAAATTGGCGAATGCGCTGATCAGGTTGGTCGCGTGCTGCGCCATCATCGCCGGGATGCTGCCGGCGGGCAACATGTTGGTGAAGTTCTGGGCGATCTGTCCCGGGATCGCCAGGATGGGTGCCAGGTCGCCCAGCGGCCCTATCGGCACGATGCTGGTGACCAGCGTCGATCCCCCGTCCCCCCCGACCTGGACGCCGTTAAAGCCAGGGAGGAAGGCGTTGGTGAGGGCCTGGTTGATGGCGATGTAGGCGCCGACGTTGTCGCCCGCCAACAGATCCTGGAAGGCGGCCTGGAAGCCCGCCGGCAGGGACTGCACGCCGGTGACGAAGTCGTGGGCGGCGCTTTGCAGCGACGTGACGACCGTCTGGGCGTCGGCGACCTGACTGGTGATCAGCTGCTGCAGCGCGGCGGCCGGGTTGATCGCCGAAAGCCCCTGCAGCGCAGCCCGAATGCTCGCCGGCAGATTCGCCAACGTGGTGGGCAGATTCTGAATGCCGGTCGCGATCGACGAGGCGATCGTCTGGCCGTAGAAGATCTGGTTGTTGACGAGTTGGTGCAGGAACGGGAACGGGTTGGAGACGACGGTGTTCCCGATGGCCTGCAGGTTGGTGACGGTGTTCGAGACGAGCGCCTGGTACGGCGCGGCGACGGTGGCGCCGAACGAGCCGATCCCGCTCATCGCCGCGGTCGCCCCACCCGTCTGCAGCGTCCCGAGCCCGATGGGCGAGCCGGCGATCGCGTTCGAAATGGCGTGCGCGCCAGTCTGAATCTGCCCGCCGACGAATCCGCCGAGGCTGCCGTTACCCAGCGCGGTCACCGCGCCATTCACGCTCTGCTCGACGGTGCCGAAGAGCCCGCCGTCGAGACTGCCACCCAACAGGGTCTGCGCCGCGTTGGCGGCCTCGGCGCTGGCGTAGGCGCCCGCGCCCGCGTTCATCACGGAAACGAACTGCTGGTGGAACGCCTGCGCCTGGGCACTCAGCGCCTGAAATTGATCGCCGTAGTTGCCGAACATCGATGCGATCGCAACCGATACCTCGTCCTGCGCCGCGATTGCGATCCCGGTCGTGGGACCGGCCGCGGTTGCCGCGGCCTCGGCCAGCGACGAACGAATGCCCGCCAGACTCGTGGCCGCGCTCTCGACCAGATCCGGCGTTGCGATCACAAATGACATGTCCACCCTCTCCTTGGGTCACCCCGCGATGACCGACGGTCACTCAAATTGACATAGTCGAACAAGGCCTCGCACGCAAAGCGCGCGAGGCCCCCCTCGACTCTCACTGCAACCGGTTACTGACCGGTAAACTTACCCGGCGGTAACCAAGACAGACGTGAGTCTAATAAGCACTTCGCTTTTGTCAATATGACAATGAGCGTTTTCACAGAATTCGTTACGCTAGCGAACAGCTTCGGGCGGAACGAGACCGTCATCGCAGCTCAAGGGCCCCCGGGCGCGCCGCACGCGCGCGGAGGCGTCACGACCCAGGCGTGAGCGGGCCGACGTCTACACGAGCGGCGGTGCCCCGATGGCCTGCGCGAGGGTCTCGGGCAGGAAGGTCAGCAGGCCGGGCAGGATCCCTCCGAAGCCGGTGCCGGACAGCTGCAGTGATCCGGGCCCAAGGATCGGGATTTGCAGCGAAGCGAACTGCAGCGGAGTGAGGAGCCCGCCGAGCGGGATGACGGTGATGGTGTCGATGCCCGATAGCGAGGCCGGCAAACCCAGCATCGCCTGGCCGTTGAGGAGGCCGTTCGCGGCGACGGCGGGAGCATCGATCAACGCCGCAAGCGCACCGAGGCCGTCGCCGGTCTGTACCGCACCAAAAAACGCTGTCGCGCTGGACCCGATTGCTTCGAGCGTGGTGACCGGCGGACCTATCGCGTCAAGCGCGAGCACCAGCGGCAACCCGATATGCAGGTTGCCGGTATTGAGGTCCAGCGTCTGCGACACGTCGGTCACCGTCGACAACAGATTCGTCGCGTTCTGCGCCACCATCGCGGGAACGGAGCCGGGCGGAAGCAGATTCGTCAAGTTCTGCGCGATCTGAGCCGGGATACCGAAGATCGGCAAAAGATCTCCCAGTGCGCCGCCCGGGATGATGTCGAGAAGCCCGGTCACGGGGTCGATGGTGACATTGAGGTTGGTGAACACCGGCGCCAAGAAGGCACCGCCGACCTGCAGCAGGCCGCCAGTGACGTCCCCGGCCGTGATGGTCTGGATCCCTGTTTGCAGGTTGGCCGGAAAGGCGGTCAGCCCGGCCACGAAATCGTTTCCCGCGTTCTGCAGCGAGGAGGCGACCAGCTGCGCGTAGCCGATCTGGTTATTCACCACCTGCTGTACGGCCGGCAGCGCGCCCTGGATGCCTGCCTGGATGGTGGCGGGCAGGTTGGCCAATTCGCCGGGCAGGTTCTGGACGGTGGTTTGGAATCCCGTGGCGATGGCCTGGGCGTACGCCGACTGGTTGGTGAGGAATTGGTGCAGGAAGGGCGCCGGGTTCGCCGAGATCCCGGCCCCGAGGCTTTGCAGGTTGGTGACCGTGTTGAAGACCAGCGCCTGGTACGGGGCGGCGACGGTGGCGCCAAAACCGGTAATGGCGTCGACGGCCGCCGCCGGTAGGCCGCCCCCCAGCAGCGATTGGGCCGGTACGCCGATGTCACCCAGCATAGTTTGCTGGACGTTGGCGACCTCGGCACCCAGGTAGGCGTTCGCGCCCGCGTTGATCAAGCCGACGAACTGTTGGTGAAACGCCTGGGCTTGGGCACTCACCGCCTGGAACTCCGCGCCGAAGTTGCCGAACAGAGAGGCCAGCGCAATCGAGACCTCGTCTTCGGCCGCGGCCGCTACGCCCGTCGTGGGCCCCGTCGCTGCCGCGGTGGCCTCGGCTAACGACGAACGAATCCCCGCCAGATCCTGGGTCGCCCCCTGGAGTACATCTGGCATCGCCACCACAAACGACATCTCGATCTCCTTTGATTGATTTGCCCGATGACCAACGGTCACGCGTTGGTTAGACCTGAGTCTAATACGCTCCTTACTCGAAAGTAAGGTCTGTCCTTACTCGAAAGTAAGATCTTTTCTCGGCTGCCCTCGAAGACCATCGGTCAAAGGGCGTAGAAACCCGCGCAGGGGGTCGTAGATCGCGGCGCAGGCGGGCGGTCAGCCGCGCAGTTCAGCGCCGACGGCCTCGGCCGCACGCCGCACCGCAGCATCGCGCGCCGCGCTGGCGTCGTCCTCGGTGAGCGTGCGATCGGGGGCGCGGAAGCGCAACGCGAACGTCAGCGATTTGCGATCCGCACCGATCTGGGGACCGGTGAACACGTCGAACAACTGCAGGTCCTCCAGCAGTTCGCCCGCGCCCTCCCGCACGGCGTCGGCCACCGCCTGGGCCGGCACGTGCGCGGCCACCACGAGGCTGACGTCCTGGAAGACGGCCGGGAACGGCGACACCCTGGGCGCCGGCAGGGCGTCGACGATGGGAATCGCATCGAGGTTCAGCTCCATCGCGCAGGTCCCCTTGGGCAGGCCCAAACTCTCGATGACCGCCGGATGCAGCTGGCCGGCGTGACCCACACAGGTCTCCCCCACCAGCACCTCGGCGCACCGGCCCGGATGCCAGGGCAGTTGTTGGGCCGCGCGCAGACGAACGTCAATCCCGCTGGCGCGCGCCACGATTCGCACCGCCTCGAACGCGTCGGCGGCTTCGGCCCGACGGCCGGGACCCCAGGGGCCCCGCGGTTCCCGAAGCCCGGTCAGCACCGCGGCGACGTGCTGCGGTTGGCGCGGCAGGGACGCGTCCAGCGTGGCGATCTCGGTCGCGGTCGGCCGGCGGTGGACCGGAATGAGTTCGACCGCGCGGGTCTGCTCGGTGGGCTGAACGACCTGCGCCAGGGCGAACAGGGCGACGTCGACGAGCCCTCGGGACACGTTGCGGCCCAACGCTTCCAGCAGCGCCGGCAGCAGCGTGGTGGCCAGCGCCGGACGGTCGGCCTCCAGCGGGTTGAGCACGTGCGTCGCCGCGCGCCGCGGGTCGTCGGCCGGCAGGCCCCAGAGGTCGAAGACGCCGGCCGGCAAGAACGGCGTCGGCAGGATCTCGACGTATCCGGACTGGGCCAGCGACTTGCCGATGGCGCGCCGACGCCGTTGCAGTGCCGTGAGTCCCCGGCCCGCGGGCGCCGCCGGCAACACCGACGGGATGGTCTCCAGTCCCTCCAGCCGCATGACCTCCTCGACGAGGTCCGCGGGCTGCAGCAGATCGGGGCGCCAGCTCGGGGGCGTCACGGTCAGGGTGTCGTCCCCGTCCGCAACCGCCGCGCCGATCTGCGCCAGACGCCGGGCCGTCGTGCCCGGGGGGTAAGCCACCCCGGCGACCCGGTCGGGCAGGTCGGCGGCGATCCGGATCGGCGGAAGGGACCAGTCGTCGCGCGGCGGATCGCCGCGCCAGTCGGTCAGCGTCGGCGAGATCTCTCCCCCGGCGATCTCGGCGAGCAGCCCCGCACCGCGGTCCAGCGCGGCCACCGAAATGGCCGGGTCCACCGCGCGCTCGTAGCGGCGGGCGGCCTCGCTGGGCAGGTGCAGCCTCCGCTGGGTGCGCGACACCCCGGCCGGGTCCCACACCGCGGCCTCCAGCAGCACGGCGGTGGACTCGTCGCGCACCTCGGTGGTGGCCGCGCCCATCACGCCGCCGATCGCGGCGGTCGCGGTGTCGTCGACGATGAGAACGTCGGCCGCGTCGAGCCGGCGCTCGATGCCGTCCAGCGTGACCACGGTTTCACCGGGCCGCGCGAACCGCACGCCGAGGCCCCCGGTGATGCGGTTGCGGTCGTGGGCGTGCATGGGGTGGCCGAGCTCGAGCATCACGTAGTTGGTGACATCCACTGCCGGCGACGTCGCGCGGATGCCGGCCAGCAGCAGCCGCCGCTGCAGCCACCACGGCGACACGGCGCCCGGGTCAATCCCGATGACCGGGCGCAGCGCGAAGCGGCGCACGCCCGTCTCCGCGTCAACCGTCAGCGGCCACGCATCCCCCTCGACGGGCAACGGCTTGACGTCCGCCGGGTCGACGAAGTTCAGGTCGTAGGCACACGCGATCTCCCGGGCCAGGCCGCGCACCGACATGGCATAGCCGCGGTCGGGGGTGATGGCCAGGTGAAAAACCACGTCGTCCAGTCCCAGCACCCCGGCCGCCTCGGCGCCGGGCGCGGCGGTGTCGGGCGGCAGCACCAGGATCCCGGAATGCTCTGCGCCCAAGCCGAGTTCGGCCGCCGAGCAGATCATTCCGTCCGAGGTGCGGCCGTAGGTCTTGCGGGCGGTGATGGCGAAGCCGCCGGGCAGCGTGGTGCCCGGCAGCGCCACCACAACCAGGTCGCCTAGCGCGAAGTTAGTTGCCCCGCAGACGATTTCGCGAGGATTATCCTCCCCGACGTCCACCAGGCAGGCCCGGATCGGCTTCTTGAATTCGGTCAGCTCGTCGATCGAGGTGACGCGCCCGACGGTCAGCGGTCCGTCGACCGGGCCCAGGGTGACGACCTCTTCGACCTCGTGGCCGATGCGCACCAGCGTCTGCTCGAGGTCGCCGGGGGACGCGTCCCAGCCCGGTGCGCCGGCCGTGACGACCTCGCGGAGCCAGCTGTAGGGAACGCGCATCAGGCACCCACCCCAAACGGCAACGAGAACCGGATATCGCCCTCGACGATGTCGCGCATGTCCGGGATCCCGTTGCGGAACTGCAGCGTGCGTTCCAGGCCCATGCCGAACGCGAAGCCCGAGTAGACGTTCGGGTCAATTCCCGCGGCGCGCAGGACGTTTGGATGCACCATGCCGCAGCCGCCCCACTCCACCCAGTCGGCGCCGCCCTTCTTGTTGGCAAACCACACGTCCACCTCGGCGGACGGCTCGGTGAACGGGAAGAAGTGCGGACGGATCCGGGTGCGCGCGGTGGGACCGAACTCGGCGCGCGCGAACGCGTCGAGCGTCCCGCGCAGATGCGCCATCGACAGGCCCCGGTCCACCGCCAGGCCCTCGACCTGATGAAACACGGGGGTATGGGTGGCATCGAGCTCGTCGGTGCGGAACGTGCGGCCGATCGAGATGATGTAGACCGGCAGCTCCCGCTCGAGCAGGGTGCGCACCTGCACCGGCGAGGTGTGGGTGCGCAGCAGCTGGCGGGAGTCCTCGGGCGCGATGTAGAAGGTGTCCTGCTCGCTGCGGGCGGGGTGATCGGCGGGGAAGTTGAGGGCGTCGAAGTTGAACTGTTCGGTTTCGACCTCGGGCCCCTCGGCCAGCTCCCATCCCATCGCGATGAAGGTATCGGCGATGTGCTCGGCCAGGATCGTGATCGGATGCCGCGCGCCGGGCGGCTGCCGGGTCGACGGCAATGTGACGTCGATGCCCTCGGCAACCAGGACCGCGGCGTCGCGCTCGGCGCGCAGCGTCGCCAGCCGTTCGTCGTAGCTGGCGTGAACCTCGCCGCGCGCGATGTTGACGCGTTTGCCCGCATCGGCGCGCTCGTCCTTGGGAACGCTGCCCAGCGCCTGCCGCGCTAAGGCCAGCGGCGAGCGGTCACCGAGGTGCTCGGTCTTGACCCGTGCCAGTGCATCAAGATCGCCGGCGGCCGCGATGGCCTGCCGGGCGGCGGTGACCGCCTTGGCCAAGGCTTCCGGCGACAGGTCGGCGGGTTGATCGCCCACGCGGCGGCACTCTCCTTGTTAACGAGGCTGTTCCGAACGGCTGGATGCGCCCAGCGCAAGTGCTGATCATAGGCGATTCGGTGCTCGGCACCGGCGGCGTGCCGCGCGGGGCAGCCGGACGAGTGGCTAGCCGGCCACGACCGGCTGCGGAGCGGCCAGCGCGTCATCCGCCACCGGCAAAACCGGCGCGGCGCCGCGTCCGGTGACGAATTGAAAGATCTTGTGGGCGGCCAGGGCGCCCAGCACACCGAACACCGGCGCGGCCGCCATGGTGCCCCAGTGGTGCGCCAACATCAGGAAGCCGAAGCCCGCGGACGCCGCCAGCATCAAAACCCGCAGCGGGGTCCAGTGGACCGGCTGCTGGAACCGGGCCGACACCAGCACGCCCAGGACCACGGCGACGGTGTGACCCGCATCGGTGAAATCGCCGCCGATGATTGCCGAGGCGATGCCGGCGGCCACCCACCAGCCGACCCAGGCGGCCTGCCAGCGTTGCGGGATCACCGCGGTCATCGCCCCGAGCACCGCGAGGGCGCCGTAGCTCATCCCGACGTCGCTGGCCCGGGTGATCGACACCGGCATCCACCCGAACTCGACGGCGGCGGCGAGCGCTGCGGCCACCACCAGCGTCGCTCCGATGTGGCCGACCACGAAGGCCACCACCAGCCGGATGGTGCGCAGGTGCAGCTCCGCCAGCGCGAGCAAGCAGGTCAGGAAGGGCAACCAGAAATACAGCGGCCCGGCGTCGACGACCAGCGCGCTGCCCAGCAGGGTGCCGACGTGGCCGTGGGCCAGGTTGTGCAGGTTGGTGCTGGCGCGCTGGACGAGCACGTCATGCGCGTGGGGGCCGAGCGCCAGGATGGCGCAGCTGATGGCAAGCAGAGCTGCCACGTACCCCACGGTGAACCGGACCCGGGCGAGCCGGGAGAAGATGCCCCCAATCATTGACATCCATTATGCGGGCTAATTTGTTTCGTCAGCGTGATCAAAGGCTGTTAACTCCTTAAGAGTCTTCAGGCGATATATCCCCAGGTCGGAGGGGATGCCAGCGGTCTTGCCCGCGAAGACGGGCCTACGTGCACGCTTGGCGACGACGCCCAACGCGTCCAGCTCGGTTTGCGGCATCAGGTCCAACGTCGAGCTCGACACCATGATTCCACCTTTGGTGGCGCGTTCCATAACCCGCGCGGCGATGTTGACGTCCACACCGAGCCAGTCCGCGGCCATGCGCTGCGGGCGACCTGTGTGGATGCCGATCCGCATCCGCGGTGTGTGACCCGCCACCTCGACCGATTTCAGCGCCTCGTCGGCGGCCAGCACCGCCCGTAGGGCAACCGTCGGATCGCGGAACACGGCCATGAGTCCGTCGCCCATGCGTTTGACGATGTGCCCACCGGCGTCCAGGAGCGGCGGCTCGATCGCCCGCGCCACCCGTCGCAGCAGAACCAGGGCCGCGTCGTCGCCCGCCTGCAGCGACCAGCTCGAAAAGCCCACCAGGTCGGTGAACACGAGCGTCACCTCGGGGTTTGCCGGACGCCGGGACACCGCCTCGGTCAGCGCCTGCCACACCTGCAGCACACCGAGGCTGACTTCCCGCGACACCGCGTCGCGGTCCCCCAGCAGCCGGTCGGCGGCGCGGGCCGCGGCGCGCGGACCGCCCTCGCCAGCGGTCGACAGCGGGTCGCCGAACTCGGGATCGCCGGGCAGCAGCCGTCGCGCGCGTCGCACGAACGCCACCACGCCCTGGCTGTGATTCGTGGTGCGCAGCCACCGCCCCGGCGAGCGCCTCCCCTCGTCGGACGCCAGCGTCGCGAGTGCCTCTCCGGACTCGCCGGACTCCGAATCCCGTTGTCCAACGTCCACGTGGCAAGGGTAGGCGGTGCGGGCGGGCGCGGGCAGCCCCGGTCGAGGCTGTCCTGCGCGATTAGGGGTTGGGGTTCCAGGTCACGTTGGGGACGAAGGGGCCCAGCAGGCCGGTCCCTGGAACGGAGATCTCCAAACCGTCGAAGTTGTACGCCAAGCTGGTGAATCCAAGGGGAAAGAAGGTGCCGGTTCCGTCGACCGTTACCCAAGCACCGAGCGGCCAGGTTTCGAGGATGTGCCCAAACCACCCGCCCCCGGCCGTGAAGCCCTCGCTGACGTTCGCCGACGCCAATACCCCGGACCCGAACGGGGTGTTATAGGTCACGGCGCCGCTTCCGGTCAGCCCGCTGAGGAGGGATCCGCCCATGCCGTCGCTCCGCCCTGGCGCTGAGGGCTTGGAATTCCTGGGCGTGCGTGCCGAGCGCCGCCGAAATCGCCGACGAGACCTCGTCGGCGGCCGGCGCGGCGATCGCCGTGGTTTGGCTCGCCGCTGCCGCATTCGCGCTGCGCAACGCGGAGCCCAAGTTCTGCAAATTCCCACCCGCCGCGGATACCATTTCCGGGTTTACCTTCAGCGACGACATTGACATGCCTCCTGGGGCCAAAACCGGCGACGCAGACCGCCGCACTAGCGGCGAGAAAAAAGGACAACAGCCGACAACGCGTCTGAAAATAGACATACTCAGATGCCTTATTGCACTTTGTCGACCCCGCCGGAGGCGCCCGCAGTCACGCAATAGTTGCGACTCGACAACGTCGCCCGACGCGCCCGCCGAAATTCTAGACAACGCGTGTTGTCAGAGCTTATCGTGAGCGCAGTTAGGCGCAGGAGGCCGAGATGACTGCCATGGCAACGACATCCGCCGATCCGCTGGGACCCGACTCGCTCACCTGGAAGTACTTCGGTGATCTCCGCACCGGAATGATGGGCGTCTGGATCGGGGCGATTCAGAACATGTATCCGGAACTGGGTGCCGGGGTCGAGGAACATTCCATCCTGCTGCGCGAGCCCCTGCAGCGCGTGGCCCGGTCGGTGTACCCGATCATGGGCGTGGTCTACGACGGCGACCGGGCGGCCGAGACCGGCCAGCAGATCAAGGGCTATCACCGCACCATCAAGGGGGTCGACGCCGTCGGGCGTCGCTATCACGCGCTGAACCCCGAAACCTTCTACTGGGCGCACGCCACCTTCTTCATGCTCATCATCAAGGTCGCCGACTACTTCTGCGGGGGGCTGACCGAGGTCGAGAAGCGGCAACTGTTCGACGAGCACGTGCAGTGGTACCGGATGTACGGCATGAGCATGCGGCCGGTGCCCAGATCGTGGGAGGAGTTCCAGGAGTACTGGGACCGGGTCTGCCGCGACGAGCTGGAAATCAACCAGGCGACACTGGACATCTTCAAGATCCGGATTCCCAAACCCAAGTTCGTGCTGATGCCCACGCCGATCTGGGACCAGTTGTTCAAGCCGCTGGTGGCCGGTCAACGCTGGATCGCCGCGGGGCTGTTCGAGCCCGCGGTCCGCGAAAAGGCGGGAATGCACTGGACAGCCGGCGACGAGGCGTTGCTGCGTCTGTTCGGCAAGGCCGTCGAGCTGGCATTCCTGGCGGTCCCCGACGAGATCCGGCTGCACCCGCGCGCGCTGGCGGCCTATCGCCGCGCCGAGGGACGGTTGCCCAGCGACGCGCCCCTGGTCGAGGCTCCGGCGTTCATGGGTCCGCCGCGTGACCGCCGCGGGATGCCGATGCACTACTTCCCGCCCCGCGCCGCTCTTCGATCCCCTCTTGACCCGGCCAAAGCGCTGATGGAGCGGGCCGGCTCGCTGGTGCACGGCACGCTCTCGCTGGCCGGTCTGCGGCCGGCCCGGGGACGCGTCAGGGCCGCGTGAGCAGGCCCAGAGCGTGTGCGCTCTGGTAGAGGCAGATCGCCGCGGCGGCGGCGACGTTCAGGCTCTCGGCGCCGCCGGACATCGGGATGCACACGCGGTCGTCCGCCGCCGCCCCGAGCTCCGCCGGCAAGCCGTGTGCCTCGGCGCCGAACAACCAGGCCGTCGGCGCGCCAAGGTCCGCGTCGTCGAGGCGTGTCGCCCCGTCGATCGTGGTGGCCAGCACCCGCAACCCGGCGGCGCGCAGGGCGGCGACGGCGGCGGGGACGTCGGGCGCGGCGACGACCGGGATGGAGAAGATGCTGCCCGCCGAGGCGCGGAGGCACTTGCCGTTGTAAGGGTCGACGCTTTGCCCACCGAGGATCACCGCCCCGGCACCCATCGCGTCGGCGATGCGGATCAGCGTGCCCGCGTTGCCCGGCTCACCGATCGCGACGGGCACCGCGACCAACCGCGGCGGCGCGACCAGCAGGTCCTCCAGCCGGGTCGCCGGCATGTCGCACACCGCGACCAACCCAGTCGGGGTGACGGTGTCCGACAGCGCTTTTGCGGCCCGCTCAGTGACCAGATGGACCGGCTGGTCCTGGTCGTCCAGCAGCGAGGCGTGCCGCTGTGCGGCGAGTTCGGTGGCGAACACCTCGCGGATCAACCCGCGAGCGGACGCGGCCTCGACCAGGTTGGGGCCTTCGGCCAGGAATCGTCCGGCCCGCCGGCGACCGACGTGCCGATGCAATTTGACCGCCGCGACCACCCGGGCCGAGCGTTCCGTGAGGGCCGCGGGCATGGTCGCGGGTTAAGCGGCCTCTCCCGAATCCGAGGGGGCGTTGACGTCGTCGGGCAGGGCCGCCCGGGCGACCTCGACCAGCGCGGTGAACGCCGCCGGATCGGTGATCGCGATGTCCGCGAGGTTTTTCCGGTCCACCTCGACGCCGGCCGCCTTGAGGCCCTGGATCAGCCGGTTATAGGTGATGTCGTTGGCGCGCGCGGCCGCGTTGATGCGCGAGATCCACAACTTGCGGAACTCGCCCTTGCGCGCCCGGCGGTCGCGGTAGGCGTACTGCAGCGAATGCAGTTGCTGCTCTTTGGCTTTGCGGTAGAGCCGGGATCGCTGGCCGCGATAGCCTTTCGAGGCCTTCAGGACGCTGCGCCTCTTCTTGTGGGCGTTGACCGCCCGCTTCACGCGTGCCATTGGATGTTCCTACTCTCGTTCAGGCAGTGATTGGTTCGTCAGGGTCTGGGTCGGCTGGTCAGCCGTTGAGCAGCTTGTTGACGCGCTTGGTGTCGTTGGCTGCCACCACGGTGCGGCCGTCGAGCCGCCGGGTTCGCTTGGTGGGCTTGTGCTCGAGCAGGTGGCGCCGATTCGCCTTCTGGCGCACGATCTTTCCGCTACCGGTGCGCCGGAACCGCTTCGAAGCCCCGCTGTGGGTCTTGGCCTTGGGCATGTTTCCTCTACTTACGTTGTCGTACAGCTCGTACTTGCTCGCGCTGTCAGGTCAGTTGGCCGACGGGCTCGTGTCCGCCGCGTCGGAGTCCGTCGTCGCACTGCTCTCCGGTCCCTCGGGATGCCGCGCCCTGGCGCGGGTCTTCGCGCCGCGGTGCGGCGCCAGCACCATCGTCATGTTGCGGCCATCCTGCTTGGCGGACGTTTCGACGAATCCGTATTCGGCGACATCCGCGCCCAGCCGCTGCAGCAATCGGTAGCCCAACTCGGGCCTCGACTGCTCACGTCCACGAAACATGATGGTGACCTTGACCTTCGATCCCGCCTCCAGGAAGCGGATTACGTGGCCCTTCTTGGTCTCGTAATCGTGATCGTCGATTTTCGGTCGCAGCTTTTGTTCTTTGACGACGGTCTGCTGCTGGTTCCGGCGGGATTCGCGCGCCTTTTGCGCCGCCTCGTACTTGAACTTGCCGTAATCCATGATCTTGCAGACCGGCGGTCTGGCGTTCGGGGCAACTTCGACGAGATCGAGATCGGCGTCCGCGGCGACGCGCAGTGCGTCTTCGATGCGCACTATGCCTACCTGCTCCCCTCCCGGGCCGATCAATCGGACTTCAGGTACGCGGATGCGCTCGTTGACGCGGGTCTCAGTGCTGATGGGGCCTCCCTTGTTGGGCTTCTACTTCTCCGGTGGCGGCCAGTCCCCACGCCCGTCGGAGATGCAGCGGTGAAAACCCACACCACCAGCAAAAAAGCCCTGCACAAGCAGGGCCCAATGCCGACCGATCGCGGCTCGCCAGCCGCCCGCGCTACCCGCGGAACAAGCATCCACGATGCCTGTGACCGGACCGTGTCGCCTGGAAATCGGCTTGGAGCCTGTCTCGCGGCTAGCGGTGGGAGTGGGACTCCACTTAACTGTTCCCCGGCGTTCACCGGGATGGTCGCAGCCCACAGTTTAGCAGCCGTGGCGCGTCTTCCAGCACGTCTGCGGCCGGGCGGAGGCCCGGCCCGGCGACGACACGCCGGCATCGCCGGCAACTGCCCGTCGTGGCTCTTGGCGCTTCGCCAGGATTTTCATGGGTTGAGGGCATATCCTCGCGGTCTGTGACTGTAGCTACGTCCCGCTTCGGCCCGCGTTCGGGCAGCCAGCCGAACTCCCGGTATCGGTGGGTACCGGCGACGGCGGGCTGGACAGTCGGCGTCATCGCGACCCTGTCACTGGTCGCCAGCGTGTCGCCGCTGATCCGGTGGCTGATCAAGGTCCCGCGGGAATTCATCAACGACTACCTGTTCAACTTCCCCGACACCAGCATCGCGTGGTCGTTCGTGCTGGCCTTGCTGGCCGCCGCTCTCACCGCGCGCAAACGGGTCGCCTGGGTGCTGCTGCTCGGCAACATGGTCCTGGCCGCGGCGCTGAACGCCGCCGACATCGCCGCCGGGGACAACACCGCGGCCGAATCCTTCGGTGAGAACCTCGGTTTTGCGGTGCACATCGTCGCGATCGTGCTCCTGGTGCTGTCCTATCGGCAGTTCTGGGCCAAGGTGCGCAAGGCCGCCCTGTTCAAGGCGGCCGCAGTGCTGGTCGCCGGGTGGGTGATCGGCATCCTGGCGTCCTGGGGCCTGGTCGAGATGTTCCCCGGCACCCTGGCGCCGGACTCCCGCTTCTGGTACGTCGTCAACCGGGTCGTCGGGTTCTCCCTCGTCGATCCCGACGCGTTCACCGGCCGGCCGCACGTCCTGCTCAACGCCGTCTTCGGCTTGTTCGGCGCGCTCGCACTGATCGCGGCGACGATCGTGTTGTTCCAGTCCCAGCGCGCCGACAACGCGCTCACCGGGGAGGACGAGTCGGCGATCCGCGGGCTGCTGGAGCTGTACGGCAAGAATGACTCCCTGGGTTACTTCGCCACCCGCCGCGACAAGTCGGTGGTTTTCGCGCACAGCGGCCGGGCCGCCATCACCTACCGCGTCGAGGTCGGTGTCTGTCTGGCCAGCGGCGACCCGGTGGGCGATCCGAGGGCGTGGCCGCAGGCCATCGACGCGTGGTTGGGGCTGTGTCAGACCTACGGCTGGGCGCCCGGGGTGATGGGCGCCAGTTCGCAGGGGGCCCAGGCATATCGGGAGGCCGGCCTCAACGCGCTGGAGCTGGGCGACGAGGCGATCCTGCGGCCGTCCGATTTCAAGCTGTCCGGCCCCGACATGCGCGGGGTGCGCCAGGCGGTGACGCGGGCCCGCAGGGCCGGGCTGACGGTGCGCATCCGGCGGCATCGCGACATTTCCGCCGACGAGATGGCCGACACGATTTCGCGCGCCGACGCCTGGCGCGACACCCAAACCGAGCGCGGTTTTTCGATGGCGCTGGGCCGGCTGGGCGATCCCGCCGACGGGGACTGCCTGCTGGTCGAGGCCCTGGACCGCGAGGGCCGGGTGGTCGCGATGCTGTCGCTGGTCCCGTGGGGAAGCACCGGCGTGTCCCTGGACCTCATGCGCCGTTCCCCGCAATCCCCCAACGGCACGATCGAGCTCATGGTCAGCGACCTCGCGCTGAACGCGGAAACCCTTGGCATCATTCGTATTTCGCTGAACTTCGCCATGTTCCGGTCCGCGTTCGAGCAGGGCGCCCAGTTGGGCGCGGGCCCGGTTGCCCGGTTGTGGCGCGGGTTTTTGCTGTTCTTCTCGCGGTGGTGGCAGCTGGAGACCTTGTACCGCTCCAACATGAAATACCAACCCGATTGGATTCCCCGCTACGCCTGCTACGAGGACGCGCGGCTGATTCCCCGCGTCGGCGTCGCCTCGGCCCTGGCCGAGGGATTCCTGGCGTTCCCGTTCAGCCGGCGCAAGACGCACACCGGGCACCACCCGGCCGTGCCGGCCAGGCTGGCCGAGTCCGGGCTGTTGCATCACGATGGGTCGGCACCCGACGTGAGCGGGCTGCGGCGCGGCGCCAGTGCCGCCGAGGCGGAGGAGTCCAGGTCCCGCCTGCCAGAACAGGTGCGGGTACGCCTGGCCAAGCTGAAGATCTTGCAGCGCAACGGTGTTGACGCGTACCCCGTGGGAACCCCGCCCAGCCACACGATCGCCCGCGCGCTGGATGCCGACGACGAGGAAAGCGTGTCGGTGGCCGGCCGCATCTTGCGGATACGCGACTACGGCGGCGTGCTGTTCGCCCAGGTGCGTGACTGGTCGGGCGAAATCCAAGTGCTGCTGGACAATTCGCACCTGGAGCAGAGCCGCACCGCCGATTTCACCGCGGCCATCGATCTCGGCGACCTGGTCGAGATGGCCGGGCAGATGGGCTACAGCAAGAACGGGACCCGCTCGCTGATCGTGCGCGACTGGCGGATGATCGGTAAGTGCTTGCGGCCGTTGCCGAATAAGTGGAAGGGCCTGACCGACCCCGAGGCGCGGGTGCGGACCCGCTACGTCGACCTGGCGGTCAACCCGGAAACGCGCGATCTGATCAAGGCCCGCAGCAACGTGTTGCGCTCCGTGCGGGAAACGCTGTTCGCCAAGGGTTTCATCGAGGTCGAGACGCCCATCCTGCAGCAGATCCACGGTGGCGCCACCGCCCGGCCCTTCGTCACCCACATCAACACCTACGACATGGACCTGTTCTTGCGCATCGCGCCGGAGCTGTACCTGAAGCGGCTGTGCGTCGGCGGCGTGGAGCGCGTGTTCGAACTGGGCCGAGCCTTCCGCAACGAAGGCGTCGACTTCAGCCACAATCCGGAGTTCACCCTGCTGGAGGCCTACCAGGCCCACGCCGACTACAAGACGTGGATCGACGGCTGCCGGGAGCTCATCCAGAACGCGGCCCAGGCCGCCAACGGAGAGCAGACGGTGCTGCGGCCGCGCAGCGGCGGTGACGGCACCGACGGGCGCCTCGAACCGGTCGACATCTCCGGCAGCTGGCCGGTGAAGACCGTGTACGACGCGGTGTCGGAAGCCCTCGGCGAGCGGGTCGACACCGAGACCTCGCTGGCGGCGCTGCGCAAGCTGTCCGACGCCGTCCACATTCCGTATCGCGCGCACTGGGACTCCGGCGCGGTCGTGCTCGAACTGTACGAGCACCTGGTGGAGGACAAGACCGAGCAGCCCACTTTCTACATCGACTTCCCCACCTCCGTGTCGCCGTTGACCCGGCCGCACCGCAGCCAGCCCGGCGTCGCCGAGCGGTGGGACCTGGTGGCGTGGGGCGTCGAGCTGGGAACCGCCTACAGCGAGCTGACCGATCCGGTGGAGCAGCGACGGCGCCTGCAGGAGCAGTCGCTGTTGGCCGCCGGCGGGGACCCCGAAGCAATGGAGCTCGACGAAGACTTCCTGCAAGCCATGGAGTACGCCATGCCGCCCACCGGCGGGATGGGCATGGGCATCGATCGGCTCGTCATGCTCATAACCGGCCGCAGCATCCGCGAGACCCTGCCGTTTCCGCTGGCCAAGCCGCACTGAACGAGCCCTGAACTCCCTTCGGCGGCGCGGCGGACATTCGGCGATTATGTTCCGGGGCGGTTAACGATCGATCACAATGAGTCACGTGACCGCCCTGACGCCCCTCCCCACGGCGCAGTTGCTGGCGAGTAGTCACACCTCCCTGATGCACGGCTGGGTGCCGGCGACGGTCCAGGTCGGTGCCGCGGTCGTGCTGACGGCGGCCGTCGGCTGGCGGTCGCGGCGCTGGCGGACCATCTGGCTGCCGCTGGCCGGCCTGCTCGGCGGCGCCGCAGCCTATGTGACGCACTGGTACATCGTCGATGGCGGCCTGTCCGACGAACCCGCGCCGCCGGGGCTGTGGGTGTGGATCGCGTTGACCGGGCTCGCCGCGGCGATGTTGGTGCTGGGCTGGCGCAGCGCGCCGCCCTGGCGCCGTGGCGCGACCATGCTCGCGGTGCCGCTGTGTTTGCTGTGCGCGGCGCTGACGCTCAACCTGTGGGTGGGCTACTTCCCGACCGTGCAGGCGGCGTGGAACCAGCTCACGTCCGGGCCGTTGCCCGATCAGACCGACCCGGCCACCGTCACGGCGATGGTCGCCAAGCGGGCCCGGCCCCCGCACGGCAGCGTGGTGCCGGTGGTGATCCCTTCGGAGGCATCGCATTTCAAGCACCGCGGTGAACTGGTGTACCTGCCGCCCGAATGGTTCACCAGCAGCCCGCCACCGGCGCTGCCGACGGTGATGATGATCGGCGGGCAGTTCAACACGCCCGCGGACTGGACGCGGGCGGGCAACGCCGTCAAGACCATCGACGACTTCGCGGCCGCGCACGCCGGCAAGGCGCCGGTGTTGGTGTTCGTCGACTCCGGGGGCGCCTTCAACAACGACACCGAATGCGTCAACGGCGTTCGCGGCAACGCGGCCGACCACCTCACCAAGGACGTTGTCCCATACCTGATTTCGAAGTTCGGCGTCAGCCCCGACCGGTCCAACTGGGGCGTTGCCGGCTGGTCGATGGGCGGGACCTGCGCGGTGGATCTGACCGTCATGCACCCCGAGATGTTCAGCGCGTTCGTCGACGTCGCCGGCGACTTCTACCCCAACGCGGGCACCAAGGCCCAGACCATCGCCAGGCTGTTCGGCGGCAACGCGGAGGCCTGGGCGACATTCGACCCGACCACCGTGATCAACCGGCACGGCCCGTACCGCGAGGTGGCCGGCTGGTTCGCCATCTCGTCGGACGGCCCGCCGGCACCGCGGCGTGACCCGTCGGTAACCGACGCCGCCGCAATGCGTGTCGTCAGTCGTTACGCCGCGGCCAACCCGAGCAACCAGACGACGGCCGCCTATTCGCTGTGCGCGCTCGGCCGCGCCAACGGCATCGACTGCGCCGTCCTTCCCCAGCCTGGCAAGCACGACTGGCCGTTTGCGGACCGGGCTTTCGCGGCCGCGCTGCCGTGGCTGGCCGGCAGGCTCGGCACCCCGGGGGTCGCGCGGACCCCGCTGCCCACTTTGTCGGCCCCGTCCGCGCCGCCCAGCCAGGTGGTGGTCCCGGCCCAGCGAGCCAGCACCGCCAGCAAGTAGCCGCCGCCGTCGTTACTCGAGGTGCTCATCGAAGAAGGTGACCTTCCGACGCCTGCTCAGCCGCAACCCAAATGCCGGGAGCGATACGCGAATACGGTAATCCGATACCCACATATTGGGACGCGATGTGGGTGTATTGTCCGGCCGTGGGGACCACCCGGCTGTTTCCGTACGAGCCTCCCGAGCCGCCCGAGCCGTCGGCCAAGGAGCGGATTCGTGACGCCGCGCTAAACTGCTTTGGTGTTCGCGGTATCGCTGCCACGCCACTGCGCAGGGTCGCCGAGACCGCGGAGGTTTCGATTGGGCTGGTGCAGCACCACTTCCGCACCAAGGCCGCGCTGACCGCCGCCGTCGATCAGTACGTGCTGCAAGTGGTCGGTGAGGCACTGCGACCCAGAACGCTGCCCGAGGCGCCCTCCGACGGGCTCAACGAAGCCGGGCGCCGGCTGACGGCATTGATGGTGGAACGTCCGGACGTCATGGCCTATCTCGGGCGCGTGCTCGCCGAGGGCGGCGCATTTGGGTCGGTCATCTTCGAGGGTCTGCTGGGTATCAGTGCGGCCCAGCGCGAACACTTCGTGGCGCAGGGCAATACACAGCCAGACCTCGACCCGGATTGGGCGGCGATCAACGTTGTTATCCTGCGCGTCGGGGCCATCATTCTGCATCCCTACATCGAGCTCTACTTGGGCAACGCGTTCTTCAGCGAGCCGGAGCTGCGGCGCTGGAACGCCTCGGTCACCAGCCTTCTCCGGCACGGCCTATTCCTCGAGGAAACCAAACGCCCGGACGGAGACATCGTTGCTTGGTAAGGCTTGGTAAGCCCATCCGGCGACGGCATATTGCCCGCGTCACATTTTTCGTCTGAGCGCAACAACTGAGCCGCCGGACCACCGGCCAGGTGCTATACACGAACCACCATGGACGCGTCCGAGGAAACCGCCTACACCGCGCAGATTCTCGATCCCGACGACCCCGGCGACAGTTCGGTGTTGCAGCGGCTCAGAGCGGACGCCACCGTGGAGTCCATCGACCACCGCGACACACAGCTGGCCAATCTGCGCAACCTTCGGCCGCCCCCGGACGCCGAGCTTCTCGCCGAACGCGTCCGCTGGGCGTACTACCCCTGGCGGCGCGCGGTCGTGGCGGTGCTCGGTCCGCGCGGGTACCGCTCGGTGCGCCTGGACCGCAACCGCAACAACATCACCCCACCCGAACAGGAACAGCTCGGCCGGCTGCGCATCGGAGTGGCCGGCCTCAGCGTCGGCCACGTGATCGCGCACACGCTGGCCGCCCAGGGATTGTGCGGCGGCCTGCGCCTGGCCGACTTCGATCACCTCGAATTGTCGAACCTGAATCGGGTGCCCGCCAGCGTGTTCGACATCGGCGTCAACAAAGCGTGTGTGGCCGCCCGCAGAATCGCCGAGCTCGATCCTTACCTACCGGTCGAGGTCGTTGACGCCGGCCTGACGTTCGACACCGTCGACGCGTTCGTGGACGGGCTCGACATCGTGATCGAAGAGTGCGATTCGCTCGACATGAAGGCCGTTCTGCGCGAAGGCGCCCGCGCCCGCCGCATCCCGGTGCTGATGGCGACGAGCGACCGAGGACTCGTGGATGTCGAGCGCTTCGATCAGGAGCCGCAGCGCCCGATTCTGCACGGTCTGCTCGGCGACCTCGACATCGGGTTGCTGCCCGGCATGAGCAGCCGCGAAAAGGTCCCGCATATCCTGAGACACCTTGAGGCCGAACGACTTTCCCCCCGGGCCGCCGCTTCGTTGGTAGAGATCGACCGCACCGTGTCGACCTGGCCCCAGCTGGCCTCCGATGTGGTGCTGGGCGCATCGGCGTTGGCGGAGGGTGTGCGCAGGATCGGGCTCGGCGAACAACTGCGCTCGGGCCGCACACGCATCGATATCGCCTGGGCGCTCGATCAACTCGACGAGCCCGACATGGCCCGGCACCGCCCGGCGCCGGCAGCAAATCACGAGGCGGCGGAGCTACCCGGGATACCCGGAATCATCGCCGCCGCCGCGATCCGCGCCCCTTCGGGCGGAAACGTTCAGCCCTGGTACGTTCAGGCCGGACCGACCAGCATCACCATCGACGTTGCCGCCCAACACACTTCGACCATGGACGTCGGATTTCGCGGCAGCGCCGTCGCGGTCGGCGCCGCACTCCTGAACGCCAGGATCGCCGCGTCGGCGCAGCACGTCCTGGGGCCCACCGCGCTGACCGATCACGTCGACGGAACGCCATTGCGCGCCACGCTGACATTGGCCGACGGCGCCGACCCGACGCTCGCCGACCTCTATCAACCGATGCTCGAACGCTCGACCAACCGCCACCACGGAAACCCCGAGCCGATCGACGCCGCCACCAGCGAGGCGCTCACCGCAGCCGCACAACGGGAAGGTGCGCGGCTCTGTCTGATCACCGACAGGGACGACATCGCGCATGCGGCAACGATTCTCGCCGCATCCGACCGCACCCGCTACCTGACGCCGCACCTGCATCGCGAGATGGTTTCCGAATTGCGCTGGCCCGGCGACGCCGACCCCGACACCGGCATCGAGGTGCGGAGCCTCGAACTGGATGCCGGCGATCTGGAACTGCTCGAGATCCTGCGCCGCCCGGACGTCATGGCGCTCCTGGCCCGATGGGACGCGGGCAGCGCGCTCGGTGAGGAAACCCGCGACCGGATACTGGCCAGTTCAGCTCTGGCCGTTATCAGCGTGCCGGGACGGGAGCTGCGCGACTACGCCACGGGAGGCTCGGCCGTCGAGCTGGTCTGGATCATCGCCCAGCAGCACGGGCTTGCCGTGCAGCCGGTCTCGCCGGTCTTCCTCTACGCCCACAACCGTGCCGACTTCGACCAGCTATCGTCCCAGTTCGCCGATCAGCTAACGCAGTCGCAGGGTGAGTTCCGAGGTCTGGTTGACATACCTTCCGAAGAATCCATCGTGCTGGTACTACGGTTCACGGTCGGGCCGCCGGCATCGGTCCCGAGCCGGCGCAGCCTCGATAGGGCGCGGGTGCTGAGTTGAGCCAATCATTGCTAGACGCGCTAGCTAATACCGGCCACGCGCGCCAGTTACGGCTACGGTAAGGGCAATGTCGGGCGCATTGGACCACCTGGTCACCGCTGCTGCCGCCGAGTTGATGGCGGCCAGTGCGGCGGACGCTGCCGCGATCAGTCAACGAGTGCTCGGCAACCTGGTGAGCGACCTGGGCGTCGACTTCAGCTTCCTGCGCCACAACGACCACACGATCCGCGCCACGGTGCTCGTCGCGGAGTGGCCGCCGCGCAACGCCGACCCGGACCCGATCGGTGTGGTGTATTTCGCCGACGCCGACTCGGTCTTCACCAGGGCCGAAAACCTCAAGGTGCCGGAAGTGGTGCGCCCCGAGGCCGCAAACGCCGACTATCAGAGCAATATCGACGAAGGCACCGGGTGGGGTGCGGTCTCCCTTGCGGCCGTCCCGCTGCTGTCCGGAGACGTGACGACCGGCACCCTGGCCTTCGGCAAGGTCGGCGACCGCGAATGGCTACCAGAAGAGCTCAATGCGTTGCAGGCGGTGGCCGCGCTGTTCGCTCAGCTGCAGGCCCGCATCGTCGCCGAGGAGCAGCTCCACTACCTCGCCGAACACGACGACCTCACCGGCCTGCTGAACCGCCGGGCACTCATCGCATACCTCGACAAGCGGCTGGCCGCAGGGCGGCCGGGCGCCGTCTCGGTGGTGTTCCTTGCGCTGGATCGGTTCAAGGTGATCAATGAGCGCCTCGGGCAGAACGCGGGCGACCGGTTCATCGTGGCTTTCGCCGCGCTGCTGCGGGCGGCCACCGAGGTTCCCTCGGTGATCGCCCGCTTCGGCGGTGACGAGTTCGTCGTCGTGCCGGCCGCATCCATGGACGTCGAAGCCGCCGAGGCGTTCGCGCAATTGATACACTCCCGTGTCCAGCGGCAGGTCGTGATCGACGGCGAGATGCTCAGTCGCACGGTGAGTATCGGCGTCGCGGCCGGTATACGGGGGTCGGAAAGCACGTCCGATCTGTTGCGGCGGGTCGATCAGGCCACCCGGACGGCCAAGAGCTCCGGTGGCAACAAGGTCGCGATCTTCAGCCCGGAGATGTCCCGAACGGACATGATCCGCAACGACATCGAGCTGTACCTGGAAGGGATTATCGACAGCGATAGCGACGCCCTGGTGCTGCACTACCTCCCTGAGTTCGACATGCGCACCGGTGAGATCCTCGGCACGGAGGCGCTCATCCGTTGGCAACACCCCACTCTGGGACTGTTGATGCCCGATTCGTTCATCCAGGTCGTGGAATCGATCAACCTGGGTGCGAAACTCGGCCGGCTGGTAATCCGTTCGGCGTGTGCGCAGTTCGGGCTCTGGCAATCACGCGGCGTCGGGCACGGTGCCGTGCTGCGTATCAACGTGTCGCCCGTGCAGCTCGTCACGGAAGGCATTGTCGACACCGTCGCGACGACCCTCGAGGAGTTCAGCCTCGATCCCAGCACGGTATGCCTCGAGATCACCGAAAGCGTCGTGGTACAAGACATCGACGCGACCCGCAAGACGCTGTTCGGATTGAAGGACATCGGAGTGCAGATCGCCATCGACGACTTCGGCACCGGCTACAGTGTGCTGACGTATCTGAAGTCTCTTCCGGTCGATGCGCTCAAGATCGACAAGGGGTTCGTCCACCATCTCGACACCAACCCCGGTGATTTGGCCATCGTGCGCTCGACACTGGCACTGGCCGACGCCTTCGGGCTCGAGGTCGTGGCCGAAGGCGTCGAAACAGTGGCGGCCGCCAAAACGCTGCTCTCCCTGGGTTGCTTTCGCGCGCAAGGCTTTCTGCTGTCCCGCCCGCTCGACAGCGCGGCGATGGAGTCGCTGCTCGCCAGGCGTGTCATACCGATGGAGTTCACCGACGCCAGTGTCGCGCCGCAGTCCGAAGGACCGGGGAGAAAGGACGTTGTCTAGACCCGCGGGAAGCGGCGCCGACAGCGACCGGCGTTCAAGCGCGGCGTTGAAACAGGTAGTAGTACGTCGGGGTCTTGTCGTCGAGTTCCCGCTCGTCGCCCGTGGACAACAGCGTCCAGCCGGGGGTGAATCGTCGTTCCATTTCGGCGTGATCGATGCCCGGCACGCCGAACCTCCCGCCGGGAGGGAACGCGACGATGTACAGCCGCGCGTCGGGTGCCGCCACGGCGCTGACTTCGCGGACGTACGCCTCACGGTCGGCGCCACTCATGTTGTGGATGCAGCCGTTGTCGACGATCAAGTCAAAGCCGGTACCGATCCCCTCCTGACTCAACTGCGTGACGTCGGCGCGGGCAAAGTTGACCGAAGCGCCGGCGGCGCGGGCCTTGGCGCGCGCCTTCTCGAGCGGCTTCTCGACGTAGTCGACCCCGGTGACCTTCCACCCGTGTTGGGCAAGGTAGATGGCGCAATCCCCGGTTCCGCATCCGACGTCCAACACCGAGCCCGTGGGCAGCGCGGGTGTGCCGGAAGTTCCCTCGATCAGATCTCGCAGACCCTCTCCGATCGCATGCCCTTCCCACGGCGTGAAACCGATGCGATAGAACAACCGAAATCGCGTGTGTCGAGATGCCATAGCCGCAATCATGGCACCCCCGCTCGCGGGCGCGCGCCGCGACCGCTGGTGCGGCCGCGAAGAAAGGTTCGCTGACCGATGTCACGGCTGAGGACATGGTGGAACCAAACCGACCAGTACGACTGGACCACGACGTTCCTGCGCCAGCGCGGGATGCTGCGTCCGGCGCGAACGATCATGGCGGTCATCGCTGGTTCGTCGGCGTTGGTGCCGCTGACCGTGCTGCCGAGCCAACACCACCCGAGCGCCGTCGAAGTGATCACCGGCGTCCTCGCCGCCACGTTCACCGCCGCCGTGACCGCGTTGTGGCTGGCGCGCTGGCCGACGCGCCGGCAGTCGCAAATCGGCGTAACTATCGGCGCGTTGTGCGTCGGCGGGTGGAGCCTCGCGCAACCCACCGCGGCCCTCGCCGCCCTGGCATGTACCGCCATGGCCATCACCGGCAGCTACATCGCGCTATTCCACGGCCCCAGGCTGCTGGTGTTCAACGGCTTTGTCGCCGTCGTGGTCACCACCGTCGCGGTGGTGCGGCTGACCGAAGAGGCAAACGTGGCCAGCGCGGCCTCCGCGTTCTGGCTGAACACCTTCCTCAATCTATGGCTGCCCCTTGGAATTTGGGGTATCTCGCGGGCCATGGGAACGTATGCTCTTCGCTCCCAAGAGGATTCCCTTACGGGTCTGCTGAACCGCCGGGCGTTCACCGACGCGGTCAGCAGCCGCTTGACGAATCCACCGCCGCAGCACAGCCACCTGGTGGTGGTGATGGTCGACCTCGACAACTTCAAACGCATCAACGACACCCACGGTCATTCGGCCGGTGACCGCGCCCTGCGGGAAGTGGCCGACCTGCTGCGCGAACGCACCCCCTCCGACGCGGTCATCTGCCGCGCCGGAGGGGAGGAATTCCTGGTCGCGCTGACCGCGGCGACCCCCGACGTGGCACCGTTGGCCACCGAGTTTTGCAGCGCACTCACCGAGCTGTCCCCCGAGATAACGGCCAGCATCGGCACCGCCAGCGCCGAACTGCGCCTACTCACCGGAGGCGACGTTGCGTGGCTCGTCGACGAGCTGATCATCATCGCCGACACCGCGATGTATGCCGCCAAACGTCGCGGCGGAAACCAGGCGCACCACGGCGTACGGGCCTAGCGCCGGCGGGTGGCGCCGGGTCAGTGACGCAACCGTACCTTGGCGATGATCGGGGCGGCCGCCACCATGGTGAACGGCACGGCCAGCGGGAAATCAGCCGACTTGGACTCGATTTCGACTCGGCGAACGATGGTCGCCAACGCAAGTGTGGCCTCCAGCATCGCGAAGTGATCTCCGATGCAGGAGCGCGGCCCGCCGCCGAACGGAACGTATTGCCAACGGTCGCGGCCTTGATCGCGCTCTGGGCTGAATCGGTCCGGGTCGAAGCGCAGCGGATCGTCCCACAGGGTCGGATCGGTCTGGACCGCCATCCTTCCGAACGCCAGCATGGTGCCGGCCTTGACGCGGTAGCCGGCGACTTCGACATCGCGCGTCGCCATCCGGGTTCCGGTCGGCCCCGGCGGGCACAACCTCAGCGCCTCCTGCAGGACCCGGACCGTGAAATCAAGCCGCGACCGTTGGCAATACGTTCCGTTCGGCGGCGGGCCGCGCTCCTGCATCGGAGATCACTTCGCGATGCTGGAG
>NZ_LZIC01000089.1 GCF_001667185.1 Mycobacterium sp. 852002-50816_SCH5313054-b | reverse complement strand
TCGGGGTGACGTTGTCGGAGAACCAGGCCGACCACGTGCAGAAGATGTTCGACCAGATGGACACGAACCGCTCGACGCGGGTGCTGCTGGAGGGCTGGGAGAAGTTCGACGAGCCGGTCGACCGCATCGTCTCCATCGGCGCCTTCGAGCACTTCGGCCGCCAGCGCTGGGGCCACTTCTTCAAGATGGCCCACCGGGTGCTGCCGGCCGAGGGCGTCATGATGCTGCACACCATCACGCGTCCGACATTCAAAGAGGCCAGGGCGCAGGGCACTCCGCTGACCCACGAAGTCGTTCACTTCACCCAGTTCATCCTGGCCGAGATCTTCCCGGGCGGCTGGCTGCCGACGATCCCGTCGGTCGAGGAGCACGCGGAGGAGGCCGGCTTCAAGATCACGCGCGTCCAGTCGCTGCGGCTCCACTACGCGAGGACCCTGGAAACGTGGGCCACCGCGCTCGAGGCCAACAGGGACCAGGCGATCGCGATCCAGTCCCGAGAGGTCTACGACCGCTACATGAAGTACCTGACCGGCTGCGCCAAGCTGTTCCGCCAGGGCATCAGCAGCGTCGGCCAGTTCACACTGGCCAAGTAGCGTCCGCCCGGCTACTTCTCACACGTGAACTGGTTGACGTCGGTGTCTCCCTGGCGGAACAGCTTGGCGCA
>NZ_LZIC01000088.1 GCF_001667185.1 Mycobacterium sp. 852002-50816_SCH5313054-b | reverse complement strand
CTCTCCACGACCGGCAGCGGCGGCAACGGCGGCGCCGGCGGGAACGGCGGGTTGTTCAGCATCGCCAGCAACGGCGGGATCGGCGGACCGACGCAGCCCACCGGCGGGGCCGGCGGCGCCGGCGGCACGGGCGCCATCGACGGCGGCAACGGTGGCGCGGGCGGCAACGGCGGGCTCCTCGGCGCGGGCGGGGTCGGCGGCGCCGGCGGCACCGGCACCGGCGGTAGCGGCGGTTTCGGCGGCGACGGCGGCAACGGCACGGTGTGGGGGAACGGCGGCGCCGGCGGCCACGGCGGCGCCGGCTCCACGGGTAACGGCGGCGCGGGCGGCCACGGCGGCGCCGGCGGCATGTTCGAGGGTTCCGCGGGCGCCGGCGGCGACGGCGGCGACGGCTTCGTCAACGGCGGCGCCGGCGGAGCCGGCGGCAACACCCGGGGCATCTCCGGCAACGGCGGCGGCGGCGGCGACGGCGGCAACGGCGTCACGGGTGCCGGAGGGGCCGGCGGCCACGGCGGCAACTCCGGCCCCGTCCAGGGCACCGCGGGGCGCGGCGGTAACGGCGGCATTGGCGGCGGGGGCGCGGGCGGCGACGGCGGCAGCGGCGGCAACGCCGCCGGGCTGTCCGGCAGCGGCGGCGCCGGAGGGGCCGGCGGGGCGGGCGACACCACCGGCGGGAAAGGCGGCAACGGCGGCAATGCGGCGCTCTTCGGCTATGGCGGGGACGGCGGTCCCGGCGGGCAGGGCGTCACGGGGCGCGGTGGTGACGGCGGCAATGGCGGCGGCGCCGTGCTGTTCGGCAACGGCGGCAGCGGCGGCAACGCCGGGATCGGCGTGCCCGAGGGCGACGCGGGCACCGGCGGCGCGGGCGGGCTGATCGGCTCGCGCGGCAACGACGGGCTGACCTAAACCGCTAGGGCCGCGGCGCCCCGAGACGGAACACCCGCCACCCGGCGTGCTGCCAGCGGGCGAAGTCGAGGCAATTGCGCCCGTCGACGACGACGCGGGCCCGCACCCGGTCGGCCAGGTCGTCGGGGTCCAGGTCGACGAACTGCCGCCACTCGGTGAGTACCAGCACCGCATCCGCGCGCTCGCAGGCCTCCTCGACCGAGACCGCGTAGTTCAGCGTCGGGAACAATCGCTGCGCGTTGTCCAGCGCCTTGGGGTCGTACACGTTGACCGCCGCGCCGTTGAGCTGCAGCTGCCCGGCGACGTTGAGCGCGGGCGAGTCGCGCACGTCGTCGGACTCGGGCTTGAACGCCGCACCCAGCACGGCGATGTTGGCGCCCAGCAGCGAACCGCCGCAGGCCGCGGTGGCCAGTTCGACCATCCGGGTGCGCCGGCGCATGTTGATGCTGTCGACCTCGCGCAGGAACGTCAGCGCCTGGTCGGCTCCCAGCTCACCCGCGCGGGCCATGAACGCGCGGATGTCCTTGGGCAAACAGCCTCCGCCGAAACCCAGTCCGGCGTTGAGGAATTGGCGACCGATGCGCGGGTCGTACCCGAGCGCGTCGGCCAGCAGGCTGACGTCGGCGCCCGCGGCCTCGCACACCTCGGAGATGGCGTTGATGAACGAGATCTTGGTCGCCAGAAAGGCGTTGGCGGAAACCTTCACCAACTCCGCGGTCTGCAGGTCGGTCACCAAGAAAGGAACCCCCGCGTCGAGCAGCGGACCGTAGAGCTCACGGACGGCGGCCTCCGCGCGCATCGAATCCTGTTGTGTCCCAAGCACGATGCGGTCGGGGTGCAGGGTGTCGTGCACGGCGTAGCCCTCGCGCAAGAACTCCGGGTTCCAGGCGATTTCGACGTCGACCCCGGCCGGCGCCAGCGCGGCGGCGCGCTGGTTCAGCTCGGCGGCGGTGCCCACCGGGACCGTCGACTTGCCGATGAGCACCGACGGCCTGGTCAGCCGGGGCACCAGCGCGTCGATGACGGCGTGCACGTGGCACAGGTCGGCGCCGTATTCGCCCTTCTTCTGCGGCGTGCCCACCCCCAGGAAATGGACGTCGGCGAAATCGGCCGCCATGTCGTAGTCGGTGGTGAACTGCAGCCGCCCGGCGGCCAGGTTGTCGGTCAACAACTTTCGCAGGCCCGGCTCGTAAAAGGGGATGTCACCGCCGGCCAGCTTCGCGATCTTGCCCGCATCGATATCAACGCCGACGACGTCGTGTCCCAGTTCCGCCATCCCTGCCGCGTGCGTGGCGCCCAGGTAGCCGGTGCCAAAGACGGTGCATCGCATACCACCGGTGTAGGTGGCCGCGATGAGCTAACTGCATCGCGCCGCTGATCGGGAGGCAAACGGCAGATGACAGCTGCCCGCGAAAGGGCTAGTGGTGACCGCCGAACCCGCCGTGACCGCCGCCGAAGCCGCCGCCACCGTGGCCGCCCTCTCCGCCGCCGAACCCGGGGAACCCGCCGCCGCCGTGCGGACCGCCGAAGCCGCCGCCGGGCGGGCCGCCGATACCCGGGATGGGCAGCGGGATCGGCACCGGGATGGGCGCGATCGGCGGCGGCGCGGGGGCTGGCGCCGGGGCCTCCGGGATCGGGGCCGGGGCCGGGGCCTCGGGGATGGGAGCGGGCGCCGGGGCAGGAGCCGCCGGCACCGGAGCAGGTGCCGGTGCCTCGGGAACGGGGGCGGGCGCCGGGGCCGGGGCTTCGGGAGCGGGCGCCGGAGCTGGAGCCGGCGCGGCGGGCGCCGGAGCGGGGGCCGGTGCGGCGGGCGCCGGCGCCGCCTGGGTGGGGGCGACGACCTGGTGGTTCGGAGCGGGCCGCACGCCCGCGGTCGGCCGGATGGCGATCGCCAGCGAGATGACCAGCGCCGTCACGCCGACGATGAAGACCGCGCCCAGCGCGCTGCCGACCAGCCTGAAGGACTTGCGCTCGCGATAGCCCGCGCCGACCAGTTGGGTGTCGTGCGCGCCGGTGTAGGCCTCGTCGAAGTCGTCGGCGACGGCGCTGTAGGCCAGCGCGTTCGCGTCGGCGGTGGCCGGGGTGTCGAAGTAGCCGGGGGCCACCGCGAACGGGGCGATGGCGCCGGTGCCCGGGTCTTGGGCGTAGGCCAGCGCCGCGGTGGACGACGCGAACAGCGGGGCATGCGCCGAAGCCAGCGCCGCGCCGCGGGCCAACGCCGTGTCGGGCTCCTCGGGCGCCGACAGCGGCAGCGTGGTGGCGGCCTCCAGCGCCGGCTTGATCATCGGGATGTCGATCCCGGAACCGACGACGAACACGCCGTCGGGGCGGTTCTCCAGCGCCTCGACGCCGGAGAGCATCGTGGCCAGCTGCGTCACCGCCGCGTCGTCGTCGGCCGGCAGGGGCTGTCGATAGACGTCGGTGACCGACCCGTCGGCGCTGTCGACCACTGCGAGGGTCGCGGTGTCGGGCTCGATGTAGAGCAGCGCCGTGCGCGCGTAGTTGGTTTGGTTGCCCACCGTTTGGGCCAGCGCGGCCGCGGCCAAGAACGCCGAGACCAACATCACATTCTCGACCTTGTGGGCGGCCAGCGCATCGCGCAGCGCGGCCGCCTCGATCGGGTCGGTGAACGTTACGCCCGTCGACGCGAGCTGGTAGCCGCCCTCCGAGGCGCCCTCGCGGGTGCCCAGGATCGCGGAGACCACCTGGTCGGCCGCTGTAACGGTAGCCGCGTCGTCGTCGGTGGCTACATCGAAATTGTCCTCGTCGACGGTGGCGCCGTCGCCATTCTCACCTTCGACCAGCACCATACGGACGGCCGTCGGCGCCATCGACACGCCAAGTACGGTGTCCAAAGCTCCTCCATTGTTCGTTTGCCAGCCAGTGAGGCGGGGGACGTGGTGATCGCACGTTGAGCAACCGTGGCACGCCGACAGTCCCCACCCTGTGTGCCCTGATTTTCCCGATTTTACGCCCTTCCGCCGGTCGCGGCTGGGGGCTAGGGGCCCAGGATTCCGCGCCCCAGGTGGCGGCGGAGCCAGTCCCAATGGTCGTCGTGATCGTCATCCCTGGGCGGCAACGGCGGCCACTGCTGAGGGGGGTTCGAGTTCGGCGCCGGATTCGGGGCGACCGGCGCCGGAGCCGGCGGCGGGGCCGACGGCGCGGGCGGCGGGGCTTGCGGGGGTGGTGGCGCCGCCTGAGTCGCCGGGGCGACGACGTTCTTGCTGATATCCGGTCGCTGGTCCGCGTGCGGCCGAATGCCGATGGCGAGCGCCAACGCCACGGCACCGACCACGAGAATCGCGGTCGCGCCGAGAACTGCCAACAGTTTTCGGCTGCGTCGCTCGCCGTATTGCCGGTAGTCGTCGGGCGACGGGTCGGCCTCGGCGCTGTAGGCCAGCGCGGGCGCGGGGTCCTCGACGTAGGGCATGGCAACCGTGCTCGGCGCCCCCAATTGCTGGTTGGCCGACGCCAACGCGGCGCCCCGCGCCAAGGCCATCTCGGGTTCCTCGGGCGCCGTGACCGACAGCGACGTCGCCGCTTCCAGCGCCGGCTTGATCGACGGGATGTCGACGCCGGAGCCGACGAGGAATACCCCGTCGGGGCGAGCGCGCATCGATTCGGCGCCGGCGACCATCGCGGCCAGCTGCGCAAGCGCGGCATCGTCGCGGCGGGGCAGCGGTTTTTGTTGCACGTCGGCGATCGACCCGTCCGCCGTGTCGACGACGGCCAGCGTCGCCGCGGTCGGCTCGACGAACAGCAGTGCGGTGCGGGCGCAATGGGTTGCGCTGCCGACCGCCTGAGCCAGCGCCGCCGCGGCCACGAACGCCGAGACGAGCATGACGTTTTCGATCTTGCTTTCCGCCAGGGCATTTCGCAATGCGGCCGCGGCGTTTTGATCCGTCCACGTCACCCCGCTGGATCTGACCTGATAGCCGCTTTCGGCCGCGCTTTCGGTGGTTCCGAGAATGGCCTCGATCACCTGAGCGGCCGCAGTGACACCCGGGACCCGAAAGTCGGCCTGATCGACGGTGACGCCGCCGGCGCCTGCACCCTCGACAAGCACCATGCGGACCGTCTCGGGTGCCAGAGACACCCCAAGGACGATGTCCACCGCTTCCCCCATTTCGAAACTTGTTCGCTGACAGCCTGATTGCCCCCACACATCGCGGTGACAGTTTCGGCCGCGACCAGACCTTAATCCGCCACCCTAGCTCGCGGGCCCGGACACGCCTGGCGACGCCGAACGGTTACCTATGCCCGAAACCGCCGAATCCGTGGCCCCCTCCGAAGCCACCGAAACCGTGGCCCCCGCCGAAGCCGTGCCCACCGCCGAACCCATGACCACCGCCGAAGGGACCATGGCCGCCGAAGGGACCATGCCCGCCGAACGGGCCGCCGAAGGGCCCGCGGCCGCCACCGAAGGGGCCGCGTGGGGCCGGCCCGCCACCGAAGGGGCCGCGTACCGGCGGGCCGACCAACGGCACGCGTGGCACCGGAACGAACACGGGTGGCGGAATCACGGGAACCGGGACGGGCGGAGCCGCGGGAACCGGCGCCGCGGCGGGCGGCGCGATGGGATGCGGCACCGCGACCGGGGCGGGCGCCTGGATCTTGGGCTGCGCCTGCGGCACCGGCGCGCGTGCGGGCGGCTGCGCCGGGGCGATGATGTTTTCGTTCGGGCTGGGCCGCAAGGCCACCGTCGGGCGGATACCAATCGCCAGCGCAATCTCCAGCGCCACAACCGCGCTGATGAAGATCACCGCGAGCGTGCTGCCCACCAGCAGGACCGACTTGCGCCGCTGGGCGTCCTCCGCGCCGATGGCCAGGTTGGCCTCGCCGTCCGCGTCGGGCACGGCGCTGTAGGCAACGTTGGGCTTGCCCCGGTCGGCATCGGTCGGCGGCTCCGGAACGCTGCGGTACTCCGGTTGGTACGCGGGCAACAGTCCGGGAACCTGGCCGGCGAGCGCCAACGGGTCGACCTCGCCCGTGCCGGGGTCCAGGGCGTAGGCCATCGCCGCCGTGGATGACGCGAACAACGGCGCGTTCGCCGAGGCCAGCGCCGCGCCGTAGGCGAGCGCCATCTCCGGCTCGTCGGGAGCCGACAGGGCGAGGGAAGTCGCGGTCTCCAAGGCCGGCTTGATCAGCGGGATGTCGACGCCGGAGCCGACGACCACCACGCCCTGCGGGCGCGTTTCCAGCGCTTCGGCACCCGACACCATATCGACGAGCTCGGCGACCGCCTCGTCTTCGTCGTCGGCGAGAGCTCTGCGATGGACCTCCGAGATGGATCCGTCGGCGGTGTCGACCACCGCCAACGTCGCGGTGTAGGGCTCGACGAAGAGCAGCGCGGTGCGCGCATAGTCGGTGGCATCGCCCACGGCCTGCGCCAGGGCGGCGGCGGCCATGAACGCCGAGACCAGCATGACGTTTTCGATCTTGTGGGCGATCAGGGCGTCGCGCAGCAGCGCCGCCTCGACGTGATCGGTCCACGTCACTCCGGTGGACAGCAGTTGGTAACCGCCCTCGTCGGCGCTTTCGCGCGTGCCCAGGATGGCGGAGACCACCTGGTTGGGCGCAGTGGATGGCGACCGATCCGCGTCGACGTCGAAGTTGTCCTGGTCGACGGTGGCCCCGTCGGCGCATTCACCTTCCAGCAACACCATGCGGACGTTCGTCGGCGTCATCGAGACGCCAAGCACGATGCCCACCACCGCTGAAAACTCTCCCTTGGTACTTTGCTGCGTTCGCGGCGATAGCTGCGCCGGCGACGCATTCCTTCAGATTCTCTTGCCACAGCAGCGCGGGTACCGAGAATCCGTAATTAGCTGGGCGATATGAAGTTCTGGTCGTGAGGAGACGGGGCGGCGCGGGTTTTCGGCCAGCCCAACGGTTCGAGCCTACCCGCGCTGCCACGGGGGTGTTAAGCGCAAAGGCGGCCTGTGTTAGCCGTGTCGCAACGCGGCGATCGGGGCCCCGCGGGTGGCTAGTGGTGCCCGCCGCCACTGTGGCCGCCACCACCGCCGCCGAAGCCGCCACCGCCACCGCTGTGGCCCCCGCCGAAGCCGCCACCGCCGCCACCGCCGAACGGACCACCGCCGCCGCCACCGCCGAAGGGCCCGCCACCGCCGCCGTGACCGCCGCCGCCGAACGGTCCGCCACCGCCACCGAACGGACCGCCACCGCCACCGGGAGCGCCGCCGCCCCCGAATGGACCGCCACCGGGAGCGCCGCCGCCGCCAAATGGTCCGTGACCGCCGAACGGCCCCGAACCACCACCGAACGGACCGGGACCAGCGGGCTGGCCACCGCCGGGACCGCCGCCGCCACCACCGAACGGACCGTTACCAACGAAGGGCCCATGACCGCCGAACGGCCCGGGACCGGCGGGCTCGCCGCCGCTGACACTGCCGGGGCCTGCGCCGGGGATATGAATGGGTCCGCCGCCGGGGCCGCCCGGACCCGTCACGGGGGGCGGGAAGTGCCC
>NZ_LZIC01000087.1 GCF_001667185.1 Mycobacterium sp. 852002-50816_SCH5313054-b | reverse complement strand
CGGCAGCACGAAGCTGAACCCGCCGCCGGTCGACCCGAACGCGCCGCCGCCACCGCCCGTCGACCCCAACGCGGGCCGGATCGGCAACGCCGTCGGCGGGTTCAGCTTCGTGCTGCCGCCCGCCTGGGTCGAGTCCGACGCAACCCACCTCGACTACGGTTCGGAGTTGCTCAGCAAGACCACCGGCCAGCCACCGGCCCCCGGGCAGGCGCCGCCGGTCGCCAACGACACCCGCATCGTGATGGGCCGGCTGGACCAAAAGCTTTACGCCAGCGCCGAAACCACCGACGCCAAGGCCGCGGTCCGATTGGGCTCGGACATGGGCGAGTTCTTCATGCCCTACCCCGGCACCCGGATCAACCAGACCAGCACCCCGCTGAGCGGCGCCAACGGGATCACCGGAAGCGCGTCCTACTACGAGGTGAAGTTCAGCGACCCGTCCAAGCCGAACGGCCAGATCTGGACCGGCGTGGTCGGCTCGCCCTCGGCCGGCAACGGACCTCCGCAGCGCTGGTTCGTGGTGTGGCTGGGGACCTCGAACGACCCGGTGGACCAGGGCGCGGCGAAGGCGCTGGCCGAGTCGATCCAGCCCTGGACACCGCCGGCCGCCCCGCCGCCGGCTCCGGGCGCGCCGGCGCCCGCGCCAGGTGCGCCCCGCCCGCGCCACGGGGGCGCATATTACCCAGAGCGCCCCCACGCA
>NZ_LZIC01000086.1 GCF_001667185.1 Mycobacterium sp. 852002-50816_SCH5313054-b | reverse complement strand
CTAGCACCCGGCGGCGGGCAAGCTGTCGGATCCGCGGCCGCTGTCGTGTGCCATCGCGGCGGTCAGCGTCGGTGTCGACCGGCGGCGGGGGCGGTGCGGGGTTTTGATCGCCCGGTTGGGCCGGCGGCGCACCCGGGGCGCCCGGCGGGGGCGGCGTCGTGGTGGTCGCCGGCGCGGGCGGAGGTGTCGTCGTCGTGCTCGGCGGGACCGGGGTAGGGACCTCGGGATCGGCGCTGGAGGTCGCCGGCAATGCGATGGCGACCGCGCTGGCGCTGGTCACCGTGGCGATCGCCAGCGTCGCCCAGAATCCTTTGCGACGTGTCGAGTTCGCGTTCACCTGCTCCATGGCGACGAACCTACCGTGTTACCGCTGTGACGCAAGGGTGCCGTGCGGCGGTTTTGCCGATGTTGCCGATGTGCAACCTTGCGGAGTACCCGCAGGTCATCGGTGTGCCGGATACAGCATGACCTCGTGTGCCTTGACGGAGAACCACACCCGCTCCCCCGGCGTCAGCCGCAACTCCGTCGCCGCGTCCGCCGTGATCTCCGCGGCCAGCCCCGGCGCGCCATCCGACTGTTCCCGGCCCCGCACCAGGACCGCGGACCCACGGACATCGAGCTCGGCCACCGTCACCTCGACCGTATTGCGCGGGCTGCCGTGCGGGTGCTCCCGATAGACGGCCACCGCCGCGGGCGGGAACACGGCGACCGCGTTGACGACGTGGGCGTCCGGCCGCTGCGCCGGGGTCGCATGCCAGTGGGCACCGGAGCGATCGCGCAGCGCGCCGTCGGGGCCCACGGTGCCGTTGACGATGTTGACGCCGGCGATCCGGGCGCCGAAATTGCTGCGCGGCGCGGTGAGAACGCCTGCCGCCGGCCCGAATTCGGCGACCCTCCCGGATTCGAGGACCAACACGCGATCGGCCAGCGTGAACACGTCGAGCAGCTCGTGGGTGACCAGTACGACCGCGCAGCCGGCTCGGGTGATCACCGTGCGCAACACCGCGCGGATGGCGGCGGCCGCGGCGACGTCGAGCCCGGTCAGCGGTTCGTCGAGCAGCAGCACGTCGGGTTCGGCGGCCAGGGCGCGGGCGATCGCCACCCGCTGGGCCTGGCCCCCGGAAAGCTGCCGCGGTTTTCGGTCGGCGAAGCCGTCGGCGTCCACCTCGCGCAGCCAGCGCTCCGCGGTCGCCCTCTCGGTCGCGCGAGTCGACCGGAAGAATCGGCGGCGGCTGTGCCGCCCGAAGGCCACGTTGGCCGCGACGGTCAGGTGCGGGAACAGCAGCGGGTCCTGCAGCAGCAACCCCACGCGGCGATCGTGCGTCGCCACGTTCACCCCGGCCGCCGTGTCGGTCAGCACCCGATCCCCCAACCGCACGACCCCCTCGTCGGGATGAACGAGACCGGCGATCACGTGCAGGGCGGTGGACTTGCCGGCGCCGTTGGGTCCCAGGACGGCCAGCACCTCTCCCGCGGACACCGAAAACTCCACATCCAGGTCGCGGTCGGCCACGACGGCGCGCAGCTGCAGCTCGCTCATCGCGGCTACCTCGCGTCCGTCCCGGTCAGCCGGCGGGCACCCAGCCCCAGCACCACCAGCGCCGCGACGGCGACCAGCAGGATCGACAGCGCCACCGCGGCGTTGGCGTCGGTCACCCGCTGCAGGTAGATCTCCAGCGGCAGCGTCCGGGTGACGCCCTGCCGGGAACCGGCGAACGTCAGCGTCGCGCCGAACTCCCCGAGCGAGCGGGCGAACGCCAGCACCGCCCCCGACGTCATGCCCGGCAGCAGCAGCGGCAGGGTCACCCGCCACCACACCGCGCTGGGTCGGGCGCCCAGCGTCGCGGCGACCACCTCGTAGTCGGCCCCGGCCGTGCGGGCCGCGCCCTCAAGGGAGATCACCAGAAACGGCAGCGAGACGAACGTCTGCGCCAGCACCACCGCGGTGGTGCTGAAGGCGATGCTGACGCCGGCGGTCTCCAGGTAGTGCCCGATCAAGCCCAGCCTGCCGAACGCGTAGAGCAACGCGATGCCGCCCACCACCGGCGGCAGCACCAACGGCAACAGGATCAGCGGTCGCAGCAGCCGCACCGGGCGCGCCGTGCTGCGGGCCAGCACCAGGGCCATCGGCACCCCCAGCAGCACGCACAGGGCGGTACTGGCGGCGGCGGTCTTGAGGCTCAGCACCAGCGCCGTCCTGGACGATGCGCTGGTGATCAGCGACCAGAAGTTCGGCCAGTCGACCTTGATCGCGATCGCGACGAGCGGCAGCACCACGAACGCGGCCCCCACGGCGGCGGGAACGTATACCCACCGCGGCAGATCCGTGCGGCGCTCGCTAATCCGTATGCCCCTAACCGTGGTGGGGAGATCTACACCGCCTCAACCTAGCGCTGGGCGTGTTGCGAATCGGTGAGCGTCCTGCCCTCGGCGCGGTACCCGCCGCCGGTGTACCAGCTTGGACACCCCGGTTGTGACCCGGCTCGGCTCACGTCGGCGTACACCAGAATCTTTATGTGCCAACGTGTTTGAGCGTCTAGTTAGTGGTGGGTGGTGGTTGGGGTTGGAAGGGTGTGTACCACCACCAGTCGGCGCGTTCGCCGATGGGTCCGGGCCATGGCGGTACGGCGGGCGGGCGGCCGGTGGGGGCACGCGCGAGTGATCCTGGACTCAGCGGTCGCCCGTC
>NZ_LZIC01000085.1 GCF_001667185.1 Mycobacterium sp. 852002-50816_SCH5313054-b | reverse complement strand
GGCAGCGGTAGTCGCCGAATGACAGCGAATCCCCGTTCGCCAGCTCGGGGCCGTTGCCGTTGGGGCCCGGGCGGGGGGGCGGCGCGCGCCGACCCGACCTGAAGGTTGGTCCCGTCGAAGTCGACCCAGCCGCCTTTCCAGTCGCCGTAGGCCGTGTCCGGTCGCGGCGGGGGATTGGTCAGGTTCACCAGGCACGCCAGCGCACCGCCGGTGTGCGGGGCATCGGTCATGCAGGAAACTTTGCCGCCTTGGGCGGTCAGCGCGATGTCGTTGCCGAGCGGCGTGGTCGCGCCCTCCCGCGTCGCGCTGCGATAGCGGCCCGGATCGGCGGGATGACCTGCCTCGATCCAGGCGATGACGTCGGAGATGGCGGCACCGGAGGCCGGCGTGCCGGACGGCGCCGGCGGTTTGCTGCCCGACGGCGCGGTTGTCGTCGGGGCGGCGCCGGCCGAGGTCTCCGAGGTGGTTTGCGGCCGTCCCGCGGTGTCGCCGGCCGGGTGAGAGCATCCGGCGACCAGCAACGTGGCTGCGACCAGCGCGGCGATCCGCATCCCGCCAGGCTAACCGCCACGCCCCGGGATTCGGCCGCTACCCGCGCCCTGGGCCGTGGTGTCGGCTACCGTCACTGGTATGCATGAGCGCACCATCCGCGCCCGCACCACCGCCGGCACCGTCGAAGGCTTCACCCGCGATGGCGTAAACCGCTGGCGATCCATCCCTTACGCCCGCCCGCCCGTCGGGCCGCTGCGCCTGCGGGCGCCGCAGCCCGCGCCGCCGTGGTCGGGTGTGCGGCACTGCCACGGCTTCACCCACTGCGCGCCACAGCAGCGCCGCTACACCCTCCTCGGTGTCGGGCGCTACCAGCCCATGAGCGAGGACTGCCTCACCCTCAACGTCGTCACGCCGGAAGCCGCCTCCGACAAGCCGTTACCGGTGATGGTCTTCATCCACGGCGGCGGCTACATCCTGGGCAGCTCGGCCACGCCGCTGTACGACGGTGCCGCGCTGGCGCGCCGTGGCTGTGTGTACGTGTCGGTCAACTACCGCCTGGGCGCCCTGGGGTGCCTGGATCTGTCGTCGCTGTCGACACCCGAAATCGCCATCGACAGCAACCTCTACCTGCGCGACCTGGTGCTGGCGCTGCAGTGGATCCGCGACAACATCGCCGAATTCGGCGGTGACCCGGCCAAGGTCACCATCTTCGGGGAGAGCGCGGGCGCGCACATCACCGCGACGCTGCTGGCGGTGCCCGCCGCCGAAGGCCTGTTCGCCCAGGCCATTTCGGAGAGTCCGGCCTCGGGCATGGTCCGGTCGCGCGAAACGGCCGCCGAGTTCGCGACGCGCTTCGCCCGCCTGCTCGGCGCCCGCCGGCAGGACGCGGCCACCGCGTTGCTGCGGGCGTCCGCGGCGCAGTTTGTCGAGACCCAACACCGGCTGATCGACGAGGGCATGGAGAACAGGCTCGGGGCGTTCCCGATCGGCCCGGTTTTCGGCGACGACGTGCTGCCCGTGGACCCGGTCGAGGCCATGCGGACCGGCCGCGCGCACCGGGTGCCGCTGATCGTTGGCACCAACGCCGAAGAGGGCCGCCTGTTCACCCGCTTCCTGCGCATGCTGCCGACGAACGAGTCGATGATCGAGGAGCTGCTGGCCGACACGGAACCGGCTGCCCGCGAACGCATCACCGCCGCCTACCCCGACTACCCGGCGCCGTCGGCCTGCATCCAGCTCGGCGGCGACTTCGCGTTCAGCTCGGCGGCCTGGCAGATCGCCGAGGCGCACGGTGCTCACGCGCCCACTTATCTGTACCGGTACGACTACGCCCCGCGGACGCTGCGCTGGTCGGGCCTGGGCGCCACGCATGCCACCGAGTTGCTGGCGGTCTTCGACGTCTATCGCACCCGGTTCGGCGCGCTGCTGACCGCGGCCGCGGATCGACGCGCGGCGCTGCGGGTCAGCAATCATGTGCAGCGACGGTGGCGGTCTTTCGGCCGCACCGGGTCGCCGGGTGATGACTGGCCCGCCTACACCCCCGACGACCGCGCCGTCATGGTGTTCGACCGCAAGAGCCGGATCGAGTTCGACCCGCACCCCCATCGCCGGATGGCGTGGGACGGCTTCTCACTGGCGCAGTGACCTGGCACGCTGTCCGTCATGCATGCCGACACAGAGCAAGTCATCGAACGACCCGGCGATCTCACGGCCGCCTGGTTGGCCGCCGCGATCGGCACCGGACCCATTGCCGACTTCGCCGTGGAGCGCATAGGCACCGGCCAGATGAGCGAGTGCTACCGCGTCCGGCTCACCTACGCCGATGGCGACCCAGACGGGCCCGAGTCGGTGGTGCTGAAGGTCGCGGCGTCCGACCCGGTGAGCCGGCAGACGGGCTCGGCGCTGGGGCTCTACGAGCGTGAGGTCCGCTTCTACGGCGACATCGCGCCGCGCCTGGGCGGGCCCATCGCGCCCTGTTATCACGCCGCCGTCGACACCGCGACCGGCGCGTTCGACCTGCTGCTCGGCGACGCGGGACCCGCCGTCGTCGGCGACGAAATCGCCGGCGCGACAAGCGAACAGGCCCGCCTCGGTGTCGTCGAGTTGGGGCGGTTGCACGGGCCGCTGCTCGGCGATCCGGCGCTGGCCGACGCGCCGTGGCTCAACCGCGACTCGCCGCTCAACCAGGCGATGATCGCCCCGTTGTACGCCGGCTTCATCGACCGGTACGGCGAGGAGATCGCGCCCGAGCACCGCGTCGTGTGCGAACGCCTGGTGGCCGCGTTCGACGGCTACCTCGCCCAGGAGTCGGCGGCGGACCGGATTCGCGGCCTGGTGCACGGCGACTACCGCCTGGACAACATGTTGTTCGGCACCGCCGGGGCCGACCGCCCGCTGACCGTCGTCGATTGGCAGACCGTGTCCTGGGGCCCGGCGCTGACGGACCTGGCGTACTTCCTGGGCTGCGCGCTGCGTACGCAGGACCGCCGGGAGCGCTACGACGAATTGTTGCGCGCCTACCACGAGGCGCTGGGGCCGGCGGCGCCGATCGGCCTCGCCGACGTCGCCGAAGGCGTTCGGCGCCAAAGCTTTTTCGGCGTGATGATGGCGATCGTCTCGTCGATGCTGGTGGAGCGCACCGATCGCGGCGACCGGATGTTCATGACGATGCTGGAACGCAACTGCGACCACGTGCTCGACACCGACGCGTTGGCGACCCTTCCCGCCGCGGTGGCGGCGGAGCCGCTGCGGCCGACCGAGGAGGACGAGCTCGCCCACGCCCCGACCGCCGAACCGCTGTGGAGCGAGAGCTGGTACGCCGACTTCGCCGATGCGGCACAGGGATTGGGCGGCTGGTTCCGCGTCGGCCTGATCGCCAACCGGCGCACGGCCCTGGTGCACGCGCTGCTGTGCGGACCCGACCTGCCGACCGTCGCCGTCGATGCCGAAGTCCCGCTGCCCCAGGACCCGTGGCTGTTGCGCACCGACGAGTTCGAGGTCGGCCACTCCGCCAGCGCGCCGCTGCAGGCCTACCGCGTCGACGTGCGGGCGCGGGCCCGGGCGTACCCCGACCCGTCGGCGTTGTTGCGCGGCGAGCCGGGAACCGCCGTCGAGATGACGATGAATCTGGTGTGGGCCACCGACGGCACCCCGTACAAGTATCGGGTCACGACGCGCTACGAAATCCCTTGCACCGTCACGGGAACCGTCACAGTGGACGGCAAGAGCTACCGCCTCGACTCGGTGCCCGGGCAGCGCGACCACTCCTGGGGGGTGCGTGACTGGTGGAGTATGGACTGGATCTGGAGCGCGTTGCACCTCGACGACGGCACCCACCTGCACGGCGTGAACATCCGCATCCCTGGCGCGCCGACGTTCAGCATCGGCTACGCCCAGGACGCCGGCGGCAACGTCGTTGAGCTGGATACCGTCGCCTCACGAGAAGCCTTCGCCGACAACGGACTACCGCTGAACGCGACGCTGGAGCTCAACCCGGGTGGCATCACCGCGGACATCGAGGTGCGGGGCCAGGCGCCGGTGCGCCTGGTCGCCGCCGACGGGCGGGTGAGCCAGTTTCCGCGCGCCTGGGTCAGCGTCAGCACGGCGGACGGCCGCGCCGGAGTGGGTTGGGTGGAATGGAACCGCAACCTGCCCGAGTAGCCGCCCGCTCACCCGTCGTGGTGATGGGCGTCTCGGGATCGGGCAAGTCGACGGTGGGCGCGGCGTTGGCGCGACGGCTGAACGTGCCCTTTGTGGACGCCGACACCCTGCACCCGCCGGCCAACGTCGCCAAGATGACCGCCGGTGAACCGCTGAACGACGACGATCGCTATCCCTGGCTGGAAACTGTCGGCGACTGGCTGGCCCACCATGGCGACGGCGGGGTGGTGAGCTGCTCGGCGCTGAAGCGCAAGTACCGCGACCAGCTGCGGGCGCACTGTCCGCGGGTGGAGTTTTTGCACCTGCGCGGCTCGCCGGAACTCATCGGCGGCAGGCTGGCCGCCAGGCCCCGCCATTTCATGCCGGCGGCGCTGCTGCGGTCGCAGTTCGACGCGTTGGAACCCCTCGGCGCCGACGAGACCGGGGTCACCGCGGACGCCGGCCGCGCCGTCGACGCCATCGTCGACGACTTCGCGGCGGGGGCGGACGTGTAGCATTATGCTACAATTTGTAACGAAGTGCTGCAGGACGGAGGAAGGTCATGGCTGAGTCTCTCGACCGCGTGACACGGGTGGCCGCCGACCTGATGGACAGCGCCGCGTCTGAGGGTGCCCGCCAGAGCCGTTCGGCCAAGCAGCAACTCGACCACTGGGCGCGGGTCGGACGTGCGGTATCCAGTCAGCACACGACCTCTCGGCGACGGGTGGAAACCGCGCTGGCCGGTCACTTGGCGACCGGCGACCTCACCGTCGAGGAGGGTGTCGTGTTCAACGCCGAAATCTCGGCGGCCATCGAGGAAAGCCTGGCGCGCACCAACTACGGGGCGGCGCTGGCCGGGCAGGGGATCGCCACGGTAGCCCTCAACGACGCCGGCGATATCGTCGAGCACCGACCCGACGGCACGGAGGCGCTGCTTGCCGCCGAGCGCTGACCGTGGCCCGGCGGCTCGATGAATCGATTCGACCTGGTGGTCGGGCCAAACGGTGCCGGCAAGTCGACCTTCATCGCATTCACCCTCTCGCCGCTGTTGCCCGGAAGTGTCGTGGTGAATGCCGACGAAATAGCTCGGCAGCGCTGGCCGGAGGACCCGGCCTCGCACGCCTATGACGCGGCGCGAATCGCCGCCGAAACCCGGGCAAAGCTGATCGAGCTGGAGCGCAATTTCGTTGCGGAGACGGTGTTTTCGCATCCGTCGAAACTGGACCTGATCCGCAGTGCGCGCGGACACGGCTTCACCGTCGTTCTGCATGCGCTGCTCATCCCGGAAAACCTTGCGGTCGAGCGCGTCAAGCACCGCGTGCTGGCCGGCGGCCACCACGTGCCCGAACCCAAAATCCGCGAGCGGCACCGCCGCTTGTGGGCACTGGTTGCCGACGCCATCGCTCTATCCGATTTGGCGACCGGCTACGACAACAGCCGCCTGCGCGGGCCGCGCATCGTCGCCCAATTCAGCGGTGGCGAGGTGGTCGGCGCCCCCGATTGGCCGGTGTGGGCGCCGGAGGAACTTCGGTCGCGCCGGGCGAAATAAGCGCGCTTACCAGGGGCGGCGGCGGCGCCGACGGCTGGGAACCCCGTCGCCGACCCGTTCGCGGGCGGCGTCGGCCAGTTGACCGCCGCGCGCGGCCGCCGTGTTGGCGAACTCGCTGCCCCGCAGCCGCGCGATCTCGGCGAGCTCCACCCCGCGGTCCCGCGCCGTGTCGGCCAGCTCCTCGCCGCGCTTGCGCGCCTTCTTGGCCAGCGGCGCGCCCTTTTCCGCCGCCGTGCTCGCCAGTTCCTCGCCGCGCTTGCGCGCCTTCTTGGCCAGCGGGGCGCCCCGTTCCGCGGCGGTGCTGGCCAGCTCGCGCCCACGCTCGAGTGCGGCCTCGGCATAGGGCGCGCCCCGCTCGGCGGCGGTGCTGGCCAGTTCGCGGCCGCGTTCGAGTGCGGCCTCGGCGTAGGGCGCGCCCCGCTCGGCGGCGGTGCTGGCCAGTTCGCGGCCGCGTTCGGCGCCGACCTGCAGGCCGTGCGCAATCCGCTCGCCGAGCTCGTCGAATGTGTCGTCGGATCCCGGCAGCGCCGAGGAAACCCGTCCGGAGAGCCGCTCGGCCGCCTGACGTCCCCGCCAGCCCAGCGACGGCTTGCCGGCCGTGTCGGCGGAGGCGATCATCAGCCCGCCCAACAGGCTGAGGTCGGTCAGAAAGTCCTTGCGCTTCTGGGCCTTGAGCGCTGGGTCGCTTTCGCTCCAGAACATGTGCGCGCCGAGGTTGGCCGGCAGCACCGTGAAGGCAAGGGCCGCCGAGGCGATCCGCGGCGCTTTGCCGGTGGCAAGCAGCAAGCCGCCGCCGATCTGGACGGCGGCGTTGATTTGAGCGAATGTCTGGGGGTCGCTGGGAATGCTGCTGCCGACGGGATCCGGCAGGGCACGAAGACCATCGACCGTCGGCGCCGCCGCCTCGGCCGCAGGCTTGGGATTGAGGAGCGAGTCGATGCCCTGGCCGATGAACACCGCCGACAACAGGGGCCTCGCGATTCTGCGGATCAACATGGCAGCTGGGTTACCCGACCGACCGCCAAACAAACCGTGCCCCACGCGGGTCCGGCTGAACGCCCAGCTAGTGGGCCGCCGCGGCTAGGGTGGACCCGTGCGAGCGTTGGTCATCGTCGACGTGCAGAACGACTTCTGCGAGGGCGGCTCCGTGCCGGTTCGCGGCGGCGCGCAGGTGGCCTCCGCCATCAACGACTACCTGGCCGGCGAGCCCGGTTACGACCATGTCGTGGCGACCGCGGACTGCCACGTCGACCCGGGTGATCACTTCTCCGAGCGCCCCGATTTTTTGTCGTCGTGGCCGCCGCACTGCGTCGCGGGCAGCGCCGGTGCGGAATTTCATCCCGGCCTCGACACCGGTCCGATCGAGGCCGTCTTCCGCAAGGGCGCCTCGGGCGCGGCCTACAGCGGCTTCGAAGGCTCCGACGAAAGCGGCACCCCGCTGCTCGAGTGGTTGCGGCGGCGCGGGGTCGACCAGGTCGACGTCGTCGGGATCGCCACCGACCACTGCGTCCGGCGGACGGCCGGGGACGCGGCCCGGGCCGGCCTGACCACCAGGGTGCTGCTGGATCTGACGGCGGCGGTGGCGGCCGACTCGGCCGCGGCAGCGTTGGAGGAGATGAGAACCGTCGGCGTCGAGCTGGTGGGCGGACGCTGATGGTGGTGCCGCTGGATCGGGAGCATCTGCTCGTCGCGGTGGAGCGCTCACCGCAGGCCGCCGCCGCGCACGACCGCGCCGGGTGGGTCGGGCTGTTCACCCCCGACGGCCGCATCGAAGACCCGGTGGGATCCCGGCCGCACCGGGGGCACCCCCAGCTCGGCCGGTTCTACGACACCTTCATCGGTCCGCGTGACATCACGTTTCATCGCGACCTCGACATCGTGTTCGGCACAACCGTTCTGCGCGACCTCGAGCTCGAGGTGTCGATGGGTCCGGCCGTGACGATGTACATTCCGGCGCTGCTGCGCTACGACCTCCGAGAAGCCAACGGCAGCTGGAAGATAGCCAGATTGCGCGCCTACTGGGAGTTGCCGGCGATGATGCTGCAGTTCCTGCGAACCGGGCCGCGTGCGGCGTCACCCGCCGTGCAGCTGTCGCGGGGCCTGCTGGCCAACCAGGGGTTGCGGGGGACCGCCGGCTTCATGGCCGGTTTTCGCCGGGCCGGTGCCCGGCACAAGAGGCTGGCGGAGACGTTCCTCGGCGCCGTCGCGCGCAAAGACACGTCCGCGGCCGTGCGTGCGTTAGCCCCCAGTGCCCCAACAACTTTGGGTGACGACGACCCGCTCGACATCGGCGAGCTCGTCGAGCAACTCGGCGGGGCCAACTGGACCAAGGTGATCGCCGCCGGTTCCACGGTCGCGGTTTCGGTCAACGCGGCCCACGGCCGCGGGATCGTGTTCGTCGATGCGGCGTGGCCGGGCAACGCGATCAACCGGATCCGTTACTTTCCGGCCTGACCGTGGCCGAGCTCAGCGCGCGATCATCAGGGCCAGCGTCGCCGCGGACAGGCACAGGTAGGCGCCGGGAAACGCGATGTTGTAGAGGACGTGGGCCCGCAGGTGCGCGATGACCGCGCCGATGAAGAACAGGACCAGCCCGACGGCGGCCGCGATGCCCAGTGCCGGCAGGCCCAGTAGCCCCACCACCAGCCCGGCGGCCCCGGCCAGCTTCGCCGCCGCCAGTGGCGCCAACCACGAGCGGGGCACCCCGACCTCGGCCGAGTTCGCCAGGACGAACCCGGCGGGAACGAGGTCGGCCACGGCGATTCCGGCCGTGACGACGGCGGTTGTCAGCGTGATGAGGACGTAAGCGGTATGCATCTGAGTCAATCCCTTGTCCTACAGCTGTTTCCGCAGCGGCGAGCCGAATGGCCGCGGAGCACGCTGCGGCGCACAATCGGTAGGGTCATGGTGCTGGTCTCCTTTGCGACAGAGAGTTCGATGGATGCGTTCATCTTCTTGACGACTCCCGCGCCGGAAAGGTGACCCATGAGCGCACCAAGAAATCTTGTGGATCTCGCGCAACGGTTCGACGCGGACCGGCGACAGCTGAGGTCGGTCGCGTTTGGGCTGCTCGGCTCGGTGGCCGACGCCGACGACGCCGTGCAGTCGGCGTGGCTGAAGGCCAGCCGTTCGGCGTTCGCGGAGATCGACAACCTGACCGGCTGGTTCACGACAATCACCGCCCATGAGGCGTTCGACCAACTCCGTGCGCGCAAGCGGCGCGCCGAGCAACCGCTCGCCGACGCCGACGAACTCGACCGCCTCGCCGGAACCGCTTCGGCCCCCGCGGACGAGGCCGCGCTGCTGGCGGACTCGGTCAGCAACGCGCTGCTGGTCGTGCTCGATCGGCTGTCACCCGCCCAGCGCGTCGCTTTCGTATTGCACGACGTGTTCGCGATGCCCTTCGAGACCATCGCCGGCCTGCTGGACCGGTCGCCGGCGGCCGCCAAGAAGCTCGCGAGCCGGGCGCGCGGGCGATTGCACGCCGGTCCGGCCGTCGAACCCGCTCGCGCGGCCGCGCATCTCGAGATCGTGGAAGCCTTTCTGGCGGCGTCCCGGGGCGGCGACATCGCCACCCTGCTCGAGTTGCTGGCGCCCGACGTCCTGCGCCGGGTCGACCCGGCGCTGGTCCCGGCGGACGTGCCGACCGAGGTCCGCGGCGCCAGGGAGGTCGCCGAGGAGACCCGCCGCTTCGCCCGGCGCGCGCGGGCCGGCGTGGTGCTGCTCATCGACGGTGTCCCGGGCGTCGTGCTCGCGCCCCGCGGGCGGGCGCAGGCCATGTTGCGGCTCGGCTTCGGGGCTGACAACCGCATCCACACCATCGATATCACCGGCGATCGCGACCGGTTGCGCCACGCGGTACTCGCGCTGCCGGCCGCCGGGCACCATCGGGAGCGCCATGCTCGATAAGCCGTTCGGGCGACGAAGCCTGCTGCGGGGCGCGGGCGCGCTCACCGCGGCGTCGCTGGCACCATGGGCGGCCGGCTGCGCTCCGGACGATGACGCGTTGACCTTCTTTTTTGCCGCCAATCCCGACGAGCGGGATCGCAGGGTGCGCATCGTCGAGGAATTCCAGCGCCAACACCCCGACATCAAGGTTCGCGCGGTGTTGTCGGCGCCGGGCGTGATGCAGCAGCTATCGACGTTTTGCGCCGGCGGCAAGTGCCCGGACGTGCTGATGGCGTGGGAATTGACCTACGCCGAACTGGCCGACCGGGGGGTGTTGCTGGACCTCAACACCATGCTCGCGCACGACGCGGGCTTCGCGGCGGAACTGAGATCGGACAGCATCCCCTCGCTGTATGACACCTTCGCATTCAACGGCGGCCAATACGCGTTCCCGGAACAGTGGTCGGGCAACTACCTGTTCTACAACAAGCGGCTGTTCGCCGAGGCCGGGCTGCCGCCGCCGCCCAGCACGTGGGAGCGGCCGTGGAGCTTCACCGAGTTCCTGGAAACCGCCAAGGCTCTCACCAAGCGCGACGGATCCGGGCGAACCACGCAGTGGGGTTTCGTCAACTTGTGGTTCTCGTACTACTCGGCCGGGTTGTTCGCCATGAACAACGGGGTGCCGTGGGCCACCCCGCTGACCAACCCGACCCACTTCAATTTCGGCGACGACGCCTTCATCGAGGCGGTCCAATTCTACGCCGACCTGTCCAACAAACACCGGGTGGCGCCCGACGCATCCGAGGTGCAGTCGATGTCCACGCCTGATCTGTTCGCGTCGGGCAAGGCGGGGATCGCGATGGGCGGCCACTGGCGCTACCAGACCTTCATCCGCGCCGAGGACCTCGATTTCGATGTCGCCCCATTGCCGGTGGGGCCGCGCCGGCAGGGACAGCCCGCCCGCTCCAACATCGGTTCCACCGGCCTGGCCATCTCAGCGAGCAGTCAACGCAAGGAGCAGGCATGGGAATTCGTGAAGTTCGCGACCGGCCCCGTCGGCCAGGCGCTGACCGGTGAATCCACCCTCTTCGTGCCGGTGCTGCGCTCCGCGCTCAACTCGGCCGGCTTCGCCGAATCGCACCACAGGATCGGCAACCTCGCCGTGCTCACCCAGGGGCCGGCCCATTCGGATGGAATGCCGGTCACCCCGGCATGGGAAAAGATCGTCGCCCTGATGGACCGCAGCTTCGGCCCGGTGCTGCGCGGATCCCGGCCGGCGACGTCGTTGACCGGGCTGTCGCCCTCGCTCGACGAGGTGCTGCGCAATCCATGACATCGACCGATACCCGCAGGAAGGCCAAAGGATCCGGTCCTTTGCGGCGGCGCGCGCGGGCCGGTCGCCTTTTCGTGGCGCCGAACTTGGCGGCGGTCGCGGTGTTCATGATCTTCCCGCTGGTGTTCTCGCTGTACATGAGCTTTCAGAGCTGGGACGTGTTCAGGCCGCCGAAGTTCGTGGGACTGAAGAACTTCCACGAGCTGTTCACCTCCGACCCGCTGTTTCTCATCGCCATCCGCAACACGGTGATCTTCACGCTGGGTACGGTGGTGCCGACCATCGTCATCAGCCTCGTCGTAGCCGGGCTGCTGAACCGGAAGGTCAAGGGCATCGGCGTCATTCGCACCATCGTCTTTTTGCCCCTGGCCATCTCGTCGGTGGTGATGGCGGTCGTGTGGCAGTTCGTCTTCAACACCGACAACGGTCTGCTCAACATCATGCTCGGCTGGGTCGGCATCGGCCCGATCCCATGGCTGGTGGACCCCAACTGGGCCATGGTCTCGCTCTGCGTCGTCAGCGTGTGGCGCAGCGTGCCGTTCGCCACCGTCATCTTGCTGGCCGCGATGCAGGGAGTGCCCGAAAGCGTCTACGAGGCGGCCAAAATCGACGGCGCGGGCGAGATCCGGCAGTTCGCGTTCATCACGGTGCCGCTCATCCGCGGGGCCATGTCGTTCGTGGTGGTCATCTCGATCATCCACGCGTTCCAGGCGTTTGACATGGTCTACGTCCTCAACGGCGCGAACGGCGGCCCGGAAAGCGCGACCTACGTGCTGGGCATCATGCTGTTCCAGCACGCCTTCTCCTTCCTGGAGTTCGGCTACGCGTCGGCGCTGGCCTGGGTGATGTTCGCGATCCTGCTCGTGTTGACCGTCGTGCAGCTGCGCCTCACCCGGCAGCGTTCCCTGGAGGTGTCCGGTGGCCTTGGCTGAGCGGGTGTTCACGCGCAACGTTTTTCGGGCCGTGGTGCTCTACACCGCGCTGCTCGCGATCGCGTGGTGCTGGCTGTTCCCGATCGCCTGGGCGGTGTCCGGCTCGTTGAAAAGGGAAGGCGAGGTGACCGAGCCCAGGCTGTTGCCGGCGCATCCGCAGTGGTCGAACTACACCGAGGTGTTCTCGCTGATGCCGTTCGGGCGCATGTTCTTCAACACCGTGCTGTACGCGGGGTGCGTCACGGCCGGGCAGGTCTTCTTCTGCTCCCTGGCCGGATACGCGTTCGCACGGCTACAGTTTCGCGGTCGCGACACGCTCTTCGTGTTGTACCTGGGCACCCTGATGGTGCCGCTGACCGTCACGGTGATCCCGCAGTTCATCCTCATGCGCGCGCTGGGCTGGGTGGACACGCCGTGGTCGATGATCGTGCCGGGATTGTTCGGCAGCGCGTTCGGCACCTACCTGATGCGGCAGTTCTTCCGAACGCTGCCCACCGATCTCGAGGAGGCGGCGATCCTGGACGGCTGCTCGCCATGGCAGATCTACTGGCGGATCCTGCTGCCGCACGCCAGGCCGGCGGTGCTGGTGCTCGCGGTGCTCACCTGGGTCAATGTGTGGAACGACTTCCTGTGGCCCTTACTGATGCTCCAGCGCGACAGCCTCGCCACCCTGACGCTGGGCCTGGTGCGGCTGCGGGGCGAATACGTCGCGCGCTGGCCGGTGATCATGGCGGCCTCCATGCTGATCATGGTGCCCCTCGTCATCATCTACGCTGTCGCGCAGCGCTCCTTCGTGCGCGGCATCGCCGTCACCGGAATGAACGGATAGTCATGGCCTCGGTGAGTTTCGAGCGGGCGACGCGGCGCTACCCGGCGTCGGATCGGCCCGCCCTGGACGGCCTCGACCTCGACGTCGGGGACGGCGAGTTCGTCGTTCTGGTCGGGCCGTCCGGATGCGGCAAGACGACCTCGCTGCGGATGGTGGCCGGTCTCGAGACGCTGGATTCCGGGCGCATCCGGATCGGGGACCGCGACGTCACCAACGTCGATCCCAAGGATCGCGACGTCGCGATGGTGTTTCAGAATTACGCGCTCTACCCGCACATGACGGTGGCGCAGAACATGGGCTTCGCGCTGAAGATCGCCAAGACACCGAAGGCCGAGATCCGCGACCAGGTGCTGGCAGCGGCGAAACTGCTTGACCTGCAACCCTACCTGGACCGCAAACCCAAGGACCTGTCCGGCGGGCAGCGCCAGCGGGTGGCGATGGGCCGCGCGATCGTGCGCCGGCCGCGGGTGTTCCTGATGGACGAGCCGCTGTCCAATCTCGACGCCAAGTTGCGGGTGCAGACCCGCAACCAGATCGCTGCGCTGCAGCGCCGGCTGGGAACCACAACGGTTTACGTCACCCACGACCAGGTGGAGGCGATGACCATGGGGGACCGGGTCGCCGTGCTGTGCGACGGCGTGCTGCAACAGTTTGCGACGCCCCGCGAGCTCTACCGCAGCCCGGACAACGTGTTCGTCGCGGGGTTCATCGGGTCGCCGGCGATGAACCTGTTCACCCTGCCGATCGTCGACTCCGCGGTGTCGCTGGGGGACTGGCCGATCGCGCTGCCGCGGGAGATGGCCGCCACCGCAACCGAGGTCGTGGTCGGAGTCCGCCCCGAGCACTTCGAACTGGGCGGCCTCGGCGTGGAGATGGAGGTCGACGTGGTCGAGGAGCTCGGAGCCGACGCCTACCTGTACGGTCGAATCACCGGCTCGGGCAAGGTGATCAGCCAGCCCGTCGTCGCGCGCGCCGACGGGCGGCACCCGCCGGAGAAGGGCAGCCGGGTGCGCCTGCATCCCGAGCCGGGGCACTTGCACTTCTTCGGCCCAGACGGCCGCCGAATTTCCTAGCCGAACGTGGGGTTGTGGCGCCAAATCGGCGTGATTCCGCGCCACAAGTCGACGTTGGGCGCCGAACTACCCGCGCGCGCAGCCGATCGCCTGCAGCCGGCGCTGCACGCGATCGATGTCATCCTGCGAGGGCATCGCGTTGGTGACACGGGTGATCGCCACCCCGACGTCGACGGTGCTGATCGGCGCGCACCGGCGCATGATCAGTTCTCTTGTGATGTTGGTGATCTCGTCGTTGGATACCCGCCGACGCGACAACGCCGCCAGCGGCACGTACCCCGTAACCGGCATGCCGGTGGGGTAACCGGCGCGCACGAAAGCGACAATGCTCGATACCCAATGGGACAGGTCCATACGTCCACCTCGCTCACCGCCACACGCTGTGCATTAACGGCACTTAGCAACGTAGCAGTGGTGACGTCATCAGCCCGGTAAGACCACGCAGTTACCTACGACTAATTTATGGTTTTTTCAGGCTTATGTCCGAATCCTTAGCGCTTTAACAATTTCGACGAGCCCAGTGCCCGGGGGCCGGGGTCGGCGCGCCCTCAGGGCGTTTCGCCGCAACGCTTCCTAGTATTGCCGGGTGGTTGATCGCTATGGAACCGATGTTCTGGCCGCCGGGCGGCGCAAGCCCCGCTCGACCGAGCAGCCGGCCGAACCCGGCCTGGTAGTCGAGGACGTGGAGACCGGCTACGTCGGCGCGGTGGTGCGGGTCGAGTACGGTCGCGTCGAGCTGGAGGACCGGCACGGCCATACCCGCGGCTTTCCGCTCGGCCCAGGGTATTTGCTCGAAGGACGCCCGGTCATCCTCACCGCGCCGCGTCGCACGCCGCCCGCTACAGCGGGCAGGACGGCGTCCGGCTCGGTCGCGGTACCCGGTGCGCGTGCCCGCGTCGCGCGGGCCAGCCGCATCTACGTCGAGGGCCGCCATGACGCCGAATTGATCGCGCAGGTCTGGGGTGCGGACCTGCGCATCGAGGGCGTGGTCGTCGAGCACCTCGGGGGGATCGACGATCTGGTGGGCATCGTGGCGGAGTTCCGGCCCGGCCCCGGGCGCCGGCTCGGGGTGCTCGTCGACCACCTCGTCGCGGGTTCGAAGGAGGCTCGAATCGCCGAGGCGGTACGACGGGGGCCGGGTGGCCCCGACACACTCGTCGTTGGTCATCCCTATGTCGACATCTGGGAGGCGGTCAAGCCGCAGCGGCTTGGCCTGGCGGCCTGGCCGACCGTCCCGCGGCAGCTGGAGTGGAAGCACGGTGCCTGCGCGGCGCTGGGACTGCCGCACGCCAGCCAGGCGGACATCGCGCGCGCCTGGCGGAAAATTCGGTCGAGCGTGCGCGACTGGAACGATGTGGAACCGGCACTCATCGGACGCGTCGAGGAACTCATCGACTTCGTGACGCAACCGCCCGGCCCGTAAATCGTACGTTCGGCGCACCTTTCGGCGACTGGCGAGTGACGCGGCGGTTACATCTCGGGGAACTTAACGGCCCCAACGGGTTCCAGCGACAGCACTATGTCCCCAGCGGTTGAGGACTAAAGCCTCACGACCAACGACCCGCCGCCCGATAGCGTCGCTGCTGACGAAGGGAGAAACCAAGTGTCGACATCTACGAAGCGGCTGGGCATCGTCGTCGCGGTCGACGGCTCGCAGGCGGCCGATGCGGCCGCCTGCTGGGCGGCCCACGACGCGGCAATGAGAAACGTTCCACTGACGGTCGTGCACGCGGTGGCCACCCCCACCGCCACCTATCCGCCGGTGCCGTACCCCGAAGCCTTGGTGGCACGGCTGGAGGACGACGGCAAAAAGGCCCTCATGCACGCGGTCAAGATCGCCGAGGACGCGATGCCGGCCGACGCGAAGGTCGCGATCGACCGGGAGTTGGTGTACGCCGCCCCGGCACCGGCCCTGATCAAAATGTCCGAAGAGGCGGAAATGGTCGTGGTGGGCACCTCCGGACGAGGAATGCTGGCCCGCGGCGTGCTCGGATCGGTCAGTTCGACCGTGGTGCGGCACGCGAATTGCCCGGTCGCCGTCGTCCATGACGAAGGTCTACCCGACCGCCGGGACGGCCCCGTGCTCCTCGGCGTCGACGGCTCCGCGATCTCCGAACGCGCGACGGAGCTCGCGTTCGACGAAGCCTCTCGCCGCGGCGTCGACCTCGTCGCCCTGCACGCCTGGAGCGACATCACAACCGAAGTTCCGTATCTGGATTGGGCGACGGTGGAGGAGGAGGCGCAGCGCAGCCTCGCCGAGAGCCTGGCGGGCTGGCTGGAAAGCTACCCGGAGGTGACGGTGCATCGCCGCCTCGTCCGCGATCGGCCGGCCCGGCACCTCATCGATGAGGCGGCCGCCGCCCAGCTCGTCGTCCTGGGCAGCCATGGCCGGGGGGGTCTGACCGGCATGCTGCTCGGCTCAGTGAGCAACACCGTCCTGCACTCGGTGCGGGTACCGGTCATCGTCGCCAGGCCGTCGTAGGAGTCCTAGCCGGTCGTCTGCCCACCGCGAGCAGACGCAAAATCGCACGCCGAACGCCGTTCGCGTGCGATTCTGCGTCTGCTCGCCGATTCAGCCGCCGTGCAAGACGGTACCGGTCCAGGCGCACAGCGCCGCAAGCTCGCGCCCGGCACGCATGACCGTCCGGTCGGGGCGCACCAACGCGGCGTTGGCGCGGCCCCGGCGCAGCCACGCCTCCAGCGCGCTGCCGGGTTGCGCGGGTACGACGGCAACACCGCGCCGGCGCAGCAGCGCTTGGTCGGCGGCGTCGGGCCGACTGGTGGCGACCAGCGCGAAACCCGTGCCGATCACGTCGTCGAGCCGTTGGCCGTTGGGCAGCAACGGGTTTGGGCACAGCGTGCCGGCGAGCCGGCGCGGGCGGCGGGACTTGCACACCAGCGCGGAAGCGCGTAGCGGTGGGGTGGTCGAGTCGACCAGCTTGTCGCGCAGGCCCGGGATCAGCCGCAGCCGGGGCAGCAACACGCGGCGCGCCGCGTCGCCGACGCGACCACCCCCGGTCATCGCCCGGCCGACGCCCAGCGCCAACCGAATCATGTGCCGGGTGTGCGGCTTGCGTTCCCGCTCATAGCTGTCCAGGACGTCCGCCGAGAGGGTGCCGTCGTGGACGCCGGCGATCTTCCAGGCCAGGTTGGCCGCGTCCCGCATGCCCGCGCCCATGCCCTGGCCGATGAACGGGGGAGTGAGGTGCGCCGCGTCGCCGAGGATGAAGATGTTCCCGCGGCGCCAGTGGTCGGCGATCTGCGCGCGGAACGTGTACTCGGCGACGCGCAGCAGCCGCAGTTCGCTGTCGGCGACGCCGGCGGTCCAGGGGGCGATCAGTGGTCGCAATCCGTCGACGGTGCCGAAGTCGTCGGCGCTTTCGCCGGCCAGCAGGCGAAACTCCCACCGGTAGCGGCCCGGTCCGATGCGCATGTAGGTCCCCGCGCGCACCGGGTCGCACACCTGGTGCACGCCGTCCCACTGACGCAGGTCGGCGTCGCTGGCCACGTCGGCCACCAGCCAACGTTGTTCGAAGTTCAAATCCCGCATGGCCGAGCCGATCTGGGCGCGCACGACGCTGTTGGCGCCATCGCACCCCAGCAGGTAGCCGGCCTCGACGTGCTGCACGCGGCCGTCGCGGCGGTCGGTGAAGGTCACGCGTACGCAGTTGCCGTTGTCGGTCAGCTCGGTGACCTCCGCGTCGCCGCGCACCTCGGCGTTCGGGTACCGCTTCAGGTTCGCGCGCAGGACCGCTTCCAATTCGGGTTGATCGAACATGTTGGCCTGCGGGAAGCCGTTGGGGCTGCGGGCCGGATCACGGTTGAACTCGGCGAGCACCCGGGGTCGGCGGGATCGGTTGTCCAGCAGCCGCAGACCCAGCGTGGGCCGCGAAATCGCGGCGAACTCGTCGGCGGCGCCGAGGCGCGCGATGACCCGGTAGATTTCATCGTCGAGGTGTACGGCGCGTGGCTGCGGGTAGATCCCGGGCCAGCGGTCGAGGACGAGGCAGTCCACCCCGTGCTGCGCCAACAACGTGGCGGCGGTGATGCCGGTCGGACCGGCGCCCACAATGACGACCGGAACGCGCCGAATGGGGTCGTCCGTCACGCGAATCGGATTGTGGCGCGCTGGGTTCCGAGATCAATGGCGCCGTCATCAGTGGCCACCGACGCCTCCACGACGTCGCCGCCCTGCAGGTAGTTCCGGTTGCCCGCCTGGCGGGAGAAGAACATCTTCCACTTCACCGCCGGTGGCAGCAGGTTCCCGACGATTTGCATCGCCTTGGGCGGGGCGCTCAGCGCGGTGCCGACCGGGGTGCCCGTGAGAATCAGGTCGCCCGCCGCGAGCTCCTGGAACTGGGTGAGCGACTGCAGCGCCTCCAGCGGCCGATACAGCATGTCGCCGTCGACGAGCGCGTTTTGCCGCTCCTGGCCGTTGACGCTCAGGCGCAGCCGCAGGTCGCCGAACCGCTTGAGCTCGTCGGCCGTCAGCAAGACCAGCTCCGGCCCGACCGGGGTGAACGTCGGATAGGACTTGGCCTCGTAGAACTGCGTCTGGGGCAGTTGGATGTCACGCGCCGAGACGTCGTTGGTGACGACCAGCCCAGCGATGAAATCGGCGAGGTTGGCATCGGAAATCGTTGTGCCGACCGGGATTGCGCGCCCTATCACCAGCCCGATCTCCACCTCGTAGTCGAGCAGCCTGACGTGTGGGGGCTTGACGATGTCGTCGAACGGGCCGTTGATCGACGCCGACGCCTTGCGAAAGAACGTGAGCGGCACCGACGCCGGGTCCATGCCAGCGTCCCGGACATGCGACTCGAAGTTGGTCATCTGCGCCACCACCCGGCACGGCCTGGTGATCGGTGAGATCAGCCTCAGGGTGTCCAGGTCGACGGTGTCCACGCCGGCCGTCGCGGCCTGGATCGCGGCCCGGTCGCTCAGCAGTGCGGAGGTGGTGGTCGCGGCGGTGTCGATCTTCGCGGCGCCGTAGGCGGTCTTGAGCCACCAGGAGCCAGCGGTGTGCAGCACGGAAACGGTCATGAATTGGGCACTTTCAGTAGGCCGACGAGGCGGTTGACATCGAATTCGTTGCGTGCGCGCAGCGCGCTGACCATCGAAACCAACTCGTGTCGAGCCGATTTCACGTCTGATCCGAGGAAGTCCTTCGTCGCCGGCGGGCCCCACTGGGCCAGACCGGACGCGGTGAAGGGCGCCCAGCCGGGCTCGACGGTGTTGTCGAACAGGTCGCCGTCGGCGAAGTGCTCGACCAGGAAACCATCGGGATCGCGCCAGTAGTCGAAGATTTGGCTGCCCTGGATGTGCCTGCCGACGCCCCACGACCGGCGGTAGCCGCGCTCCCGAAGGTATTCGCCGCCGGCCGCCAGGGCGTCAAGGTCGCTGACCTGGAATGCGGAATGCACGTACCGGTCGGCCGGACCCAGCGCCACCGCTAGCGTGTGGTGGTCGGCCGGGGTGGATCCGCGATCGCAGCGAATGAAGCTCATGGTGGGTCCACGCCGGCGCTGGCCCGGGAAGAACAGGAAGTCGCTGACGATCATCCCGAGGTTGTCCAGGTACCAGTTCAGCGCCTCGAGGTACTTCGTCGACTGCATTACCAGGTGACCCAGCCGCTCCACCCGCGCCGGCACCCGCGGGGGACGCTGGCCGACGTTGGTGCGCCGCACGTCGTCGCCGAAATTGAAAAGATGGGGCCGCTGGCCCGTCAGCTCGGGGAGCTCGTGCATGCCGGCGACGACGCGCACCGGTGTTCCGCTGGGGTCGGTCAGGTCGACCGACAGGCCGCCGATGCTGTCCGGCAGCGGCCGCACCGGGGCGCCGGATTTGTCGGACAGGCGCAGCACGTCGGCCTCGTCGGCCGCCTGGAACGCCACGCCGGCGAATCGCGTCTGCGGCCCCCGGCGCAGGATCACGCACGGACCACCGGCACGGGTGCCGCGCAGGTGGAGTTCGTCGGATAGGTGCCGCGCCGTCTGGAAGCCGAAAGCCTGGGCGAACGCCTCGGCGCGCGTGAGGTCGGGCTTTTCGAATTCCAGCCACGCGAGGTCGGCCACTTTGATGACCGGATTGCGGGAGCGGCCGGGGTGCTCACCCCGCAGCGCGCCCTGTTCGCTGTGCAGATCCCGGTGGACGTTTTTCGTCAGGTGCATCACATTCTCCCAAAACTAACTGACGAAATCGTCACATATGGGACGACACTTGGTCAAGAGGTACTGACGAAATCACCAGAAGTGAGGCATACTGCTGAAGATGAGCGCGATGCCGGATGGCGCGGAGGCGCCCAGCCGTTTGGAACGGCGCAAACAGCGCACCAGGGCGGCCCTGATCGGGGCCGCCCAGCGGTTGATCGCCGAGGGAAAGGTCAATGTGCCGGTCCTGGAGATCACCCGGGTCGCCGACGTCGGGATGGGCTCCTTCTACAACCATTTCGACAGCAAGGAGCAGCTGTTCGAGGCGGCGGTCGCCGACGTGCTCGACGCGCACGGGGCCATGCTGGACCGGCTCACCGAGTCGATCGACGACCCCGCGGAAACTTTTGCCACCAGCTTCCGGCTGACCGGCCGCCTGTTTCGTCGCCGCCCGCAGGAAAGCGAGATTCTGTTGGCCAACGGGGCGGCGCTGCTGTCGTCCGAGCGCGGCCTGGCCCCCCGGGCGTTGCGTGACATCAGGGCCGGCGTCGAGGCGGGGAGGTTCACGGTCGACGACCCCAAACTCGCCCTCGCGATGGCCGGTGGCGCGCTGCTAGGTCTCGGGAAGCTGTTGCGCGACGATCCGGATCGCGATGATGCGCGCGCCGCCGACAGCGTCACCGAAAACGTGCTGCGCCTGTTCGGGCTCAGCGCCGCCGAGGCGCACGCGATCTGCCAGCGCCCGCTTCCCGACGACGCGTTCTCCCGGCCTTAGCGGTGTCGCGTGTCGGTCGACCACACGTTCGCGCAGCCCGGGCACTGCAATTTGACCAGCGTCGCGCGATTGCTGAGCAAGTACTGCCAGTGCGCGCCGCAGTTGCGGCGACTGCGGCATTCGGAGCACCTGTTGCGGCCCCAGCCGCAATTCGGGCACGCCAGCCAGGCGCGGCGGGATGGATCGGCGTGGGGATGAAACGGGAACCTCAGCGGCACGGTAAGTAAGCCCTCCTATGTATTGCTTAGGGTAGCCTACCCACATCAATCGCGCGAAACGGCGCGGCGTCGTCAGGGCCGGCCGCGGCTCACGGCCGCGGTGGTGACTGGGCCGTCAGGCCCCTTTGCGGGCGTCGTTCCCGCCGGCCGCCACGATGTGCGCAACCAGCTTGCCGCCGCGGATGACCTCGATCGTCTGCCCGGCCGCGACCTTGTCGAAATAGCGCCCCGCGCGCTTTCGCAGCTCATCGAGCTCGATTCGCCGCCCGGCGTTGGCCGGTCGCGGGGTCATCATCGGGTCACCGGCCGACACGATCCGCGCCAGTAACCTGCCGCCACGCACGACATAGATCGTCTCGCCGGCCGCCACCCGGTCGAAGCAGCGCCCGGCGCGCGTTCGCAGTTCCTCGAGCCCGACCCAGCCACCGGACTCCGCCGCGGAAACTTTGACGGATCGCGCCGGGATCGGGGCCACCCGCCAGTCGCCGACGGGCACAATGCGCGCCACCAGCTTGCCGCGCCGGACCACATCGATCGGCTCCCCGGCGGCAACCCGCTCGAGATACGTACACGCGTCGCTCCGGAGTTGGCCAAGGCCAATCACTTCCGGCATGTCACTCCGATCTGGCTAGGTCACCGGCGGCCGCGGCGGGACACCCGATCATTCAAGTATATGACTGTACGTGCGGTCAGTGTCAAACTTTGGGCGGGCGTGCGGGGCGGCCGGCCGGGATCGCCCGAGGGGCCGCAAGGCTCGCATCGTCGAGGGCCGGGAAGGTTGTGAAAAGCGCTGTAGATCAACGGGATTGAACACGACGCTAATCAGCGCGTCGGCGTCAGCATGTCCTTCCACCCGTCGTCGCCTGTTTTGGTCGAATTTTCGACCGCGTACTTGACGCCGTCGGGCCCGACCAGCGCGCCGCTCTGGGGGTTGTAAACGGCGGCGGGAGGGCCGCCCGGCGTGTAGACGCAGGGGTTGGGCTGCTGCCCATTGCACTGGACCGTCCCCGATCCCGGCCGCTGCAACACATCGCTGACGGGAGGCGGTGTGCCCGCGACCCGGTCGGAAGGCGCCGGGTTGAGCCCGTTGTTGACCGACGGCGCCTGTATCACCTGGCCCGGTTTCACTGGTTGGTCGCAGCGCGCGGCGGGGGCCGGGCAGGTCAGGATCTGGTTGGGGTCGCCGTACCACGGGTTGGTGCCCGCCGGAACGTACGGGTTGGGGTCGCGGCACTCCCGGGGCGTCGCGGCACGTTTGCCGGGGACGTCGACACACGGCAGGTTGCGTGCCCCGCGCACGGCGTTGGCCGGAGCGTCTTGCGGGATCTTGCAATAGGTTCCGGACGGCATCGGCACCAGGCTGGTATCCGCCGGAGACCGCCACTCGGCTGCCGGGAGAAAACCGGTCAGACACGGCGGCGGCTGGTTGATCGTCAGCGAGGTGCCGAGCGACGCGTAGCCCGGGAAGGGCGTCGTCACCGTCTGGCCTTCCGAGGCGCCCTGCGGGTAGGCGACCAGCAGTTGCTCGACGCCTTTGTGGTAGCGCTTGAGCAAGTCCAGCACGATCTCGAGATTGGCCAGCGTCTGCGGCAGCGATTCGCGGACGTCGCCGAACACCGCGTTTACCTGATCGGCGGTCGGCGCGCCCTGCGTCAGGATGCTGCGCAGGTGCTGGTCGTTTCCCGCGCTCTGCGCGGCCAGGACGTCGAGGTTATGGGACCAGCTCTGAATCGAGTCACCCGACTCGACCTGGCTGTCGATGATCGGCCCGGAATTTTGGATGATGTCGTTGATGTCGGAGATGTTGGTCTTGAAGTCGCCGGCGATCGCCTGCGTCGCATCGACCAGGCGCTGCAAGGCGGGGCCCAATCCACCTACAGCTTGGGCTGTTTCGTCGAGCAGCGCGGAGATCTTCTCCTTGGGCAGCGCGGCCAGCCCGCGGTTGGCGGCATCCACCGCCGGCCCGATCTCGGTGGGCACGGTGCCGCGGGTGATGGTCTGTCCGGGCGCGAAGTACTTGCCCGGGTTCCCGTTCGACACCAGGTCCAGATACTGCTCGCCGACCGCCGACACCGAATGCACGTTGGCCGACGCGTCAATCGGGATCTTGTAGCGGTCGGCGATGCGCATGGTCACTCGCGCGCCCGTCTCGGTCGGGTCGACCGCCGTGACCTTGCCGATGGTTTCACCGCGATAAGCCACGTTCGCCGTCTCGTACAGGCCGCCCGATGCGGGCAGGTCCGCGTTGAGCGTGTACTGGCCGATCCCGGCCGCAGTGGGAATTTGCAGGTAGTAGCCGCCCAGCACCACCGCCGTGACCGCGGACAGGATGGCGAACATGATCAGCTGACGCTTGATGAAGGGGGTCAGCATTGCCGATCCGCCCTTTCCACCAGCGGGCCACCGGGGGCGTCGTTGGGGTTCGGCGTGTACCGGACGTCGGGGATCATCGTTTCGGGGTCGCGACCCCACGACTGCTCGAGCGCGCGCAGCGCTCCGGAGAATCCCGTCCCGGTGAGGATCGCGTTGTCGACGGAGCTCATGGTCAGGTCGAGCGTCAGCGACAGGTTGAAGTAGTCGCCGCGGAACGCCTTCGGCACGGCGTCGATGTCGAACGGCCGGACGAGGATCAGCTTGAGTGCCCGGATCAGATATGGCGCGGAACGGCCGAGTTCCCGCAACGGGCACTGCAGCGCCAGCAGGTTTTCGTGGAGGTCGCTCCGCGAGGCGGACAGGTATTGGTCCGCTACCTGGCTGAGCCGTCCCGTTGCGTCAACGGCGTTGATCAGCAGGCTTTGCTTGTCGGCGAAATGCTTGAGCAGCGGCGGAAATTCGGTGAGGACCCGATCCAGAACGTCCGAGCGGGGGCCCACGTACGCCAACAGCCGGTTGGTGGAGTCGATGGCCCGGGTGATGTCGGTGCGCTGCTCGTCGAGTCTGGCGGTGAAGGTGTCCAGTTTGCCGAGGAAGGCGCGGATCTGGTCGGCCCGCCCGTTGACGATGTTGTAGACCTCGTTCTGCAGCACTTCGAGGTTGGGGATGCCGCCCCCGCGCAAGATCATGGCGAGGCTGGCCAGCGTCTGCTCCGTCGTGGGATAAGCCGACGCGTTGCTCAGCGGGATGGTGTCGCCGTCCCTCAGCGGCTGCGGGGACGGATTGGGGGGCGCGGCCAGCTCGATGTGTTGAGATCCCAGCAGGCTGGTCTGCCCGATTTTGGCGGTCGCGTTCCTGGGTAACTTGACGCCCTTGTCCAGACGTAGCGTCACCGTCGCTATCCAGTTCTTCAGGCTGATCGCGCGCACGGTGCCGACGAACACGTCGGCCACCCGCACCCGGCTGTTGTCGTTCAGGGCCAGCGTGTCGGGTATCTGCACGTAGACCGTGTAGTTGCCGGGCCCGCTGCCCGGGCCGCCGGGCATCGGCACGTTCGCGATCCCGTGCCACTTCGCGCACGATGTCAGTGTCACGACGGCAGCCAGGAGCACCAGTCCCTGCCGCGCCCGGTACCGGAACCGAATGACCAAGGCGCGCATCATGATCCGGCTCCCGTCGAGGCGGCCGACTGCGCGGGAGTCGGGGCGACGGGCCCGGGGACCACGCCCGGCGCCGGGGGCGGCGGCGGGATCGGCACCTGCGGGGCCTGCACGCCGATCGGCGGCAACACCGGGTTCTCGTCGTAGGCGTTCGGCGGCCCCGGCGGCGTCTGGAGCCCCGACGGCGGGGGTGCGGTGTCCGGGCCGCCCATCAATTCGGCCAGCGAGTCGGGGGTCAACAGGCCGCCCGTGATCGGTCCCACCTGGGTGCCCTGCATGCCCGGCGCGACGACCCAGCCGGGCTGGGTATTGCGATGGGACAACGGAGTGTCGGGCACCCAGATCCCGGGCACGGTGGTGTCCTTGTACCCGTTCGGCGGCTGCAGCCGGGGCTCGGAGTAGGCGACTTCCTTCGGCAGCGTCTCGGCGGGGGTAAACAGGTTCAGTCCGAACGGCAGGTAGTTGAACTTGATCGAGTCGAGAACCGGCGCGAGGTACTGGGCACACAATTCGGCCGAGTCTTGGTACCCGAGCCGGCTGCCCGCTTGAATCATGCTGCAGACGAACTGCATTGGATTCGCGAAGTTCGGGATCGCCGGAATGGACATGACCGCGCCGTGCGCCGGGTGGTAAATCTGGCTGAGGTTCGTCTCCAGCGTCGGCAGCACGTGCAGCGCGGTCTCCAAACCGTTCAGCGGATCGGGTTGGACCAACGTGGTGGTCAGGTTGGCGAGGTTGTCGACGTCGTGCGCGAACACCTCCCGGTTCTTGTCCAGGAACGGGCGCAGGGTGGACAGCAGGCTGTCGAACTGCTGTAGCGCATTGGCGAGGTCATGGTCGGACCCCGTCAATTCGTCGGTGAACTGGGCCAGGTTGGTGTTCAGCGCGACGAACTGCCGGTCGTCTTTGTGCAGGGCGTTGACGAACTGCGCCAGGCTGCGCACCACCGCGAAGAAGTCGCCGCGACCCTCGTTGAGCGCGGTCAACGCCTGCGACAGGCTGTTCAGCGTGGTGTTGATCTGCTCGCCTTTGCCGGCCAGCCCGTCCGCGAACGACTCGATGGCCTCACCGAACGGGCCCTTCGGCTGCTCGGGAGTCGGTCCGAGTTTGTCGATGACGTTGGCGACGCTTTCGCGCAGTTGGTCCCACTCCGTCGGCACCTGCGTGCGCTCGATGGGAATCACCGCGTTGTCGGCCATCACCGGACCACCTCTGTAGGGCGGCTCCAACTGAATGTTGCGCGACGCCACCAGGGTTGGGTTCACGATCACGGCGGACGCGTTGGCGGGGACCTTGTACTTGTTGTCGTAGTGAAACGTCACCTTCATCTTGTCGCCGGCCGGCTCGATCTTGTCGACCGAACCCACGCGAACGCCCATGATCTGGACCTTGTCCCCGGCATAGAGCGCGTTCGCCGAAGGGAAGTAGGCGACCACGGTGTTGGTGCTGAATTCGTCGTACAGCCGCAACCCGACGAACCCCGCGAGCAGGGCCAGCGCCACGATCACCGCCCCGATGACTCGCCGGGACCGCAGGCCGCGAAAACTAAAGGCGGTGCTCAATTCTGGCTACCTCCCGCTGCGCCGCTACCTCCCGTGCCGCCGGGGTTGATGAACGGTGCCGGCAGCTGCTGGCCGGGCCCCGGCGGCGCGGGTGGCCCCGGTGGCAGCCCAGGCGCGAATGCCGACGGCGGTGGGACAGGGCCGGGTGGTTGCAGGTTCTCGGTGCGCGCGCCGGGTGGCGCCTGCGTGGGCAGCGGCACCGGTGTGCCCGGCACCTCCGGGGGCGGTGCGCCCGGCCGCCCGGCGATCGCGATCCCGGGGGTAAGTGGTAGGCCGTTCGGGTTCGGCGGGGACGCCTGGACGTCGATCGGCGCCGGGAAGCTGCCGCCGAACGGGCCGATGTCTATGCCCGCGCACGGCAACGGGTTCCACGGCCGGGGCGCCGCGCCGGGGGGCGGGGTGTACGAACACGCCGTGCCCGGCGGGACGGCCGGACCGGGGTGATCCGGCGTGCCTTCCAGCACCGGGGGAGCGGGCGGCGGCGCACCGTTGGGGAACCGGGTCCCGTTGGGGTCGGGCCAGCGGAACTCGGGCAGCCCGGCGCTGCGCCAGAAGTCCTCCGGGTCGAGACCGCGCTTCTTGAAGGCGGCGTCGACGAACGGCTGCAGGATCCAGTACGGCAGCAGGTTGGAAAGGACGATCTTGAAGTAGGGTCCCGACGCGACGGATTCACCGAGCGACGCGGCGAATTTGCTTACGTACGTGAGGGTTTGAGCCAGGTCGTCTTTGCGCGCCACCAGCACGTCGCTGATGGTGCGTAACTGCTCCAGCACCGGATTGAGGTTCGGGTTGTCGTTGATGAACCCCTGCACCTGGGCCGAGAAGGCGGAGATGTTCTGCAGCAGAGCGGAAATGGCGCGCGCGCGTTCGTTGAACGCGGCCAGCAACGTCTTCGCGTTGACCAAGAGCCGGTTGATCTGTTCGCTGCGGTCACCGAGCACGCTGGCAACCTGATGGGCCTGGGCGAGCAGGTGTTTGATCTGCTCGTCGCGTTTGCCGATGGTGTCGGAGAATTTGGCCACCCCGTCGAGGGTGGCGCTCAGGTGCGGGTAGGTCTGGTCGACGGTCTGCGACAAGACGTTCAGCGAACGCTTGACGGTGTCGATGTCCCAGCCCGCGGCGGCCTTGGTGATGTCGAAGTTCGCGTCGTAGAGCTGATACGGGGTGGTGCTTTGGCCCAGTGGCAAAATGCCCCTCGGCCGCAACGTCTGGGTTCCCCGCGGCTCGATCTCGAGCACCTTCTTGCCCAGGATGGTATCGGTCTTGATCGCGAGCCGACTTTCGGTGCCGATGGTGTTGGGGCCGATGGAAAACTTGATGAGGACGTGGTCGCCGTCGATGTCAAGCCCCTCCACCTTGCCGACGTTCACGCCGGAGATGCGCACCTTGTCGCCCTTGTTGAGTTGGCCGGTGTCGGTGAACTGCCCGTAGTAGCTCGGAGTGGCAAACAGCATCGGGACGCTGGTGAAGCTTTGGCCGACGACGACCGCGATCACCAGCACGGTGATTCCCATCAGCCCGACACGGCTGCGGTTGAATTCCGTCAGGGTTCTCATTGCGGCGTGCACCTACCGGTGGGCTGTTGCCAGATCCGGACCGTGCGGACCGGGCCGCCGGCCTGCAGCCCGTTCCACTTGATCGTGAGGTCGCAGAGGTAGAAGTTCACCCAGTCTCCGTAGAGCCCGATGCTGCGCCCGATCAGGTTGAGCGCGGTCGGCGTCTTGTGGATCAGATCGCTGAGTTGATCCTTTTGATCGACGAGCGGCTGCTGGAGGGCCTGCAGGTAGTTGATCGCCTTGTGCAGCAGGGCGCGGTTGTCCGCCAGCAGGTCGGCCACCGTTCCCGCGGCATTGCTGATGTGCGCGGTGCCGGCGGCCAACGGGTCGGCGTGGTTTTGCAGTCCGATGATCAATTTCTCGAAGTTGTCGACGGTCTGGTCGAATTCCTTGCGATGCCGAACCGTGGTGTCTAGCACGATGTTCAGGTTCTTGACCACCTCGCCGATCGCCTGGTCGCGTTCGGCGATGTGCGCGGTCAGTTGCGCGGTCTGGTCGAGGATGTCGTTGATGGTGCCGCCCTGACCTTGAAACACGGTGATGAGCGCCGACGCGATGGTGTTGACCTTCTCCGGATCCAGCGCCCGGAACAGCGGCTTGAAACCACCGATCAGGGCGTCGAGATCCAGCGCCGGCGAGGTGCGAGACATCGGGATGAAGCCACCCGGCGGCAGGACCCGGTCGGTGCCTTCGCCCTCGCCGCGTTTGAGTTCCAGGTAGCGGTCGGCGAACAGGTTGAGATAGCGGATCTGCGCGGTCGTCGACTGATAGAGCGTTATCGAGCGGTCGACGTCGAACTTCACCACCGCCTTCCGGCCCCCGTCGACCAGTTGCACCGCCTTGACCTTGCCGACCTCCACCCCGGAGGCGCGAACGAACTGGCCGTTTTTCAGCCCGCTGGCATTGTTGAACTCGGCGGAATAGCTGTTGGTGCTGTTGAAGCGCATCTGAGCGAACACGACGACGATCGACACGGTGATGAGCAGCAGCACCAGCGAGACGATGCCGAGTTTGATAGCGGAGCCGGTGAGCTTCATGGGTTGATCGTGTTGTCCCCTACTTGGCGGCCCCACACGTACTCGATGGCGTACGGCGAGCCGGTGTCCAGGTGGTTGTACGGCGCCAGACTGGCGCCGGTGTCCACGACCAATTCGGGCGCCGGCCACAGGTCGTGGGTGATGCCCTGCCAGCAACCCGGCGCGCCGCCCGGCCCGCCGCGAGCGTTCACGCGCGGCAGGTTGTCCGGAAACACATAGGGATTCGGCGCCCCGCCCACCAGTCCGGCCAGGCCGAGCAGGCCCATCGTGGCCACCGTGCCGGCCAGCCCCGGCAGCGACAGGATGCCGCCCAATCCCGACGTCAGCTCGGTCATGGTTCTCAGCGCATAACCGTTACCGCCGCCCGTCGTCGCGTAGGCCGCGGGTTCTTCGTCGTAGTAATTGCGGATGGTGCAGAAGATTTCGGGGCTATAGGTGTCGAGCAGTTGGGCGGTGGGAACCAGATCGGCGGTTCCCCGCTGCAGGTAGGGGCCGCCGCGCCGGAAGATGTCTTCCCCCGTGTTACCCAACCCGGCCGCGGCCAACAGCGCGGCATCGAGGTCGGCTTCCTGCCGGTGCAGCGTGCGCGCCGTGATCACGGCGTTGTTGAGGGAGTCCAACAGGTCCGGTGCTGCTTTGGTGTAGGTGTCGCCCAGGGCCGCCAGCCGCGCAATGTCGTGTCGGAGCTGCGGCATCTGCGGATTGATGTCGTCGAGGATGGCGTTGGCGTTGACGATCGACTGCCCGAACTTGTCGCCCAAACCGGCCAATGCCTGCGCGGCCGCGGCCAGCGTCAAGTTCACCTTGACCGGGTCCACCTTCTCCGCGATCGAGGTGATCGTTCCAAACAAGGTGTTGAACTCCGTCGTCACCGACCTCGCGTCGATCACATGCTGTGGTGTGATGCGTTGTGGCGTTGGGTTTTTCGGTGAGGTCAACGCCACGTACTTGTTGCCGAACACCGTGGTGGCCTTGATATTGGCCTCCACATTGGCCGGAATCAGGTTGATGTATTTGGGAGTGACGTCCAAGACGAACTGGGCCGCGGGTGTGCCATCACGCTGAATCTCCGAAATGTTGGCCACCCGACCGATTTCCACCCCGTTGTAGGTGACCTTCGACCCCGGATCCATCACCAAACCTGACCGGGGAGCGATCATCGTCAAGGGCGTCTTCGGCGTGAGCTCGCCCCGGAACTGCAGCCACACCAACGCCAACACCACCAAGGCGACCACCAAGAACACCGCGGCGGCCGTCTTGTACGGCGGGATACGCGGCGGGTTCTCCTTGGATATCGGGGCCGGGGCTGTCATTGGCGGCTACACGGTGAGGTTGAAGTTCGGGCTTTTTCCGTAGACCGCCATCGCCGTCAGCACCACCACGACGACGATCGTGATCAACGACAGCCGCATCGACCGGCCGACCGCTTCGCCGACGCCGACCGGCCCGCCACTGGCGTTGTAGCCGTAGTAGCAGTGGGTGGTCATCACGACCACCGCAACGAGGATCACCTCCGCGAACGACCAGCCCACGTCGTTGAGGCGCAGGAAGGTGTGGAAGTAGTGGTTGTACGTGCCGGCGGACTGCCCGTAGAAGAAAACCGTGGTGACCTGTTGGGACACGAAGGCCAGGGTGATCGCCAGCCCGTACAGCGGGATGATGACGATGAGTCCCGCCACCACCCGGGTGGACGCCAGGTAGGCGACCGACCGGATGCTCATCACCTCCAAGGCGTCGATCTCCTCGCTGATGCGCATGGCCCCCAGTTCGGCGGTGGCGCCGGCGCCCACCGTGGCGGCCAGCGCCTGACCGGCGGCCACGGGCGCCACAAACCGGACGTTGACCAGCGCGGCCAGAAATCCGGTGAAGGCCTCGACGCCGATGTTGCCCAGCGTCGCGTAGCCCTGGATGGCGACCAGTGAGCCCGCGGACAGGGTGATGAAGCCGACGATGGCGGCGGTCCCGCCGACGACAGCCATCGCGCCGCTGCCCATCCCCATCTGGGCGACCATCCGCAGCAGCTCTTTGCGGTAGCGGTGCAGGGCGAAGGGGATCTGCCCGACGGCGGCCATTGCGAACCAGACCATCTGCCCGAGCTCGACCAGTCCCCGGACCGGGGCTTCCCCGTATCGGATGAGGGTGGCCCGCGGAAAGTGGACACGAGCTGGTGTCGCTACTGAAGTCGCGGCCACGTCAGCGCCCCGTCCCAAACCGGACACCGATGGTGGTCAGCGCCGCATTGACCGCGAACAGCGCGATGAAGCAGAGCACCACCGTCTCGTTGACGGCCGTGCCGAGACCTTTGGACCCACCATGGACGATCAGCCCGCGGTAACACCCGACCAGACCGGCGATCAGCCCGAAGGTCGCGGCTTTGATGAACGCGATCACCACCTCGGGCAGGCCGGTCAGCGCCGTCAATGTGGACAGATACGCACCGCTCGAGACGTTCTGCAGGTAGACGCTGAACAGGTAGCCGCCCCCCAGGCCGACGGCGACAACCAGGCCGTTGAGCAGGACCGCGACGATCGTCGAGGCGACGACGCGGGGGACCACCAGCCGGTGGATCGGGTCGATGCCGAGCACCTCCAGTGCGTCGATTTCCTCGCGGATGGTGCGCGCGCCGAGGTCGGCGCAGATCGCGGTGCCCCCGGCTCCGGCAACCACGAGCACCGTCACGATCGGGCCGAGCTGGGTGACCGCGCCGATCGCGGCACCGGCACCGGAGACGTCGGCGGCGCCGATCTCGGCCAGCAGGAGGTTGAGCGTGAAGATGAGCAGCACGGTTTCCGGGATGGACACCGCAATGGTGGGCAGCAGCGAGACCCGCATGAGGAACCAGCCGGTCCAGATGAATTCACGCCATTCGAACGGCTGTCGCAGGGCTTTACCGGTCAGCACGCACATGCGGAAGAACCCGCCGGCCACTTCGGTTCCCGGCCGGATCCTCTGGAGTGCTTTGCTGCCAATCGCGTTGGAGGTAGTCATGGGCGTCGGCAATCCCGACGGGGGATGAGAGCCCAGCTCATACTTCGCGAAAAATGTTGCTGTAGAAAGTATTTCGAAGCCCGCGCGGATCGCGGCGACCTACGGCGCAACGACTCTGGACGTGCGGCGCATTGCAGCGCATCACTTCGCTCCCGACGCCGGCCGGCGGTCTCTGCCTCCACGCTGCATGTCGTGTTCGCTTGCCCCACCCAGCAACTATGGCATTAGACCGTACGGTCAGTCAATAAACGCGGTCGTCGGCGGTCCGCGACGAATCGCCTTTGAAATGGCTGTCGCCGCCCACGGGGCGTGCGCGCGTTCGCGTGACGGCAATTGCCGTCCGGCGCACGCTATTCCGTCGCTATGCGGTCAATCTGCGGTGGCACCTGCCGCGGCGAGGCTGTCGCGCACCACCGCAACGACGTCCGCGGCCGGGTTAGCCCACCTGCTGAGCCCCAATCGGTCGAGCAGCAGGCCGCCGAGGAACACGTCGACGAAGGCCGCACCGACTTGTTCCGGTGTCCGCGAATCCGCGGGATGGAACCACACCCACATCCACTCCAGCGATCCCCACAGCTGCAGCGCCGCCAGTTCGACGTCCACCGTGCGGAAGACGCCGATCTCGATGCCGTTCCGGATCTCGTCAATCGCCAGCGTTTGCAATTGATGCCGCAACTTGCGCACTTGCTGCATGGCCGGGTCATCGGACAACTGCACTACCTCGCGCTGGCTTGCCACGGTCGCATCGCGTTCGGTCACCTGCAGCAGTGCGGAGGCATAAATGATCGCGGCGATGCGTTCGTGCGGCGCGGCCAGTCGTTCCCACACCATCCGCAGCACATCGAGCTGGCGGGCCAGGTGTGTTTCTTCGAGCTCACGCAACATCTGCACTTTGGTCCCGAAATGATGGACGATGGTGCCCTTGGACATCCCGAGTTCGTCGGCGATATCGCCGATATTCGTTCTGTCGTAGCCACGTTCGGCGACGTAGCGGACAAAAGCGTCGAGAATTTCGCCGCGTCTTCCAGGCGATCTGGGCATCTTGAACTCGACCCTTCGGCGTGGACTAACCGTACGAACGGTCTATCATAACCCGCGGCCCACCGAAACCCGTCCCGCAAATCGTCGGGCGCGCGGCCGTGTCCGTTCGCATCCAGGGGTCATGCGCCCGGCGCCACGGAATGCTGCGCCTGTGATGGATCGTGCAGGGGCGCGCGAGCGCAGCTCGCTACGCCAAACGCGCCCGGGAGGCCGCGGCGTGAGAAGGCTCGAGGTCAGAGCTGCCCGGTATGCGCGGGAGGTCAGCAGGGCCTGAGATGCCCCGCACCCTGGGAGCTGTCCGGTGCGGTGATCACGTACATGTTCGCACCGGGCGCGGATTTGATGTCGCCGGCGGCGTACACGGTCATGAGCTCCCTGCCATCGCCGTCCGCAACGCATACATAAGTGTCGGTCTCAGCGTCGTATTCAAAGCTGTCCCAGGCCAATACGAAAGCCAGACAGTTGCCGTCGCGATCTGTGACGACAAGCTTGTGCACACCCGAGTCCTTGAGGAGCTCGGTGTCCTGCGCACGCTGCTGGGCGACCTCGTTGTTGTGGAGCTTTAGGCTGTTTAACATCGGTGTACTCCCTTGGCGACGTTGTCTCCGTCTGGCCCGGACGTGTGAAATGGCGCCGAACCTACCGGAAGTCTCCTCCCATATACCGCTCCCGACCAGGGCATTACGGCCCCTGTCAAACGGGTCGTAAGTCGGTCGGCAACGGTTTCAGGGAAGACTCAAATAATTCACCCGCTCGCGCGTGCCGGGTCGGGCGACCGCCGGCCGACCCTGGTGGGGCGAAGCGCGGCCAGCAGCACCCCCAGGGCAAAGACCGCCGCAATCAGCCATGGGAAACGCCCGTCCGGCGCAAAGCCCAGGTAGGCGACGAAATGCAAGCCGGCGGCGGCCAGTGCGACTCCGGCCAGCATGCAGACTTCACCCCAACGATCCGTGAGGGGCACGCCGGGCATGGGCAGCGGGGCGGCGAAGAAGCGCCGCCCCCAATACAGCAACCCCAGCTCGAACGCGGTCACCACGCTCAGGACCAGCACCCACTCCAACCGGGCCAGCCACCACGCCCCGGTGCCCTCCGGCGGCTGCGGCAACAGGCCGGCCGGGTAGGCGACGACCGCGACGATCACAACCGGAATCATGTGCCAGAGGTAGAGCGCCATCACGTTGTCGTTCGCGACGACCAGTGCCCGCTTCACCGGACCCGAGCGCAGCGCGCGGTTCAGCGCCGGCGCGAGCGTCATGACCAGTCCGGCCTGAGCGCATCCGAAGGCCAGCAGCGCCGCATTGGGCGGCGTCGTGTTGTCGATGGTCTGCCCGGGAACGCCGATCATGCTGACCGGGTAGGGTCCCAGCCCGATCAGCAGCGCGAGCGCGATCGCCGAGCAGACCGCGAGCACTGCGGTTCTTCTGCCGGTCAACAGGCCCGCGCGCCAGGCGATTCCGAGCTGGTAGAACGTCCCCCAGCACAGCAGGTAGTTGATCCAGCCGAGGCGGTGCAGGTGGAGACCGATCGCGAGGGCGTCCACCGCCACGACGGCCGCCGCCAGCGCCGCCGGCACCAGGAGTCCCCAACGGTGTTGTGCGGCAATCGCAATCGGTGTCAATGACACCACGATCACATAGACGGCCAGGAACCACAGATGCATGGCCACCGCCCAACCCGCGTATGCAAGCACCGAACCCGCCACGTGCGCGACGCCCAGCATCACCACGACGATCGACACCAGCCCGACGTACACGGCGGTCGGTCCCAGCACCCGGGCCAGCCGATTCCGGAGCCAGGTCTGACGGGACACGCCGTCGGCCTCGTGCCGATGCTTCCAGGACAACGCACTGGCATAGCCGGCGACCAGAAAGAACGTCGGCACCGCCTGAAACGGCCAGGTCAGCCACTGGGTCCACGGCAGGTCGACGAGCGGGTTCTGGCGACCGAAAGATCCGTCGTGGTAGGTCACCGAACCGGCCAGCCAGTGACCCAGCACGATGAGGACCACGCCCGACGCGCGATAGAAGTCGACGGCCAAATTGCGGACCGGTCGCGCGGTGTCGTGCACGAGCGCAACGGTACCCGTCCCGCGGCCCGTGGTTGCTCAGCGCACAATGGGCCCATGAAACGGGCTCATCTCGCCGAACTTGAAGTCGGACGCCTCGGTCTGGGCGCGATGGGCATGTCCGTCGCCTATGCCGGCGCCGGAACCGACGACGCCGAAGCGATCCGGACCGTCCACCGCGCGATCGACCTCGGGGTCACGCTGATCGACACCGCCGAGGTCTACGGTCCCTACGTCAACGAAGAACTCCTCGCCCGGGCCGTTGCCGGCCGGCGAGATCAGGTGGTGCTGGCGACCAAGTTCGGCCTCGTCTCCCACACCGGCCGCGACGGGCTCGACAGCAGCCCGGCCAACATCCGCATTGCCGTGGACGGGTCACTGCGGAGGCTGGCGACCGACCACATCGACCTGTATTACCAACACCGCCTCGACCGAGGCACACCGATCGAAGACACGATCGGGGCGCTGGCCGAGCTAGTCGCCGCCGGAAAGATCCGGCACATAGGTCTTTCCGAGGTCGGCGTCAACACCATTCGCCGCGCCCACGCCGTGCACCCCATCAGCGCCGTGCAATCCGAATACTCGCTGTGGACCCGGGACCCCGAGGATGGCGTCCTCGACGTGTTGCGCGAGCTGGGCATCGGATTCGTCCCCTACTCGCCGCTGGGCCGCGGCTTCCTCACCGGCGCGATCCGCTCCACCGGCGAGCTTCCCGACACCGACTACCGCAAGACCAACCCGCGCTTCTTCGACGAGAACTTCGAGCACAATCTCCGGTGCGCCGACGAGGTGCGTGACATCGCCGCCGACGTGGGCGCCACCCCGGCTCAGGTGGCATTGGCCTGGCTGCTGGCGAAAGGGCCTGACATCGTGCCGATTCCGGGAACCAAGCGGGTGTCGAGGCTCGAGGAAAACGTCGCCGCCGACACCGTCGAGCTCAGCCCCGACCAACTGGCGAGGCTGGACCGCCTCACCCCGCCCGTCGGCGGCCACCACGCCGCCGCGCAAATGGGATGGATCGACCGCTAGTGGGGGCCCGCAAGGAGCTGGTGATCGGCGCCAGCGGTTTCCTGGGATCCCACGTCACGCGCCAGCTGGTCGCGACGGGTGCCGACGTGCGAGTCATGTTGCGGCGCAGCAGTTCGACCAAGGGAATCGACGACCTGGCCGTCGAACGCTGCTACGGGGACATCTTTGACGACGACGCGCTGCGCGCCGCCATGAGCGGGTGTGACGTCGTCTACTACTGCGTCGTCGATGCGCGGATGTGGCTGCGGGACCCGGCCCCGTTGTTCCGGACCAACGTCGAAGGGCTGCGGCACGTCCTCGACGCCGCCCTGGACGCCGACCTCACCAAATTCGTCTACACCAGCACCGCAGGCTCTTTGGCGATCAGCGATACCCGTCCGGTCACCGAGGACGACCCGCACAACTGGGATCAGGGCGGCGCCTACATCGAAGCGCGGGTGGCCGGCGAAAACGTGTTGTTGTCGTACGCGCGGGACAAGGGCCTGCCCGGCGTGGCGATGTGCATATCCACCACCTACGGTCCCGGCGATTGGGCGCCGACTCCGCACGGGTCCTTGCTCGCACTTGTCGCCAAGGGACGCTTCCCGTTCTATTTCGGTTACTCGTCGGAAGTCGTGGGCATCGAGGACGCCGCCACGGCAATGCTTTTGGCCGCGGAGCGCGGCCGCAACGGCGAGCGCTACATCATCTCCGACAAGTACATGAGCATCCGACAGCTGCACGAGATCGCGGCCACCGCGGTGGGCCGCCGGCCACCGCGGATCGGCATCCCGATGGCCACACTGCGCGCCGGTGCGCGGGTCAACGACGCGCTGGCGCGTCTGCTGCGCCGCGACCTTCCCTTCGCCTACGCCGGAATGCGCATGGCGGAGCTGATGTCGCCCCTCGACCACGGCAAGGCCGAACGCGAGCTCGGGTGGAAACCGGAACCCGTCGAGGACTCGATCCGCAAGGCCGCGGTCTTCTTCGCAAGCTAGGCGCTTGTGTCCGTGGCGGCCAGCGCCGCGGAGCCGTACTTCTTCTCGATCAGGGCCCACGGGTCGGCGTACGGGCCGCGCCGCTCGGCCCGGCGCTGCAGCTTGAGTGCGCCGCGCACCAGCGGCCGCAGCATCGGGCCGAGGGCCCGCAACACGATGCGTTGGCGGCCCTGCGATTCGGCGATCCAGGACAGGGTCTGGGGCCAATCGTGCTCTTGGAAGTCGAGCAGCGCCTGCGCTTCGGTGGTGTCGTACCAGCCGGTGAAGCTCCAGCCGCGGTCGTCGCCGGGGTCTCCGGGCAGGCTCGCCGACGGTCCGAGCGGGCCCAGGCCGGCAGCCGTCATCAGGTCGTCCTCGAGGTCGCGCTGCAACAGCACATAGGTTTCGTTGCCGCCGATGAGCAGGACCTTGCCCGCGATCGTCGCCTCACGATCCACGCCGTTGGCGAACGCCAACGCCACGTCGCGGGCATCCACCGCATGCATGCGGTTGTCGCCAGGCATCGAACGCATCAGGGTCAGGTAGTCACCGTTGATGTCGGCCTGCGTATCCGGCGAGATAATCCCGCCCAATCGGTACAGCGCGTACGGCAGGCCGCTCGCCCGGATCGCCGCCTCGGCAAGCACCTTGTCCTGGCCGTACTGATCGATGGGCTGCACCGGCGTGTCCGGCGTGATCCGCTCCGGGTGGCGGTAGGGGTTGCGCGATCCGTAGACCGCCGCGCTGGACGCCATCAGGAACAGCGGGGGACGGGGCAGCGCCGCGGCCGCGGCCAGCAGGTTTTCCGTACCGCCCACGTTGACGCGTCGCGCCAGCCCGGGATTGCGGTACGACGGCGGCGACACGATGGCGGCGAGGTGAATGATCGCCTCGGGCCGGTGGGTCGCGACCAGATCGCGCACCGCCTCGGCGTCCAACAGGTCGACGTAGGCCGGAATCAGCGCGTCGGCGTGTTCACCGGCGCACAATTCTGCTTGCACCGCAAGGGTTTTCTCGGTGCGGAGATCCATCCCCACGACGGTGCGCCCCCGCTCGAGCAGGAGCTGCGCGCATCGCTTGCCGACCTGGCCGAACGCGCCGGTGATCAAAATCGTGCCAACAGTCATCGATGCCTACCGCTCGATCATCCGCCCGGCGAGCTTGCCAGCTACCCGCCGGATCCGAGGGGAAATGTAAACCGAGAACACCGGGGTGACGATGTCCTCGCGCAGCCGGGTCAGCGTAGAGCTCTTGATGAGCCAGTGTCCGGCGACGTTCTCGTAGGTCTCGTGGTAGTGGCCGTAGCCGACCAGGGTCACCCCCGGACCGAAGCGGACCACGTCTTGCAGGGCCCACACGCCGCGCGCCGTCGTCGCCGACGTCAGTTCGATCTCGGGCGCGTGCACCTGGTGGGCGGTCGCCTGTGTTGGGCGTCCGATGCCCCTGCGGGTGAACGCCACGAAATCGTCGGCGCCGCGAATCAGCTTGCCGCCGGCCTTGGACGTGTCGCTGAGGAAATCATCGGTGAACAGGGACCGCCACGCCGCCCAGTCCTTGGCGTCGAGGTACCGACAGTAGCGGGCCTTGAGCTGCTTGATCGCCTCGATGGCCAGCAGCGCGGTGGCGCCGGCGCCGGTGGTCTGCTCCGTCATCGCGGCTCGATCCTGGTCGGCCAGCGCTTCTGCCAAGCGTGACATTTCACGCCGAAACTGTAACCCGTCAACCTTTGAAGTAAACGATCTGATGGGTGGTGGCCAGCAGGACACCGCCCCGGGTCCATACCTGGGCGCTCTGGTCGAAGTAGCCGCCGGAGAAGCGGTGGGCGTGGGCGGTGGCCAGGACGAAGTCACCGCCCACCACGTCGAGCTGGCGCCGATCGGCAAGGAAATAGGTCGTCAACGAGATGGTCCCGGCCGGAATGACCGCACCGCGGCGCAGGAAGACCCGTGGATAGAACACGTCGCTCAGGGCGGCCAGCGCCGGATAGTCGATGGGGCGTTGTGCATTGTCGCGCGCCCACACTGTCGTCGTCGACGAAGCATTGGGTAGCCCGTCGGCGCCGGGGAGCGGGCCTTCGGCGAACCGCATGTCGTAGAGGTCCGCCCAGCGGACGACGTGGCCCATGCCGGTGGGTGTGATCGCTTCGGGCGGGGGCGCGC
>NZ_LZIC01000084.1 GCF_001667185.1 Mycobacterium sp. 852002-50816_SCH5313054-b | reverse complement strand
AAAACACCCCCAGCCAACAACTGAGGGTGTTCACTATGTCGCGAGACATCTGTCCTCGATGTCTCGCGACATCACACGGTGGGCGAAGGGGGACTTGAACCCCCACGTCCCGAAGGACACTGGCACCTGAAGCCAGCGCGTCTGCCATTCCGCCACTCGCCCGGAAAACAACCGGTGGACCATACCACTCTAATAGCCGTCTGCCCCAATCGCCTTGGCGGGACCGGGCGGCTGGGCGCGGCGCCGCGCGACCACCGCGGCAGCCCCCTGAGCTGCACGGATGCGATTCTCAGAATTCCCACGGTGCCGCATCGTCGCGCTGTCCCGATACCATGCTGGGGTGAGCCAACATGCGGGCGGTTCGTTTGCCTCGCGCCCGCGACACACCACGGCAACTGCGGGCGAGCGCTGAAAGATGAGTAGCCAAAAGGGGCTCGTTCAGCGCATCGAGCGCAAGCTCGAGGCGACCGTGGACAACGCGTTCGCCCGAATGTTCGGCGGTTCGATCGTGCCGCAAGAGGTTGAAGGGCTATTGCGCAGGGAAGCCGACGACGGGGTTCGCGCGCTGCAAGGGAATCGTCTTTTGGCCCCCAACGAATACATCATTACCCTCGGTATGCACGACTTTGCGAAGGTGGGAGCTGACACGGATCTCACGTCGAACGCTTTCGCGAGGTACTTGGCCGACTATATCTATGAACAGGGGTGGCAAACGTATGGTGATGTGGTCGTCCGGTTCGAGCAGTCGTCGAGCCTGCATACCGGTCAGTACCGCGCCCGCGGTGCTGTCAACCCCGATGTCGAGCCCCGCCCGACCGTCATCCACCCTCTCCGGCCACAATCAGATCACGCGTTCGGCGCAGAACGAGGAGTAGCAGCAATGACTGACAATTCGAGCCACCACGGGGGTCAGGGGCAGGGCCGGCCCGGCGACGAGTACTACGACGACCGGTACGCGCGCCCGCAAGACGAGCAGCGCGGCCCGGAGCCGCAGGGCGGGCCGGAGCCCCGAGGCGGCTACCCGCCCCCCGAGCAGGGTGGCTACCCGCCGCCGGGTGGCTACCCGCCACCTCGCCAGCCCGAGCAGGGCGGATATCCGCAACAAGGCGGCTACCCCGAACAAGGCGGCTACCAAGAACAGCGCGGCGGCTACCCGCAACAAGGCGGTGGCTACCCCGAACAAGGCGGCTACCAAGAACAGCGCGGCGGCTACCCCGAACAGGGCGGCTACGACCAGCGCGGGTACCAAGCGCCCGGCGGCTATCCCGACCAGGGACAGGGCGGCTACCCGCCCTCGTACGAGCAACGTCCTCCTGCGCCGGGCGGCTACGGCGGGCAAGGCTACGACCAGGGCTACCGCCAGGGCGGCGGCTACGGGCCGCCCGGCGGCGGTCAGCCCGGGGCCACCCAGCAGGGGTACGGGTACGGCGAATACGGGCGGGGGCCGGCTCGCCAAGAGGAGAGCGGCTACGCCCCGCCGGCCCCGCAGGGCGCGCCTGAGCAACAACGTCCGGCTTACCCGGAGCAGGGCGGCGGCTACGACCCGGGCTATCAGCAGGGTGGTGGATACGGGCAGCAGGACTATGGCCCGGGTGACTACACCCAGTACGCCGAAAGCGTTCCGGGGGGCGGATATCCCCCGCAAGGCGGATACGCCGACACCGCTCACCGCGACTACGAGTACGGCCAGCCGGCGGACTACGGCCAGCCCGCCGACTACGGCCAGCCGGCGGAGTACGGGCAGCAGCCGGCCGGCGGCTACGGCGGTTACGGCCAGGGCGGTTACGGCGCCGCCGGAACCTCGGTGACGCTGCAGCTCGACGACGGCAGCGGCCGGACCTACCAGCTGCGCGAGGGTGCCAACATCATCGGCCGCGGCCAGGATGCCCAGTTCCGGTTGCCCGACACCGGCGTTTCGCGGCGGCACCTGGAGATCCGCTGGGACGGGCAGGTCGCGCTCCTTTCCGACCTCAACTCCACTAACGGCACCACCGTGAACAACGCACCGGTACAGGAGTGGCAGTTGGCCGACGGCGACGTGATCCGTCTTGGCCACTCGGAGATCATCGTTCGCATCCACTAGACGCACCGGGCTCAAAGCTGCCGTGCTTCGCCCCGCGTCGACGACCGTCCAAGTATCGTGACGTTGCTGATGTGCTCGGTGTCACGGGTGCGACGAGGGGTGCGGCGCCAGGACGGAAAGGACGCCAGATGCAGGGACTAGTACTGCAGCTGACGCGTGCCGGATTTTTAATGTTGTTATGGGTATTCATCTGGTCGGTGTTGCGGATCCTGCGAACCGACATCTACGCGCCCACCGGGGCTGTCATGGTGCGCCGCGGCCTGGCGCTGCGCGGCACGCTGCTGCCCTCACGCCAGCGCCGCCATGCCGCACGGTATCTCGTGGTGACCGAGGGAGCGCTGACCGGTGCCCGCATTACGCTCAGCGGGCAGCCGGTGTTGATCGGGCGCGCTGACGACTCGACCCTGGTGCTTACCGACGACTACGCCTCGACACGGCACGCCCGGCTGTCCCAGCGCGGCTCGGAATGGTACGTCGAGGATCTAGGATCGACCAACGGCACTTACCTTGACAGGGCGAAGGTGACGACTGCGGTACGGGTTCCCATCGGAACGCCGATTCGAATCGGCAAAACGGCGATCGAGTTGCGCCCGTGACCCTGGTCCTGCGATATGCGGCCCGCAGCGACCGCGGCCTGGTACGCACCAACAACGAAGACTCCGTTTACGCCGGCGCGCGGCTGCTCGCCCTGGCCGACGGGATGGGCGGCCACGCGGCCGGCGAGGTGGCGTCCCAGTTGGTGATCGCCGCGCTCGCCCATCTCGATGACGACGAGCCCGGTGGGGACCTGCTCGCCAAGCTCGACTCGGCGGTGCGCTCGGGCAACGCGGCGATCGCCGCACAGGTCGAGATGGAGCCCGACCTCGAGGGGATGGGCACCACACTGACCGCAATCCTGTTTGACGGCAACAGGATTGGGCTGGTGCACATCGGCGACTCGCGTGGCTATCTGTTGCGCGACGGTGAGCTCAGCCAGATCACCAAGGACGATACCTTCGTCCAAACTTTGGTGGACGAAGGGCGGATCACCCGGGAAGAGGCGCACAGCCACCCACAGCGTTCGTTGATCATGCGGGCCCTGACGGGCCACGAGGTCGAGCCCACCCTGACCATGCGCGAGGCGCGAGCGGGTGATCGCTACCTGCTCTGCTCCGACGGATTGTCCGACCCCGTCAGCGACGAGACCATCCTCGAGGCGCTGCAGATCCCCGACGTGGCCGAGAGTGCCTACCGCCTCATCGAATTGGCGCTGCGCGGCGGCGGTCCCGACAACGTGACGGTTGTCGTCGCCGACGTCGTCGACTACGACTACGGCCAGACGCAGCCGATTCTGGCCGGTGCGGTCTCGGGCGAAGAAGACCAGCTGACGCTACCGAACACCTCCGCCGGGCGCGCCTCGGCCATCCGGCCCCGCGAGGAGGTCGCCAAACGCGTTCCGGCGCAAGAGGAAACGTCTCGGCGGCCCCGGTGGTCGCGGCGCCGGACGGCGATCGTCGTCACGCTGGTGGTGCTGCTGGTGCTCGCCGGCCTGGGCATCGGCCGAGCCATCATCCGGAGCAACTACTACGTCGCCGAATATAACGGCATGGTGTCGATCCTGCGGGGGATCCAGGGGTCGCTGCTCGGCATGTCGCTGCACGAGCCGTACCTGATCGGCTGCCTCAACGCCCGCAACGAGCTGTCCCTGATCGGTTCCGGCCAAACCGGCGGCCATCTCGACTGCCGCCTGATGCAACTGCAGGACCTGCGCCCTCCCGAGCGCGCACAGGTTCAGGCCGGGCTGCCGGCCGGCACCCTCGATGACGCCATCGGCCAGTTGCGCGAATTGTCGGCCAACTCCCTGCTGCCGCCGTGTCCCCCGCCGCGCGCCACCTCTCCGCCCGCCACCGAGCCGAATGTCACTGCGCCCCCTGCCACTTCGAGTGCCACCCCGTCCAGCAGCGCCAGTCCGACCAGCACCCCCGCGAGCACCGCGGCTACCGCGCCCACGACCACGTCGCCCACGACCACGCAGACGGTGACTGCGCTCCCGCCACCACCACCAAAGCCGGGCATCGATTGCCGGGCGGTGGCATGACCACACAAGTCCAGCCGCCGGTCGCAGTCACTCCTCCACTGCCTACTCGGCGCAACGCCGAACTGCTGTTGTTGTGCTTCGCCGCACTGATCACCGTCGCCGCGTTGCTGATCGTGCAGGCCAACCAGGACCGCGGCCTGCGCTGGAACCTGATCAGTTACGGGTTGATCTTTCTGGTCATGTTCGGCAGCGCGCACCTGGCGATCCGGCGATTCGCCCCCTACACCGACCCGCTGCTGCTGCCGATTGTGGCTCTGCTCAACGGGCTTGGCCTGGTGATGATCCACCGGCTCGACCTCGTCAACAACGAGTTGAGCGGCCGTCGCCATCCCAGCGCGACGCAGCAGATGCTGTGGACCGTGGTGGGGGTGGCCGCGTTCGCGTTGGTGGTCACCTTTTTGAGAGACCACCGACAACTGGCCCGCTATGGCTACGTCTGCGGGGTCGCGGGGCTGGTCTTCTTGGCTATCCCCGCGCTACTGCCGGCATCTATGTCCGAGCAGAACGGCGCGAAGATCTGGATTCGCTTCCCGGGCTTCTCAATTCAGCCGGCCGAGTTTTCCAAGATTCTGTTGCTGATCTTTTTCTCCGCGGTACTGATCGCCAAACGCGGCCTGTTCACCAGCGTCGGCAAGCATTTCATGGGCATGACCCTGCCCCGTCCCCGCGATCTCGCGCCACTGTTGGCGGCGTGGGTGATCTCGGTGGGCGTGATGGTCTTCGAGAAGGACCTGGGCACTTCGCTGTTGCTGTATGCGTCGTTTCTGGTGGTGCTCTACCTCGCCACCCAGCGCTTCAGCTGGGTCGTCATCGGGTTGGTGCTCTTCGTCGCGGGAAGCGTTGCGGCGTACTTCCTTTTCGGCCATGTGCGGGTTCGGGTGCAGATGTGGTGGGACCCGTTCTCCGACCCCGACGGCAGCGGCTATCAGCTCGTGCAGTCGATGTTCAGCTTTGCGACCGGTGGCATTTTCGGCACCGGGCTCGGCAACGGTCAGCCCGACACCGTGCCGGCGGCGTCGACCGATTTCATCACCGCCGCGTTCGGTGAAGAACTTGGATTAGTGGGCTTGGCGGCGCTTCTGATGCTGTACACGATCGTCATCGTGCGCGGGCTGCGCACGGCGATCGCGACGCGGGAAAGCTTCGGCAAGCTGCTGGCGGCGGGTCTGGCGTCGACCCTGGCGCTGCAGCTCTTCATCGTCGTCGGCGGCGTGACACGGCTGATCCCGCTGACCGGGCTGACCACCCCCTGGATGTCGTACGGCGGGTCGTCGTTGCTGGCGAACTACATCCTGTTGGCGATCCTGGCGCGCATTTCGCACAGCGCCCGGCGTCCCCTGCGCACCCGCGCGCTTAACAAGTCGCCGATCGCGGCGGCCAGCACAGAGGTGATTGAGCGGGTATGAACGCCTCTCTCCGCCGGATCTCGGTGACCGTGATGGCGTTGGTGGTGCTGCTGTTGCTCAACGCCACGATGACGCAGGTGTTCGCCGCCGACGGCCTGCGCGCCGACCCGCGCAACCAGCGGGTGCTGCTCGACGAGTATTCACGCCAGCGCGGTCAAATCGTCGCCGGCGGCCAGCTGCTGGCTTATTCGGTGGCCACCGACAGCCGCTTCCGGTTCCTGCGGGTCTACCCGAACCCGGCGGTGTACGCGCCGATCACCGGCTTCTACTCGCTGCGCTATTCGAGCACCGGCCTGGAACGGGCCGAGGACCCGTTGTTGAACGGGTCCGACGAGCGCCTGTTCGGGCGCCGGCTGGCCGACTTCTTCACCGGTCGCGATCCGCGCGGCGGCAACGTCGACACCACGATCATTCCGCGCGTCCAGCAGGCCGGGTGGGACGCGATGCAGCAGGGCTGCGGCGGACCGCCGTGCAAGGGAGCCGTCGTCGCCCTGGAGCCGTCCACCGGCAAGATCCTGGCCATGGTGTCGTCGCCGTCCTACGACCCCAACCAACTGGCGTCGCACGATCCCGAGGTGCAGGCCCAGGCCTGGCAGCGGTTGCGCGACGACCCGGACAACCCACTGACCAACCGCGCCATCTCCGAGACCTATCCGCCTGGTTCCACGTTCAAGGTGATCACCACCGCGGCGGCGCTGCAGGCCGGCGCGACCGACACCGAGCAGTTGACGGCCGCGGCCACCATTCCGCTGCCCAACAGCACCGCCACGCTGGAGAACTACGGCGGCAAGCCGTGCGGCAGCGAGCCGACGGTGCCCCTCAGCCAGGCGTTCGCGCTGTCCTGTAACACCGCCTTCGTCCAGCTGGGCATCCTCACCGGGGCCGACGCGCTGCGCAGCACGGCGCGCTCGTTCGGGCTGGACAGCACGCCCAGCGTCATTCCGCTGCAGGTCGCCGAGTCCACGGTCGGGATCATCCCGGACGCCGCAGCGCTGGGCATGTCCAGCATCGGTCAAAAGGATGTGGCGCTGACGCCGCTGGAGAACGCCCAGATCGCCGCGACCATCGCCAACGCCGGGGTGACGATGCAGCCCTACCTGATCGATAGCCTGAAGGGGCCGGACCTTTCCAACATCAGCAACACAGCGCCCTACCAACAGCGCCGCGCGGTGTCGCCGCAGGTCGCCGCTAAGCTAACAGAGCTGATGGTCGGCGCCGAGAAGGTCGCACAGCAGAAAGGGGCGATTCCCGGCGTGCAGATTGCATCCAAGACGGGTACCGCAGAGCATGGCACCGACCCGCGTAACACTCCGCCGCACGCGTGGTACATCGCTTTCGCGCCCGCGCAGGCGCCGAAGGTTGCCGTTGCGGTGCTGGTGGAGAACGGCGCCGACCGACTGTCCGCGACCGGGGGCGCGCTCGCCGCACCGATCGGACGGGCGGTGATCGCGGCCGCGCTACAGGGAGGACCATGAGCCCGCGAGTTGGTGTGACGCTGTCAGGCAGATACCGCCTGCAGCGCCTGATCGCCACCGGTGGCATGGGCCAGGTGTGGGAGGCCGTGGACAGCCGGCTGGGCCGGCGCGTCGCGGTCAAGGTGCTGAAACAGGAGTTCTCCCAGGACCCCGAGTTCATCGAGCGGTTCCGCGCCGAGGCGCGCACCACCGCGATGCTGAACCATCCCGGAATCGCGCAGGTCCACGACTACGGCGAAAGCCAGCTGGATGGCGAGGGCCGGACGGCGTACCTGGTGATGGAGCTGGTCAACGGCGAACCGCTGAATTCGGTGCTCAAGCGCACCGGGCGGCTGTCGCTGCGGCACGCGCTGGACATGCTCGAGCAGACCGGTCGGGCGCTTCAGGTTGCGCACGCCGCCGGCCTGGTCCACCGAGACGTCAAACCGGGCAACATCTTGATCACCCCCACCGGCCAGGTGAAGATCACCGACTTCGGTATCGCCAAGGCGGTCGACGCCGCGCCGGTGACCCAGACCGGAATGGTGATGGGCACCGCCCAATACATTGCCCCCGAGCAGGCATTGGGCCACGACGCGACCCCGTCCAGCGATGTCTACTCGCTGGGAGTTGTTGGGTACGAGGTGGTTTCGGGAAAGCGGCCGTTCAGCGGTGACGGCGCCTTGACGGTGGCGATGAAGCACATCAAGGAACCGCCGCCGCCGTTGCCCGCCGAGCTGCCGCCCAACGTGCGGGAGCTCATCGAGATCACGCTCGTCAAGAATCCCCAGATGCGCTACCGCAGCGGGGGACCGTTCGCCGACGCCGTCGCCGCGGTGCGCGCCGGGCGCCGGCCCCCGCGGCCGAGCCAGTCACCGCCGCCGGGACGGGCCTCGCCGGCGGCCATTCCGTCCAGCCCGCACACCCGGGCGCCCGTCACCGCCAGCCGCAGCACCCCGGTCCGCCGGTCCGGGCCGTCCACCGGCCGGTCGCGGCCCCCGGCGCGGCGCACCTTCTCGTCGGGCCAGCGCGCGCTGCTGTGGGCCGCGGGGGTGCTGGGGGCGCTGGCGATCCTGATCGCGGTGATCATCGTCATCAATTCCCGCACGGATCAGCAGCCGCAACCCCCGACGGTCACCGACACCGGGACCCCGCCGGCAACGGCGCCACCGGCGACCAACACGCCCAGTGGGTCCGCGCCGAGCCTGCGACTGGATTGGCCGGAACGCGGGGGCGTGGGCAATTCCGGACTTCACAGCAGGCCGCCGGCCCGGCCCGAAGCACCGCGATGACCGCGTCTGAGCCGCTGTCCGGGCGCTACGAACTCGGCGAGATCCTCGGTTTCGGGGGCATGTCCGAGGTCCACCTGGCCCGCGATCTCCGCTTGCACCGCGACGTCGCGGTGAAGGTGCTGCGCGCCGACCTGGCCCGCGACCCCAGCTTCTACCTGCGTTTCCGGCGTGAGGCGCAAAACGCCGCGGCGCTGAACCACCCGTCCATCGTGGCGGTCTACGACACCGGTGAGGCGGACACACCCACCGGCCCGCTGCCCTACATCGTCATGGAGTACGTCGACGGCGTCACGTTGCGCGACATCGTGCACACCGACGGCCCGATGCCGCCCCGGCGGGCCATCGAGATCATCGCCGACGCCTGCCAGGCCCTGAACTTCAGCCATCAAAACGGCATCATCCACCGCGACGTCAAGCCGGCGAACATCATGATCAGCGCCACCAATGCGGTCAAGGTGATGGACTTCGGCATCGCCCGCGCGATCGCCGACAGCGGCATCAGCGTCACCCAGACCGCGGCGGTGATCGGGACCGCCCAGTATCTGTCACCCGAGCAGGCGCGCGGTGATTCCGTCGACGCCCGATCCGATGTGTATTCGCTGGGGTGCGTCCTGTACGAAATCCTCACCGGCGAACCGCCTTTCACCGGTGACTCGCCCGTCGCGGTGGCCTACCAGCACGTCCGTGAGGACCCGGTGCCGCCGTCGAAGCGGCACGAGGGCGTCTCCGCCGATTTGGACGCCGTCGTGCTCAAGGCGCTGGCCAAGAATCCGGAAAACCGCTATCAGACGGCGGCGGAGATGCGCGCGGACCTGGTTCGGGTGCACAACGGTGAGCCTCCCGAGGCGCCCAAGGTGCTCACCGACGCGGAGCGCAGCTCGTTTCTGTCGTCCGCGACAGGCCACGGGCCGCGCACCGACCCGCTGCCTCGCCAGGCGCTGGATCACACCGACCGCGATCGTCCCCCCGGCGGTTCCATCGGCCGCTGGGTTGTCGCGGTCGCCGCGCTGGCGGTGCTGACGATCGTGGTCGTCATCGCGTTCAACACGTTCGGTGGCAGCACCCGCGACGTCACGGTGCCCGACATGCGCGGGCAGGTGTCCGCCGATGCGATTGCGGCGCTGCAGAACCGGGGCTTCAAGACCCGGACGCTGCAGAAGCCGGACTCCGCGGTTCCGCCGGATCACGTCATCAGCACCGACCCTGGCGCCAACGCGTCGGTGAGCGCCGGCGACGAGATCACCATCAACGTCTCCACCGGACCGGAGCAACGCGAACTTCCCGACGTCTCCTCCCTGAGCTACACCGATGCGGTCAGCAAGCTCAAGGCCGCCGGGTTCAGCAAGTTCAAGCAGGCGAACTCACCGTCGAGCCCGGAGCTGCTGGGCAAAGTCATCGGGACCAACCCGCCGGCCAACCAGACGTCGGCGATCACGAACGTGATCACGGTCATCGTCGGCTCCGGGCCGGAGACCAAGCAGGTCCCCGACGTCGCGGGCCAGACCGTCGACGTCGCGCAAAAGAACCTGACCGTCTACGGGTTCACCAAGTTCAGCCAGACCCCGGTGGACAGCCCGCGGCCCGCCGGTGAGGTGATCGGCACGAACCCGCCGAAGGGGCAGACGGTTCCGGTCGACTCGGTGATCGAAATCCAAGTGTCCAAGGGCAACCAATTCCTGATGCCCGACCTGACCGGCATGTTCTGGACCGACGCCGAACCGCGGTTGCGCGCGCTGGGCTGGGCCGGGGTGCTGGACAAGGGCCCCGACGTCGACGCCGGCGGCTCCCAGTCCCACCGGGTGGTCTATCAGAACCCGCCGGCCGGGGCCGGTTGCAACCGGGACGGGATCATCACGCTGAAGTTCGGCCAGTAGCCGCGGCGTCGTCCGGGAAATAGGGCCGGACCGCGGCGCGTACCTCGTTCTCCAGCCGGCGCACCAGCGTGTCGTCGCGCGTCCAGCCGCAATAGGCGAGCCAGTTCGCCAGCATTCGGTGCCCGCCCTCGGTGAGGATCGACTCCGGATGGAACTGGACACCGTGAATCGGCAATTCGGTGTGCCGCACGCCCATGATCACACCGCTGCGGGTGCGGGCCGTGACTTCCAGCACCGCCGGCAGCGACTCCGGCAGGATTGTCAGCGAGTGGTATCGCGTCGCCGTGAATGGATCCGGAAGTCCTTGCAGTACACCAACATTGGTGTGAAACACGCTGCTGGTCTTGCCGTGCAGCAGCTCCGGCGCGCGGTCCACGGTGGCGCCGAACGCCACGCCGATGGCCTGGTGGCCGAGGCACACCCCCAGCAGCGGGGTGCGCTGCTCGGCGCAGGCCCGAACCAGGGCGATCGACGCGCCCGCGCGCTCCGGGGTGCCCGGGCCCGGGCTGAGCAGGACGCCGCCGAACTGCGCAGCGACGGCGTTCTCGTCGGAAAGCCGGGCGTCGTCGTTGCGCCACACGTCGGCCTCGACGCCGAGCTGGCCCAGGTACTGCACCAGGTTGAACACGAAGCTGTCGTAGTTGTCGACAACCAGGATCCGCATCGTGTCAGGGTACCGCCCGGCTCAGTAACCCACCGGGCCCGCCGGCTGTGCGAAGTGCGTACGGACCGGTTCGGAATGCCCGGCGATCTGCACGTCGGGCTTGACCTCTTCGTGGTAACCGAGCCCGAAGCGGACCACGTACTGCTTGTAGAGGATGACGAGGGGAGCGGCGGCCAGGGCGGCCTGCATCGCCGCCGCGTTGCCGATCGCGGTGATCGTGTACGGCGGGCTGTAGGTGCGCCCGTTGAGCAACAGCGTGTTGCCGACGCAGCGGGGCACCGAGGTCGCGATGATCCGCTGGTCCTGCATCTGGATCCCCTCCGCGCCGGCGCTCCACAGCGCGTTCAGGACGGCCTGGATGTCCTGCTGGTGCACCACTAGGTCGTCCGGCGATGCGTCGCGGGGGAAGCGGCCGTTGGCGTCACGCTGCGCGTCCTGGAGGGTCACCACCAGGCCTGGCCCGTGGACCGGATCCATGTCCGCCTCGGCCGCCAGCTCGGCGGCACGGCGCAGCATCGCCGCGAGCGCGGCGTCCGTCGACCGGCCGTGCGCCGAATCGAGCTTGTTGGCCAGCTCGTTGCGCTGGGCGCTGAGGCGGGCCACCGAGGACTGCGCCTCGCGGACCAGATCGACCAGGCGCGGCGCGTCGCTGCGGCGGATTTCGGCGCCGCCGGATACCCCGTGGGTGGCGGCGAGCAGCAATCCCGCCAGCAGGCACACCAACGGCACGCCGAAGCGCCATGGTGAGCGGCGCCTGTCCATCATCGACTCTCCATTTCCTGGTCACGGTGCCAGGTGAGTTAGTCTCGTAGCCGAGCCATCCGCGCAGCTGCAATCGTTATCGTCGCACCCCGTCCCGTTCAACATGTTGTTCAGGTAAGGCCGAGGTACTGAAATGCCCAAATCGAAGGTCCGCAAGAAGAACGATTTCACCGTCAGCGCGGTCAGCCGCACGCCGGTGAAGGTGAAGGTCGGACCGTCCAGCGTGTGGTTCGTCTGCCTGTTTGTCGGCCTCATGTTGATCGGGCTCGTCTGGTTGATGGTGTTCCAATTGGCCGCGGTCGGAAGCCAGGCGCCGCCGGCCCTGAACTGGATGGCGCAACTCGGCCCGTGGAACTACGCCATCGCGTTCGCTTTCATGATCACCGGGTTGTTGCTCACGATGCGTTGGCACTGACCGAGGCCGCCCCGGAAATGAATTCATCTTGGGGTCGGCCTGTAACTGACTCAGCAACGTTGTGATCACCCAATCACACGCGTGTGATTTATCCCCACTGTTGATAGCGCTTGTGGATAACCGCATAGCCAGTGGTGGGAGGGGTTAGGCGGCCCGTGCAGCAAACAGAATGGGCGCCCGGCGTGGCCGGAATTGCTGGTTGTGGGGCCGTGGGTGTTTTGATGGCTATCGCGAGTGTGACCGTAGTCACAGACCCGCCCGGCCGCATTTTGACCGGGATTGCCGCGGCCGGTCTGATCTTGTTTGCGGGCATGACGTGGCGCGCACGCCCGAAGCTGGCAATTACTCCCGACGGCCTGGCGCTGCGCGGCTGGTTCCGGACGCAGTTATTGCGGCGCTCCGACATCAAGATCATCCGGATCACCGAGTTCCGCCGGCATGGGCGCACGGTCCGATTGCTCGAGGTCGAAACGGCCGACGGAGGACTGGTGATCTTCTCCCGTTGGGACCTCGGGACCAACCCGCTGGAGGTGCTGGACGCGCTGACCGACGCCGGGTACGCGGGTGGCGACCGGCGCCGACCGACGGGGCCGGTTTAGGAGATCGTGATCGACTCGATGACGACCGGCTCGGCGGGACGGTCGTTGCCGTCGGTGGCCGTCGTCGCGATCGCGTCGACAACCTTTTGCGAGTCGGGGTCGGTCACTTCGCCGAAGATCGTGTGGCGCCGGTTCAGGTGCGGCGTCTGGGCGACGGTGATGAAGAACTGTGAACCGTTGGTGCCCGGGCCGGCGTTCGCCATCGCGAGCAGGTAGGGCTTGTCGAACTGCAACTCGGGGTGGAACTCGTCGGCGAACTTGTAGCCCGGGCCACCGCGGCCGGTACCGGTCGGATCCCCGCCCTGGATCATGAAGCCATTGATCACCCGGTGGAAGACCGCGCCGTCGTAGAAGGGACCCGACGGGCCGCCCGATGCGTTCTGGGTCGAGTACTCCTTGGTGCCCTGAGCCAGGCCGACGAAGTTGGCGACGGTCTTGGGCGCGTGGTTTCCGAAGAGGGCGACCTTAATGTCCCCGCGGTTGGTGTGCAGCGTTGCGGTGGCGGTCTGAATGGGGCTGTTAGTCACGGGGTTAGAGTCTGCCATTGCGGACGGGCAAGCCCGCAGCCGGTACCGGGCGTGCCCGATTGATGGCAGGCTGATGGGCACCGGGGAGCGGCACAGAAGGGCGGCAGATGAGCGCGAAGGCGGAAACCCGGCTGACCCCACGGGAGCGACTGGCCCGGGGCCTGACCTACACGGCAGTGGGGCCGGTCGATGTCACGCGCGGAGTCGTCGGACTCAGCGTCAACGGCGCGCAGTCGACCACGTCGGAGCTCCGTCGCCGCTACCGGGAGGGGCGGCTCGCCCGCCAAATCGCGGCGGCCCAGGAAGCGCTCGCGCAGGAGGTGGCCGCCGCCCAAGAGGTGGTCGCCGGGCTGCCCCAGGCGCTGCAGGACGCGCGCCGGGCCCAGCGCCGCAGGCCGCGCCCCTGGGTGATCGCCGGCGCGGCCGTCGTGGTCCTGGCCGGCGGCGCCGTCGCGTTCAGCATCGTTCGGCGGTCAATGCGTGCGGGCCGCGAGGAGCCGTCGCCCCTGCCGCCCAGCGTCGAGGTGCAGCCGCGGCCCTGACCGTTATCGCACGGCCAGCCGCAGCCATTTCCGGCGCCGGACCAGGATGCTCGGCAGCCATTCGCCGACGTCGATCGCCTCGATCCACGTGGTGCGCTCCAGGAGCTTGCGCAACACGATCTGGGCCTCGAGGCGCGCCAGCGCCGCGCCCACGCAAAAGTGCAGGCCCTTGCCGAACGTCAGGTGGCCTTTGGCTGCGGTGCGGTCGAGGCGGAATTCGTTCGGGGCCTCGAAATGCGCCGGGTCGCGGTTGGCCGCGCCCCACATCAGCAGCAGATGGGCATCGGCGGGAACGTCGACCCCGGCCAGCGTGGTGTCGCGCCACACGTGCCGGTAATGGCCGCGGAACGGCGACTCGAGCCGCAACGTCTCTTCGATGAAAGCGGTGAGCAACTCGGGGTTTTCGCGTAGCTGCCGCTGGATCGCGGGACGATCGGCGAGAATCCACGCCGCGCTGCCCAGCAGCGACGCGGTCGACTCGCCGGCGGCGCTGAAAAGGGTGAGCATGATGCCCAGCGCCGGCAGCTGCTCCAGTTCGCCCGAAGCGCAGCGGGCGGCGAGGTCGGCGATCAGACCGTATTCGTTGGCGGCGCTTGCCTTCTCGAAATGCTCGGTGACGTAGCCCGACAGTTCCAGGGCGGCCGCGAAGGCCGCGTCGAGTTGATCAGGGGTGACGACCCCGTCGAGCAGCGTGGTGGTGGCGTAGCCGAGCCGGACGAGTTTGTCGGCGTCGTCGTCGGGCAGGCCCAGCAGCCTCGTGACCACCATCATGGGCAGACGGTTGGCGACAGCGCTCATCCATTCGATCTGGCCGTCGCGCAAGTTCTGCTCCCACAACCGGTCCGCGGTCTGGGCGGCGAACTCCTGGATGATCCGCACGCGCTTGGCCGACAGGTGCGGTAGCAGGATCTTGCGGTGCAGCGCATGGGTCGGGTCGTCCGCGGTCGCCAGCGCGTGAGCGGCTCCTCCCGCGGGCCCCATGTCGAACGGGGTGACGGTGCCGTCGTCGCGAAAGACCAGGGTCGCGGTGAGGTTCGACGAAAAGTCGTCGACGCGAGCGGCGGCCTCTTGCACCGCGTCCCAGCCGCACACGGCGTAGAACACGGAGTCGCCGATGCGCTGCACCGGCGCCTCGGCGCGCATGCGGTCATACAGCGGATAGGGATCTTGTAGCGCCTCGGCGCCCAGTAGCTGAATCGGTTCGTCCAAGACCGGCATGCGTTCAGGCTGGGTGGGCGGCGCGCCGGCGTCAATGGGGCGGGGAGAAGTTGAGTGG
>NZ_LZIC01000083.1 GCF_001667185.1 Mycobacterium sp. 852002-50816_SCH5313054-b | reverse complement strand
ACCCCGGACCGATCGGCGAACGCGCCGACTGGTGGTGGTACGACCCCTTCCAACCCCAGCCACCGCCCACCAACAACTAGAACGGTTAGCGGCATCGCACCGACGCCCAAACGGATTGGGGCATCGAGAATTTCGATGGGGTTGCCCGCTGCAATCGGCTCTGGATCATCAATGACCTGAACGCCCGACTAACGCGAGCGCGTCGCTTGACCTGATATACCCTACAGGGGTATGGTTCCACCCATGAACGAAACTGGAAAGTGTGCCTGTAAATCAACCGGCTGCGGGTGTGGCGACTCCGCATGCACTCAAGGAGCCGGCTGCAAGTGCGGTCATCCCGATTGCACCTGCAACGACTGATCACGGTAGCTAAGGCCTCGACAGCGTCGAGGCCTTAGCTATGTCCGGGGCACGAGAGGGTCGGCGCGCATTGGCGAATCGAAAGGCAGAGCCGTACCCGCGATGCTGCATTTCGTGATGAGCGATCTCACGCTGCGATGGATGGTCGGAAGCCCGCACGGCCGCGGAATTTAATCTAGTATCTGCGCATGGATGCAGATAGTCGAGCATCTCATCAGCATGGCCACGGCCATGAGCATCCGAGCGGAATCCGTGGCGTCCTGGCGCAACTGTTCCGGCCGCACAGTCACGACGCCGCCGACAGCGTCGACACCGCACTGGAATCCAGCGCGATCGGCATCCGGGCGGTCAAGGTCAGCCTGGTTGGGCTGGGCGCGACCGCGGCCGTACAGGTCGTCGTCGCCGTCGTCTCCGGATCGATCGCCCTGGCCGCCGACACCATCCACAACTTCTCGGACGCCCTGACCGCGGTCCCGCTGTGGATCGCGTTCGCGGTGGGCAACCGACCGGCGACCCGCCGCTACACCTACGGCTACGGGCGCGCCGAAGACATCGCCGGCCTGTTCGTCATCGCCATGATCGCGCTGTCGGCGATCATCGCCGGGTACGAAGCCATCGTTCGGCTGATCCACCCCGTCACCATCGAGCACGTCGGCTGGGTTGCCGGCGCCGGCGTGATCGGCTTCCTAGGCAACGAACTCGTCGCCGCGTACCGCATCCGCATTGGCCGCCGCATCGGATCGGCGGCCCTGGTCGCCGACGGTCTGCACGCCCGCACCGACGGATTCACCTCATTGGCAGTGCTTTTCGGGGCCATCGGTGTCGCTTTCGGCTATCCGTTGGCCGACCCCATCGTCGGCCTGATCATCACGGTGGCGATCGTGGCGGTGTTGGGCCGCGCCGTGCGGGACATCTTCCGCCGGCTGATGGACGCGGTGGATCCCGAACTCGTCGACGTCGCCGAAGCGGCGCTGGCCGCCAGGCCTGGCGTCCGCAGCGTGCGCAGCGTTCGGATGCGCTGGATCGGGCACCGCCTGCACGCCGACGCCGAACTCGACATCGATCCCGCCACCAGCCTCGAGGACGCCCACCGCATCGCTCACGACGCCGAACACCAACTCACCCATGCCGTGCCGAGGCTCGACAGCGCGCTCGTCCACGCCTATCCGGCGCACACCGCTGCGCCGCCGGCAGATCCCGCTTAGGTCCAGCCGAGTGCCTGCGGCACCATGTAGAGCCCGAAGCCCATCACCACGAGGCACAGGGCCCAGGCGATGTATTTGCGTGGCCCGCGCATGCGCCACTCGTCGGGAAGCGCGCGCGCTTCCAGAGCCAGCAGCAGGCCCAGCACGATGGGCAGCAGCAACGCGTTCATCACCTCGACGTCGACGGCGAGGTTGACCAGGTCGACGCTGGCCAGCACGAGCACGGCGCCGAGGAGGTGGGCCAGCGCGTACGTGATGTAGAACTTGGCGGTGGCCCGGTTGGGTCGCTCGTTCAGGGTGTGCTTCCACCCGAAGACCTCCGAGAGTCCCCACGCCCCGGCCAGCGACGCGACGATCGCGGCGACCAGCGCCGCGCCGAGCATGCCCAGCCCGAACAGGACGGTGCCGCCGACGCGACCCAGGTACGGGGTGAGCGCGTTGGCGATGTCGCCGACGGTGTTCAGCGCGCCCTCGCCGCCGTGGGCTCCGATCGTCGAGGCCACGGTGATGACGACCGAGATCATGATCAGCTGGGTCAGCACGGCGCCGGCGGCGGTGTCGTGCCGGGCCTGGCGGATGGTGGCCACTGACAGGTGCTTGTCGACCACGGCGCCCTGTTGGTAGAAGACCATCCAGGGCATGATGACCGCGCCGACGTTGGCCGCGACCAGCAGCAGGTAGGACGAGTTGCCCAGCGGCATCGACTTCAGGCCCTCCACAAGGGCTTTGGGCTCGGGCCGCGCCATCAGCATGGCGACCAGGAAGGCCAGTTCGGCCGAACCGATGACGAGGCCGATCCGTTCCACGCGCCGGTAGCTGCCGGTCAGCGCCAGCGCCAGCAGCGCGGCCGTGGCGATCGGAACGCTCACCCACCGCGAGACGCCGAAAAGCTCTCCCACCCCCGCGACGCCGGCGAACTCGGTGAGCAACGCACCGATCGCCGAGGCGAACAGCGTGAACGCCGAAATCCACGCCCAGAACCGGCCGAATCGTTCCCGGATCAGCGCGCCGTGTCCCTTCTTGGTGACGACGCCCAGCCGCACGGTCATCTCCTGCACGACGTACAGGATCGGCATCAAGATCAACTGCGGCAGCACCATCCGATAGCCCCACTGGGCGCCGGACTGCGACGCGGTGATCAGAGAACCGGCATCGGTGTCGGCCAGCATCACGACCAGGCCGGGACCCCACACCGTCAGCAGGCCATACCTCAGCCACCGACCACGGCGGGACGCGGCGGCGGACGATTCGTCCGACGCGTCCGCCACCGGTGCGGTTGTTTCGGTCACGCTCGCTCCTTCGTGCGATAGCGGTGGACGCGCCACCGGCTCGCGATCAGAGTAAGGCTAGCCTAATAAGCTGCGGCCACCAGTCCCGGTTTCCGTGCGGAAGTCATTCGCCTCGGAGTTCCGTACTTTTTTGTAGACAAGTCTCCGACAACACGCCGACGGGATCAGCAAATAGTTTCGCGGCGGGCGACCCGGTCACTACGATGATTCGACAGCATCAGCAAAGGGACACCGAGGATGCAGATGAGCGCCACGTGACCGCCCCGGTGCTCGACATCGACGGCCGCATGGTCGATCGACGGCAGGAACTCACCGAACTGCGTGCCGCGGTGGACGCCGCGGGGCGCGCGGGCGGTGGGTGCGTCCTGCTCAGCGGGGTGCCGGGAGTCGGCAAGTCGACGCTCGTTCAGGCCTTCGGCGCCGAGGTGTCCGGCCGCGACTGCGTGTTTGCGTACGGGCGCTGCCGCGACGGCGCGCCTGCGCCGTACTCGGCGGTGGGAGACGCGCTCGGCTCGCTCGTCCGCACCATGGAGGCCACCGGCCCGGCCGAACGTGACGGCTGGCGCGCGGACATCGTCGAGGGGATGTCGTCAATCGCCGGCATCCTCGGGGAGCTGGTGCCGGACCTGGCTCGGGTTCTCGGCGGAGCCACCCAGGTGCCAGACCTCGATGCGGCGGATGCACGGCGGCGGCTGCACCGGGCCGTCGTCCGGCTGCTGTCCGACACCGCGTCCTATCGGCCCGTGGTGCTGGCGATCGACGACCTGCAGTGGGCCGATCGCGACACGCTGCTGCTGTTGTCCGAAGTCCTGACGGTGTCGCTTCGCAATGTCTTGGTCCTCGGTGCGCACCGCGCGGGTGGCTTCGACCCGCGCTCGGCCGGACTCACCTCTGAAAGCGTGCGCAACATCGAGCTCAAACCGCTATCCCGGGACGACGTCGAGGAGCTCCTCGCCGCGGTGGCCGGCCAGGGCGTGGAGCTGGGCGACGTGGCCGCCGAATTCCAGCACCGGACCGGGGGCAATCCGCTGCAGGTTCGTCAGCTGCTGTACCGCGCACAACGGGAAGGGGCGCTGACCCCGGTCGGCGCCGGCGGGCGCCCCAGTTGGGACTTGCGCATCCTCGCGTCGATCGAGGTCTCCGCCACGGCAGCCGAATTCCTCGGCCACTACCTCGACCAGCTGCGCCCGAGCGATCGTGCGGTGCTGCGTTGGCTGTCCTGCATGGGTGGCGAGTTCGACCTCGATGACGCTACGGCGGCCGCCGCGCAGCCGCCCGACGTGGTGGCGCAGGCGCTCTGGGCCTGCCTCGAGCTCCGTCTGCTCGAGGCCGTCGACAGCGGAGGCAGGCGGATCACGAACGCGATCAGTCGCGACGCCCGCTACCGCTTCAGCCACGACCGGGTGATCGAGGCGGCCCGGGACGGCCTGTCCGACGACGCCAAACGCGAGACACACCTGCGGATCGGCCGCCGGCTGGTCGACCACGGCGACGACCGGTTGTTCGAGGCCGCGCGCCACGTCGGCATCGGCGGACGTGGGCTCGCCGACGACACCGACCGCGTCCGATTCGTCGAGGTGCTCCGGCGCGCGGCGCGAAAGGCGAAGGCGCAGGCCTCGTTCCCATTGGCGCTCGAGTACTGCCGGAATGCTTTGGAGCTGCTCGGCGAACAGCGTTGGTCCACTCACGGTGCCCTGACCCGCGAGCTACAGCTCGACGCTGCGGAAGCCGCCCTGCTGGTCGGTGACGTTGCGGCGCTCTACGCGTTACTCGATGAAGCAGAGGCATTTCTGCAGGAGCCGCCCGACCGTGCGCGACTGGCCTACTTCAGGCTCAAGGGACGGGTGGCACAGAACCGTCTCCAGGAAGCGCTCGAGATCGGGCTGCGGGCGCTCGACGAGCTCGGCGAAAGGGTGCCCGCCAATCCGGGCAAGGCGAGCCTGGGCAACGCGGTCGTGCGGATGCGGCTGACGATGCGCCGCTGGAGCGACGAGAGGCTGCTGGACCTACCGCACTGCGATGACCGGCGCGTCATCGAGATCCACCGGATCCTCGCTGAACTGCGCAACATGTCGTACCTCGTCCGGCCCAACCTCTTCCCCCTGCTGGTGCGAAAGCAACTCGATCTCACGCTGGCCCACGGCCACACACCGTCCTCGCCGCTGGTAATCGCTGGCTACGGGTTGCTCCTCGTAGTGCTCGGCGATCACGCGGGCAGCCAGCGATTCGGCGAGGTCGCCATGGCGCTAACGGAGCGACCGGAGTTCCGGGAGGCCCGGCCCCAGACGGTGTTCATGCATCTGAACTTCATCCGGCACTGGCGCCACCCGATTCGCGATGGCTTGGCCGAGCTTCGCGACGCCGTCGAGGAGGCACTCGACCAGGGCGACCAGGAATACGCCGGATTCCTGGTCGCGGTAATGCTCTCCCAGTCGGTCTGGGTCGGTCGCCCCCTCGCCGAGATCGACGCCCTCGCCAGCGCTCTGGTGCCCCACATCCGTTCCCAGCCCGTGCCCAGCGCTTTGTGCCAAGGGACGCACCAATATTGCCTCAACCTGATGGGCCGCAGCGCCGATCCCTATCTCGTCGCCGGCGAGAGCGGTTTCGACGAGCGGGAGGTGTTGCCGGCGGCACACCGTGAGGGCGACGAGGTGGCCCTGGGTGCCGCAGCGGCCAGGAAACAGGGCCTGCACTTCTGGTGCGGCGATCCCGCCGGCACCGCGGCCGCCACGCCGGAAGCAATCGGGCACATCAGCGGTATGGCCGGCACCGCGGTCTCCCAACTCATCTACATGCTCGGCGCTCTTGGCATGATGCGGTGCGCGCCGCGGGACCGCGCGACCGTGCGCTTCGTCCGCCAGGCGCTGGCATTGCATCGCAAGTGGGCGGCGGGCGCCCCGGAAAACTACGCGGCATCGCACGCGCTGCTCCAGGGGTCGTGGGCGCGAGCGCGCGGGCAACACGCCCGGGCGGAGCGCTACCTGCACCAGGCGATCGAGCTCGCCGACGAAAGCCAGCTCGCAATAGTTGGCGCGTATGCCCACGAGGAGGCCGCCGCCCTCTACGCCGACACCGGACGGACGACACTTCGCGAACACATGCTGCGGTCGGCGTATCAGCGCTGGCTGAATCTAGGGTTCGCGGTGCGCACGGACTGGCTGGCACGAGAGCACCCCTGGCTGCTCCGCCGTGATCTCGTGCAGGGGGTTTCCGCTGGGATCGACCCGGTCGGCGCGCATCAGCTCCTGCGTGCGCTATCAGGGGCGCGGACCTCGGATGCCTTGGCCAACATCATCCTCGGCTCGGTCGCAGACACCACCGGTGCCGGCCGCGTCCTGTTCCTCACCGGCGACGCGGACAATCTGTCCGTCCGGGCCATCCACGATCACGGCGACTTATCGATCGTGGACGGGCCATGGACCGAGGTGGCCTACGACACGGAGATCGTGCGCCGCGCGATCGACAGCGGGTCCCCGGCCGTCGTCGCCGCGGACCGCCTGGCAGCGTCTCCGTCCGTCCTCGTCGTTCCGATTACCTTGCACGACACGGCAATTGGCGTGATTTATGCCGAGCGGGACCAGCCGGACGGCAACTTCGGCGCGGACCACGAGGAGGCGGTCGCCTTCCTGGGCGCCCAGGCCGCCGCACCCCTGTGGAACTTCCAACTCGAGGCGCGACTGCGGGCCGCCGACGAGTACCGACAGTCCCTCATGGACGTGCAATCGAGATTCGTGCCCAATGAACTGCTGCGCATCCTCGACATCGACGACCTCCGCCGTGTCCGCAGCGGCTATCGGGTGGAACGCGAGATGACCGTGCTCATCAGCGACATCCGGGGCTACACCACCATGCTCGAGGACATGGACGTCGCCGAGGCGAGCAACCTGGCGATGGGCTTTCTGCGGGCCGTCGAGCTCCCGATCGTCAGCTACAACGGCATGATCCAAGACGTGCGCGGGGACGAGATCGTCGCCGTCTTCGACTCGGAGCCCGACGCCGTCCGGGCGGGATTGGGAATGCTGCGCTCCTTGCGTGAGCACAACCGGGAGCGGGCGGCACTCGGCTCCGAGGAACTGCGGGCGGGCATCGGGATCAACACCGGCGCCGTCGGGGTCGGGCTCGTCGGCGGGGTGAACCGGATGGTGCTCACCATCATTGGCGATGCGGTGAACCTGGCTGCCCGCATCGAAAGCACCAACAAGCGTTACGGCTCCGCGCTGCTCATCTCCGACCGCACCTATAAGCGCCTCGCTCAATCGGAGCAGTTCGACGTACGTCGTATGGAGCGCGTCATGGTGGTCAACCGGCGGCGTCCGGTCACGATTTACGAAGTGTACGAAGAGGATTCGGCTGAACTTCGCGCCGCGAAGCGCGCGGCGCAGCCCGCGTTCGACGAGGCATTCGCACTGTTCGACGCGGGCGACGTCGACGCGGCGCGCGCCGCGTTCGAACGGTGCCGCGAGTTGTTGCCCGGCGATCCCGTGGCAACCTTGCACTTAGCGCACTGCGACGCAGTGGCTCGCGGCGAGATGACCCCCGGTCAGGAAATAGCGCTGCTGAATAAGTAATGCACTACTCGACTTTAAAAAAACTGCGTGAAAGTGCTATTCGATTACCGATTTTGTCTGCCATGATTTGAGCGACAGTCAGGAGGGTCACATCCATGTACCTGAGCGCTGAGCGGTTGGCCCTTGCCAACCAGACGGTCAAAGAGACATTCGAACAGTGCAGCGTCGCCTGGCAAGCCATCCCGCATTGGGACACCCGCGATCCCAGCCAGACGCAGGTTCCCAATGACAACGTGAAAAACCCTCAGATTTTGTCGCTAACGCCGCCGATCACGGTGCCGGCATTCAACGTCACTCTCGCCGAGGCGATCGCGCCAACGCCCGACGCGGTGCTGGCGACCGTGATCATCAACGCCGTGGCGCTCGCCGCGAAGGTCGATGACGCGGTATTCACGGCGCTCCGTACCGGCGCAAATACGGAGCAGATCAAGGGCTCGGCGACCACCCAGGAGATCCTCGACGCTCTCATCGCGGCCCGGGCGGACGTCGAAAACAGCGGGTACCGCGCGCCGTCGTGTCTCGTCACGAACACGAAGGGGCTCCAGGAACTCACCAAACTTACGACCAGTGGGTTCCCCGGCACCGACGTGCTGCTGCCTCCGGCGAACATCAACTCCCTCCAACGCGCTGGGGCGCTAGAAAACCCGGTGCCCAGCAAGAAATTCGTGTTGGCATATCTGCTCGGCCGGCGCCAGCGGATCGCGCCGGGGGACGCGATGGACGCGTCACCGGGCGAAGAGGCATTGGACCTCGCCGTCAGCATCCCACCCAGCCTGGAGGTCGTCGGCGAAGCTCTCCCGTTATCTCCCAACTCAATCCAACTGGTCGTCAAGATCGGGTTCGCGCTAAGGGTGAAGGATTTGAGCGGATACGTCGCGATCCTCAATCCGTAATGACTTAACCGGCAATGACGTCGACCCTGCCCGTGGCGCGCTCAGACAGAGTGCAGCCGAACCCGCTCGAGGAATATCTCGGCCTGTGCAGGGACGCCTGCATCGGCGAGATCAAGCGCCTCTACGGTCCCGGTCAGGGCGGCGCGAGCGGCCTGCACGAGATGATCCTCGACTACCCCATGCGCGGCGGGAAGGCGCTGCGGCCGGCACTGAGCATCGCGACCTGCCTCGGCCTCGGTGGTCACCTCGAGGCGATACTCCCGACCGCGGCCACACTCGAGCTCTACCACAACGCGTTCCTGATCCACGACGACATCGAGGACGAATCCTGGTGGCGGCGGGGCAAACCCACGCTGCACGTCGACCACGGCGTGCCGATCGCCGTCAACGTCGGCGATGCCATGCTGTCACTCTCGCTGCAACCGCTGCTCGACAACGTCGAACGCGTGGGACTCGGGCCCGCGTTGCGCATCCTGCGCGCCGTCGCCAAGATGACCCGCCTGACCGTCGACGGCCAGGCTATGGAGCTCGAGTGGGTCCGGTCCAACGCCTGGCGGCTCAATGATGCCGACTACCTCACAATGGTGGAGCTCAAGACCAGCTGGTACTCGTTCATCACGCCGCTGCAAGCCGGTGCGATCGCCGCGGGCGCTGGACCGGAACGAATGGCCGCACTGGAGTCCCTCGGCCGGCACCTCGGTGCGGCCTTCCAGATCACCGACGACCTGCTGAACCTGCGAGCGGACCCAGAGGAGTACGGCAAGGAGATCGGCGGGGACCTCTGGGAGGGCAAACGGACCCTGATGCTGCTGCACACGCTGCGGTGTGCCGAACCGGAAGACCGGGAACGCGCCGTGCAGATTCTGGCCAAGCGCCGCCCGGGCGTCGACCGCGAGTTAGGGATGTCCGAGCTGCTCGATCGACTCACGGCCAGCGGCCAACTGTCTCAGGTCGGCAGGGCCGAAATCGAGGCGCGCCTGCAGGGGCACTATCCCTCGGAGCCCAAGAGCCTCAACGACATTCGTTGGCTCTACGAGTTGATGCACCGCGTCGGTTCCCTCCGGCACGCCCGGGAGGTCGCCGCCCGGCAGACCCGGGAAGCGGCCGCCGCGCTTGCCCGCCTCGACTGGCTGCCGCGCAGCCGCCACCGTGATGTGCTCGCCGACCTCGTGGACTACGTGCACGGGCGGACCCGGTGAACCCCGAGGTACTGGTCGGCATGCTGGCGGAACTTGAGCGGATCCGCGAGCTCACCCTCGACCTGATTGAGCGCGAGACCCCGGGGTTGCTTCCAGCCCCGCCGGACGGCGCCGCTGGGCCGGAGCGTGCGGTGTTCGATCTACTTCTCGGCGCCCGGCGCGCGGTTCTCGGCAACCCGGCCGCCGCCCGGGGGCTGCACGACCTGCTCGTCACCGAGGGCCACCGCTACGCGGACACACCCGAGGGGGCACGGCTCCGCGACGGGTTGGTCGCCTCGGAAGCGGTGGAGAACCTGCGCCGCGTGTGGGAAACGGTCAGCCTCAACGTCCTCGACGGCCCCGCCGCACCCCGTGCCGCACCGGACGCCTGGGCGGATCTGTTGGCTGACGCTGTCATCGGGCATGGACTCGACGACTCCGTCCTGGCCCGCCTGCGGCCCGAGGGGTTCGCATGACGCTGAGAGACCCCCGTGAGGCGCTCGCCGACCAGAGCAACTTCATTGGTTACCTCGTCGGCCTCGCCAGGCTGGGCCGGGTGGTGCGTACGCTGGCCGACGGCGACCACCGGCCCGCCCCATCCCGCGACCCGGACGACTTCGTGCATGCGCTGCTCGGGCTTGCGAGCGTTAGCGCGGCTGTCGAGCGGCTCGCCAATTCGGCCACTGCACAATCGGATCCGGTTGCCGCGGCGCCACCCGACGCCACAATGACCGCGCGGTGGCTCCGATGACCGCCGTGCTCGCGGGCAGCGACTTCCTGCGCGCCCCGGTGCTCGCCGCAGCCCGGCCGGAGGGATTTAAGGAGTGGCACCACTTCGTTATCCACGGCCGGGGCTTCCGCCTCTTGGTCAACTTCAGCCTCACCAACGAAACGCTGAGCGAGGGTCGGTCCAGGCTTGTGCCACGGGTCATCGTGATCGCTCATGACCAGGAGTGGACGGGCGCCATCGAGCGATTCGACAGCTCCGCTTTGGACGTCTCGGCCGACCTCGGTGAGCTGACCATCGGAGCCAACAGAATGACCGTCCTACCCGACGGCTATCGCGTGTCAATCGTCCTGCCCCAGCATGATATTCGGGCTGAACTGCAGTTCGCCTCGGCGAGTCGGCCCTTCGTCGTCAACAACCAACCGGTGGGAGACGGTCGGATGTGCTGGCTCTTCGTGCCGAGGCTGCGCGCCCAGGGGTGGCTACGGATCGGCGGCCGGGAGCACCGCATCGACGACGACTACGCCTATCACGACCACAACTGGGGCCGGTTCTGGTGGGGCGATGACTTCGGATGGACGTGGGGCACGATTCTGCCCGCACGGCCCGACGATCCGTGGTCGATGGTCTTTCTGCAGATGACGGATCGGAGCCGGCTGCGCTGTTTGTCCCAGGCTCTCTACGTCTGGCACCGCGATGAACCGGCAGCGATATTCCGGCACGCCGCGGTGCGGACGCACTCGGACGGCCTGCTCGGCCGCGCGGCGGACTGCACCCTGCCACCCCCGATGCGGCTGCTCCTGGACGGCGAGGTACCCGGCGTGCCGGAGCGGATCGACATCACCGCGGCACGGGCCGGCGACACGGTGCATGCCGAGTTCCTCTCGAAGTCCTATGCGCGACTGGCGCAGCCGAGCGAGGTATGCCTGAACCGATCCACCGTGCTGTGCGAAACGGACGGCGCGGTCCGCGCGAGCGGAACGATCAACGGCGAGGACCTCGACTTCGCAGGCACCGGTGTATTCGAGTTCCTCTATGGCTGAAGGGATTTCGTCGGTGCTGCGGCGCTCGATCAGGCACCTCGAGGGCGAGGTGCCCGACAGTTACCACTTGCTCAAGGCCGTGCTCGGCCCAATGGTGGTCCAGCTCGACGTCGACGGGGACATCTTCTCGCTGCGCGGTGGTGACCGGCTTCAGGTGTCCGACGGTGCGGCGGGCACGTCCGATGTCCACATCACCAGTTCGCGTGCCGCCATCCTCGACCTCCTCGATGCCAGGGTGGGGCTCGGCGAGGCCGTCGAGGGGGGCCGGGTTTGCGTTCGAGGCGCGCTCGACGACGTCCAGCGCGCTCACGACGCGCTGCTGGCGTACGTTCACGCCGCGGTCCGTGCGCCGTCGCAACCCGGGCTGCTTTCCGAACTCCGTTCGGGGGCAGCATGACTGAGAGCATCTGCACCCCGGGATCGTGCGAACCTCGTCCCACTGTGGCAGTCCTCGGGGCCGGAATCGCCGGGCTTACCGCCGCGCACGAACTCGCGGAGCGCGGCTTCGTCGTCACCGTGTACGAGCCTCGCCGCGACGAACGCAACGGGCTGGGCAGCGCGCCCGCGGGGACATACCCGCCGGTCAAGCTCGGCGGGCTCGCCGCGTCACAGTACTCGACCGTGGGCACAACGGACGGAAGTCAAGCCGAGCTGCGGCCCTTCCCGGGCCGACGCGGTCAGCCGCGTCAGCCCGGGCGAGCGGTTGCGGGCGAACACGGCTTCCGCTTTTTCCCGGCGTACTACCTGCATACCTGGGACATGTTCCAGCGCATCCCCGTCTACCAACTCCTCGACGGGGCGTGGACACCGACCTCACGCACGGTTTACGACAACGTCCGGCGCGTGGTCACGCAAGGCATGACGGTCGACGGCAAGCCGTCCCTGGTCTTTCCCCGCGAGCTCCCCCGCAGTCCGGCCGAATTCGTCAGCGTCCTTGGCCAACTCGGCAGCTTGGGCTTCACAGCCGGCGATGTCGCGACGTTCACCAGCCGGCTGCTCCGCTACCTGGTCACCAGCCCCTTGCGTCGCGCATTGGAACTGGAGGACGTGTCCGCTTACGACTTCTTCGTCGGAAACGACAATCAGACCGCGACCAACCGGTTCTTCTACACACCACCATTCGACGCGATCCTGCGCCGAATGCCGAGGGTCCTAGCCGCTTTCGACTCCCGGTGGGGGGACGCGCGCACCAACATCACCACCTATCTGCAGCTGTACCTGAACATGGACCGCCGCGACGACAAGGCCGACGGTGTGCTCAACGGCCCCACCACCGAAGCGTGGTTCGACCACTGGTACCGCCACCTCGTCGAGCTCGGCGTCCGCTTTGTGCACAATGCGGCGAGGCGCCTCGATCCCCTAGCCTTCGACCCGAATCAGCCGCCGCACCTCAGGCCCCGCGTGCAGATCACGCTCGCCGACGGCACGCAGGTGAGACCGGACTACATCGTCGTCGGCGTCGACGCCCCGGCGGCCGAAATC
>NZ_LZIC01000082.1 GCF_001667185.1 Mycobacterium sp. 852002-50816_SCH5313054-b | reverse complement strand
GAAGTTGAGGGGCGGGTCCGGCCCTGGTCGCTCCGGCTCGCCGGCGGCCGTCTGGCGCCAGCAGCGCGTTGTCGTGACAAATTGTGCTTGCAAATTCTCACAATGAGAGAAGTATTTCTGTCGGCCGCTACACGGAGGAGCCTGAATGGCGCGCGACGACTGGCTGGTGGGACGTGATCGCCGCAGTGAAGCCACCGATCGGATCTACGCCGCGGCCGCCGATCTCATCTCGCGCAAGGGCTACGAGGGATTCACGATCGAAGCCCTGGCGGCCAGGGTGCACTGCTCACCGGCGACGATCTACCGGCACGCCGGCGGCAAGGCGGCCATCCGCGACGCCGTCGTCGCTATCCACGCGGCTCGCATCGTCGACGCCACCCGGGAAGCCATCCAGGACCTGCGCGGCCCGGATCGGGTGGTGGCGGCCACGATCATCGCCCTGCAACGCCTGCGATCGGATCCGCTCACCCACCTTATGCAGTCCATCCACGCGACTCCTGTCAGCGAATGGGTCATCAGCTCGCCCACCGTTACGGGCTTGGCCGCCGAAATGCTCGGCCCTGACAACGACGACCCGCTCGCCGCGCAGGGACTGATCCGCGTCTTCCTGGCGCTGTGGTCCTGGCCCCTCAAGGACCCGGCCGACGAACGTGCCCTGGTGCAACGCTTCCTCGGTTCCGTGGAGGATGTAGGGCGTGACCTGGACGAGGTATGAGGGCAGGGCGCTCGCGGACATCGCCCTCACGGGCGACGCGCTGGAGGCGGCACTCGAAGACCAGGTTCGCGTCCAGAATCCACATCTGACGGACGTCCGCCTGGAGTCGGTGCTTGCGACCGACAGCTACGACACCGGCGCGGGGGCATCGAACCGTTGGTACCAATTCACCTACTTGGCCGAAGGTGACGACCTTTAGGGTTGTGGAGCCTAGGGGAATCGAACCCCTGACACCCGCCTTGCAAAGGCGGTGCTCTACCAACTGAGCTAAGGCCCCTCGTCGTGGCTCGGCGGGTGATCGGGTGGGTCAGCCACCGCCACGTGCCACACCTCGACCCCGCGTCGTGACCGCACCACCGCCGCCGCTACAGCGACCAGCGCCAGTGGCAATGCAAGCCTTACGCAACGTCTGGACGGGCACATGGTTGTGGGCCTGGGAGGACTCGAACCTCCGACCTCTTCGTTATCAGCGAAGCGCTCTAACCGCCTGAGCTACAGGCCCTTACTCGCGTAGGGCCGAGCGACGAGATTACCGCAATCGCCGCCCCACCCACAAAATCACATCCTGCTAGTCGCGATCCGCCAGCGTGACCTCGATGCCGCCGATCAGATCGGTCGCCAGGTTGTATACGAACGCGGCGATGGTGGCCATCGCGGTCAGCAGGACGATGTTCACCAGGCCGATCAGCACGGCGCCGCCGAAGATGGTGCCGCTCGAGACCAGCTCGCCGCTGCTGCCGCTGGTGTTGTTCAGCAGGTCGCCGACGTTGCTGTTCAACTTGGCCCACACGCCCATGCCACCGAGCACGAGGTACAGGAACGCCACCGCGATCATCCACACGAAGAACAAGGCCACCGACAGCAGCAGCGACACCTTCAGCGTGCTCCACGGATCGATCCGGCGGATCTGCATGCTGGCCCGAACGGGGCCGCGGGTGCGCCGCGACACCTGGACCCGGTTTTCGCGGCCCTCGCGGTTCTCCCGGCTTTCTGCGGTCGCCGACCGGGCTGACGACGCCGTGGGGGCCGGCGTCTCGGCGCTGCGCTCCGGCGCGGGTTTGCGGTGTGGGGGCCGCGGAAGCGGCCCGGAAAGATCCGGCAACTCGCTGGCATAGGCCTCGGCGGGTGGGCCGTCGCCGCGCCCCGGCCCGGCGTCGAACTCGTACGGCGGGTGCTTCGGGCGCGCACCCGCGCCGCTACCCGGCGCGGCGGTGCCGAAGACGAGGCGGTTCGGCCGCGCATCGCCGCCGGTGGGCGCGCCCGCCGGTCGCGGCGCGCTCTGGGATTCGTGCTCGCGGGGCGCCGAGTGGGACGGCCGAGCGCCGCCCTGGAGCCCGCCCGCCTGCGCGGGCGACGCGCGGTGGGCGCCGGCGCGCTCGACCGAACCGTCGCCATTGAGGCCGTCGCCCTTATTGGGGGCGCCCGGCTCGTTCGGTGAGGTCACCCCGACTCCTTAGGTCTTTTGCGATGGCCGCCTGCGCGGTGGCTGTTGGGTTATGTCTGGTCGGACCGAGTTTAAGCCTTAGGACTCCTCAGCGCCCTCGGCCTCCTCGACGGCTTCGTCTCCTGCTTCCTCGGCGTTGCGCGCGATGGCCAACAGCGTGTTGTCCTCGCCGAGGTTCATCAGCCGCACGCCCTTGGTCTGACGTCCCGCCTTGCGGACCTGGCGTGCCGCCGTGCGGATGACGCCGCCACCGGAGGTGATCGCGTACAGCTCGCTGTCATCGTCGACGATCAGCGCGCCCACCAGCCTGCCACGGCGACGGTCGTACTGGACGGTCAGCACTCCCTTGCCGCCGCGGCCCTGCACCGGGTATTCCTCGATCGCGGTGCGCTTGGCGTAACCGCCGGAAGTGGCAACCAGCAGGTAGGTGCCCTCGCGGATCACGTTCAACGACAACAGGTAATCGTCGGCATTGAACCGCATGCCCTGCACACCGGAGGTCGCCCGGCCCATCGGCCGCAGCGCGTCGTCCGTCGCCGAGAACCGGATCGACTGGCCATTGGCCGACACCAGCAGCAGATCCTCGTCGGAGGAGCACAGCACCGCCCCGACCAGTTCGTCGCCGTCGCGCAGATTGACCGCCACGATGCCACCGGACCGGTTCGAGTCGAAGTCGGTCAGCTTGGTCTTCTTGACCAGGCCATTGCGGGTGGCCAGCACCAGATACGGCGCATCCTCGTAGCCCTTGATCTGGATGACCTGCGCGATGCGCTCCTCCGGCTGGAAAGCCAACAGGTTGGCGACGTGCTGGCCGCGCGCTATCCGCGACGCCTCCGGCAGGTCGTAAGCCTTGGCCCGATAGACCCGGCCCTGGGTGGTGAAGAACAGGATCCAGTCGTGCGTCGAGCAGACGAAGAAGTGCCGCACGATGTCGTCCTGCTTGAGCCCGGCGCCCTGCACGCCCTTGCCGCCGCGCTTCTGGCTGCGATACAGGTCGGTCTTGGTGCGCTTGGCATAGCCGGTCTCGGTGATGGTGACGACGACGTCCTCACGCGCGATCAGGTCCTCGTCGTTGACGTCGCCGTCGGCGGCAATGATCCGGGTACGACGGTCGTCGCCATGTTTGTCGACGAGCTCCTTGAGTTCGTCGTGCACGATCGCGCGCTGCCGCTCCGGCTTGGCCAGGATGTCTTCGAGGTCGGCGATCTCGGCCTCGATCTTGGCCAGGTCGTCGACGATGCGCTGGCGCTCCAGGGCAGCCAGCCGCCGCAGTTGCATGTCCAGGATCGCCTGGGCCTGGATTTCGTCGATGTCGAGCAGCTCGATCAGGCCGGCCCTGGCGATGTCGACGGTCTCCGACGCGCGGATCAACGCGATCACTTCATCCAGCGCGTCAAGGGCTTTCACCAAACCGCGCAAGATGTGCGCGCGTTCGTTGGCCTTGCGCAACCGGTAGGTGGTGCGCCGGATGATCACGTCGAGTTGGTGCTCGACGTAGTAGCGGATCATCTGGTCGAGCCGCAGCGTGCGCGGCACCCCGTCGACGATCGACAGCATGTTCGCGCCGAAGCTGGTCTGCAGCTGGGTGTGCTTGTAGAGGTTGTTGAGCACCACCTTGGCCACCGCGTCGCGCTTGAGCTCGATGACGATCCGCAGGCCGACCCGGTCGCTGGATTGGTCTTCTATGTTGGCGATGCCGGCGAGCCTGCCGTCGCGGACCTGCTCGGCGATCGAGGTGATGAAGTTGTCGTGGTTGACCTGATACGGCAACTCGGTGATCACCAAAGACGTTCGGCCCCTGGCCTCTTCGACCTCCACCACACCGCGCATCCGGACGGACCCGCGGCCGGTTTTGTACGCATCGTTAATGCCCTGCGAGCCGACGATCAGCCCGGAGGTCGGGAAGTCCGGGCCTTTGAACCGCTCCATGACGGCGGCCAGCGTCGCTTCCTCGTCGGCCTCGTGGTTTTCCAGGCACCAGAAGACCGCCTCGGCGAGCTCGCGCAGGTTGTGCGGCGGGATGTTGGTCGCCATGCCGACCGCGATGCCACCCGAACCGTTGGCCAGCAGGTTGGGGAACCGGCTGGGCAGCACCGTCGGTTCCTGCACCCGACCGTCGTAGTTGGGGATGAAATCGACTGTCTCCTCGTCGATTTCGCGTAGCATCTCCATCGCCAGCGGAGTCAGCCGCGCCTCGGTGTAGCGCATCGCCGCTGGTGGATCGTTGCCCGGTGAGCCGAAGTTGCCCTGGCCGTCGACGAGCGGATACCGCAGCGACCACGGCTGGGCCATGCGCACCAGGGTGTCGTAGATCGACGCGTCGCCGTGCGGGTGGTAGTTACCCATCGTCTCGGCCACCGAGCGCGCCGACTTGGCGTGGCTGCGGTCTGGGCGGAACCCGGAGTCGTACATCGCGTAGAGCACGCGGCGGTGCACCGGCTTGAGGCCGTCACGCACCTCCGGCAGCGCGCGACCCACGATCACGCTCATCGCGTAGTCGATGTAGCTGCGCTGCATCTCCTGCTGAATGTCAACCGGTTCGATGCGGTCGCCGGCCTCGTCGCCGGGTGGCAGCGTGGTGTCAGTCATCTATTCCTCGTTTGTTTCGGAGTGCCTGACTCATCAGACATCCAGGAAGCGAACGTCCTTGGCGTTGCGGGTGATAAAGCTGCGGCGCGCGTCGACGTCCTCACCCATCAAAATGGAGAACAGCTCGTCGGCGGACGCCGCGTCGTCCAGGGTGACTTGGCGCAACACCCGCACGGACGGGTCCATCGTGGTCTCCCACAGTTCCTTGGCGTCCATTTCGCCCAGACCCTTGTAGCGCTGGATGCCGTCTTCCTTGTTGATCTTCTTGCCGGCCTTCTGCCCGGCCTCCAACAGGCCGTCGCGCTCGCGGTCGGAGTAGGCGAACTCGGGATCGCTGCGCTGCCACTTCAACTTGTACAGCGGGGGCTGCGCCAAGAACACGTGCCCGTTTTCGATGAGCGGGCGCATGAAGCGGAACAGCAAGGTCAACAGCAGCGTCGAGATGTGTTGGCCGTCAACGTCGGCGTCGGCCATCAGCACGATCTTGTGGTAGCGCAGCTTGCTCAGGTCGAATTCGTCGTGGATCCCCGTCCCGAGCGCGGTGATGATCGCCTGCACTTCAGTGTTCTTCAGGACCCGGTCGATGCGCGCCTTCTCGACGTTGATGATCTTGCCGCGCAACGGAAGGATGGCCTGGAACATCGAATCGCGGCCGCTCTTGGCCGAGCCGCCGGCCGAATCGCCCTCGACCACATACAGTTCGGACTTTCGCGGGTCGGTGGACCGGCAATCGGCGAGCTTGCCCGGCAACCCGCCGAGGTCCGTTGCGCTCTTACGGCGCACCAGCTCTCGCGCCTTGCGGGCCGCGATCCGCGCCTGGGCCGACGACACCGCCTTGTTCACAACGGTTTTCGCCTCCGAGGGGTTGGCCTCGAACCAGTGCGTCAGCTGTTCGTTGCACACCTTCTGCACGAAAGATTTGACCTCGGTGTTGCCCAGCTTGGTCTTGGTCTGCCCCTCGAACTGCGGCTCCCTGACCTTCACGGAGATGACGGCCGCCAGGCCTTCCCGGATGTCGTCGCCGGTTAGGTTGGCGTCCTTCTCTTTGAGCAGCTTCTTGTCTTTGGCGTACTTGTTCACCACCGACGTCAGCGCGCTGCGGAAGCCCTCTTCGTGGGTGCCGCCCTCGTGGGTGTTGATGGTGTTGGCGAAGGTGTGCACCGACTCCGAATAGCCGCCGTTCCACTGCATGGCGATCTCGACTTCGTGGCCGGTGCCTTTTCCGTCGAAGTCGATGATGCTCTGCTGGATCGGGCTTTTGGTGCGGTTGATGTGCTTGACGAAGTCCACCAGGCCGCCGGGGTAGTGGAAGGTGCGGTGCTTGACCTTGTGCGGCGCGCTGGATTCGGCCGCCTTTTCCTCGGCGGTCTTGGGGGCCTCGGCGGTGTCGCTGACGACCTCGTCGACGACCTCGTCCTGCTGCACCCGCTCGTCCGTGAGGTTGATCGTCAGGCCTTTGTTGAGGAAGGCCATTTCCTGCAGCCGACGGGCCACCGTCTCGAAGTCGTAGTTCGTGGTCTCGAAGATGCCTGGGTCGGCCCAGAACCGGACCGTCGTACCCGTCTTCTTGGTCTTGTCGCCTTGCTTGAGAGTGCCGGGCACGGAGCGGTCGTAATGCTGGAACCACTCATAGCCGTCGACGCAGATCTCGACTTCGAGTCGAGTGGACAGCGCGTTGACGACTGATACACCCACGCCGTGCAGGCCACCGGAAACCGCATAGGCGCTGTCGTCGCCACCGAACTTGCCGCCGGCGTGCAGCTGGGTCATCACCACGTCGACGGTCGGGGCACCGGTCGAGTGCATCGCCACCGGAATGCCGCGGCCGTTGTCGGCGACTTCCACGCTGCCGTCGTCGAGTAGCCGCACGTCGACTTGGGTGGCGTAACCGGCCATCGCCTCGTCCACGGCGTTGTCGACCACCTCCCAGATGAGGTGGTGTAAACCACGCTCACCGGTGGAGCCGATATACATGCCCGGGCGTTTGCGGACGGCCTCCAGCCCTTCGAGCACGGTGATGGATGAAGCGCCGTATCCTTCGTGAGGCTTCTTCTTCTGGGCAGCCACGGTCGGAATGCTCTCCTCGGGGTTTCATGCGGGCGGTCCGGTCACCGCGACAGGCGCACCCCACCACTCTACCGTGAAGGACCCCCAGCACCGATTCTCTGGGCGCGTTTCTACCCAGCTAACCGCGCCGTGCACACGATTTCCGCGTTCAGGGCGCGTCCCGACGTGCGTTATGTAAGTCCGTTTCGTTCTGGCGGCTCTCAGGCGCCTGTTGATAGAGGCGTGACTGGGGACTATTTGGGCTCCGGACGATTCAGCCGTAGGTGTCGCGGGGCCCCCGCCCGGAGATGTGCCGTGGACCCTTACGCCACGACGGCGCGCTCGGCCCGGTGATTTTCAGCGAGGTCACGACGCCGTTGCCCACCGCCGCGGCGATCTTGGCCAAAAGCTGCGCCTGCATCATCCGCAGCTGGGTCGCCCAGGCCGTCGATTCCGCCGTCACGCTGAGCACACCCTCGCTCAGCGCCGTGGGGGTCGCGTGGTCGGCGATCTGGTGTCCCACCACCGCCGGCCAGTGGCCCAACACCGTGCCTTCGGCGACGTGCGTCGACCAACCCCGCTTTTTCGCCAGGTCGCGCGCCAGCCGGCCCAGCGGTTGGGGATCCCGCCCGTCGGGCCCCGGGCCCGACCAGCTCCGTCTTTGCCCCGCCACGCGCCGCGGCAGCGCCGGAGCCGACCGGCCGCGACCGGCGTCCTTACCCTGGGCGCGCGCCGCGGCGCGCGCCTCCTCGAGAGTGCGCCGCACCAAATCGATCCCGGTCAACCCGCCCAGGCGATCGACGTCTTTTCCATCTCCGGCGCCGGTCATGGTCGCACCTCCGACATCCGGCCCGAGTCCTCGTCGCGCATATCGATGTGCACCCGTTTAGCGTCCCAGTCCGCCGGAATGTCTTCCGGCACCGCCGCCGTCACCAAAACCTGCTCGGCCGATTCGGCCACCGTCGCCAGGGCGCGACGGCGCGTGGCGTCGAGTTCGGCGAACACGTCGTCGAGCAACAACACGGGCTCGGTGCCGTCGGCCCGCAACAATTCATACGCCGCCAACCGCAGCCCCACCGCGAACGACCACGATTCCCCGTGGCTGGCAAAGCCTTTGGCGGGTTGATCGCCGAGACGCAATTCGAGGTCATCGCGGTGCGGACCCACCAGACACATCCCGCGTTCCAGTTCGGCGTCCCGCCGCGCCGACAACGCGGCCAACAGCGCGGCTTCCAGGAATTCGCGGTCGTTGCCGTCGAAATCTCGCGGGGCGTGCTCGCCGAGGCTGGCGCGATAGGCGACCGACGCGGGCCGCGATCCGGGCGCCACCAACTGATAAGCCTTCTCCACCTCTGGCGCCAGCTCGTTCACCAGATCGATCCTGGCGGCCATCAACTCCGCGCCGTGCTCGGCGAGCCGGCTGTCCCACACGTCGAGGGTGTCCAGGGCGCCGCGGGCGCCGCGGTATCGGGCGCCGGACAGGGACTTCAACAGCGCCGTGCGCTGCCGCAGGACTTTGTCGTAGTCGGCGCGCACACCGGCGATCGCGGGCCGCCGCACCGTCGCCAAATCATCGAGGTAGCGACGCCGCTCCGACGGATCACCACGCACCAAGGCCAGGTCTTCGGGGGCAAAAAGCACGGCGCGCAGCACACCGACCACCTCGCGCGTGCTGCGCACGGGCGAGCGATTCAGCCGCGCCTTGTTTGCCCGGCCCGCCGCGATCTCGATATCGATCGCGCATTCACGGCCCTCATTGACCACGATCGTCGAAACCACCGCGCGTTCGGCGCCGGCCCGGATCAGCGGCGCGTCCGTCCCGACCCGATGAGAACCCAAGGTGGTCGAATACCACAGCGCCTCAACAAGATTCGTCTTGCCGAAGCCGTTTGGACCAACGAACACCGTCCGGCCCGGTTGCAATTCGAGGTCGGCGTGCGCCCAGGACCGGAAATCACGCAGCCCCAAATGCCGAACGTACACCTAGCCAGGCAACCGAACTGGCATCAACAGGTACACGTAATCCGTTGCCACGGCGGTGAACGGCCCGCTGCCACTGGGGGAGGTGTCGTCGCTGGAAGCCGGCCGCAGCAACGCGGGCTTGCCGGGCGTCGTGAAACCGAACGACACCCGTTCTGAGTGCACCGACGCAAGCCCGTCGGTCAGATACGTCGGATTGAAGGCGATGGTCAGCGGTTCGCCAACGAAATCCACCTGAAGGTCTTCTTCGGCCCGACCCACGTCATCGGCCCCCGCAGAAAGCCGCAACGATCCCTCCGAGAATTCCATCCGCACCTGCGCCCCCCGGTCGGCGACCAGGGCGACAAGCTTGATGGCCTCGGTCAGCTCCGCGACATCGATGGTGGCGACGGCCGTGTGCTCGGCCGGCAACAGCTGCCGAAACTTGGGGAACTCCGCGTCCAGCAGCCGCGTGGTGCTGCGCTTGCCGTTACCGCTGATGCCCAGCAACCCGTCCTTGCCGACCCCCGCGCCGGCGCCCAACGACAGTTGAACCTCAGATCCGTCGGCCCCGGCTTTGGCCGCTTCGGCCAACGTCTTGGCCGGCACCAGCACCGCGGCTTCGATGTCGGGCGACAACGCCGACCACGTCAACTCGCGAACCGCCAACCTGAACCTGTCGGTCGCGGCCAAAACCACCTTGTCGCCCGAAATCTCGACCCGGATCCCGGTCAGCATGGGCAGCGTGTCATCACGGCCGGCGGCGATGGCGACCTGACCGATCGCCTCCGCGAACAGGTCCGCCGGCAGGGTCCCGGTGCCTTCCGGCAGCGCGGGCAGCGTCGGGTAGTCCTCGACCGGCATCGTCGGCAGCGAAAACCTGGCGCTTCCGCACGTCAGCGCGACCCGGTTGCCGTCCACGTAGAAGTCGACCGGCTTGTTCGGCAACGCCCGCGTGATGTCCGACAATAACCTTCCGGATACCAAAACGCTTCCGGGAGAAGCTATTTCGGCCGCAACCTGCGCTTCGGCGGAGACCTCGTAGTCAAACCCGGAAATCGTCAGTCCCGCGTCGGAACCGGACAACAACACCCCGGACAGCACCGGCACCGCCGGCCTGGTGGGCAGGTTCTTCGCCACCCACGACACCGCGTCGGCGAAAGACTCTCGCACCAGACGAAACTTCAAGTCGGTGAGGCCAGCTGTTGTCGTCGCCGCGTCCATAGCGTCCCTTTACGTGCCGAGTGTCCGAAAAACCAAAGTGGCTAGCCGCCCGTCGCTAGCGGTCGCTGAACAACCGTAGATCGTCTGCGGCCATCTTGAAAGCTAATCGCACCGCCCGACAAAAGGCGTCATCGACGCGGCTACCGGCGCCCCGGCGACGAGCGTCCCCAACGCTGTACTTCAAAGAACAATCTAGGGAGAGATCTCAGTACTAGTAATAAGGACTGTGCAATCTGGGGACAGCGGGACCTTGTCGCAGCTAGGCGAGCGGTGTGGTTGTGGATGACCAGGTTGATAACCGTGTGTGCGGCCGCGTGGCGCTGGGGATGGTGGCGGGATGTGTACGTAAGCGTCATTGCTGCACCGGTGTTTGGACGGCTTGTGCACAGCGCTACCCACACCGCGATGGTGTGACGGCTGTGACAGGGGAGTGAGAAGTTTTTTGAAAAAAAGTTGGTAGGAGCGGCCGAATCAGCGCTTGGAGCGCTGTCGGATGCGGGTGGTGAGTTCCTTGACGTGATCGAAGACCTCACGGCGCTCGGCCATCTCGGACAAGATCTTTCGCTGCGCGTACATGACGGTGGTGTGGTCGCGGCCGAATGCCTGGCCGATCTTGGGCAGCGACAAATCGGTCAACTCACGGCATAGGTACATCGCGATTTGGCGCGACTGGGCCAGCGCCCGCGTCTTGCCCGGACCACGCAACTCTTCGACGGTGGTGTCGAAGTACTCGGCGGTGGCGGCCATGATGGTGGCCGCGCTGATTTGCATGGTGCTGGCGTCGGCGATCAGGTCGCGAAGGACGATTTCCGCCAAAGCCTTGTCTATCGGAGTCTTGTTCAACGACGCGAACGCGGTCACCCGGATCAGCGCCCCTTCGAGCTCGCGGATATTGCGTTCGATGCTGCTGGCGATCAGTTCGAGAACGTCGTCAGGTACGGCCAGCCGGTCCATCTGTGCCTTCTTGCGCAGAATGGCGATGCGGGTCTCCAGCTCCGGAGGCTGCACGTCGGTGATCAGGCCCCACTCGAACCGCGTGCGCAGCCGGTCCTCGAGGGTGGCGAGTTGCTTGGGCGGCCGGTCAGAGGAGATGACGATCTGTTTGTTGGCGTTGTGCAGCGTGTTGAAGGTATGGAAGAACTCCTCCTGGATACCTTCTTTGCCCTCGATGAACTGGATGTCGTCCACCAGCAGCACGTCGACGTCGCGGTAACTGCGTTTGAACGCGACCTTGCGGTCGTCGCGCAGCGAGTTGATGAAGTCGTTGGTGAATTCCTCGGTCGAGACGTACTTGACGCGCATGCCGGGGAACAACCGCTGCGCGTAGTTGCCGGCGGCGTGCAGCAGGTGGGTCTTACCGAGGCCGGATTCTCCCCAGATGAACAGCGGGTTGTAGGCGCGGGCCGGGGCTTCGGCGATGGCCAGCGCCGCGGCGTGCGCGAACCGGTTGGAGGCGCCGATGACGAAGGTGTCGAACGTGTACCTGCGGTTGAGGCTGGTTCCGCCGGCGATTGCCGGGTCGGCCGCGTGGGGACGTTCGGTGAAGTAGTTCGGCCAGCTCTGCTCGGCGGTGACGAGCTCACCGTTTTCGTCACCCTCGTCGACGTCGATCGACATGTCGATGAGGGAATCGTCGGCCTGAGCGAGGGATTGGTCTTCCAGGCCGGGCGGGAAGGGCTCCGCTGCGGTGAAGGCAGCGTCGTCAACGTCGTCAGGGGGCGGGGCGATGCGCACCCCGAGTTGGATCTGCTGTCCGAGCCGGCGGCTCAGGGCGTCGGTGATCGGGGCACGAAGGTGACGTTCGATCTCGTTTTGCACGAAGCTGCTCGGCACCGACAACAGGGCAAATCCCTCGACGATGGTGAGCGGCTGGACGAGGTTCAACCACGCCCGTTGCTGAGGGGTCAGTGGGGTGGCGAGGGCGGTGCGATTGGTGGCCATTCCGTCCGAGGCCGACTCGCCGTTGAGCTCGGAGACGACCGCGTTCCAAACTGTTGTGAATCCTGAACCGGGGTCATCGGTCAACGACGTAATCTCCCTGGTTTCTCGCAGATCCCGGGTCGAGGGGCAGCCACGCTTGGTGACGAAACAACTGTCCACATAGTTATGCACAGGTGTGGACAGGATGATCGTAGACGAGCCGCAGCCTACCGGCGACGGCCCGCGATCTCCGCGCTGATGACAACCCGTGGAGGTCGTCTAGACAGCTAGTCGATCCGCCATCCTCGCTTCGTCGTCGAGCGCCGCTCCACTCTGAAACGGCATTGCCCGAAGCTAACAGTTTTCCGTTCGGCTGCCAACAGTTCTGCTGCATTCCAATCGGCCTCTTTAGGGTCATCTGGGCCCTGCTTGTCGCTCGTTGTCCTATGGTGCCGCAAGGACGTCTTCGAGAACTTGCGTTTTCGCGGATGTGTGAGTTGGGTCCGTTGCGGGAGACCAAGTTTGACCCAGCGAATCCGCATCAGTACCCTCAAACAGTCGCCCGAAAGTCGGCGATACGGCTGCGACCCGGAGAAAGCTCGGGGACCGCGCCGGCCAGCAGCAAGACCCACCTCCGACCGCGTCGCGGACGAATGCGGCCGGATGGTTCGAAGACGAGGAGAACGCCGTGGCCAAGGGCAAGCGGACCTTCCAGCCGAATAACCGGCGCCGAGCCCGCGTGCATGGCTTCCGCTTGCGGATGCGCACCCGCGCCGGGCGATCGATCGTCTCCAGCCGGCGCCGCAAAGGCCGTCGCGCGTTAACTGCCTGATCGCAACGTCGGGTTCTTCAGCGGTGCTTCCCGCACGCAACCGCATGAGGCGGTCAACTGAGTTTGACGCCGCCGTGAAGTCTGGCGTGCGCGCGGTGCAGCCCGACGTCGTCGTACATATGCGGCGCGACTCCGAGGACGACACGGGACCCCGTGTCGGCCTGATCATCGCCAAGTCCGTTGGATCGGCCGTGGAGCGTCATCGGGTGGCGCGCCGGCTACGTCACGTCGCGCGAACCATGTTGGGGGATCTCCATCGATCCGACCGGGTGGTGATTCGGGCGCTGCCCGGCAGTAGCCAGGTGTCATCCGCGCGGCTGGAACAACAGCTGCGGCGTGGCTTGCGCCGCGCCTTCGAGTCGGCGGGAACTGACCGGTGAACAAGGCGGCGCGGGGACTGATCTTCCTGATTCAGCTGTACCGGCACATGGTGTCACCGCTGCGCCCGGCGACATGCCGCTTCATGCCAACGTGCAGCCAGTACGCCGTCGACGCTCTGACCGAATACGGCTTGATCCGGGGCAGCTGGTTGGCCGCAGCCCGGCTCGCCAAATGCGGACCGTGGCATCGGGGAGGATGGGATCCGATACCGGATCGACACGCATGCCGGGCGAGCTTCGAAGGCGCCGGCGCCGCGGGAGACCCCGCGCCGGAGCAACGGGAGAGTGAATCTTTTGTTTGATTTCTTCAGCCTCGACGTCATCTACTACCCGGTGTCGTGGATCATGTGGGCTTGGTACAAGCTGTTCGCGGCGTTGCTCGGACCGTCGAACTTCTTCGCCTGGGCCCTGTCGGTGATGTTCCTGGTGTTCAGCTTGCGGGCCCTGCTGTACAAGCCGTTCGTGCGCCAGATTCGTACCACCCGGCAGATGCAGGAGTTGCAGCCGCAGATCAAGGCGCTGCAAAAGAAGTACTCCAAAGACCGCCAGCGGATGGCGCTCGAGATGCAGAAGCTGCAACGCGAGCACGGCTTCAACCCGATCCTCGGCTGCCTGCCGATGCTCGCCCAGATCCCGGTGTTCCTTGGGCTGTATCACGTCTTGCGGTCGTTCAACCGGACCACCGGAGGCTTTGGTCAGCCGCACCTGTCGGTGGCCCAGAACCGGGCGACGGGCAACTATTTCTTCAGCCCGACCGACGTGGCGCACTTCCTGGACGCCAACCTTTTCGGTGCGCCGATCGGCGCGTTCATGACGCAACACGCCGGATTGGACGCCTTCACCCACTTCAGCCGCCCCGCGGTGATCGCGGTGGGTGCCCCGGTGATGATCCTGGCGGGCGTCGCCACCTACTTCAACAGCCGCGCGTCGGTGGCGCGCCAGAGCGCGGAGGCCGCCGCCAACCCGCAGACCGCGATGATGAACAAGCTGGCGCTGTACGTGTTTCCGCTCGGCGTCGTTGTCGGCGGACCGTTCCTTCCGCTCGCGATCATCCTGTACTGGTTCGCCAACAACATCTGGACGTTCGCACAGCAGCACTACGTGTTCGGCATGATCGAAAAAGAGGACGAGGCCAAGAGGCAGGAGGTCGTTCAGCGGCGGGCTGCCAATGCTCCGGCGCCGGGCGCCAAACCGAAGCGCAACCCCAAGACCTCGGCGGCGAGCGGTAACGGATCCGCGACGCGAAACGACGACGGCGAGGACTCGGATTCCGAGGGCTTCGACGGAGGTGCCGCCGAAGAGGGGTCGGCCACGGCGGAACCGGACAAGCCGAGCGCGGCGGGACGCAACGACGGGCCGACCAACCGCACCCCGCGACCCGGGGCGCGACCGAAGAAGCGGAAACGCTGACGCGACGCCAGAGCTTAAGGGGACCCCGGGCGAGTGACCCGACTGGACGGGAACCCCTGGATGAGGGAGAGAAAACGAGATGACAGACGCCGAAACGACCGAACGCGACGTTGACGCTGAACTCGACACGCAAACGCCGGCCCCAGAGGACGACGCGGCGACGGAAGGCGGTGGTGACGAAGGCGACGAGCTGGAGGACCGACTGGTTGCCGAGGGGGAGATCGCCGGCGACTATCTCGAGGAGCTGCTGGACCTGTTGGACTTCGACGGCGACATCGATCTAGACGTGGAGGGCGACCGCGCCGTGGTGAGCATCGACGGCAGCAGCGACCTGAACAAGTTGGTCGGTCGCGCCGGCGAGGTGCTGGATGCGCTGCAGGAGCTGACCCGGCTGGCGGTGCACCAGAAGACCGGTGTGCGGAGCCGGTTGATGCTTGACATCGCGAGCTGGCGGCGCCGGCGGCGCGAGGAGCTGGCCGCGTTGGGCGACAAGGTGGCGCGCCGGGTGCTCGACAGCGGCGAACGCGAGGAGCTTTCTCCGATGACACCGTTCGAACGCAAGATCGTTCACGACGCCGTCGCGGCGGTGCCGGGCGTGCACAGCGAGAGCGAGGGCCAGGAGCCGTCCCGCCGCGTTGTCGTCTTGCTCGACTAGCGCCGCCGAGTCACAGCCGTGTAATTCAGAGACGACCCGGACGGCCCCAGGGATCGAGGATGTTTCACGTGAAACAAGAAGACGAGATGTTTCACGTGAAACATGGCGACGGAGAGGCGGTCGAGGGGGCGTCCGCGGTGACGGCAGATCCGGGATCCCTGGCCGGTGCCGCCGCCGCCGTCTTCGGGCCGCGGTTGGGTATCGCCCGAAGGTACGCCGAATTGCTGGCCGGCCCGGGGGTAGAGCGAGGGCTCCTCGGGCCGCGGGAGGTCGGCCGGCTGTGGGATCGCCACCTATTGAACAGTGCGGCGGTCGGCGAGCTCCTCGAGCACGGCGAGCGGGTGATCGACATCGGCAGCGGGGCCGGGCTGCCGGGGATACCGCTGGCGATCGCGCGGCCCGACCTCGACGTCGTGCTGCTGGAGCCGATGCTGCGGCGGAGTGAGTTTCTCATCGAGGTGGTGGCCGAACTAGGGTTGGCGGTCGAGGTGGTGCGCGGCCGTGCGGAGGACCCGTGGGTGCGCGAGCAGTTCGGAGCCCGGGATGTCGCGGTGTCACGAGCGGTCGCACCGCTGGACAAGTTGACGAAGTGGAGCATGCCGTTGCTACGGCCCGACGGGCGGATGGTCGCCATCAAAGGGGAGCGCGCTCCCGAGGAAGTGGAAGCCCACCGGCGTGTGATGGCGGCATCAGGCGCCCTTGATGCCAGGGTGGTCACATGTGGCGGGAACTACTTGCATCCGCCGTCAACCGTGGTGTTAGCGCGACGCGGAAAGCGGCCGCGCCAAAGATCGGGACGTATGGCAGACAGGGGGACATGGTGAGTTCTCCAATCAACTCGCCCGGCGGGCCGCCGCCGGCACCGAGCGTCGCCGACGCCGCGCCGGAGCCGGGCCATGTTTCACGTGAAACATCGGACGAATTCGACACCCCGATCGGCGCCGCCGCCGAGCGTGCGATGCGGGTTCTGCACACGGCCTACCCGCCGCTGCGCCGCCCGGCCCACCGGCGGCTGTTCACCGTCGCCAACCAGAAGGGTGGCGTCGGCAAGACCACGACCGCCGTCAACCTCGCGGCCGCGCTGGCCGTGCAGGGACTCAAGACCCTCGTCATCGACCTCGATCCCCAGGGCAACGCGAGCACGGCCCTCGGCATCCACGACCGGCAGGCGGGCACGCCGTCGTCGTACGAAGTCCTCATCGGCGAGGTGTCGCTGCGGGAGGCGTTGCGGCCCAGCCCCCACAGCTCGCGGCTGTTCTGCGTGCCGGCGACCATCGATCTCGCCGGCGCCGAGATCGAATTGGTCAGCATGGTCGCGCGCGAGAACCGCCTGCGCACCGCCCTGGCCGAGCTCGACCAGTTCGACTTCGACTACGTCTTCATCGACTGCCCGCCGTCGCTCGGGCTGCTGACGATCAACGCGCTGGTGGCTGCGCCCGAGGTGATGATCCCGATCCAGTGCGAGTACTACGCGCTGGAGGGTGTGTCGCAGCTGATGCGCAATATCGAGATGGTGAAGGCCCACCTGAATCCCCAGCTGGACGTGACGACCGTCATCCTGACGATGTACGACGGGCGGACCAAGCTGGCCGACCAGGTGGCCGAAGAGGTACGCCGGTACTTCGGAACCAAGGTGCTGCGCAGCGTGATTCCGCGCAGCGTCAAGGTCTCGGAGGCGCCCGGCTACAGCATGACAATCATCGATTACGACCCCGGTTCCCGGGGAGCGATGAGCTATCTCGATGCGAGTCGCGAACTCGCCGAACGCGATTGACCACCATCGTGAAGGGACGACCATGACGCAGCCGTTACGCAAGAAGGGCGGCCTCGGCCGGGGCCTGGCTTCGCTGATCCCCACGGGTCCGGCGGAGGGCGACTCCGGTCCGGCGACGCTGGGCCCGCGGATGGGCGACGCGGCCGCCGATGTGCTGATCGGCGGACCGGCTCAGGGCTCCGCGTCGGTGGGCGCGGTCTACCGCGAGATCGCGCCGGCCGATATCGAGCGCAACCCACGCCAGCCCCGGCAGGTGTTCGACGAGGAGGCGCTGTCCGAGCTGGTGCACTCCATTCGCGAATTCGGGCTTTTGCAGCCGATCGTCGTCCGGCCGGTGAGCGGAACGCCGGGCGGGGCGCGGTACCAAATCGTGATGGGGGAGCGGCGGTGGCGCGCCGCCCAGGAAGCGGGCCTGGCCACCATCCCTGCCATCGTGCGCGAAACCGGCGACGACGACCTGCTGCGCGACGCCCTGCTCGAAAACATCCATCGGGTCCAGCTGAACCCGCTGGAGGAGGCGGCGGCTTACCAGCAGCTGCTCGACGAATTCGACGTGACCCACGACGAGCTGGCGTCCCGTATCGGCCGGTCGCGGCCGCTGATCACCAACATGATCCGCTTGCTGAAGCTGCCGATCCCGGTGCAGCGGCGGGTCGCGGCGGGCGTCCTGTCCGCGGGCCATGCCCGAGCGTTGCTGTCCCTCGAAGGCGGGCCGGAGGCGCAGGAGGAGCTGGCGAGCCGGATCGTCGCCGAGGGCCTGTCGGTGCGGGCCACCGAGGAGGCGGTCACCCTGGCCAACCGCGGCGACGCGACCACCCCGGCGCCCCAGCGCCGCAAGCCGATTCAGATGCCCGGCCTCCAGGACGTCGCCGATCGGCTGTCCAACACCTTCGATACCCGGGTGACGGTCAGCCTTGGCAAACGGAAGGGACGGATCGTGGTGGAGTTCGGCTCGGTGGAGGATCTCCAGCGCATCGTAGACGTGATGACCCCGCCCAAGGCATGATCGCCCACACGCTGTAATTACGTCACTGTGACGCCGCGCGGGTTTTTGACGCCCAAATGAGACCCAAATGAGCCGTCCCCGACGCCGTCTGCGAGCAGAGTTCCAGTGCGCCTCAACGCCTTTCGCTATGTCACCGGCCGTGCCGCACCGCGCGGGAACGTTCGCCGGCCCGCCCCAAGTGGCGCAGCAAACACTGGTCCGATGACGACAAACTCTCCTATTCTGGAGAGGTTGCTGGTGGCCCCAAAATGTGGTGGCCGCAGGACCGGACGGAAGCCAGGAGGCTAGTGTCTGCTCGAATCATGCCGCTGCGGCTCGAGGCTTTCGAGCAGCTTCCCAAGCATGCGCGCCGCTGCGTGTTCTGGGAGGTCGATCCCGCGACCCTGGGTAACCAGGACCACCTCGCCGACCCCGAGTTTGAAAAAGAAGCCTGGCTGTCGATGGTGATGCTGGAGTGGGGCTCATGCGGTCAGATCGCGACGGCGATTCCGGACGAGCGCAGTCACGCCGAACCGGCGTGCCTGGGGTACGTCCTCTACGCGCCGCCTCGCGCGGTGCCGCGGGCGCAGCGCTTTCCCACGGCGCCCGTGTCCGCCGATGCCGTGCTGTTGACGTCAATGAACATCGAGTCGGGGCAGGCCTCCGACGATCTGCCGCATGGGCTGATCGCCCGCGTCATCGATGAGCTGGTGCGGCGCGGCGTGCGGGCGTTGGAGGCTTTCGGGCGCACACCGGCGGCCGCCGAGTTGCAGGACCCGCGAACGGTGGACCCGGATGTGCGGCCGGTGCTCGAGGCCCTGGGCGACTGCTCGGTCGAGCACTGCATCATCGACGCGGAGTTCTTGAAGGACGTGGGATTCGTTGTGGTGGCGCCGCACCCGTACTTCCCGCGGCTGCGGCTGGAGTTGGACAAGGGCCTGGGCTGGAAGGCCGAAGTCGAGGCGGCGCTGGAGCGCCTGTTGTCCAGTGCCCAGCTGCAGGAACCCGTCGGGGCGGGCTCCGCCAGCGCATCAAATACGTTGCAGATCAACGGGGCGGCTAAGAACCGCCCAGCCGGGAGGCCCGCTCCACCGACAACTCGTGAGCCAGCAGTTCGGCGAAGGTGAAGGTGCCGGTAGGCCGGTCGTTCTTGCCGAGCAGGTAGAGCCGCTTGACCGCGGCGAGGATGCCCTCGGCGATGGCGTCTCGGGTCTGCGTCGAGATCAGCATCGCCTGGTCACGCGGATTGGTGATATAGCCGACGTCGACCTGAACGGTCGGCATCCGGGTCAGCCGCAGCAGGTCCCACGTCCGGCCATGCGTGCGGCAATCCCGTAATCCGGTGCGAGCCACCACTTCTCGCTGAATGAAGTCGGCGAGGTTGCGGCCGATCGTCGAGACGGAACCGTGCGAGTTGCCGAAATGGAAGGAAGCCACGCCGTTGGCCGACGGGCTGCGCTGGGATTCGCAGCGCAGGCTGATCATGAGGTCCGCGCCGACGTTGTTCGCCGTGGCGGCACGTTCCGTGTCCGACGGGCTGCGATTGGTCGGCCGGGACAAGAAGGTTTCCATACCGATTGCGGTCATCCGGCCCTCGAGTCGGCTCGCCAAGTCCCACAACACATCTGCTTCGCTGACGGGTCCGGTCGGCGCCTGCATGATCAGTCCGTGGTCGGTGCCGCCGCGGCCCGGATCGATGATGATCCGCTTGCCCGACAGTTTGGGCCCGGACCGGCGGACCAGCTCTTCCTCGCGGATGGCGTGCGGTGAGCCGCCGCTGACCCGCGAGCTCAGAAAGTACAAGGAACGCAAGGTTTCTGGGCCGCAGATGCCGTCGGCGGCGAGCCCATACTCACGCTGGTATGACATCAAAGCGTTGTGGGTCTGCAAGCCGAAGTGGCCGTCGACCAGGCCGGTGTAGAAACCGAGGTCCTGCAGCCGGGCCTGCAGGGTTGCGACGTCGTCGCCATAGAGGGGCGCACCGAATTGGTGATACAGCGTGCGCGCGCCGAGCCGGTACGAGGCCTCTTTCAGCGCGCGGTAGGTGGCCTCGCCGACGACGCCGTCCACCAGCAGCCCGCGATTCTGCTGGAAAGCGCGCACCGCCTGATCGAGCTCGGCGTCGAAGACCTCGAGGGCCACATGCCGGCCGGTCGCCATGTCTTCGTCGGGATTGTCCAGCATCCCCAGCGTGGCCAGCGTAGCCCGGATCTCGGTCACGGCAGCGCTGCGGTCACCACAGCGCAGCGCGTCGCCGTCTTCGCGGCGCGGACTCGGCATACCAAGGGCCCTCCGGGACAAGGCTGAATACGGGCAACAGCTAGCCGTTATTGTCGCAGACGCTTCTCAATTTTCGGAAAACCCCAGGCTGAGCGAGGCGCGCGGCGTGGCGAGGCGGGTAACGCCTCAGGTGAGGTTCGGTACCGCGTCAGAGAGCTCGCGCAGCAGCGCCGCCTTGCCCTTGGCGCCGACGATTCGCTTCACCGGTTGGCCGTCCTTGAACAGGATCATCGTGGGGATCGAAACCACCTGGAAGTCGCGGGCGGTTTCCGGGTTGGCATCCACGTCGAGCTTTGCGACGGTGAGCTGTCCGGCTCGCTCGCTGGCGATTTCTTCGAGAACCGGCGCGACCATCTTGCACGGGCCGCACCACGTCGCCCAAAAGTCAACCAGCACAGGCGTATTGCTCGACAGCACCTCGGTAGAAAAGGACGCGTCGGAGACTTCTATTGTGGCGTGGGCTTTTTCGGCGTCGGTCATCGTGGTGCTCCAATCAATGTGTCGGTACCTTCGGCTTTTGCTTCATGCTCGGCCAGCCAACGCTCGGCGTCGATGGCCGCCGCGCAGCCGCTGCCGGCGGCGGTGATGGCCTGCCGGTAGGTGCGGTCCACCAGGTCGCCGGCGGCGAACACGCCGTCCAGCGAGGTGCTGGTGGTGCGTCCGTGCACCAGTACGTAGCCGTCGGGATCCACGTCGACGACATCGCGCACCAGGCCCGAGCGCGGCTCGTGACCGATTGCCACGAAGACGCCGGTGACCGGAAGGACCGACTCTTCGCCGGTTACGTTGTCGCGCAAGCGCAATCCCGTCACCGTCGTGTCGCCCTCGACGGACATCACGGCCACGTTGGTGACGAACTTGATCTTCTCGTTGTTGCGGGCGCGGTTCAGCATGATCTTGGACGCCCGGAACTCGTCGCGCCGGTGCACCAACGTCACGCTGCTGGCGAACCGGGTCAGGAAAAGCGCTTCTTCCATCGCCGAGTCGCCGCCACCGATGACCGCGATGTCCTGGTCGCGGAAGAAGAACCCGTCGCAGGTGGCACACGAACTCACCCCGCGGCCCAGCAATTCCTGTTCGCCGGGGACCTGCAGGTAGCGCGCCGCCGCGCCCATGGCCAGGATGACGGCCCGGGCCCGATGGGTTTCGCCGTCGGCGGTGACAACCGACTTGACCGGCCCCGTCAGCGAGACCGACTCGACGTCTTCCATCCGGAGGTCCGCCCCGAAGCGCAGCGCCTGCTCCCGCATCTCTTCCATCAGTTCCGGTCCGGTGATGCCGTCGCGAAAGCCGGGGTAGTTCTCCACCTCGGTGGTGGTCATCAGGGCGCCGCCGAAGGCGATGCCCTCGAAGACGAGGGGCTTCAGCTGCGCGCGGGCGGTGTAGAGGGCCGCGGTGTACCCGGCGGGACCGGAACCGATGACGATGACGTCGTGGACGGTGTCGTGGGTGTCGTCAGCAGGGGTATCGGCAGTCATTCGAGCCTTTCGGGTGCGGAAGCTACGACTACGAACGCCAGCGTAGGCGCGGGTGTTCCCGGGGTGCTGGGCACCAGACTAAGCGGATGGCGGCGACCCGCCGCGCCCGGCTGCGCCGCGCGTGCGATCACCGCTAGGGCCGCCGGACCTGCGTGTTGGCCAGCAACCCGGTGTCGGCGGCGCTGCAATTGAGCGCCACCGCGACGACCGCGAGGTCGTCGGGCGTGTCGCCGGGCAACACCAGCAGCACACCGGGGCGGGCGTTGATGTCGACCTGCCGCGCGCCGAGCACCCGGGTGGACGCCGGGTAGCCGAGTCCGCTGAGGCAGGACGCACGCAGCGAAGGGTCGCCGAGCGGACCGTAATCGGGACTCTTCGTCAGCAGTCCCAGGATCTCGGCCTGCGACAGCGGAATGGCCATCGGAGGCGTCGACACCGTGATGTGCTCCGCGGTGGCCGGGGTGCTGGGGGCGGGCTCGGGTGTGTTGAGCAGCGCCGCGGTGCCCACCCCGATGGCCGCGAGCGCCGCCCCCACGCCGGCCACGCCGGCGGCCAGTCGGGCGGGGCGCATATGCGGCCGGGCCGAGTGGGCGACACCGACCCGGTCACGGCGTTCCTCTGACTTCAGCGCCGCCGAGATCCGGGCCGTCACCTCGGGCGGCACGTCAGGCGCGCACGTCGTGTCGGCACCGAGCGTCGCCACGTCGCACCGCACCTGGTTCAGGGTGCGCAGCATGCTCTGCGCCTGCGGGTCCTCACGTACCCGTTTGCGCACGCGGGCCGCGGAATCGTCGTCGAGCAAACCGGCCTGCAGGTCGGCCAGCAGCTCGACCGTCAGGGGCGGCTCGGCGGCATCCTCTTCGGGTTCACCCATCCGCCCCAGTGTCCGTCATGCGCTGCTTGACGGCCATGGGTGGGGCCAGGTCGGGACCGGCGTTGAGGTAGCCGAGCAACCCGGCGAGGCGGACGCGGGCGCGGGAGCATCGGCTCTTGACGGTGCCCTCGGCGATGCCCAGCAGCGCGGCGGTGTCGGCGACCGAGTAGCCCTGCATGTCGACGGCCACCACCGCCGCCCGTTGCTCGACGGGCAGGCGCATCAAGGCCCGGTGCACCGCGATGGCCGTCTCGACCTGTGCCGTGCGATCGGCGACCGGATAGACGTCCTCCAGCGGGGCGGTGGGGTGCGCCTTGGTGCGGCGCAGCCGGTCCAGGCAGGCGTTGATCACGATGCGGTGCAGCCAGCTGCCGACCGCCGCGTCGTGCCGGAACGAGCCCGCGCCGCGGTGCGCCGAGAGCATCGCGTCCTGCAGCGCGTCTTCGGCGTCCTCGCGGGTCCGGGTGGTGAGCCGGGCCAGGCGGTGCAGCTGACGTTGGTGGCGGTGGAACAGCTCGTCGAAGGCGCGGCGGTCGCCGGCGACGTGGGCGGCCAGCAGCTCGGCGTCAGTGCGTTCGCTTTGGCTCTTACCCTCGAATTCCCCGCCCCCGAGACCCACGGCCGGACACTAACCAATCGGGGGTCGCGCGGCACTTCACTCACGCGCGTTCTGTGAGCGCCGTCAGGAGGCGGCCTGAACGGTGATCTCCGACAAGCCGGCCTGGCTCTTGCCGCTGGTGGTTCCCAGGGTGGAGATCCACACCAGCAGGTTCGACGTCGGCGCGCCGGACCGGACCGGTATGACGTTATGACCGGGCTTGAGCGTGAAGGCCGGCGCCAGCACGGTGGTGTCTTCCAGCTTCGATGGCGACGCCGTGGATGACGAGCGAATCTCGACCTTCGTGCCCGTGCTGGGCGTGTCGATGGTGACCTGGCCGACCACGGTGGGCTTCGGCAGCTGCAGCATCAGCCCTTCGCCCTGCTTGAAGCTGGGGAACGGAACGGCATCGGTATAGACCTCTGTCGCCCAAGCGGTGGACGGGTCGCCATCGATCGCCTGCCCGGCCGTACCCGGGTTGTCGGGGTCGCCGTCCGGGGAGAACACGCTCGCCTTCGTCGGTTTGACGACGCTTCCGGCGGCCGCGGAACTGGGGGCCGACGATGACGCCGACGACGGCCCGTTCAGCCCCAGCTCGTCTTTGTTGAGGCCCCCGACATTGCCGAAGATCTTGCTCACCACCGACGCCAGGACCAGCAGGGCCACCACGATGACGGCGAGGGCGGCGCCGACGCCGATCAGCACGTTGCGGCGCCGGCGCGCGAAGGCCGCATACTCGCGGCCCGTGGCGGGCCGGGCGGCGGGTGGTGGCGGCGAATCGTCGATCGGTCCGAGCACCTCGGTGCGGTCGGCCACCGCGGTCGCCTGCTGTAGCAGGTTCAAAAGCGTTGAGGCGCTGCGTATTCCGCCATCTTCCTGGACCGCGCGCACGGCAACCGCGGAAATCTGGAAGGGGATGTCGCGGTCGATGACCATGGGCTCGACGGGGGTGCCCGCCGAATCCCGCTCGGCCTGCGCCAGCCCGCTTCGCACCCCGGACTCCGGCAGGGGCCACCGGTTGACCAGGAGGGCGTAGAGCGCGGCGCCGATGCCGCGGATGTCGTCTTGCGGGTTGGCGTCGGGCATGGTCGCGGGGTAGGCCAGCACGACGTCGCCGTCGATACTGACGCGCACCCGGTTGGGGTGGTCGATCGATAGGGCGACGCCGGCGCGGTGGGCCGCGTCGGCGGCGGCGGCCAGCGATTGCATCGCCCGGACGGCGCCGATGGGCGACGGGGAGGTGTCGGCCACCTCCTGCAACGAACCGCCGCGGATCCATTCGGAGACGACCAGGCCGCCGGACCCGGAGTGCACCACGTCGAGCACCCGGGCGATGCCGGGCTTGTCGATGCGGCTCAGCCGCAGGGTGCGGGACAGGATGTCTTGGAGCACCTCGTCGGGCAGCGCCCCGTCCGGGTCGACGAAGGTCAGCGCGACCTGGCGGTCCAGCGCGGTGTCCAGCGCCTGCCAGAACTGCAAGGGCGGTGCGCCGCCGTGGAAGACCAGCAGCCGATACCGGCCATTGGAGATGCGGGCGCCGGGAACAAGGTGGACATCCTCCGGCGGCCCGGATTCACCGACCCGGTCGTGGGGGGCGTCGAATGCGCTTGCGCCGCGGGGGTTTTCGCTCGAGACAGCGCCGTTCAGCCGGTCGGCGGCGCGCGGCGCCGGTTCGCGCGGAATGTCGGGCTGGAAGTCGTCGGCGACGGGCCGTGGCCGGTCCGGGGGTGTCTCGGCGCCTGACCCCAAGCCGGATCCAGCGCTGGATGCGCTCTCCACTGGGCGGTCGGTCACCTCCGGTCCTTTCGCTATGCGGGTGTTGGCTACCCGCTCCGGAGGCCTGCGCCGGATCGGCTCCTGGACCGCATCGACCCCCGGCGGGGACGAATTCCTCTGCTCAGGGTACGTGACGCGGCCCTGCCGAGACGATCCCTCCGGTGCAGCCGGTTTGCGGGCCGGTGGCTGCGCGATCCGATTGCCGCCGAGGACCGGAATTCGGCGCCTGATGACGGCCAGCGCCGCGTCGGCCTCGGGCACGTGCGCGCGGACCATAACGGTCGCCACGATCGGCAGCATGATGGCCCCCAACACCAGCAAGCGCAGCAGCGAACCGGCGCCGCCGTGCGCCGTGAGCCGGCTCAACCCCAGCAGCCGATCGGCCACATGCGCGACCAAACCGGCCAACATCGAGGCGACGATCGTCACGAGGATCGTGCGCATCGCACCCACGCCGATCAGGTGCCCGCCGTTGGGCAGCAGCGCGCGGCGTAACAGGTAGTAACCGACGATCGCGCCGGCCAGGAAGCCGGCGCCGTTGGCCACGCCGAGGAACCCGGCCACCAGCTTCGGATCGCCGGTGAGGTGGGGAGCCAGCACCGAGCCGGCGATCTTGACGGCGGTGATGACGAGGATGATCACGATCGGCATCCAGGGCTGCTCGCGCGCATAGAAGACGCGCAGCTGCAAGAGCACCAGTCCGTAGGGGATCAGCGTGAACGCCGACAACGCGATCGCGACGCCCAGGTAGCCGGCGTCGACCCCGCCGAAGTGTCCGTAGGCGAACAGCGCACTGCCGATGGCGGGGCCGCCGACGGTCATGAACGCCACGATCGGGATCAGCGTGATCAGCGTCAGCCGGGTGGCCAGCGACAGGTCGGCGAGCACGGCCGTGGTGTCGTCGGCCGCGGCGTTGCGGCTCAGCCGCGGCATCACCACGGTCAGGACCGTCACGCCGATCATGCCGAACGGCAGCTGCAGGACCAGCCAGGTGTAGTTGTAGATCGCCGGACCCGAAGCCGCCGCGGTGCTGGCGATCTGGTTGCCGATCACCAGACCGAGCTGGCTGATCAGCACGTAGAGCACCATCGCCGCGGCCATCGTGCCGAATCGCTTGAGGCGTTCGTCGATTCCCCACAGCGGGCGCAGGCTCACCCGCTGACGCTTCAGCGCCACCAGCAGCACCCCCGTCTGCGCGAACACGCCCAGGGTGGTGCCGATGCCGAGCACCAGCAGCTTGGCGTTGCCCATCCGCACCGGGTCGACCGAGAGCTCGCCGGGGACGGCCAGATACACGCCCAGGGTGGCCAGCGCCACCACGTTGTTGACGACCGGCGCCCACGCCGTCGGCCCGAACACGTTGCGGGTGTTCAGGATCGCCATGAACACCGAGGTCAGCCCGTACGCCAGCACCTGCGGCAGCAGCAGGTAGGCGAACGCGGTGGTCAGCGGCTCATTGACCTGCGGGGCGCGGCCCAGCATCAGCCGCACCAACAGCGGGGCGGCCAGCACCGACAGCGCCGTGGCGAGCACCAGCAGCGCGGTCGTCAGCGTGACGAGGCGCCGCACGAACGCCGCGCCGCCGTCGGGGTCGCTTTGCTCGGCGCGCGCCAGCACCGGCACGAAGATCGCGGTGAACGTCGCCTCCAGCACGAGCGCCGCGACCAGGTTCGGCAGCTGATTGGCCACCGAGAACGCGCTGGACAGCGCGGCACCCAGGATGGCGGCCAGCACGACGATCCGCGCGAACCCGGTGATGCGGCTGATCAGCGTGGCGAACGCCATCGCCCACGACCGCGAGACCAGGGCGGCGTCGGACAGCTCGGGCCGTCGTCGCGCCAGCTCCGGCACCGGTGGCAGCGGACCCGTCGGCGGACCGGGGCGGATCCGGCGCGCAGACGGTGGCACGCGGTGCGGCTGCCGCGGTGCCTGGGCCTGCGCGTGACGAGGGGCGGGGCTCATACTCTGTGCTGATCGACGCGGTCGTCGATCTCGTTGCGCAGGTCGGCGGGGCCGGCGTGGGGTGGGTCCGGGCGGTCCAGGTCGGCGGGGTCGGGCTGGCCGCGGAACCGGTGCCACAGCCGGCGTCCGGCCAGTAGCACCAGCACCGCCGCGGCGGACAGAGTAATGGCGAACAGCACCTTGCCGTAGGCGTTGGAATGGACCGACAACCGAACCGGGTCGCCCAGCCGCATCCCGTCCGGGGTCCGCAGCGTCACGTCGACGGCGACGCGCTGGGTGAAGTTGACTTCGATCGGCACCCGCAGTGGCAGGTATCCGGGCGGCAATTCGATCTGGCCGACGTCGGTTACCCGCATCCCGGGCGGGGCGTCGACCTGCAGCCGCACCCGGATCGGAACGGCCAGGCCGTTGTGCAGCGCCAGCGGCAGCGGGCTGTGCTCGGTGGCCAGGGTGTAGGAGCCGCCCGGGTTGACGATCGTGACGGCGCCGAACAAGTCGTTGATCGTCTTGCCGACCACGGCGAGGCGCTCCTGGGCCAGCCCGTTGCGGGTGTCCGGCGGTTCGGATTGGCTCAACGCGCGCAGCATGTCCTCGCGCAGCGGCGCCGTGTACTGGACGCCGGTCAACCCGGTGCGCTCGTCGGTGCTCAGCGCGGAGGTCAGCCCCCACAGCCGGCCGACCTGGCCCGCGATGCCGCCGGTCACGTCGTCGCTGATGCGGCCGCGCGCGGAGCCGTCGAGGCCCGCCTGCTGGGCCGGCTCGGCGGGGGCCTTACCAGGCTGGTTGGCCTCCGCGATGACCGCCGGCAGCGGTCGCGGCACCGCCAAACCGGACCGGATGGTGGTGGCCAGCGCGGTGAGGATGACCTGCGCGTCGTCGGCCCGCAGGCTCCATGTCGCGGGCGGGACCAGGAGCTGGGTGCGCGGCGCGGCGTCGCGCTGCAGGGAATGCCAGAAGATGGAGCCCAGCGCGTCCTGGCGCCGGGCGGTCTCCGAGTCGTGCGAGAGCCGAACGGCCAGGGACGAGTCCAGGTAGGTGGGGGCGACGGGATCGTTGCCGGCGCCGGCCAGCGCGGCCCCGACGGCGGGGTCGAACGGCGCGACCAGCACCTGTGGCGAGAGCCGTCTGGGCGCGGTGTCGACGGCGGCGCCGGTGTCACTCGTCTGATCCTGGGCGGAGAGGTTGCCGGCGGCGATCGCGACCGTGCTGTCGTTGGCGCTGAGCAGGCTGACCGCGCGGTCCGTCAAGGGGCCGTCGGGCAGCAGCGTGGCCCCGCCGGTCGACTGGACGTCGAGGATCCGGTCGACGATGCCGCCGACGCCGGTGGTGGCGGTCGTGCTCAGCCCGGGGTCGTTGACGCGCTGCAGGGCGTCCAGGTCGGCTTGGGCGTAGGGCAGCGGCGCCACGCAGGTGTGGTGGGCCAGCGTGCGCAGCCGGTTCAACCACTCGGTCGCGGCGGCCTGGCCGGTGCCCGGATGCGTCGGGGTGCCCGGTAGCTGGGCGGGGCCGTCGGGCGAATTGGACACCACGTAGCCGCCGGTCATCGCGTTGACGGTGACCAGCAGATCGGGATCGACGGCCAGGCACAGCGCGTGGCTGACGGCCCCGTCCGGGTCGACGTCGTGGCTGGTGGCGACCTCGGCCGCGGACAGCAGGATGTCGAGCCGGCCGCCGGTGGCCAGCGAGGTGGCCAGGTCGTCGTCGACCAACCGGACCGGGATGGTGCCGCCCGGGACGCCGGGGGAGAGGCGCGGCCGGTCGGCCAGCGGCCACAGCATGGTGATCAACACGGGTTTGGAGGTGTCGGGCGCGACGGCGGAGTTCACGTCGTCGGCGTGGTCGGGCGGCACGCCTACCACGGGCAGCAGGAACCGCGCGTTGTCGAGCCGGGCGGGGGCGCCGTAGTCGGGTGTGCCGTTGACGTTGACCAGGACGGGATAGATCCCGGGCTTCTCCATCCCGAACGACGGCTTGTTCGTCGAGCGCAGCGGGGCCGACAGGGTGAAGCCGGCCTGCTGCCCGCGCTGCAGCTCGGGGGCCACCGTGAGGAAGTCGGCGGCCGGCTGGTACTGATCGGTGCTGCCGTCCAGCGAGGTGCGCAGCGCCGCCGAGTCGGCGACCGCCGGCGCGTGCTCGAGCCGGACCATGACGTCGCGGACGGGGCGGTCGCCGATGTTGGTGACCATGCCGCTGACGGTGACGACGGGCGGGCTCGTCGTGGTGACCACGTCGGGGGTCACCTGATCGATGCGGACCCGGACGAACGGCGTATCCCCGGGCTCACCCGCGGCCACGCGCGGGGCGGGTCCGACGAGCGCCGCAGAACCGGCCACGATGGCAACCACTGCGGCGAGGCGCAACAAGCCGGTCCAGCAGAGTGGCGGCGACGTCACGGCCCGGGCCCGTGACCGTTCTTCCGGCCCGCGACGCGCTTGTCTGAATGCCGGGTACGCGAATGCGTCTGCGGGTGCCGCCGGGGCGTGCTGGGTGGCAGCGACGGAAGCGCGTCGAGACCGTCGTTCTGCAGCTTGTCGATCAGCTCGTCGGCCACCTGGGCCAGCCGGCGCTCGTCGGCGTAGGCCAGTCGCGACGGCAGTTCGTGGATCGGCACCCAGGCCACCTCGGCCACCTCGAGGTCCTCGTCGGACAGCTCGCCGCCCGAGAAGCGCATCAAGTAATGATGCACCGTCTTGTGCACGCGGCGGCCGTCGGTGACGAACCAGTAGTCGATGCGCCCCAGCGCGGCCAGCACGCTGCCGCGGATACCCGTTTCCTCGGCGACCTCACGGATCGCGGTCTGTTCGGCGGTCTCGCCGACCTCGATGTGCCCCTTGGGCAGCGACCACAGCATCCGTCCGCGCCGGTCCACGCGACCGATCAGCGCGGCGACCTGCTCGTCGCGCGGGCCGTCGATACCGTCGATGACCAGGCCACCGGCGGACGTTTCGTGGACGGTCTTCAGTCGCTCCGGCACGCGGCGAGGCGGGCGGGGTCGCCGCGGTTTGGTCGCTGGAGCGTCGCCGTTCGTGGGGGTGTCGGTGGGATTCTCCGCCGCGCCGCCGACGCCACGACGCCGGCGGCGCCCCCGGCGGCGACGTGGTCTGGCTTGTTCGGCGTCGGACACCCAAGCGATAGTAGCTGGCGGGGGTCCTTCTTCAGGACATACTCGCCGCTGGGCCGCCGTGCGACGGCAGCGTCGGTGTCATGCGCGTCACCCGACTACGCTGATCGAACGTGCCTGACGCCGCCCAGGATGCCGAGCTGCTGACCGCCGCCGCGGTCGCCCTGAACAAGCACGCCCCCGTGCTGCGCGAGCTGGGTTCCATCTTCGACGCCGCCGGCCACGAGTTGTACCTCGTCGGCGGTTCGGTGCGCGACGCGTTGCTGGGCAGGCTCAGCCCCGACCTGGACTTCACCACCGACGCCCGCCCCGAACAGGTGCAAGAGATGGTCGGCCGGTGGGCCGACGCGGTGTGGGAGACCGGGATCCGGTTCGGCACCATCGGCGTCGGCAAGGGCGACTACCGCCTGGAGATCACCACGTTCCGCGCCGACGCCTATGACCAGGTGTCACGCAAACCCGAGGTGCGTTTCGGCGATCGCCTCGAGGACGATTTGGTGCGCCGCGATTTCACGGCCAACGCGATGGCCGTGCGCGTCACGGCGGCGGGCCCAGGCGAATTCGTTGATCCGCTGGGCGGTTTGGCGGCATTGCGGGAGCGCGCGCTGGACACGCCGGCGGCGCCGTCGGTGTCCTTCGGCGACGACCCGTTGCGGATGCTGCGCGCCGCGCGGTTCGTGTCGCAACTCGGCTTCACCGTCGCGCCGCGGGTGCGGGCGGCGATCGAGGAGATGGCCCCGCAGCTGGAGCGGATCAGCGCCGAGCGGGTGGCCGCCGAACTGGACAAGATGCTGCTCGGCGACGACCCGGTGGCCGGCATCGACCTGCTGGTGGAGACCGGGATGGGCGAGGTGGTGCTGCCCGAGGTCGGCGGCATGCGGATGGCCATCGACGAACACCACCAGCACAAAGACGTCTACCAGCATTCGCTGACGGTGCTGCGCCAGGCGATCGCGCTGGAGGACGACGGGCCCGATCTGGTGCTGCGGTGGGCCGCCCTGCTGCACGACATCGGCAAGCCCGCGACGCGGCGACACGAGCCCGACGGCGGGGTGAGTTTTCACCACCACGAGGTGGTCGGCGCCAAGATGGTCCGAAAGCGGCTGCGGGCGCTGAAGTACTCCAAGCAGATGGTGGACGACGTCTCGCAGCTGGTGTTCCTGCACCTGCGGTTCCACGGCTACGGCGACGGCAAGTGGACCGATTCGGCGGTGCGCCGCTACGTCACCGACGCGGGGCCGCTGCTGCCTCGGCTGCACAAGCTGGTGCGCGCGGACTGCACGACGCGCAACAAGCGCCGGGCCGCGCGGCTGCAGGCCAGCTACGACCGGCTCGAGGAGCGGATCGCCGAGCTGGCCGCCCGGGAGGACCTGGCGCGGGTGCGCCCGGACCTGGACGGCAACCAGATCATGGAGCTGCTCGGGATCCCGGCGGGCCCGCAGGTCGGCGAGGCGTGGCGGCATCTCAAGGAGCGGCGGCTCGAGCGTGGCCCGATGACGAACGAGGAGGCGACCGCGGAGCTGCTGTCCTGGTGGCGGTCCCGCGGGAACGAGTAGCGCCGGCCCCGCGTCCGAGTAGGCGTGGACTACTGCCTGGCGAATGATGATGGCGCAGCGGCCATCTGGAACGGCCAGCCCAACCTCGACTTGGACGGGGACGGCCGGCTCGACGCGATCGGCTTGGATCTCGACGGTGATGGGATGCAGGACGACGCGCTGGCGGATTTCGACGGCGACGGCATGGCCGACCACGCCGCCCTCGATCTCGATAATGACGGCAGACCCGAGGCGTGGTTTACCGACGAGGGCTCGGGCACGTGGGGAGTGGCCGTTGACCGCGGTGGGCAGCTGCGGTGGTTCGGGCTCGACGGTGTCGAGCACACCGGTGGTCCGCTCGTCGACTTCGACGGCCAGGGTCGGCCCGACGACCGGCTGCTCGACACCGACGGTGACGGAGTGGCCGACCGGGTGCTGTGCGCCGCCGACGGCGGGGTGACGGGGTACATCGACACCGACGGCGACGGCAAGTGGAACGTCAGTCTGACCGACGCCGACGGCGACGGGCTGGCCGACGGAGCCAGCAACTTGTAACCGCGCAAGGACTGAGTTGACCGGCAACCGAGGCGTTAATAGCTTTACAACGAGTCAAGAAGGGGGTTAGCGATGTTCGTCGACACGGACTTGCTGCACTCGGGGGCCGATCAGTCTCACCGCGCCGGCGGGCACGCCCGAGAGGGGGCCGACCAGCTGGCGCGGGCGCCCCTCGCGTCGGGCATGTTCGGCGGCTTCCCCGCGGCCGAGGCGTTCCGCGAGGCGGTGACCGCAGCGCAGGGGCAGCACGTCAAAAACTTGCAGGCTCACCACGAGACACTGACCGGGCTCGGCCACAACGCTCACTCCGCCGCCAACGGCTTCACCAACATGGACGACCGCAACGCTGCACAAGAGCGAGCGGTGCGATGGACTTCCGACACATCAGCAGCCGGGACCTGATAGCCGAAGCCGGCGGCGACCCCTGGGCGATCAACGCAAGCCTGCAGGCGGGGCAGCCGGCGCACATCGCCGCTTTGGCGCAGGCATTTCACGACGCCGGCCGGTGCACCGCGGAATCCGCGGCGGCCTTCGAGGAGGCGCGCCGCCGCTTCGAGGCGTCCTGGAATCGGGCGAACGGCGAGAATCCGATCAACGACCTCGCCGAAATGCGGCGCACTATGCAGTCCGTCGGTACCCAGTCCCTGCAGCTGCCCAAGGTCGGCGCGGACTTGGAAAGCGTCGCGGCGGCCCTGGCCGAAGCGCAACGCGCAGCCGCACAGGAGATCTCGGCCTTGGAGGATCGGCTGCGGCAGGTCGACGATCTACTGGGCCAGGCGCTGACTCTCGAGGGCGACATCGGGCTCACGGCGGAGGATCGATCCGCGCTCGACGCTCTGATCCGCACTCTGGAGCAGGAAGCCATTGACGACACCGCGGCGGCGGTGGGCCGGCTGCGGTCCGAACGCAGCAACTACTCGCGGTCCTTGGACACGTCGCTGACCACCTTGCGCACCGACGGCTACGCCCCGACGGTTCTGTACCTGGTGGACGGTTCGGAAGCGGGGAAGCCCGACGCGTCCGTGCCGATTCCCCCGCCGGAGTCGAGCGCCGACGAGGTCAACCGGTGGTGGCGAACGCTCGAGCCTGCGCAGCGAAGCCGGTTGATCGCCGACCATCGACCAGAACTGGGAAACCTCAACGGTGTTCCGGTCGCCGCGCGGAGCGCGGTCAACCAGGCGGTGATGGGCGATGACCTTCGTCGCGTGGAGGACGTTGCCGCGCGGAACGGCGTGTCGGTGGCCGAGGCGGTCCGCTGCCCCGGTAACTACGGACTGACGTCCCTCGCGAGCACCCGTTACTCCAATGCTTGGCGCACCCAGCAAGGCCTGAAAGCCTCGGAGGCCGCCCTGGGGCAGACCCGTCCGGAGGTATTTCTGTTGAAATATCAGCCCGAGGCGTTCGGCGGCGAAGGCGCCGCGGCCATCGCTGTGGGAAACCCGGACACGGCGGCCAACACCGCGGTGCTGGTGAAGGGGGCCGGCGCTGGTGTCCGCGAGGGAACGCTCGCCAAGACGGAGGGCGTGCGGTTGTACCAGGAGTCCGTCCGCGCTGACGGGGGCAAGCCGACCGCGGTGGTGACATGGGTCGGCTACGACGCACCCGACAACTGGTACGACGCCGGCCTTCGGGAACCGGACATGGCGCGCGCCGGCGCGCAGACGTTGACCGCCGACATGAACGCTTTGACCGTCACCCACGAGGGTGCGCCGACACACCTGACCGTGGTCGGCCACTCGTATGGGTCCACGGTCGTTGCGGATGCGGCGACCTACGGGATGCACACCGACGACGCCGTGCTGGTCGGCTCCCCGGGCACCGATCTTGCGCATTCGGCGGCCGACTTCCATCTGTCTTCCGGCGGCCACCTGTATGTCGGTGCGGCCTCGGGCGACGCGGTCACCTGGTCGCCCGGCCGTGTGACCGGGCCCGGGCTCATCGGCCTGAACTTCGGCGGGCTGGGAGACGATCCTGCTGAGGACGGCTACGGTTCCACCCGGTTCAAAGCCGAGGTGCCGGGTAATGTCGCGAATCCGCTCTACGACCACACGCATTACTTCGACGAGGGGTCGGAATCGCTATTCAGCATCGCCGACGTGGTGTCCGGCCACGGCGATGCGCTGCGACACGACGGCATGACCGCGCGGCACCGCGGCGAATACGGCGTGGGCGGATGGGTCGACCCGGAAGTCGCGCGACCGGCGACGTCTGGGCATCGCCATTGACGCGGCTTATCGGGCTAGGCGTCGGCCTGGTCTGAAGTGACATCGTCGTGCTGGCGATTAGCCTTGATCAGGTGATGAATCCCCAGCCGCCTCCTGCGGCGCAGTGGACACCACCCGCGCAAATACGGAAGCCCGCCTCTGGTCGGCTTACTGCTGTCGGGTTGGTCGTCATTGGACTGATTGCGACGGCCGCACTCATTGTTGGCATCGTCGCTCTCACTCGACCGGCCACGGACGCCGCCGGCAAGGCTCCGACGCCCGCTACGCCGACCCCGAGCTTCACTCCCGACCAGGTCGCCGGCGCTAAAAAAGAGCTGTGTGCGGCCTATCAACTCGCCGCCCGCTCCGTCCATTTTGATACGAATTTGTCAGATAGGGCCCTCGCTCGCATTTCACTGGTTAATGGAGCAGGGCTGCTTGACGCGGCAGCGACCAATCCAGCGCTGAGTGCGAATGATCGCGATGCTGCACGAGCGCTGGCTTCGGCCTATCGCACTTCCAATGCAGTAAGTAGCGATACCGATGCTTCATCACCGCTATATCAGATGACGCTTGACGACATAACTAAAACTGACGCTGCAATGGCGGCGATCTGCCGTTAGGGACACGCCGTGGCTGTGCGCAAAATGACGGCATTGTAGGCCGGGACCGGATCGTCTTGTGACGAACTAGTGTCTGTTTAGGAGATTTGATGGGAGCTGACCTGCCGGCGGGGAAACACACGGCGGAGCTCATCGGCGCCTGGTGGCCGCAGTCGTCGGCCACTCTGAGAGCCGGTGCCGCGCATTGGAGAACGCAGCAGCAGCAGCAGGAACAATACGCACAGGATCTGCGTGGCCAGTGGACACAACTGGCGGCCCATAACCAGGGTCATACCGTGGACGATCTCGTCTCCCGCTTTCAACAGGGCGAGAAACACCACCTGGATTTAGCTGAGAAATACAAAGCGAAAGCCGACGCCTTTGAGAAGGGCGCGGATGCGATCGATAGTTTGCGCGAGGGTCTTCGAGGTATCGCCGACGATTACAATCAGCGAATTGCCAATGTTGAAAATTCGAAAGAGCCGGCACCGGTGAAGGCCGCGGAAATCGAGAACCTAATCGCCGAGGCCAACGGATTCGCCGCACATAAGTCAGCTGCAGCCGTGGCGGCAATCACGGATGCTATTCAGAGAATTCTCACCGCTGAAGGCCTGTCGATATCGCCGCAGGAATTCCTCAAGAATCAGGGGACAGGCCCGGGCGGTCAGCCGAAGGGTGCGATTGCAGATGCCGGCCCGCCGGCGGGCGCCCGCGGTGCTGGCGGCGGTACCACTGGCCATGGCGGCCCGCCGGCGGGTGCCCGTGGTGCTGGTGGTCGAACGCCCGGAGGCAGCAGCTACACGGCGGATGGGGGCCCGGTGGCAGGTTCGCATGGGGCTGGGGGCGAATCTGGAATCAGTGCGGGCACTGGCGTTCCGATTGCCGCCCCTCCTGGTGGTGGGCACCTCCCAGGTGCTCCAGCGGTGAGTTCGCCACTACCCGCGGGCGGTGGGCTCTCACCAGCTGCCAGCCTTGGGGGCCTCTCACCGAATCAGCTGGGGAACTCATTCGCCCAGGGGATGATGACGGGTCAGCCAGCAGCGGCGGGTGCTCATAACTTGTCGGAGGGGCTGGCCAACGCTGCTTCGTCGTCGTCGGCGCCACCCCAGGCTCCCGTCGCGCCCCCGTTATCCGCCCCGACGATTGGTGCTTCCGGTGTCGAATCCGCAGCCGTCGACCATGCCTCGGGCGCACAGGCCCCCGCCGCCTCCGGCGCACCACTGGCGTCGACGGGCGGGGCCTTGCCCGTCGCGGCAGCCATGCCGGTGTCCACCCCGATGGCCCCGGTCACTGGCGGCCCCGCCGCCCCGGCGGGTCCACTGCCCGCCTACGGTTCCGACCTGCGCCCCCCGGTCGTCGCCGCGCCGTCGGTGTCGCCGCCGACTACTCCAGTGTCTGGTGCACCGGTCGCACCGTCGCCGTCAACGTCGCCTTCGGCTGGCAGCCCAATGATGTCGACGGTCCAGCGGGGCGCAGCAGCCAGCCAGGCCGGAGCAAGCGCAGCATCCCCCGCGAGCGCGTCGGCGTTGGCGGCTACGGCGGGTGCCGTGGCGGGCGATGTCTCAAGTCGTGCCGCTGAACAGCAGCGGCTGCAGCGCCTCGTCGAGGCGGTAGCCCGGCAGGCTCCCGGCCTGTCGTGGGCCGCCGGACTGCGTGACGATGGCACCACGCTTCTGGTCAGCAGCATCGGTTGCGGTTGGATCCCGCCGAACGTGAAGATCCCCGTCGGGGTGAATCGGCTGCTGGAGCCGGCCCTTCGCAGAGCAGACGCCAGCGTCGTCGACCTGCTGGGCGTCGTCACGGCCGCAGCGGTGCACAAAGCCAACGGATTCATCGCGAGGCCAGGGCCCGACGACCCGGCTCTTACCGGCGATCGCGTGGCACGCGCAGGGCCAGAAGTGGACGAGCTGGGCCCCGCGCTCGTCGAGGCAGTGCGGCGACGTGACGGGTTGCCGCGGATCGCCCAGACTCTGGCACGGGCCGCGAGCCGAGGAACCGGAGTTACCGACAACGAAATCGACGTGCTGCAGCACGAGCAGCAGGTCGCCTACCAGAAAGCGATGGAGGATCCACACGAGTTGTCGGCGGCTGCTGACTGGATGCTTCTGGCCGCCATCGACGCCCTTATTGCGGGGCATGAATCCCTCGCGCACTACCACGTGGCCTGGTACGAAGCCGTTTCGGCAAAATCGCGGTGACTACAAATCACGCCGCTGGGGCTCTACCATTCGACACACGGGATGGTTCGAGGGTTGAGGTGCGCTCATGACTACGGGGGGACGGCCGATATCCATCGATGGTCCGACCCTGCCCACGGCGCCTCACTTTCCGCCGACGGTAGGGCCGAACCCGATGCCCGGCGGCGGCGGAACAGAGACTGATTTGGCGGCCGCGGGACTAGCTCAGCTGGGCAATCTCGGCGTGCCCGGTGATCAGGCGGCCAGCGTTGCAGCTGAAGCCGATCGTCGGGCGCATGCCCTCGACGCGGCGCAGAAGTTCCCGGCCAACGAGGCCGAATCGAGTCAGCAGTTCCAGCAGCTGGCACAAATGATTCCGCAAATGGCCTCGGGTATCGCAGGTGCGATCACCGGCGCGCTGGGCGGCATCATGCAACCGCTCACCCAGTTCCCGCAACAGGCAATGCAGGCCGCGGAGAGCGCCATCCAGCCGCTGATGGGAGCGGCGAAGGGCGGCGGAGCTGCGGAGGCCGCACTGACCGGCATGTCGGGTGACGAGGCCGTGCTGGACAGCGGCGCCCAGGGCGGGGGCGGCTCCGGTGGCGGTGGCGGCATCGGCGGCGGCGGCGGCACGACGCCGACCGGCTTCATGGGCCCGCCACCCGTGCCGTCGTCGTCGCCTCCCACGACACCCGCGGCGGCCTCGGCTAAGCCGGTCACGGTGACGCAGACCGGTGGGACGCCGACGCAGTCCGGGCCGATGGGCATGACCGGCATGCCGATGATGCCCGGTGCCATGGGCGCCGGCGGTGAGGGCGCCAGTAAGGACAAGCCCGCCGAAAAGCGGTTGACCGTCCCGGGTATCCCCAATGGCCAGCCGGTGAAGGGCCGCTTGACCGCACCGCCTAGCGTTCCGGTCGCCAAGTCGGAGGGCAAACCGCCCGTCGTTACCAGACCCAACCGGCGGATCGTGATCGTGCCGACGGACGAAGAGCCGCAGCAGGATTAGCCGCCGCCTGCTCCGGGGTCACTGAAAATGCCGATTTCAGACCGCGGGCCCCCAAATTGTATTCAGGAACTTAATGCGCTCAGTCCCGCGACCAATGATGGCCACTAATAGTGCGATCAGAACTGAGTGGTCGGGCCGTACCGGACGCAGTAATGTCATTGCCGTGTGGCCATTATCGAAACGCCGCCGGATTGGGTTCCGTGAGGTCGGTGTCGGCTACGCAGATGCTGCCGAAAACCCTTGCGGCACAGCGGACCATCGAGCCAGCCGACCGGTAACCGGTACATGGGCCAGAAGTTATGGGAGTTGTGGCTGAGGTGTCCGATACGGATGCGGCAGGGGATAAGGCATTAGTCGATCAGGTTCTGGCCGACCTAAAGGCGAATTTCGAAAAGTGGGAGGCGGTGCTGGCCGCCCAAGAGGCGGTGACTTTTACCGCCGACGTCGGCGACGTCTATGCGGTGTGCAATTCCGACGGGCGGCTCACCGGGCTGTCCTTGGCCCCGCACGTGATGACGTCCTACACCTGTCGGGAGTTGATGGATCGGCTCAATATGGTGTTCGAGGCGTTGCGCGAAGAGGCGCAGGCCGATTTCGATCGGAATTACGGTGGGGGAATCGTTGAGTGATCCCGCGATGACGCAGGCGGTGGCGGCCCTGTCACGTGGCCACAGCCTTTTCGTCGGCGCCGACGCCAGCCGCGGTCTCGGTGACGTCCCCGCGGGGGTGCAGGCGCGCGCCGACGGGATACGACGGGCCGCCCAGGGAGGCGGGTGTCCGCCGCGGGCGGCAGTGCGGTCGGGAGCCTCGGCGGCAACGCTGCGCCGGCTGGCGGAGGCCGACGGCAGGCTGGACGCGATCCAGGCGAGAGCGCGCGCCGATCACGCGGCCGCGAGCGCCGCGACGCGGCTGAACCTGGACGCCGCGATTGCCGATGCCATGCCGGCGGCCGATACACCGATGGGTCGACGCCAGACGATGGCTCGAATGGCTGCGCGGCTGCGCGCCCAGCACGGCCACATCGTCGGGTCGCATGCCCGGGCGCGGCTGCTGGCGCTGCGGCTGCGGCGGCTGCGATATCCGCGCCCACGCGCATTAGCCGTCCGCGCCGCGATCCGTAAAGCTCTGGACATCAAGGGTATTCACGACCCTGTAGCGCGAGCCCGGTGGGAGCGCGGCATGGACCTGGTGGCCCGCCGCGAGTCGAACTACGACGCGTACGCCGAAAACAACGGGGATTCCAACGCTGCCAGGGGCACACCGAGCAAAGGGGCCTGGCAGTTCATCGCTCCGACGTTCGCTGCGTATCACGAGCCGGGCACGTCGGCCAGCATCCATGACTTGGTAGCGCAGGCATGCGCGTTCATCAACTACGCGCGGGGCCGGTACGGCGTCACCGCCGACGCGTCTGATCTGGCGAATCGGATCCCACAGGCCGATCCCCGCCGCGGACCGAGGGGTTATTGACCAATGCCATTGAGCCTGTCCAACCGCGACCAGAATTCGGGCCATCTGTTTTACAACCGGCGGCTCCGGGCGGCGACGACCCGCTTCTCGGTGCGAATGAAGCACGACGACCGCAAGCAGACCGCGGCTTTGGCGCTGTCGGTGGTGCTGGTGGCCATCGCCTCGGGTTGGATGGTGCTGCTCAACGTCCTCAAACCCAGTGGGGTGGTGGGCGATTCGCCGATCATCGGAGACCGGGAGTCCGGAGCGATCTATGCGCGCATCGACGGCCGTCTGTATCCGGCGCTGAATCTGACTTCCGCACGGCTGGCAACGGGCACCGCCGGGCAGCCCACGTGGGTGAAGCCACCCGAGATTGCCAAGTATCCGACGGGGCCGCTGGTCGGCATTCCGGGCGCGCCCGCGGCGATGCCGGTCAACCGTGGTGCCGCGTCCGCATGGGCCGTGTGCGACACGGCGGGCAGGCCGCGCACGGCCGACAAGCCGGTGGTGACCTCCATCGCGGGCCAGCTCATGGGTGGCCGGGCGATGCCGATGGCCAAGGACGCCGGACTCCTCGTGTCGTTCGAGGGCGCGACCTACGTGATCTGGGGCGGCAAGCGCTCGCAGGTCGATCCCACCGACCGAGCGGTGACCTTGAGCCTGGGGCTTGACCCGGGAGTGACTGTGCCAGTGGAGATTTCGCGTGCGCTGTTCGACGGGCTGCCCGCCACCGAGCCGCTCCGTGTGCCCACGGTGCCCGAGGCCGGAACCCCGTCGAAGTTACTGCCGGGCTCCCAGGTGGGTGCGGTGCTGCAGAACCAGACGGCCGGTGGGGGAAGCCAGTTCTATGTGCTGCTGGCCGACGGTGTGCAAAAGATCGGCGGCTTCGTCGCCGATCTGCTGCGCAGCGCAAACTCCTATGGTTCAGCGACGCCACGGACGGTGACCCCGGACGTCTTGGTCAACATTCCCGAAGTGAATTCCTTGACGGTGGACTACTACCCGACCGGGCGGCTGAACTTCATTGACTCCGCGGCCAATCCCGCCACTTGCGTGGGGTGGGAGAAGGCGTCGACAGATCCGCAGGCTCGCGTCGCCGTCTACAACGGGCGGGGACTACCGGTTCCCTCGTCGATGGACAACCGGATCGTGCGCCTCGTCCGCGACGACCGCGATCCCGCGTCGGTTGTGGCCAATCAGGTGCTGGTGCTACCGGGTGCGGCGAACTTCGTGGCGTCGACGAGCGGTGTGGTGACCAGCGACTCGCGGGAGTCGCTGTTTTGGGTGGCCGACAACGGCGTGCGGTTCGGCATCGCTTCCGACGATTCGACGCTGCGTGCGCTGGGCCTGGATCCTGCGATGGCGGTTCAGGCGCCCTGGCCGCTGTTGCGGACTTTTGCTGCGGGACCGGCGTTGTCGCAACAGGCCGCGTTGGTGGCGCGCGACACGGTGCCGGCGCTCGGACAGGCGAACGTGCTGACGACATCGGCAAGGGCGGGAGGAGGCTAAAAGTGTCGAAGAGGGCGTTTCCGATCAAACGCATCAAGATCCAGCCACCGAAACCCGTTCGGGTAGCCCCGAATGCGCCGATAGCTCTCCCCGAACGCGAACCGCGCAACATCTGGGTGATGATCGGGGTGCCGGCGCTGATCGTCGCGCTGATCGGCACGATCGTGATGCTGTACGTCTCGGGGGTGCGCAGCCTGTCGACGGGTTTCTTCCCGCTGATGGGGATCGGCGCGTTCAGCATGCTGGCGTTTTCCGGCCGGCTGGGGCGGGCGCGAAAAATCACTTGGGGGGAGCTGGAAAAGGGCCGGCGCCGCTACCTGCGCGACCTCGACGGCAACCGCGACGAGATCCAGAACGCGGTGTGCGCACAGCGCAACTGGCAGCAGGCGGTGCATTCCGATCCGCGCGGGCTCGGCGCCATCATCGGCGGCCCGCGGATGTGGGAGCGCGGGCGCGCCGACGTGGACTTCCTGGAGGTGCGGCTGGGCACCGGGGTTCAGCACGCTCCGGATTCGGTGTTGTCGGTGACCTGGCCCGACATCTCCTCGGATGAGGAACTGGAGCCCGTCACTGGCCAGGCTTTGCGCGATTTCATCTTGGAACAGCGCAAGATTCGCGATATCGCCAAGGTGGTGAACCTGCGCTCGGCCCCGGGGTTCAGCTTCGTCGGTGAGGACCTCAACCGGGTGCGGTCGTTGATGCGTTCGGTGCTGTGCTCGCTGGCGGTGTTCCACAATCCACGCGACGTCAAGCTGATGGTGGTGACCCGCAACCCCGAGTTGTGGTCGTGGATGGTGTGGCTGCCGCACAACCTGCACGACGAGCTGTTCGACGCGTGCGGGTGGCGGCGGCTGATCTTCGCCACACCCGAGGAGTTGGAGGGCGCGCTGGGAGCCGAGCTGCATATGAAAGGCCGGCGTGGCCAGTGGACACCGCTGGCGGCGGCCAGCCCGACGACGATCGGCTCGGCCTTGGAGACCGGCCAACCGGACAGCGGGGCCGACCTGGGGCCGCACTGGGTGATCGTGGACGACAACACCGGCAGCCCCGAGGCGTGGGAGAGCGTCGTAGGCCAGGTCGGCAAGGCCGGAATCACGGTGCTGCGCATCGCTTCCCGAGCGGGCATCGGCGTCGGGTTCGACCGCGACCAGCTGTACGAGATGAGCGAGCGGCACATGGCGGCGGCAGACGGCTCGACCAACGGCTCCGTGAAGGCGGCGCCGAATGGCGACGCCCTCGAGGACGATGATGGCCGCCCCGCACCGCTGCTGCGCGCCGGCGGCAAGTTCTTCGCCCACGCCGATCAACTGTCGATCCCGCGCGCCTACCGGTATGCGCGCGCGATGGCCCGGTGGTCCCCGACAAGCAGCAGCGAGATCGCCGACTCCGCCAGCGGAGCGGCAGAGCTATTGCGCGCGTTGGGGATCAGCGATCCTCGCGACTTGGATGTCGATCGGCTGTGGACCGAACGGCGCGGCCGCGGCGACGAGCGGTGGTGCGAGATCCCGGTGGGCGCCAAACCCAACGGCGAGTTACAAAACGTGATCATCCGCGCAAAGGACTTCGGCGGCTTCGGTTTTCACTCGGTGGTCATCGGCACCAGCGGCTCGGGCAAGTCAGAGTTCTTCTTGTCGCTGGTCTACGGCATCGCACTGACGCATTCACCGGAGACATTCAACGTCATCTTCGTCGACATGAAATTCGAGTCGGCGGCCCAGGACATCTTGGGCATCCCCCACGTGGTGGCCGCGTTGTCGAACCTCGGCAAGGACGAACGACACCTGGCCGAGCGGATGCGCAGGGTCATCGACGGCGAAATTAAGCAGCGCTATGAGCTTTTCACGTCGGTGGGTGCCCGCGACGCCAACGACTACGAAGAGATCCGCCTTGCCGGTCGCGACCTCCCGCCGGTGCCGGTGCTGCTGGTGATCGTCGACGAATACCTCGAGCTGTTCGCCAACCACGACAAGTGGATCAACCTCATCATCCACATCGGTCAGGAGGGCCGCGGCGCCAATGTGTTCTTCATGCTGGGCGGGCAGCGGCTGGACCTGTCCTCCCTGCAAAAGGTCAAGTCCAACATCGCCTTTCGGATCGCGCTGCGCGCCGAATCCGGCGACGACAGCCGAGAAGTGATCGGCACCGACGCCGCCTACCACCTGCCGTCGAAAGAAAACGGTTTTGCGCTGCTGAAGGTGGGCCCGCGTGACCTGGAGCCGTTCCGCTGCTTCTACCTGTCCGCGCCGTTCGTCGTGCCCAAGAGGGCAGAAGTGGTCCGGACCGTCGACATGACCCTGACCCAGCCCCGGCTCTACAACTGGCAATACCAGCCGTTGGACCAGGCGGACGCCGCGGCGTTGGAGGCCGCTTCGGCGGCCGACGATGAACCCGACGAATTCCTTTTGCACGAGGACGGTTTCAAGAAAAAGAAAATCGTCGACGTGCTGCGCGAGTCACTGCACAAAGTGCCGCACCGGGCGCCGCGCCGGCCGTGGCTGGAGCCACTGGAGAACCCCGAGCCCGTCGACGCGGTGGTGGCCGGCTGGCGGGGCAAGCCGTGGCACGTCGACTACGGCCGCAACCCGGGCCTGGTGTTCCCGGTGGGCATCATGGACATCCCCGAGGAATCCAAACAGGTCGTGCATTCCATTGACGCGTTGCGCAGCAACATCATCGTGGTGGGGGCCAAGCAGCGCGGCAAGACGACCACGCTGATGACGCTGATGTGCTCGGCGTCCATGATGTACACCCCGTCGCGGGTGACGTTCTTCTGCGTCGGCGGAGCGACCATGGCCCAGATCGGGTCGTTGCCGCACATCGCGGACATCGTCTCGCCCAAGGACACCGAAGGCATCGAGCGGATCTTGAGCAGCATGGACGCGTTGATCGACGCCCGCGAGGACGCGTTCCGCCGCGCGAACATCGATCTCGACGGGTTCCGCGAGCGGCGGTTCGGCCCCGGCAGCGACGGGCTGGGCGGCACCGACCCGAACGACCCGTTCGGCGACGTCTTCGTCGTGGTCGACGATTACGACGATCTGTACACCAAAGACATGGTGCTGGGCGATCGGATCATCTCGCTGAGCAGCCGCGGTCCCGAATACGGCGTGCACGTGATGTGCAGCGCCGGGGGCTGGATTCACGGGCAGCGGCAGAAGCTGCTGCAGAACGCCACCGCGCGAATCCAGCTGCGGCTGGCCGAGCCGGGGGAGAGCCAGATGGGCCAGTCGGCGATCGAGTCGCGCGAGGCGGCCCGTCGGACCGTGGACCGTCCCGGTTTCGGTCTGACGGACTCGCTGCACGAATTGTTGGTCGGCCTTCCCGCGATGGTCGATCCGGCGACCCGCACGCTGGTGGGCACCCCAAACGTCGGCGCCCGCGTCGCCGAAGTCGCCGGGGTCACCAAACACGCTGTCCTGCAGCGGCTACCGGATCGCGTTGAGCTCGGCGCGATTCTGGCGGCTCACGCCGGCGCGGACGATCTGTCGATCGCGTTCGCGATCGGTGAGCGCCACCAGCTCGGTCCGGTTCCCCTCCGGCTGGCGGAGAGCCCCGGGCTGATGATTCTGGGTCGGCAAGGTTGCGGCAAGAGCACGTCGCTGGTCGCCATCGGCGAAGCAGTGATGAGCCGGTTCAGCCCGGAAGAGGCCCAACTCACGCTGATCGACCCCAAGGCCGCCCCGCACGGGCTGCGCGACCTGCACGCCCCCGGCTATGTGCGTGCGTACGCCTACGACCAGGACGAGATCGACCGCGTCATCACCGAACTGGCCCAGGAGATCCTGCTGCCCCGGCTGCCGCCCAAGGGGTTGAGTCAGGAGGAGTTGCGGGCGCTCAAGCCGTGGGAAGGGACCCGGCATTTCGTGCTCATCGACGACGTGCAAGACCTGCGGCCGGCGCAGGCGCAGAGCTACCCCGCGACGGCGCCGGTGGGAGCGGCGCTGTGGATGCTGATGGAACGCGCGCGGCAGGTCGGTCTGCACGTGTTCACAACGCGCAACAGCACCAACTGGGCGACTCTGCAAATGGACCCGTGGTGGCGCTATCAAACGTCGGCGAAGGTCGCGCAGCTTTATATGGACAACGATCCGCAAAATAAGATCAATCGGCTTCTTCGCGCCCAAACGTTGCCGCCGGGGCGTGGATTGTTGGTAAGTGACGAATCCGACGTCGAGGGGATTTTGGTCGGCCTTCCGTCGATGGTTGCCGGCGAATAGCGGGCCAATTCTGAAAATGGCAATTTCAGCGTGTGCATCCCGAAAGTGGCAGCCTGCCAGCAGTTGTCACCCACCATATGCAACAGAGCGTGACGGTCGTTGCAGGAGTGGCGACAGCGGCAGCTGGGGTAGAAGTGGCATTAATTCGACGCCAGTATAATTGCGCCAGAACGCCGATCCTTCACGAATTTGATAGCGGCCAGATCAGCAGATAAGAATTGTGAATACGCGATCTGCGGGTAGGCACTAGACTGGCCGACATTCGCAGAGACCGGCTGCGAGATGTTCGGAGGGAATCATGTCGTTTGTCGTACCGCCCGAAGCCGTTTTGAGCTCAGCGGGGGCCGAATCGGCGGTCAGCGCAGAAGTTGAAGGGGCGGCCGCGGCGGCCGCGCCGGCATTGCTTGGCACCCTACCGATGGGCAATGACCCCGACTCGGCACTGTTCGCCACGGCGCTGAACGCGTGCGGCGGCGCCTACCTAGGTGTCGTCCAGGAGCACGCCGTGCAGCGCGGATTGTTCGCCGGAACCCAGAGCATCTCGGCGTGCGTCTACACCGCTACCGAGGCCGCGCGCGCCTTGACGCTCGGGCTGTAAGCGGCACTTATGCCCGACCCGGGGTGGGCGGCGCGTCCACCCGAAGCAAACGACCTGCTGCTCAAGACCGGCACCGGGGTGGCCACCGTGTTGGCCAACCAAGCGGCCTGGACGGCCTTGGGCGCCAGTCACCATGCTTCGGCCAGCGCGTCGATGATCAACACCGTCGTGACCTCCGCAAGCTGGCAGGGGCTGGGGTCGGCGGGTTCTGCCGCGAGCGCCACGGCGCTCAACGCGTCGCTGCACGGGCTGGCCGGCTGGGTGGACGTCAAGCCGGCGGTGGTCGCGGCCGCGGTGTCGGCCTACCAGATGGCGAACTCCGCCATGCGTCCGGCGCCCGAGTGCAACGCCAACCGTGACGAGGAGGCGGCCGACAACATCGCCAATCCCAGCGTGTTGTGGACCTTGACCCCGCGGATCATCTCGCTCGACACCGAGTACTTCGGGGTGATGTGGCCCAACAACTCGGCGGTCGGCGCGAGTTACGGCGCCATCCTCGCCGGGCTGGCCGAGAGCCTGGCGATCCCGCCCCCGTTGGCGACGATGGGCGCCTCGCCGGCCGCTCCGGCGGAGGCGGCCGCGACGATCGGTCAGGCTGCGGGTGACGCCGCGGCCGGCGACGGGATGCGCGCGGCCTACCAGGGAGTCCAGTCGGGGACCCAAGGCGCGGGCCATGCGGCGTCGGGCGGCCAGGACATCGGCGGCCAGTTGGGTACGTTCATGCAGCCGGTGCAGTCGCTGATGGGCGCGGTTCCGCAGGCTCTGCAGGCTCCCTCGCAGCTGATGCAGGCGCCGATGAGCGCGATGCAGCCGCTGCAGTCGATGATGGGCATGTTCGCCAACCCCGGCGCACTGGGTGCCGGCGCCGGGGCACCGGCCTCGGCGGTCAGTGCGGTATCCGCGGCGCCAAGCGCGGCGGGCGGCGTCGGCGGTGGCGGAGCCTCGCTCGGCGGTGCCGGGATGCCCGCGACCACCTTCACTCGCCCGGTCAGCGCGTTCGAGTCCGGCAGCGGTGGCCGCCCGGTGGGGCTGCGTCCCAGCGGGGCGCTGGGTGTCGACTCGGTGCGGTCCCCGACGACGACAACGGCGGCGGGCGGCAGCGGCGTCGGCGGCATGCCGGTGGGCCATTCGGCCGGCGGCCACGGCGGGTCCCACAAGAAATCCGAACAACCAGCCACGGTGCGCGTGGTCGACGAAAGAGTCTGAAAAGGCCTGCTCAGCGGGTGAATCGACACATCGCGACCGCCGCCATACACTTCGACGCATCCCCCCGAGAAACCAACGGGGACAAAACAAAACAGGAAACCGCATAACCGGATTAGGAGATACCAACCGTGTCAATTGTTGTCGATGCAAACATGCTGCGAAGCACGAGTGATGCGATTCAAGCGCACATGGAACATGCGATTGCGATCGCCCAGGGCTACCTGGCCAACCAAGAAAACGTCATGAACCCGTCGACCTGGTCGGGCGACGCCGTGGTCGCCTCCCATATGACGGCGTCCGAAGTATCGAATGACCTCAACAAGGTCTTGACGGGCGGCACCCGGCTGGCCGAGGGCCTCAAGCAGGCCGCGGCGCTGATGGAAGGCCACGAGGCCGACTCGCAGCACGCGTTCCGCGCGCTGTTCGGTGGCAGCGCCCAAAATCTCGCTTAGTCGCAACCCATTTCGCTTCAGAAAGGAAAAACCATGACAGGTCCCATCGCTTACAACCCGGGCCCCGTGGCCGACTTCGCGGCCGATGTCGGATCCCGGGCCGGTCAGCTCGACGCAATCCACGCGGACGTGGCGAACAAGACCAACTCGCTTCAGGAGTTCTTCGCAGGGCACGGCGCGACGGGGTTCTTCGACGCGCAATACCAGATGTTGTCGGGCCTGCAAGGCCTCATCGACACGGTGCGCCAGCACGGTCAGACGACCGGCCACGTGCTCGATGCAGCGATCCAGACCGATACCAACATCAGCCGCCTTTTCTGAAATCGCCTGCCCCAGCGGCACTGTCGTGTCGTCGGGGCGAAGACCAAGGTGGGGCGCCGACGCCTTGCATGTGCCCCACCTTTGGTGTGGCCGGCGACCTGTCTGAGGTGAAAGTGGCGTGCTGACAACGACGATCGATGGCCTGTGGGTATTGCAGGCGGTGACCGGGGTGGAGCAGCTGTGCCCCGAGCTGGGGTTGCGGCCCTTGCTGCCCCGGCTGGAAACCCCGGAGCTCGCGCTGCGCCACCCGGTGGTCGCGGAACTGAAAGCCTGCGGCGCCCTCGACGAGGCCGGCAACGCCGATCCGATGATTCGGGAATGGTTGACCGTGCTCTTGCGGCGCGACCTCGGTTTGCTGCTGAACATCAATGTGCCGGGCCGGGATCCGACGCGGGCGGCCGTCTGCCGGTTCGCCACCTGGTGGGTGGTTTTGGAACGCCACGGCAACCTGGTGCGTCTGTACCCGGCCGGTACCGCCAGCGAGTCGGCGACTGCCACCGAGCTGGTGGTGGGGCAGGTCGAGCGGCTGTGCGGGGTCGCCGAAGCCGCGCCGCTCCGACCGGTCACCGTGGACACCAAGGAGCTGCTGGAGTCGGTGCACGACGCCGGCAGCCTGAAATCGTTTCTGCTCAAGCAGCGTTTGGATGTCGACCAACTGCACATCGTCACCATGGCCGCCGATCCCGGACGGTCGGCATCCGCGGCCATCGTCGCGGTGCAAGCCGGTGTCGGCCCGGACAGAACGGCCCGCCTCGCGATAGGGGAGTCGGCGGTGGCCATCGTCGACACCGCGGCCGGCCGGGTCTGCGTGGAAGGCATGACTTCGGGCGGGCGGCGCTACCAGGTCCTCTCACCGGGGTCACGCAGCGACATCGCGGCGGCCGTGCAGCGACTCATCCAAAACCTGCCCGCCGGCGAGGAGTGGTACTCCTACCGGCGCGTCGTCTGATCCACGCGGCAAAAGTGACCGTTACACCAATCATGGGAATGGTGAAGCCGAACCCGGTTCTAATGCACTCCGAGGTTTAGTGATCGCGGAAACGGCCTATCGTGAATCGTGTTAGCATCGACGGTCGTGACGACACCTTGGAATGACCCCAATATGTTTGACGAAGAGAGGCTTGGGCGGGGGGATCCGCCAGCGGTGCGCCACCGGGATTCGGTATCGGACACCATGCGTATTACCGATTTAGCCGCGCCCCGAAAAATTCCCCCGGGCTCGGGTTGGCGGAAATTCATTTATAACCTTTCGTTCCATAAAATAAATCTCGGGGAATCGCCGGGCGAACGCCATTATCGCGAATTAAAAGAACGCATCCGGCGGCACATTCGTCGACAATTCGTGATCACCTTGGTCTCCGGCAAGGGCGGGGTCGGGGTCTCGACGATGGCCGCGTGCATCGGTGGCGTCTTCCGCGAATGCCGGCCGACCAACGTGATCGCGATCGACGCGGTTCCTGGCTTCGGCACCCTGGCGGACCGCATCGACGAGTCGCCGCCCGGCGACTACACCGCCATCATCAACGACACCGACGTGCAGGGCTACGCGGACATCCGGGAACACCTGGGGCAAAACGTGGTCGGACTGGACGTGCTGGCCGGTAACCGGACATCCGACCAACCCAGGCCGCTGGTGCCGGCGATGTTCGCCGGGGTGCTGGCGCGGCTGCGACGGACCCACAACGTCATGGTGGTCGACACCGCCCCGGACCTCGAACACCCCGTCATGAAAACCGTCCTGGACAACACCGACACCCTGGTGTTCGTTTCGGGGATCACCGCGGACCGTTCCCGTCCGGTGCTGCGTGCCATCGACTTCCTCAGCGCCCAGGGCTATCACGAGTTGGTGTCGCACAGCACCGTGATCATCAACCACGCCGACAGCGCCGTCGACAAGGACGCCTTGGCCTACTTGACCGAGCGGTTCACCAAGGTCGGCGCGACCGTGGAGGTGATGCCGTTCGATCCGCACCTCGCCAAGGGCGGGATCATTGACACGGTCCACGAGCTGAAGAAGAAGTCGCGGCTGCGGCTGTTCGAGATCACCGCCGGGCTGGCCGACAAATACGTGCCGGAGGCCGGAGCGGAGAGGGCCCAGCAGTGACATCGCCCCACAAGGTTGCCTTCCCGGCCCGGTGCGCGGTCAACATTTCCTACGACAAGCACCTGTGCTCCCAGGTGTTCCCCGCGGGAACACCGGTGGAAGGCTTCTTCGAGGGCATGGTCGAGCTGCTCAGCGACGACCTGAAGCGCAAGGGATTCGACGGTGTGGCGCTGCCGCCGGGCAGCTACGAGCTGCACAAGGTCAACGGGGTGCGCCTGGACATCAACAAGAGCCTCGACGAGCTCGGCGTCCAGGACGGCGACACGCTGGTTCTGGTGCCCCGCGTCGACGGCGAATCCTTTGAGCCGCAATACGAATCGCTGTCGACGGCATTGGCGGCCATGGGCAAGTGGCTCGGCCGCGACGGCGGGGATCGGATGTTCGCCCCGGTGACGGCGCTGACCGCCGCGCACACGGCGATCGTGATCGCGGCCATGGCGGTCGGTGTGGTGGTGGGCCTGACCCTGCGGGAACGCGCCCTCAGCGACAGCCTGATTCCCTCCGCCGTCGCGGGCGGGGTTGGTGTGCTCCTGGCGATCGCCGCCGCCGTGGTGTTCGCGGGATGGCCGCAGCGGCGCGACATGTTCAGCGGGTTCGCCTGGCTCACGGTGCTTTTGGTGGCCGCCGCGGGCGGCTGCGCACCGCCTGGGAAGCTGGGCGCCCCCCACGCGCTGATCGGGCTCGTGGTGGTGATCCTGGGCGCCATCGCGATCAGCGCGGCGACCCGGAAACGATGGCAGACCGCGGCGGCGACCGCCGTGGTGACCGTGTGCGGGATCGTGGCCGCGGTGGCCGCCGCACGGATGTTCCGCCCGGTGTCGGTGCAGGTGCTGTCGATCTGCGTGCTGTTCGGCGTGCTCGTGCTGGTGCGAATGGCGCCGACGATCGCGCTGTGGGTGGCGCGCGTTCGACCGCCGCACTTCGGATCCATCACGGGGCGTGACCTGTTCGCGCGGCGCGAGGGCATGCCGGTGGACACCGTATCGCCGGTGAGCGCGAACGAAACCGAGGACGAGGACGACGAACTCACCGACATCACCGCCCGCGGCGCGGCGATCGCCGCGTCGGCGCGGTTGGTCAATGCGGTTCAGGTGGGCCTGTGCGTCGGGGTGTCGGCCGTGCTGCCGGTCGCGGTGTGGGGCGTCCTGGCGCCGGGCCGGCGTTGGGCGTGGCTGGCGCTGGTGGTGGCCGGCCTGGTGGTAGGCATCTTCATTACGCAGGGCCGCGGGTTCGCGGCCAAGTACCAGGCGGTCGCCCTGGTCTGCGGCGCCTGCGCGGCGGTGTGCGCAGGTGTCGTGAAGTACGCGCTGGCCGGCCCGAGGAGTCTCGAGACCGGGCTGATCTGGCCGGTTGCACTGGTGGTGGCCTTCGCCGCATTGGGTTTGGCCGCAGCGCTTTTGGTGCCCGAGACGCGGTTCAGGCCGTTGATCCGGTTGACCGTCGAATGGCTTGAGGTGTTGGCCATGATCGTGTTATTGCCGGCCGCCGCCGCGCTGGGAGGGCTGTTCACGTGGCTTCGCCACTGAAACCAGCGTGCACCCGGGCCGCCGCGATCGCCGCGGCCCTGATCCTAATCGTTATCACCGGCAACATCCCTGCCGCCCACGCCATTTCACCCCCCAAGGTCGATCCGGCACTGGCGCCACCGGACGGGCCGCCGCGGCCGGACCAACCGATGCGCCGCGCCAACAGTTGCTCGGCGCCGATCACCGTCAAGACCCCGGACGTCTCGCAGATGGCGCCCGGCTTCGACCTGCTCAACATCAGCCGTGCGTGGCAATACAGCACCGGCAACGGCGTGGCCGTGGCCGTCATCGACACCGGGATTTCGCCCAATCCGCGATTGCCCGTGGTCCCCGGTGGTGACTACATCATGGGCGAGGACGGCCTGTCGGACTGCGACGCGCACGGCACGGTCGTGGGCGCGATCATTGGCGCTGCGCCGCAAGGGCTTATCCCGATGCCGCGACCCATTCGTGCCCTCCGCAGCCGCACGGCCGTGGCCACCACGAGCAGACCGGCGATCACAGCGCCCAGGA